>PHCE01000015.1 GCA_002840765.1 Betaproteobacteria bacterium HGW-Betaproteobacteria-7
GCCGCCCAGTTCGACGCCCAGGCTGCCGGCGCCGGCAGCCATCACCGGGCCAGCGTTCGGGCTGTCCCAGGTCGGCGCCTGCGCCCGCCAGCAGGCCAGCGCGTTGCGCGTCTGGCCGAGCAGCGCGTAGGTCAGCGCCGTCAGTCGCGCCGGCGCCCAGTTCAGCGCGTCGTCGAGCCGTGCGGCACAGCGGCCGAACAGGTTATAACGTTCGGTGCGGTAGCCCCACATCGCATCGAGCGTGTTGGCCAGGCGAAACAGCAGGGCGCCCGGGCCGCCCAACAGGGCGAACCAGAACAGCGCGCCGAACACCGCGTCGTTGCCGTTTTCCAGCACCGATTCGACGCCGGCCTTGGCGACGCCGGTGCTATCCAGCGCCGAAGTGTCACGGGACACGATCCAGCCGACGCGTTGCCGCGCCTCCTCCAGGCGGCCGTCCTGCAGCGGCCGGGCGACGGCTTCGGCGTGTTCGCACAGGCTCTGCGCGCCGAGCGCGAAATAAAGCAGCACGACATCGACGGCGAACGGCGCCAGCGGGCGCAGCCAGAAGGCCAGCGCCACCCACGGGCCGACGGCGAGCAGCCAGGCCAGCAGGCCGGCCGGGATCGAACGGCGGTTCAGCTTCTTTTCGAGGAAGGCCGCCAGCCGGCCGAAGCCGACCAGCGGGTGGAAACGGCGCGGCTCGCCGAGCAACCGGTCGAGCAGCACGGCGGCCAGCGCCGCCAGCGGCAGGGCGAGCGCGCCGTCCGGCATCATTTCGGGAAGATGCCCCGCTGCTGGATGTCGTCCTGCATGGCCGCCAGCGTCGCGGTCAGTGACTCCTGCTGCTCCGGATCGCCCTGGCCCCACTGATCGAAGTAGAGCAGATCGGCGATCGGCAGGCGCGGCAGCCAGCCGGCCTTTTCTAGTTCCGGCTTGTCGTGGAAATGGCTGACGTAGCCGATGCACAGGTAGGCGATCGGCACGATCTCCGGCGGAATGCCCAGCGCCTGCTGCAACTCCGGTTGGTTGAAAATGCTCACCCAGCCGACGCCCAGACCTTCGGCGCGGGCCGCCAACCACAGGTTCTGCACGGCGCAGACGCTGGAATAAAGATCCATGGTCTTGATGTGGGTGCGGCCGACCACCACCGGGCCGGTGCGCTCGCGGTCGCAGGTGATGCACAGGCCGACCGGCGACTCGACGATGCCTTCCAGCTTCAACTGGCTGTAGATCTCGCGCTTGCCCTCCGGGAACATCAGCGCCGCCTCGGCGTGCGCCTTGGCGAAGGCGTCGCGCACCCGCTGCTTGACCTCGGGCGAACGCACCACCAGGAAATTCCACGGCTGCATGAAACCGACCGACGGCGCATGGTGGGCGGCCATCAGTACGCGGGCGAGCGTTTCGTCGGGAACCGGCGTCGGCAGGAACTGGCCGCGCACGTCGCGGCGATTGAAGATGGTGCGGTAGACGGCGGCCCGTTCGGCCTCGCCAAAGGAATGTACGACCTGGTTTTCCATGGATTCCCCTTCTGGAAAATGAACGACGGCTGCCTGACCAAGCAGCCCGGTTTCGTCTCCCGGCCGGTCTTCTGACTCGGATTCACCCGTTGCCGCGCCTTCCCGGCTTGCACCAGTGGCGAACTGCGGCGAACGTCCTCCTCACAGCGTTGGGCACGTGGCGGAATCGCACCGCCTTCCCGATTCTCTGATTAGCCGAAGCTAAGCAGCACCGAAAGACACTTGCCCGATTTGATTCGGGCGGGGGCGATGCTAAGCGAGCGGGGGGTGGGGTGGCAAGTGCCATAATGTCGGCCCATTTTCCCCGCCCGTTCTTCATGACCTGCTCTTCCCTGATGGTCCAAGGCACCACCTCCGATGCCGGCAAATCGACGCTGGTCGCCGCGCTGTGCCGCATCCTCAAGCGCCGCGGCGTGCGCGTGGCGCCGTTCAAGCCGCAGAACATGGCGCTCAATTCGGCGGTCACCGTCGATGGCGGCGAGATCGGCCGGGCGCAGGCGCTGCAGGCGCTGGCCTGCGGCCTGGAGCCGCATACCGATTTCAACCCGGTGCTGCTGAAGCCGACCACCGACAAGAAAGCGCAGGTGATCATCCATGGCCAGGTGGCCACCGATCTCGATGCCAAGGCCTATCACGCCTACAAGCCGCGGGCGATGCAGGCGGTGCTGCAGTCCTGGGCCCGGCTGACCGCCGCCTACGACTGCGTGCTGGTCGAGGGTGCCGGTTCGCCGGCCGAGATCAACCTGCGCGACCGCGACGTCGCCAACATGGGCTTCGCCGAAGCAGTGGATTGCCCGGTAATCATCGTCGCCGACATCGACCGCGGCGGTGTCTTTGCCCATCTGGTCGGCACGCTGGAACTGCTGTCGGCGTCCGAGCAGGCGCGGGTCAAGGGTTTCGTCATCAACCGCTTTCGCGGCGACATCGGCCTGCTCGAATCCGGCCTGACCTGGCTGGAGGAGCGCACCGGCAAGCCGGTGCTGGGCGTGCTGCCCTATCTGCACGGGCTGTTGCTCGACGCCGAGGACGCCATCGCCACCGCCGCGCTGGCCAAGGGCACGACCAAGCTGAAGGTGGTGGCGCCGGCCTATCCGCGCGTCTCCAACCACAACGACCTCGATCCGTTGCGCCTGCATCCGGAAGTGGATTTCCGCTGGGTCGGGCCGGGCGAGACGCCGCCGGCTGCCGACCTGATCGTGCTGCCCGGCTCCAAGGCGGTACGCGCCGATCTCGACTGGCTGCGAGAGAAAGGCTGGGAGGGGGCGATCCGCAAGCATCTGCGCTACGGCGGCAAGGTGGTCGGCCTGTGCGGCGGCTACCAGATGCTCGGGGCAATGATCCACGATCCGCAGGGCCTGGAAGGCCGGCCGGGCAGCACGCCGGGCCTCGCTGTGCTTGATGTGGAGACGACGCTGGAAAGTGACAAGCAGCTACGCAATGTGAGTGGTCACTTGTGTCTTCCAGGACAGCCGGCCATGACCGGCTACGAAATTCACCTGGGCGTGACGGCAGGTGCCGGGTTGGCGCAGGCGGCTGTTGAACTCGCCGATGGCCGGCGCGATGGGGGCATCTCGGCCGACGGCCAGATCTTCGCCACCTATTGCCACGGGGTTTTTGACCACCCACAGGCGCTGACGGCGCTGCTCGCCTGGGCCGGCATGACGGAAAGCGCGCCGGTCGATTTCGCCGCTCGCCGCGAAGCCGATCTCGATCGCCTGGCCGATTCGGTCGAGGCGGCGCTCGATTGGGAAAAGCTCAGGCCCCTGCTGCCGGGGCTTTGAGTTCCAGCGGCAGGCCGGCGGCGACCAGCGTCACCCGGTCGCAGACGGCAGCAACGCGCTGATTCAACCGCCCCTGCTCGTCGGTGAACAGGCGCGATAGCGGCTGCATCGGCACGATGCCCCAGCCGACCTCGTTGGAAACCAGGATCACTTGTCCTGGCAATTGCGGCAGAGTTTCGATCAGCGCGGTGGCTTCACCGGCAAACAGCGGGCAGTCGATGGCCTCGCCGGCTTCGGCCTGCGCGGCCGCCTTGCCGGCGAACAGCAGGTTGGAGAGCCACAGGGTCAGGCAATCGACCAGGATGCAGGTATCGGGGGCGGCCAACTCGCGTAAACGGATCGCCAGATGCAGGGTTTCCTCGGCGCAGCCCCAGTCGGCCGGGCGGCGGGCGCGATGATGGCTGATGCGCCGGCTCATCTCGCCATCGCGCGCTTCGGCCGTCGCCAGGTAGATGACGCGCCGGCCAGATTCCGCCGCCCGCTGTTCAGCCAGCAGGCTCTTGCCCGAACGGGCACCGCCGAGGATCAGTTGTTTCATCGGCGGCATTGTGGGCGAATCCCGGCCTCCGCCGCAACCGGTATAATCGGCCGCGATTCGATATCACGGAACACGGTGCAAATCCGTGGCGGGCCCGCCGCTGTAATCGGGGACGGTTGTCGCGAAATGCCACTGCTGAAGGGGAAACAGACCCGGCGGGAAGGTGCGGCGAACCGGCTGATCCGAGAGCCAGAAGACCTGTCGGATCGTGGCAACAGGAAGCCTGGGGATAGGGTTTCGCGGTGGCATTTGGACAGGTGCCGGCGCGAGGCCCTTCTGCTATTGGAGAAGCGGATGCATTCAAAATTCAAGATCGTCGCCCCGGACCAGGGCCTGGTCGCTGCGCTGCAGCACAAGATTGACCAGAAAACCAAGCCGCGCGGCGCACTCGGCCAGCTGGAAGCCGTCGCCCGGCAGGTCGGCCTGATCCAGCAGCGTCTCGACCCGCAGTTTGGTCAACCACACATGCTGGTCTTTGCCGGCGATCACGGTGCGGCGCGGGCCGGTGTTTCGGCCTTTCCGCAAGACGTGACCTGGCAGATGGTCGAGAACTTCCTCGCCGGCGGTGCGGCGATCAACGTTTTCGCTCGGCAGAACGGCCTCCATCTGGCCGTCATCGACGCCGGCGTCGCCCATGACTTCGGCCGGCGACCGGGCTTGATCCATGCCAAGGTGGCGCCCGGTACGGCCAACTACCTCGAGCAATCGGCAATGACCGTCGAGCAGTGCGAACTGGCGATCACGCGCGGCGCCGAAATCATTCATAACCTGGCGCTCAATGGCTGCAATGTCGTCGGTTTTGGCGAAATGGGCATCGGCAATACGGCGTCGGCTTCACTGATGACCCATTGTCTGACCGGTGTGCCATTGGCTGATTGCGTCGGCCGTGGCACTGGCCTGAACGATGCCGGGCTGGCGCGCAAACAGGCTCTGCTCGAACAGGCGCTGAACCGCTATCGCAACGGCGGTGGCGGCAACGCGCCGCTGGCCGTGCTGGCCGAGTTCGGCGGCTTCGAGGTGGCGATGATGGTCGGTGCCATGCTGGCGGCGGCGGAAGCGAAGATGCTGCTGCTCATCGATGGGTTCATTGTCGGCGCTGCGGCGCTGACGGCGGCGAAGTTGTTCCCGGCGCTGACCGATTACTGCGTTTTCTGCCACCGCTCGGCCGAGTCGGGGCATCAGGCCCAATTGCAGGCTCTGGGGGCTGAACCGTTGCTCGACCTCGGCCTGCGCCTCGGCGAAGGCACCGGCGCCGCACTGGCTTTCCCGCTGGTGCAGGCCGCCGTTGGCTTCCTCAACGAGATGGCCAGTTTCGAATCGGCCGGGGTGGCGGACAAGGCGTGATGCTGCGCCGCGAACTGGAGTATTTCCTCGGCGCCATCCGTTTCTTCACCCGCCTGCCGGTACCGGCCTGGGTCGGGCATTCGGCCGAGGCGCTGAACGGCTCGGCCCGGTACTTTCCGGCGGTCGGCCTGGTCGTCGGTGGCCTCGGTGCCCTGGTTTATCTGGCTGCGTTGCAGTTGTGGCCGCAGCCGGTGGCCGTGCTGCTGTCCATGGCGGCCACCATCTACGCCACCGGCGCCTTCCACGAGGATGGCCTGTCGGATGCTGCCGACGGTCTCGGTGGTGGCTGGGACAAGCTGCGCATCCTGGAAATCATGAAGGACTCACGCGTCGGCAGCTACGGCGTGGTGGCCTTGTGGCTCGGGCTGACCGGCAAGTTCGTGCTGCTCGCCGCACTCGATCCGACGTTGGTGCCGTGGGCGCTGGTCGCTGGTCACGCCGTGTCGCGCCACGCCTCGACGCTGCTGCTGGCGACCATGGACTACGTGCGTGAAGACCTGCAGTCAAAAGCCAAGCCGCTGGCGACGCGGCTGTCGGCCAGTGCGCTGCTGGCAGCGACATGTTTCGCCGTCCTCGGCCTGCTGCCGCTGCCCTGGCCGCAGTCCCTGGCCGGCTGCCTGCTGGCGGCCCTGACCACGCTCTGGCTGGCGGCCAAATTCCGCCGCTGGCTGGGTGGCTATACCGGCGACTGCCTGGGTGCCGTCCAGCAAGTCGCCGAAATCGCCTTCTATCTCGGCCTGCTGGCGCAGTTGCCGGGATGATCCTGCACCTGATCCGCCATCCGCGGCCATTGATCGCGCCGGGGATCTGCTACGGCGCACTCGACGTGCCGGCTGAGGATGCCGCGGCGGTCGCCGCCGTTCTGCTCGCCGAACTGCCACCGGGCCTGCCGCTGTGGAGCAGCCCGCTGCAACGTTGCCGCGGCCTGGCGGCGGCGCTGCATGGCCAACCCTTGTTCGACGAGCGCTTGCAGGAGATGAATTTCGGGGCCTGGGAGGGCCTACCGTGGGACGAGATTCCGCGCGCCGAAATCGACGCTTGGGCCGCCGACGTGGCTGGCTACGCCCCGCCCGGCGGCGAATCCCCGTGGCAACTGCAGCAGCGCGTGCTGGCCTTCATTACCACGCTGCCGGTGGCGGAGGCGGTGCTGGTCACCCACGCTGGTGTCATTCGCGTATTGCAGGCCGCGCAGTCGGGCAGCAGCCTGGAGGCTGCGCTGGCGTGCCGCCCAACTTATGGCAGCCGCCTGGTGCTGCATTGGCCGTAAGCCGAGAGGCGCGGTAACGATCAGCGCGATGAACGCAGCTTGAACGAGCTGTTCAGAACCGGTTCAGTGCCCAGCCGGCAAAGTGGTAAGCATCAATCACCATCGCGGAGTCGATGATGCATTACTACAGAAAACCGCCAGTCATCGGATTGCTCGGGATGTTGGTCATGAACGCCCATGCCGTGCCGGCCGAAGGCGAATCCTGCGCGCAGATCAGGGAGCAGATCACGGCGCAGACGGGTTTGTTGCCCAAGCCCGATACGGTCTTGTTGGAAAAGCTGGGAACGCACCAGGAATGTCGCTTTACGTCCGCCGAGGTCTATCGCGCAGCCTATGGCGACAAGCCCCTGCCGCCGAGGGAGATGCGGGAAGAACGCCACCGGCATGGCGACGACGATGGCGATTGAGTATGGGGTCAGCGATGGCGGCTCCACCAGATACGCCCGGTGACCCGGTGGTGGATCTTCCTTCCAATTGAGGTATCGGGATAAAACATGACCTCGCTCTCCCTGCTGCTCTGGATCGCCCTGGGTATTTCGCTGCAATTGGCACTGTGGCTCGGCATCAGCTTCTGGCAACACTGGCTGGGCTATCTGGCCTTGCGCGGCGGGGGGCCGGAGGCTACGCCGGTGTTGCCGGTGGCTGCCGCGGTCTTGCCCGCAGCATCTGCCGCCTGGTCGGGCTTCCGTGAGTTCCGGGTGGAACGTCGGGTCATTGAGGATGCGGCGCAATCGATCTGTTCGTTTTATCTTGCCCCCACGGACGGCGAAACGCTGCCACCTTTCCTGCCCGGCCAATTCCTGACTTTCCGCCTCGACCTGCCGACGACAAGCGGTGAGACCGAGCAGATCGTGCGTTGCTATTCCCTGTCCGATGCGCCGCGTCCGGATGCCTTCCGCATCTCGGTCAAGCGGGTGCCGGCGCCGCCAGGGAGTGATCTGCCGCCAGGGCGCTCGTCGAATCATCTCCACGAACGGGTCGGCGTTGGCAGCATCCTGCAGGTGCGGGCGCCCGGTGGTCATTTTCATATCGATGGCGGTAGCGCACCAGTGGTGCTGATCGGCGGCGGCATCGGCATCACGCCGATGCTTTCCATGCTGAACTGGTGTCTCGAGCAGCAGCCCGGACGGGAAATCTGGTTGTTCTACGGCGTGCGCAACAGCCGTGAGCCGATCATGAAAGCGCAACTGGAAAACCTGGCGACAAGCCATCCGGATTTTCATCTGCGCCTGTGCTTCAGCGATCCGCTGCCCGAGGATCTGGCCGGGCGTGACTATCATCATCACGGTCGAGTCGACATCGTCTTGCTGCGTCAGGAATTGCCGCTGCGGCCCTACCACTTCTACATCTGCGGTCCGACACCGATGATGGCGAGTCTGGTCGGCGGGCTCGAGGACTGGGGTGTGCCGGACGAGCGCATCCATTTCGAGGCCTTCGGCCCGGCTTCCATTCCGCGCCGGCAGGTGGCGCCAGCACCGGTTGTGCCGGAAGGGGCGAGCGATATCGTCGTCACCTTCGCCAAATCGGGCAAGCAGTTGCCTTGGCAAGCGGCGGCCGGAAGCCTGCTGGAATTCGCCGAGGCGCATGGCATTGTCGTCGATACCGGCTGCCGGGCTGGTGGTTGCGGCACCTGTCAGACCACCATCCTGGCGGGTGAAGTGAGCTATCGCGCACCACCGGATTTCGATCCAGAGCCGGGCAGTTGCCTGCTTTGCGCCAGTTCGCCGAAAACCAGCGTCACCCTGGAGGCCTGAATCATGCCAGCAACTTCCTCGCTGTGGCGCCGGCATGTTCTGCCCTTTACCGTGCTGCTGCTCCTGCTGGCAGTGGCCACCCTGGCTGGCGACTACCTGCTGCACCGCCTCGATCTCGTCTGGGTCGGGCGTTACCTCGGCATCCCCGGCACCCTGCTGATCATCGGCTCCTTGGTCTATTCGCTGCGCAAGCGCAAATACATCACGACGGGCAATCCCAAGACCCTGCTGACGCTGCATGAAATCGGTACCTGGCTCGGCTCGCTGATGGTGCTGCTGCATGCCGGCATCCACTTCGATGCGATATTGCCCTGGCTGGCGACGGTGGCGATGGGGGTCAATGTCATCAGTGGCATGGTCGGCAAACTGCTCCTCGGCCGTTCGCGCGAGCACGTGCTCGGCCAGCGCGATCACTACCAGTTGCGCGGCTTGGCGACAGCCGAGGTCGAGCGCGCTGTGTTCTGGGATGCGGTGGCGCTTGATGCCATGGCCAAATGGCGCAAGGTGCATATCCCGATTTTCGTTGTCTTCGCTGTGCTGGCGCTCGGGCACATCTTCAGCGTCTTCCTGTTCTGGGGCTGGATATGAAGCGCATCGTCAAGATCGTCCTGGCGGCCAATCTGACGGCCTTCGCCATCCTGGCATTTGTCTATCCACAGCTGATGGTCGCCCCCGGCAAGCTGATCCCCGGCCACGGCAAGCTGGAGGCGGACTGCTTCGCCTGCCATGCGCCGTTCACCGGCGCTGACTCGCAGCGCTGCATCACTTGTCACAAGCCGGAAGAAATCGGCCGCCTGACATCGGCAGGCCTGCCCATTGCCAAGCCGCTGACGTCGACGCCCTTTCACCAGAAGCTGACCCGCCAGGACTGCGTGGCCTGCCATAGCGATCATGCCGGGGTGAAGCGTTTCCGTCCGACCGGTCACTTTGACCACCTGCTACTGGAAAAAATCACCCGCGAACAATGTCGAGATTGCCACAAGGCGCCGCAAGATAACCTTCATCGGCAACTGACCGCCAATTGCAGCCAGTGTCACAGCCAGAACAAATGGACGCCGGCCACCTTCGATCACCGCAAGTCCTTCGAGCTCGACCGGGACCACAATGTGCGCTGTGTCACCTGCCATTTACGTGACGATTACAGCCGCTATACCTGCTACGGCTGCCACGAGCACTCGCCGGCAAAAATCCGCCGCGAGCACATCGAGGAAGGCATCCGCGACTTCGACAACTGTGTCGAATGCCACCGCAATGCCAACGAGGATGACATTCGCGGTGAATTTGGTCGGCGCGGTGGCAAGCAGGGCCGTGATGACGATGACGACTGAACCTCAAGGCTGTGCTGGTCAGCGCCGAAGCGTGGCAGCTTGCTCGCCGGCTTCCGGCAGTTTGTAGCGTTGCTCGCGGTAAAGCCAAGCCGGCAGCAGCGCATGGGCCAGCGCCCGGCGTTCCAGGGCTTTGGCTTCCGGCGGCGGGGAGGCAGCCTGCAGATGCTTGGTTCGCAGATCATAGTGCCCATGTTCCGGGGCCTTTTCCGGGCGCAGGACGACCACCTTTTCGCCCTCCATCCAGGCGTAGTGCTGTTCGTACTGCATCATCGCCCGGCCCGGCAGGTTCTCCGGTTCGCGGGTCAGGTCGCGGCCGATCATCGGATGCTCGGCATCGACGCCCATCAGTGACAGCAGCGTCGGCGCCAGGTCGATCTGGCTGGCGATGGTCTTCACCTTGCGCGGCTGGATATCGGCGCCGAGGATCAGGCCGGGAATATGGAAACGCTCGATCGGCACCAGGCTGTCGCCACGCACCCGGATGTCGTGGTCGGCGACGATCAGGAACACCGTGTCCTGCCAGTAGGCGCTGGCCTTGGCTTGGTCGATGAAGCGGCCGAGAACGTGGTCGGCGTACTTGACGGCATTGTTGTCGGTGCCCTTGGGTTGATCGTATAGCTCGATGCGGCCGTCGGGGAATTCGAAGGGGGCGTGGTTCGACGAGGTGAATACCAGCGTGAAGTTCGGCTTGCCCTCCTGGTGCTTGGCGCTCAGGCGTTCGTGGGTCTTGTTGAACAGATCCTCGTCGGAAACGCCCCAGCTGCTGCTGAACACCGGATTCTTGTAGTCCTTCTGGTCGGTGACGCGGTTAAAACCATTGTTGGTAAAGAAACCGCGCATGTTGTCGAAATGCGCTTCGCCACCGTAGATGAATTCCGACTCGTAGCCATGCTGGCCGAGGATGGAGGCCAGCGAGGCGAAATCGCGCTGCGCCAGCTGCAGCTTGACGACCGCCTGTGCCGGTGTCGGCAGGAAACCGGTGACTACCGCTTCAATGCCGCGGATCGAGCGGGTGCCCGTGGCGTAGAGCTGCTCGAACCACCAGCCCTCTTTCTTCAGCTTTTCCAGTTCCGGAGTCACCGGCACGCCGCCGAGTGATTCGACGAAGGTGGCACCGAGGCTTTCTTCAAGCACGATGACCAGGTTCAGCGGTCGCTGACGGCGGATGGTCGCCTGCTGGGAAGCCAGCGTCGGGATTTCGGGGTGATCGAGCAGGGGGCGGGCATCGCCGAGGCTCTGCCTGGCTGCCCGCATTTCGGCGAGGATTTCGGCCTCGCTCATCTGGCCGTAGATTTCGCTCGAGCGGGCCTCGTGGCGCATGCCATAGACGGCGTGGGTGACCGACCAGGCGGAATTGAGGATCAGCGTATTGACCATCGGGTCGCCGGTCAGCGCGAACATCGCCGGATTGGCCGGCCGGTGGTCCAGACTGGAGCGGATGGCAAGAGCACAGACCAGCACCAGCAGCGGCCAGGTCAGCCAAAGCTTCCACATTGACCAGGAATGTTCCTGGCGCAGCCACGGGCGCAGCAGGCGGGTGGCGGTGACGGCTGCCAGCGTGGTCAGCACGATACCGGCCAGCAATTGCAGGCGGAAACCTGTCCACAGCATGGAGAAGACTTCGCCGGGGTACTTCAGGTACTCGATGAACAGCCGGTTGGGGCGTGAATCGTACTCGCTGATGAATTGCGGCGAGGAGACTTCCAGCAGCACCAGAAGGGTCAGGGCGAGGATCACCCAGAAGGCGTTCAGCCGGCGCCACAACGGCCACAGTGGGCGCAGCGCCAGCAGCGGGGCGAGCAGCAGCAGAGGCAGGGCGAGCAGAGAAAGCTGGATGATGTCGACGCGCACGCCCTGCAGCAGCATTTCCGGCCAGATGCCGGTGGCGGCGACGCGCTCGGCCTGCCAGAGCATCAAGCCGGCACGCGACAAGGAAAGCAGCGGCAGGCCGATCAGGAAGAGCAGGGCGAGGGCGGCATAGGGGCCGAAGAAAGCAGCCAGGCGCCAGGGGCGATCGATTGGCGAGAAAGAAGATGGTGTCGTCAAGGGGGGCTCAGGCAAAAAACGCAATCTTCCCATGATCTTCCGCTTCCGTTAACCAAAGCTTAACCAGGCAGACCCTGGGTGATGCTTCACGTCAGGAGATGGCCGTCGCCAGGTGCAGGCGGTCTAGCGTGGCGGCGAAACCGCCTTCCGGAAGGTTGCCGGCGGCAAGGCTGCCGCCATGCAGTTCGGCGATGCGGGCGACGATCGCCAGGCCGAGGCCGTTGCCTTCGACGCTGGTTTCCCGGTTGCGGAAAAAGCGCTCACCGAGGCGTGCCTGGATGGCAGCCGGCACGCCGGGGCCGTTATCGCGGACACTCAGCGAGCAGCGGCTTCCGTCTACAACGGAGGTGATGCGGATGGTGCTGGCCAGGCCGCTGTAACGAATGGCGTTGTCGATCAGATTGCGGACGGCGATGACCAGCAGGTCGGGGTCGCCTTCGCTTAAAAGTGGCCGCTCGGGAAGTTCATTGACAATTGTCTGGGTGATATCGGGATTTGCTCCGCGGATCGCCGCCAGGGCATCGTTGACGACGGTGTGCAGATCGAATGCCTGCCTGTTCTCCAGGCTGCTCAGGGGGTCGAGGCGGGCCAGTCGCAGCAACTGGTTGACCAGGTGAGTGGCGCGGTCCACGCCGCTCTCGATCTGCTGCAGGGCGTGGCCACGCATTTGCGGGTCATTGCTCAGCCTGGCCACCTGGGTCTGCACCTTGAGGGCGGCCAGCGGTGTGCGCAGTTCATGGGCAGCATCGGCGGTGAACCGCCGTTCGTTTTCCAGGGTTGCGCCGAGGCGGACGAACAGTCGGTTGAGGGCGGCGACCAGGGGGGTCACTTCCTGCGGCACGTTGCGCTCGGGCAGTGGCGACAGGGTGTCTGGCGTGCGCGCCGCGACATCCTCTGCCAGTGCGTCGAGCGGCCGCAGCACGCTGCGGACGGAAAAATAGATCATCAGCAGCAGCAGTGGCAGCACGATGACCACCGGGTAGGCGGTCTGCCAGGCAATTTCCAGGGCTGCCTGGTCGCGCAGGGCGATCGACTGGGCGACCTGGACACGGTAGCTGCCGTCGGCGGACACCATGTTCAGCACTCGCCAAGACTCCGTTTCGCGCTCGATGTCGCTATGGCCGGCGATGCCGAGGACGGGCAGCGATGGGGCGTCGGTCGAGCGCAAGAGTACGGTGCCGTCGTCGCGGCCGATCTGGAATTCCAGCGGTGGCTCGTAAATGTTCTCGCGCGTGCCGCGGACGGTGGCCAGGCGGTTGGCCAGGTCGCTCAGATGGTCCTCGTTGTCGCGCACCAGGGCGAGCAGCAGGCGGGCAGTCTGCGCCAGGTGGCCGTCCATCAGTTCCTCGGCTTCGTGCTGGGCCTTCTGGTAGCTGAAGACGCCGGTCAGGCTCCAGGCCAGCAGCGTGGCCACCGAGACGGCGCGCAGCAGGCGCCGGCGCAGCGAATGAGCAGCCTTCGGCCCTGGCTGCATCAAGCGGTCGGGCCCAGTTGATAGCCGAGGCCGCGGACGGTACGGATGAATTCGGCGCCCAGTTTTTTGCGCAGGTGATGGACGTAGACCTCGACGGTATTGCTGTCGGTCTCCTCGCCCCAGGCGTAGAGGCTTTCTTCCAGCTGGGCGCGCGTCCTGACATGGCGCGGATGATTGAGCAGGTCGAGCAACAGCGCGTATTCCCGGGCCGATAGCTGGATTTCCTGCCCCTGTCGGCTGACCCGTTTGGTCGCTGGATCGAGTTCGACGCCGGCGTGGCTGAGCACCGGGCTGGCCGCACCGCTGGCGCGGCGCAGCAGGGCGCGCAGGCGGGCCTGCAATTCGGCCAGGTCAAAGGGTTTGGTCAGGTAGTCGTCGGCGCCGCAGTCGAGGCCGCTGATCTTGTCTTCGCGTGTATCGCGCGCCGTCAGTACCAGCACCGGCAACTGCTTGCCGCGCTGGCGCAGTTCACCGAGGACGCTGAGACCGTCCATTCCGGGCAGTCCGAGATCGAGTACGCAGGCATCGTAATCGTGGTCAAGCAAGGCATTGAGCGCCAGCTTGCCATCGCGCACCCAGTCGACGGCGTAGCCGGCCAGCATCAGGCCGGCGCGGGTTCCGTCGCCGAGCAGGGCATCGTCTTCAACCAGCAGCAATCTCACTTATTTCGCATCCTTGGCGGTCTTCTCGAGCAGCGCCTTGATTTCCTGACGGCGGCCCTGGTCAGCCAGTTCACGACCGGGGCGGGGCGGGGCCTTGAGGGCGGCTTCCAGATGGCGGCGACCTTCGGCGACGCGACCATCATCGATCAGATACTCGCCGTAAAAGAAATTGGGGTCAATCCCGCTCGGGTTGATCGACAGGGACTTGCGGAACAGCTCCTCGGCGCGCTTTTCGTCGCCGAAAGCGATCGGCCAGCCGGGTGCCTTGGCGTAAAGCGTCGCCAGGCTGGTGTAGGCAGAGCCGCTGAGCGCACCTTCGTTGAGCTTGAGGCTTTCCTCGAGCAGGCGGCGGGCTTCCTTGGCCAGGGACAGGGCGCCGAGGCCACCACGGGCACCGGCCTCGCTGGAAACGACGATGCCTTCCCAGATCAGCACTTCCGCCGAATAGGGGTTGGCTTCGGCCAGCTTGCGGGTCTTTTCGGCCAGCGCACGGTATAGGTCCGGCTGTTGCTTGGCCGGTTGGCGGTACTTGATTTCCGCCCATTCTTCCTGAATCGGACGAATCAGGTCGTCGGCGCTGGCGGCGAGGGCTTGCCCGCCGAAGAGGACGAGGAGGAGCAGGCCAAGGGTTCTGAACAATTGCATGAGGGTTCCTTTCGTTGAACTTATAGGGAGGAAGCGTGTTTCTTGACGGTCGCCAGCTTGCCGGCCAGGGCTTGGTCGATCAGGCGCGGGGCGACCCCGTTGAGCCAGGCGAACAGGCGTTCCGGAAAGCCGAAATGGCGTTCCCGTTCGCTCCGTTGCAAGGCGCGGACGATCTGCCGGGCAACGTCGGCCGGGCTGTCGCTGCGGTTGCCGAGTTCGCGGTTAAGGGCATTGACGGCGAGTGAATTGAGCGGTGTGTCGATGGCCCGTGGGGCAAGATGAATAACGGCCACCGACGAATCGGCGAGTTCCCGGCGCAGGGCCTGGGAGAAGCCGCGCAGGCCGGCCTTGGCCGCCGAGTAGGCGGCGAAGCCGGGGAAGGGCAGGCTGCCGAAGGTCGAACCTACCGTGACGATGGCCGCCTGCGGCTGAGTCGTCAGCCAGGGCAGCAGGGCATGGGTCAGGCGCATCGGGCTTTCCAGATTGGTCTTCAGCACCTGGCCGATGTCCGGCCAGGACTGTTCCTCGAGCAGGCCGAAGCAGCCGATGCCGGCATTGTTGATCAGCACGTTGACCTGGAAGCGGCGGGCGGCGGCGACCAGCTTGGCGACGCCTTGCGGGTCGTCAAGGTCGGCCTCGATGCATTCCACCTCGCTACCTCCGGCCGGCACGATGCCGGCCAGGCGGCTGCTGTCGCGCCCGGTCAGCAGCACGGCGGCACCGGCGGCGGCGAGTTGCCGCGCCAGCTCCTGGCCGAGGCCACCGCTGGCGCCGGTCAACAGGATGCGCGCCTGATTCAGCAGCATGCGGGCGCCTCTTCGGTCAGCGGCAGGGCGCGGAATATGTCGCCGTAGAGCTTGAAGAACACGCGTGCGGCATGGACGACGTCGGCCTGGTCGGCGGCGGTCATGTTTTCCAGCAGATCGGCTAGCACCCGCGTGTGCTCGATATCCAGCGTGCCGTGCGAACGCAGGTAGGTGAAGGCGCTATCCGGCAGGCCCAGGGTTTCCTGGATGCGGTCGGCGGCGAGCAGGGCAAGGGCGACGCTGGTGCCTTCGAGGACGTACACCATGCCGAAGAAACCGGCCGGATTGCCGCGGGCGATCAGGTCGTAGGCGTAGGCGATCATCACCTCGGCCGGCAGGTCCGGGCGGCTCTCGCGCACGGCTTCGGCATCGCCACCGGCGGCGGCGATGTCGTTGAGGATCCATTCCTCGTGGCCGATTTCTTCCTCGATGTATTCGGCCACTGCCTTGCGCAACCAGCCCAGACGGTCGGGCAGACGGCCGCCAAGGCTCATCAGCAGCGGTGTCGTGTGGCGGACGTGGTGATAGGCCTGGCCGAGGAAGGCGAGGTAGCTTTCGCGGCTGATCTGGCCCTGCAGGCTGCCGGCAATGGCCGGGGCAGCAAGCAGTTCGGCGCGGGCGTCGGCGGTGGCGTCTTTGAGATAATCGTAGAAGGACATGTCAGGTTTCCTGTGGCTGGAGAAGGGCTGCCCGATCGGCAGCAAAACGGGCGAGGATGGCGTCGCGACGCGGCCGGCCGTTGCCGGTGGCCAGTCCGTTGGCGGCGGAGAAAGGGGCGCTGCGTTGCCATTGGCCGATGCGGGCGTAATCAGGCAGGCGCAGGTTGGCGGCGGCGACGGCGGCGGCGAGTTGGCTATCGCTGACCCCGGGCAGCGGCACCAGAACGGCGCTCAGCGTGGCTTCCGCTTCGCCGCCGACGATGGCCTGGAGGATCGCCGGCTGGGCGAGCAGGACGGCCTCCACCCACTCCGGTGAGATGTTGCGGCCGAAGGAGGTGATCAGCAGATTCTTGCGCCGGCCGGCCAGGCGCAGGTGGCCGTTGCCGGTAAATTCCCCGAGGTCGCCGGTGGTGAACTCGGCGCTCGATGGGGATGCATTGGTGCCGGTGTAGCCAAGAAAGGCACGGGCGCGGACCAGGACTTCGCCATCACTGACGCGGATCTCGGCATGTTCGAGCGGGCGGCCGACGTCATCGGCGTCATCACCGGGACGGTTCAGGCTGACCACCGAGCCACACTCGGTCAGGCCGTAGCCCTGGTAGGCCGGAATGCCGAGCGCCCGCGCTTGTTCGAGGAGGCTGCGGTCCACGCGGGCGCCGCCGACGGCGACATAGTGCAGCGTGGCCGCCGAGCGCTGGCCGTTGGTGGCCAGATACAGGGACCAGGCCTTGAGCAGTTCCGGCACCAGGATCAGGCTGCCCGGTTGGGCGGCAGTCACCGCCGCCTGCAGCGCCGCCGGGTCGAAGCCAGCCATGCCCTGCCAGCCGAGCCTGGCGAGCGGCGGCAGATGCACCGGCATCTCGCGCAGCAGCGGGGCGTGCAGGCCGGCGACGTTTTCCAGCAGCAGGCCGAGCGGTAGCACCGCGAGGTGGCGTTGCAGGGGCAGGTCAAACAGCCGGCGGGTGACCGCCGAGGCGGTGTCGTGCAGGCCTTCGGCGCTCAGGCAGACGCCTTTCGGCGTGCCGGTGCTGCCGGAGGTGAAGGAAATCTTGGCCGTTCCCGCCGGCAGGCCGGCCGCCGCGACGACGCGGCGCAGCCAGGTCAGACCTTGCCAGTGACCGGTGATGGCGAAACCGAGATCAAGCCGGCCAATGCGCTCCGGCTGGTCGGTGAGAACGCTGTCGGCGCCGGACGCCTCGAGGGCGTGGCGTAACTGTTCCGGGCTGAAGAAGCTGGGTAGCGGCAGATGGACGCGGCCGGCGGCGAGTGTCGCCAGGTCGGCGATGGCCCAGGCCGGCCCGTTGTCGGCGAGCACGGCGACGACGCGGGCATCGGCCAGACGTTCGCCGAGCGCGGCGATTTCCGCGCGCACGGCGGCGGCCGTCCACTTCCGCTCGTCGCCGACGAAGACGACAGCTTCATCCGGGCGGCCGGCCAGAACCTCGAACAGCGAAGGCTTACTCATGCGCCTGGGCCCTTTCCAGCGCCAGTCGGACGCGGCCGGCGACGACAACCGGGGCGCTGTCGTAGTAGCTGCCCCAGTCGTCGGCCGGTTCCGACAGGCGGCTCGGGTCTGCCGGCGCCAGGGCCAGCAGGCTCAGACCAAGTTTGCGGAAAATGCCGATCAATTCGTGGGTGGCGGTGAACACCACCCACTCGTAGCCGAGCTGGTTCAGGTGGCGGGCCAGGGTCAGCACCACGTCGATGCTGCCGCCGGCTCTGTCGGCGGCCAGATTGCCGACCTCGACGATGCGCTCGCGGCGGACCGGATGGCCGGCGAGACGGGCGACAGCGTCTTCGACCGGGCTGTCGAGATAGCATTCGAGAAACAGCCGTTCATCGCCGGCGCAGCGCCAGCCGGTGACGGCGACGCTCCGTTCGCCCTGTTCGAGCAGCATCAGGTTCGGCGCGAAGCTTGATACCGTCGCCTGGTAGCGATTGTGGAAGGCCCGGCGGACGAAGTCCTCGGCGTCCTGACGACGCGGCGAACCGACGACCGTGTGCCTGACCGTCAGCGGCTGACGGGGGGACTGCAGGACATTGCGGATGGCGCCCGACATGGAAAGCCCTTTCTTGATGACAGGGTTCCAAGGCTAGGGGCTGATAATTAAACGACCCTTAAGACAGCACCGCGTCCGGCGCCGCCATTCCGGATCAGTGCGCGGCTTCCCAATTCGGTCCGATGCCGAGCTCGACGACCAGCGGCACCTTCAGTTCCGCCACCTGGGTCATCAGGCGCGGCAAGTGCAGGCGCACTTCGTGCAGTTCGTCGTCCGGTACTTCGAGCAGCAGTTCGTCGTGTACCTGCAGCACCAGTTTCGTCTGCGCTCCGGATTTCTCCAGCCAATCCTGTACGGCGATCATCGCCAGCTTGATCAGGTCGGCGGCGGTGCCCTGCATCGGTGCGTTGATGGCGGCGCGCTCGGCCCCCTGGCGGCGGTTGCCGTTGCTCGACCGGATCTCGGGGAACCACAGGCGGCGGCCGAAGGCGGTTTCGACGTAGCCTTTGTCGCGCGCCATCTGACGGGCTTCTTCCATGTACTGGGCGACGCCGGGATAGCGGGCGAAGTAGCGGTCGATGTAGGTCTGCGCGGCGCTGCGCTCGAGGCCGAGCTGACGGGCCAGGCCGAAGGCGCTCATGCCGTAGATCAGGCCGAAGTTGATGCTCTTGGCGACGCGGCGTTGGTCCGGGCCGACTTCCAGCGGTGTGACGCCGAAGATTTCGCCGGCGGTGGCCCGGTGCACGTCCTCGCCGTGGGCGAAGGCTTCGCGCAGGCGCTCGTCGCCGGAGAGGTGGGCCATGATGCGCAGTTCGATCTGCGAATAGTCGGCCGAAACGATGCTGGCACCGGGCGGAGCGATGAAGGCGGTGCGGATGTGCCGGCCTTCCTCGCTGCGCACCGGGATGTTCTGCAGGTTGGGATCGCTGGACGCCAGCCGCCCGGTGACCACCGAGGCCTGCGAAAAGTGCGTATGCACGCGGCCGGTCTGCGCATTGACCATGCGCGGCAGCTTGTCGGTGTAGGTGCCCTTGAGTTTCGACAGGCTGCGGTGTTCGAGCAGCAGCTTGGGCAGCGGATAGTCGAGCGCCAGTTCGGAGAGCACTTCCTCGTCGGTCGACGGGCCGCCGGAAGGCGTCTTTTTCTTGACCGGCAGGCCCTGTTTTTCGAAGAGGATTTCGGCCAGTTGCTTGGGCGAAGAGAGGTTGAAGGGCTGGCCGGCCAGCTCAAAAGCTTCGGCTTCCAGGGCCATGATCTTCTGGCCCATGACGTGACTCTGTTTGGACAAGACTTCGGCGTCGATCAGGATGCCGTTGCGTTCGATCTGCCAGATCACCTGCCGCGCCGGCATCTCGATCTCATGGTAGATGCGCGCCAGGCCCGGCTCGTCGGCGAATTGCGGGTGCAGCACCTGATGGACGCGCAGGGTGACGTCGGCGTCCTCGGCGGCATAGGTGGCGGCGCGCTCGATATCGACCTGATCGAAGCCGATCTGCTTGGCACCCTTGCCACACAGTTCCTCGTAGGCGATGGTTTCGAGGCCGAGGTGGCGGCTGCACAACTGGCCAAGGTCGTGGCCCTTGTCAGACTCGATGACGTAGCTCTGCAGCATGGTGTCGTGGGCGATGCCGGCCAGACGGATGCCGTGGTTGGCGAAGAGGTGCTGGTCGTACTTGGCATTCTGCAGCACTTTTTTGCGCTCGGCTGATTCCAGCCAGGGTTTCAGGCGGGCCAACACTTCTTCCAGCGGCAACTGATCGGCGACGCCGGGGGCGGTGTGGCCGAGCGGGATGTAGCAGGCTTCGCCAACCTTGACCGACAGCGACAGGCCGACGATGCGGGCGGCGAAGGAGTCGAGGCTGGTCGTTTCGGTATCCAGTGCCGTCAGCTCGGCAGCTTCGATCTTCGTCAGCCAGGCCCCAAGCTGCTCCCAGGTGAACACCGTGTCGTAATCGACATCGATCTTGCCAACCGGCGCGGCGTTGGCCGGTTCGGCCGTGACCGTGCGCGCCGGCACGGCGGCGGCCGCTTCCGGACCGTCGATTTCGCCCAGCCAGGTGCGGAACTGGTAGCGCGTATAGAGTTCGCGCAGAGTCTCGGTATCGCGCGGCGCGCAAATCAGTGCGGCCGGCGCCGGCAGGTTGGAGAGGTCGCAGGCCACCGTCACCAGCTTCTTGCCGAGCGGCAGGAAACCGAGGTGGTCGCGCAGGTTCTGACCAACGACGCCGCCGATCTCGTCGGCATGGGCGACGATTTCATCGAGCGAACCATACTGGGCCAGCCACTTCAGTGCCGTCTTCGGGCCACACTTGGCGACGCCGGGCACGCCGTCGACGGTGTCGCCGACCAGTGCCAGGTAATCGACGATCTTCTCCGGCGGCACGCCGAACTTGGCCTCGACACCGGCCGCATCGAGTAGCTCGTTGCTCATCGTGTTGTACCAGCGGACCAGCGGCCCGACCAGTTGCGTCAGGTCCTTGTCGCCGGTCGAGATCAGCGTCTCGATACCGTCGGCGCTCGCCTTCATGGCCAGCGTGCCGATCACATCGTCGGCCTCGACGCCATCGATCATCAGCAGCGGCCAGCCGGCGGCCTTGATCGCCGCATGCAGCGGTGCGACCTGACGGACCAGGTCATCCGGCATCGGCGGCCGGTGGGCCTTGTATTCCGGGTACCAGTCGTCGCGGAAAGTCTTGCCCTTGGCATCGAAGACAACGGCCTTGTAGTCGGCCTTGTGGTCGCTTTCCAGACGACGTAGCATGTTCAGGACGCCATAGATGGCTCCCGTCGGTTCGCCTGCCTTGTTGCGCAGGTCGGGCAGGGCGTGGAAAGCGCGATAAAGGTAGGACGAGCCGTCCACCAACAACAAGAGAGGCATGAGAAGTGACGGAAAGCGAAAAACTGGTGATGGGCGTGGAATCCGAGGCCCTGATGCACGCGGCGTCGGCCCGGGAGTCCTGGCGGATTTTCGGCATTATGTCAGAGTTCGTCGAGGCGACTGAGCGCCTGGCGGCGATCAAACCGGCGGTGACCGTCTTCGGCAGCGCTCGCGTCAAGGAAGGCACGCCTTACTACGAACTGACCGAAAGAACGGCGCGCCTGCTGTCCGATTCCGGCTTCTCGGTCATTTCCGGCGGCGGCCCGGGGATCATGGAGGCGGCCAACAAGGGCGCCTTCCACGGCAAGTCGCCGTCGGTCGGTCTGAACATCCAGCTACCGCACGAGCAGTCGAACAATCCCTACCAGGACATTTCGCAGACTTTCCGCCATTTCTTCGCCCGCAAGTACATGTTCGTCCGCTTTGCCAGTGCCTATGTCGTGATGCCCGGCGGCTTCGGCACACTCGACGAACTGATGGAGGCGCTGACACTGATCCAGACCGGCAAGGCGCGCAAAATTCCGCTGATCCTCGTCTGCTCGGACTTCTGGAAGGGCCTGCTCGACTGGTTCAAGGAACGGCTGGTCGAGGAAAAGCTGGTCGATCCGGAGGACATGAACCTCATCCAGCTGATCGACGAGCCGGAGCTGGTGGTCGAAGCCATCTTCAAGCATTACGAATCCCGCCCCTTCGGTCCGCTGCCGAACGAGCGCGAACTGATGCTCAACCTGTAATAAAATCGGCCCCAGCCAACCAAGGAAATTCCCATGTCCCGCCTTCTCCCCCTCCTGTTGCTCGCCGCCCTGCCGGCCTTTGCGCAACAGCCCGCCACCCAACCGCTGCCGGCCGTACCGCCGCCGCCACCGGGCATGGAAGCCTTCGACGCGGCGCTTGAGCCGCAGGTGACCATCGTCAAGGCCGAGAAGGAAACGCGCGAGGAATACCGGATCAAGGGCAAGCTGTACATGGTCAAGGTCACGCCCACCGTCGGCAAGCCCTACTACCTTGTCGATCGCCAGGGCGACGGCGTTTTCCTCGAGACCGAGATCGATCCCAATCCGACGCGCCCACCGATGTGGATCATCCATAGCTGGTAAGCCTTGTCCGTCTACACCATAGTCGGGCGTGAGGAACTCGCCGCCTGGCTGCAACCGCTGAGCCTCGGCGAGTTGCGCGACCACGCCGGCATCGCCGCCGGCATGCAGAATTCCAACTACTTCGTGACGACGGCCGCTGGCCGATTCGTGCTGACGCTGTTCGAGCGCATCGACGTTGGCGAACTGGATTTCTACCTGGCCCTGCAGGAACACCTGGCCGTCCGCGGCCTGCCCTGTCCGCGGCCGCTGGTCGATGGTCAGGGCCGGCGCTGGCGGCCGCTGGCCGGCAAGCCGGCGGCCCTGCTCAGTTGTTTGCCGGGGGCGGCCATCGAGACACCGGACGCCGCGCAGTGCCTGGCTGTCGGCCGCCTGCTCGGCCAACTGCACGGGGCAGCTGGCGATTTTCCGGCGCCGCTGGCCAATCCCTGTGGTGCCGACTGGTGCCGGGAAACCGGTCAGGCGCTGCTGCCGCTGTTGAGTTCCGATGAGGCGGCCCTGCTCGCCGACGAACTGGCCTTCCAGGCAGCCGTCGACCGCTCGGCGCTGCCGCGCGGGGTCATCCACGCCGATCTCTTCCGCGACAATGTGTTGTGGGAGGGCACTCGGCCGAGTGGTGTGCTCGATTTCTACTTTGCTGGTGCCGATTGTCTGCTGCTCGATCTGGCGGTGGTCGCCAATGACTGGTGCTTTTCCGCCGAAGCGCTGGCGGCGCTGGTTGCCGGCTACAGCAATGTCCGGCCGCTCGGCGAAGCGGAGGCCGAGGCGTGGCCGGCCATGCGTCGGGCGGCGGCGCTGCGCTTCTGGCTGCTGCGCCTCGACGCCCAACATCGGCCGCGCGCCGGCGCAGTGGTGACGATCAAGGATCCTGAGCAGTTCCGTCGGCTGCTCGAGTCCTTCCGCCTTGCTCCGACGCCGCTCCCCCGTTAGCATCCGCAGATGACTGATTCCACTGCCTTCCCGCTCGAACCGTCACCATTCACCGGCGACAGCCGCGAGGTCGATGCCGGCGCCTGTTTCGACTGGCTGCAGCAGGGTTGGGCGATGTTCCTGGTCAATCCGGGCGTCTGGATCGGCAGCACGGTGCTGCTGCTGGTCATGCTGATGGCCATTTCCATCGTTCCCTTCTTCGGTCAGATCGCCGCCCACCTGCTGGTGCCGCTGTTCGGCGCTGGCATGTTCCAGATTTGTCGACAACTGGCGCATGGTCACGAGGCCCAGATCACCGACCTGTTCATCGGTTTCCGCCAGCATGCCGGCCAGCTGGTCATGATCGGCGTCGTTTTCGCTGCCAGCATCTTCGGTCTGGCGCTGCTGGCCTTTTTGCTGGTCAGCGGTGGCGTGCTTGGCGGCGTCATCACCGGCCGTGTTGCCGGCTTCGGCATCTCCTTCGGCGGTTTTCTGCTCGCCGCCCTGCTTGTTCTCATTCTCTCGGTACCGGTCATCATGGCCGTCTGGTTCGCCCCGGTGCTCGTCCTTTTTCATGGCATGAAGCCGCTGGCAGCGATGCGCGCCAGCTTCGAGGCGGGCGCCAGGAACTGGCTGGCCATGGTTATCTTCGGCATTTTCCTGATCGTTGCACTGTTTTTCGCCATGCTGCCGCTCGGCCTTGGCCTGCTGCTGCTGCTGCCGATCGTTTCCGGCGCGGTGTACGCCTCCTACCGCGACATTTTCGGAGGGGCCTGAGCATGCGCGCGCAGACCGTCAATTCCTCAGCCGGCTGGCGCTGGCTGTTCACCGGCTTCGCCATCTTCCGGCGCAATCCGCCGATCCTCTCCTTGCTGGTGGTCGTCTACTGGTTCACCGTCGTCTTTCTCAACGTCCTGCCGGTGATCGGCGTCCTCGCGGCCTCGCTGGTCATTCCCGGCCTCTCGGTTGGCCTGATGCAGGCGGCACGCAATATCGAGCGCGGTCAGTCGGCCAGCATCCAGACCCTCTACGGCGGTCTGCGCGAGAACACGCGGACGCTGCTCGCCCTCGGCGGCCTGTACCTGGTTGCCACGCTGGCCGTCCTCGGCATGTCGACGATCATCGATGGCGGCGACCTGCTGCGCTACATGCTGGCCTCCAACCGCACCGAGCGGGCGGCGGTCGAGGATGCCGACTTCACGCTGCCGGCGTTGTTCGTCATGGTCCTGCTGGTGCCGGTGCTGATGGCCTGGTGGTTTGCTCCGATGCTTGCTGCCTGGCATCGGCTGACGCTCGGCCGGGCGCTGTTCTTCAGTTTCATCGCCTGCTGGATGAACTGGCGGGCCTTCATCGCCTATGGGGCGGCCGTGGTGATCGTCGTCGGTGTCGTTCCCGGCGTGTTGCTCGGTGTCCTGCTGCTGCTCATGCCCGGCGCCGCCGGTCTGCTCTCCGGTCTGTTCATGGTGGCCATGGCACTGGTCGTGGCTCCCGCCATTTTTGCCAGCTTCTATGCCAGTTATCGGGATATCTTCGGCATCTCCGAAATTGTCTGAGCCGCTCGGCCTGTTCGGCGGCACGTTCGATCCGGTGCATTTCGGCCATCTGCGCCTGGCCGAGGAAGCCGTCACCCACCTCGGGCTGGCCTCTGTTCGCTGGACGCCTGCCGGCCAGCCGCCCCACCGCGGGCAGCCGCAAGTCACTGCTGACCAGCGTCTGGACATGGTGCGCCTGGCCACCGCCGGAAATGCCCGCTTCGTCATCGATGCCGCCGAAGTCGAAGCGGCGGCGCCCAGTTATACGGTGCACACGCTGGAACGCCTGCGCCGCGAACTCGGCCCGACGCGACCGCTGGTCCTCCTGGTTGGCGCCGACGCCTTCGCCGGCCTGAACAGTTGGCATCGCTGGCGCGACCTCTTCGCCCTGGCCCATGTCGCGGTTTCGCACCGGCCCGGTTTTCCGGTCGAGACCAGCAGCCTGCCGGTCGATCTGGCCGCAGAATTCGGCTGTCGGCGGGCTGCCGATCCAGCCGCCCTGGCGACATCGCCAAGCGGTGCCATCGCGACTTTTGCGATGACCCAACTGGCCATTTCGGCGACGCAGATCCGCCGTCTGCTGGCTAACGGTCTATCCGCCCGCTACTTGCTGCCGGACGACGTACTCGACTATATTCAAACCCATTCCCTCTACAGAAACCCCTAATGGACATACGCAAGCTGCAGAAAATCGTCGTCAACGCCCTAGAAGACATCAAAGGCAAGGACATCGAAGTCATCAACACCACCAAGCTGACCTCGATGTTCGATCGACTGGTCATCGCCACCGGTGATTCCAACCGTCAGGTCAAGGCCCTGGCCCAGAACGTCCAGGACAAGGTGCGCGAAGCCGGCGGTGAAGTCCTGTCGACCGAGGGCGAAAATACTGGTGAATGGGTGCTGGTCGATCTGGGCGATATCGTCGTCCATGTCATGCAGCCGACGGTTCGTCAGTATTACAACCTCGAAGAACTGTGGCAGGCGACGCCGGCCCAGCGCCGCAAGGCAGCGGAGCAGGCCGCCAGCGAATGAAACTGAGCGTGCTCGCCGTCGGCCATCGTCAACCCGCCTGGGTGAACGACGGTTGCGCCGAGTACCTCAAACGCATGCCGCGCGAGCTGCCGCTGACGGTCAGCGAAATCAAGCCTGAGCCGCGCGGCTCGAAAACCCGCGAACAACTGCTCGGCGCCGAGAAGGCGCGCATCCGCGAGGCGCTGGCGGCGAGTAGCCGCATCGTCGTCCTCGACGAGAAGGGCGACGACCTGACCACGCTCAAACTGGCCAAGCGCCTGGAAGTCTGGATGCAGGACGGCCGCGATGTCGCCCTGCTGATCGGCGGTGCCGACGGGCTGGACGAGGAGTTCAAGCAGCAAGCCGACGACCGCCTGCGCCTGTCCAGTCTGACCTTGCCGCACGGCATGGCCCGCCTGCTGCTGTGCGAGCAACTCTACCGGGCGGTCAGCGTGCTGAAAAATCATCCCTACCACCGGGAGGGTTAATTGCTTTGGTCATTAGCCTCCGGAAGATTACACTGCCGCCATGCGTCTCTATCTCGCCTCCCGTAGCCCGCGTCGTCGGGAATTGCTGAATCAGATCGGCGTCGCCTTCGATACCATCGTTTTTCGCGAGGGTTTGCGCGGCGATGCGCAGACGGATGAGACGCCTTTGCCCGGCGAGGATCCGCTCATTTATGTTGAGCGCGTCACCCGGACCAAGGCCGAACATGGCCAGCGCATCGTCAATGAACGGCGCCTGCCGGTGCAACCGGTGCTGGCCGCCGATACAACGCTGGAATTCCAAGGCGAAATCATCGGCAAGCCGGCCGATGCGGGTGACGCGATAAGCATCCTGCGCCGCCTTTCCGGGCAGACGCACCAGGTGCTGACCGGCGTTGCCGTGACCTATATGGGACGCACCGAATATGTGCTGTCGGCGACTGAAGTGCGTTTCCGCGACATCGACGATCATGAAATCCGCCATTACGTGATGAGCGGCGAGCCGATGGACAAGGCCGGCGCCTACGGCATCCAGGGGCGGGCCGGGCTGTTCGTCGAGTACATCGCCGGTAGCTACACCGGGGTCATGGGCCTGCCGGTGTGCGAAACCGGCAATCTGTTGAAGCGCTTCGGCTGGCAGTTCTGAGCGGCGCTCAGGGGCGGCGCAACGCGCGGATCAAGCGGGCTGCCTCGGCTTCACCTCCGGTATCCGGCAGCGGTGGCGCCGGCATTTCCCACAGCGTGTTCAGGGCCGCCTGCAAGTTGCCATGTTGCAGCGCCGCGGCCGGGATTTCGTGGCTGCGCCCGTGCTTGGCCAGCCAGTCAATCAGACAATCCTGCTCCGGCCAGTCTGCGCGCCGCTGGTAAAGCAGCGGCGTGCCATTGACGGCGGCTTCGGTGAAGGTACCGTAGCCGGGCTTGGTGACCAGCGCATCGACCGAGCACAGGAGGTCGGTGAAGCCCAGGCCGAATTCCTCGGCGGCGATGGCATCCGGGTGGCGACATTGCCATTCGGCTGGCACCAGCCAGCGGATACCGGGCAGGCGGGGCCAGTCATCCACCGGCAGACGATGGGCGATGCCGCCCATGGCAACGAGTACCGCCCGTTCTTCACCGAGACCGAGATCGTGGCGCAGTCCCCGCGCCGCCATCGGGCCGACGGCGCGCACATTGTCCAGACGGTCCATCGCCATGCCTGGCGTGACGCGCAGAAAGGCTGCGGCCGATCGGTAGGCGGCCAGCATCTCGGCGTGGATCGGCGCGGCCCAGGACTCGCCAGCAAAGAAATGGGCGAACAGGTCGGCCCAGTTCAGCGAACACAAGCTGTACGCGGGAAGGCCGGCCATTGCGGCGCCGGCCAGCGGCAGATAGCTGACATTGGTCAGCACCAGGTCAGGCTGCAGTCGGGAAAGAAAGGCCGCTTCGGCCGCGACGCGTGACGTCCAGCCGACATGCGCCTGACGGTAGGCATCGGCGCTGGCTGTCAGATCGATGCGCGTTGCGTCGACCATCACGTAGCCGAAATCGCTGGTTCCGGCGATGTGTGTAAACGGCGGCCGGATACGCTGCTGCAGTTTGGCCGAGGGCAGGCCGCTGCGTATGGTCAGGCGCAATGCCGGGTCGGCCTCGGCCAGGGCATTGAGCACCGGCGCGGTGATCGCCAGATGGCCGAAGCCGTGGCTGGAGATGTCGACGAAGAGATGAAAGCTAGTTTGCATGGGTGGCAATGATAGCGGCCAATCGTGGCATTCAAATGAAACATGCTGGTCATGGCATTGACATGCTGCGTGAGTAGGATGGCGGCATTTCTCCGTCTGGATGGGCCATCATGAAAAAAACTTTGGCGGCGATTGTCGCTGCTTGCACCATGGCGTTTTCGTCCGGTGCGTTCGCCGTATCGACCGCCAACGGCGTGAGTTTTTCCTGCGCTGGCGGTGATTTCACGAGCCTGTCCGGCGACGGATTTACGGCATCCTGTGGCGGCGACTTCGAAGTGTCCGGCGGGACGTTGTTCTCCGATGCCTGGATACGACTTACGGCCGGTGGGGCCCTGCGCGTCGATGATGTGAGTCTGGTGGCGCCGAGTATTGATTTGACTGGTGATGGTGTGACTATCGGAAGCGCCAGCTTCATTGATGTCATTTGGAGCCGCTTTGCGATCGGCGACGGCCTCTTGGTGATCGGTCGTGGTGATAGCATTTTGCTGGAGGGGCGTTCCGGGGCAAATGTGGAGATTGTTGGCGGGGGAGACCTTTCTTTGGGTGGTGGCACGGTTCTGACTGATGGCGACTATGCGGCGGGTGGGCGCATTACCCTCGTGAGTGGTTCGGGAATTATCAACCAGGTCATCGGTGGCGACGTTTGGCTTGCTGGTGGCGCAGTAAAGACTGCTAGCGACGCTTCGCCTGGCGGCAACCTGATCGTCATCTCACAGGTTCCGGAAGCTCCGGTTCATCTGATGTGGCTGCTCGGCGTCGGCGTCCTTGCCGGCTTGGGTCGACGCGGTGCCGCGCGCGAGCGCCTTGCCGTGGTTTAACGGTTCTTGAAGCTCGGTTTGCGCTTGTCGACGAAGGCGGCCATGCCTTCCTTCTGGTCTTCCAGGGCGAAGGTGGAATGGAAGACGCGGCGCTCGAACAGCAGGCCTTCGTTCAACGATGACTCGTAGGCACGATTGACCGATTCCTTGATCATCATGATCACCGGCAGCGAGAAGCCGGCGATGGTTGCCGCCGCTTTCAGCGTCTCGTCGAGCAAGGTGTCGGCCGGATAGACGCGAGCCACCAGCCCCGATCTCTCCGCTTCGGCGGCATCCATCATGCGGGCGGTCAGACACATGTCCATCGCCTTGGCCTTGCCGACGGCGCGCGGCAGGCGCTGCGAACCGCCGAGACCGGGCATGGTGCCCAACTTGATTTCCGGCTGGCCGAACTTGGCGGTGTCGGCGGCGAAGATCATGTCGCACATCATCGCCATCTCGCAGCCACCGCCCAGGGCAAAGCCAGCCACCGCGGCGATCACCGGTTTGCGGGTGGTCTTGATGCGTTCCCAGCCGGCGGTGATGTAGTCGGCCTTGTAGGCGTGCATGTAGTCGTAATCCTTCATCGCCCCGATATCGGCGCCGGCGGCAAAGGCCTTCTCGTTGCCGGTGATGACGATGCAGCCGATGTTCTCGTCGGCCTCAAAGGCATCCAGCGCGGCGCCAATGCCGGCCATCACGTCGGCGTTCAGGGCGTTCATCGCCTGCGGCCGGTTGAGGCGGATCAGGCCGACCTTGCCGATAACTTCGCTGAGTACCACTTGTGTCATATGCGTTCTCCCAATAAAAAGGCCGCCCGCAGGCGGCCCAAGTCGAATGTGTCGTCTTATTGCGCCAGAGCCCAGTCGCCGCCCTTGATTTCCAGCATGCGGAAAGCGGAGAGATCGAGGCCCATGTGGTCGGTGGCCGACATATTAACCACGCCGCCGGTGCCGATGTAGCCCTTGGTCGCTTCCAGCGCATCGCGGACCTTGGCCTTGTCGGTCGAACCGGCACGCTTGATGGCATCGATCGCCAGCATCAGGCCGTCATAGGCATGGCCGCCGAAGGTGGACACATCGCTCTTCCACATATCCTGATAAGCCTTGGTGTAAGCCATGACCACCGGCTTCTGCGCATCGTTGGCCGGCAGCTTGTCGGCGACCAGCAGGGCAGCGGCCGGCAGGCGGACGCCTTCGGCAGCCGGACCGGCGAGCTTGATGAACTCGTTGGAAGCGACACCGTGCGCGTGGTACAGCGGCAGCGCGATACCCAGCTGCTTGTAGTTCTTGGTGACAATCGCCGGACCCTGGCCGAGACCGATGACAAACACCGCCTGAACACCGGCAGCATTCTTGATCTTGGTCAGCTGCGGACTCATGTCGGTGTCCTTCGGACCATAAGTCTCATTGGCCACCAGCGTGATGCCGTACTTGCCGGCGACACCTTCCGCTTCCTTCTTGCCCGAACCGCCGAAACCGGAGGTCTCGGTGAACAACGCCACCTTGCTGATGCCACGCTTCTTCATGTCCTCGAAGACTTTCTCGGCGGCCATGCGGTCGGTGTGCGGCGTCTTGAAGATCCACTTCTTGACCGGCTCGACGATGACCACGGCACCGGCCAGCGAGATGAACGGAATACCGGCCTTCTCGACCAACGGGGCTGCCGACATGGTGGCACCCGTGGTGGTGCCACCGACCAGCACATCGACCTTGTCGTCGTCGATCAGGCGCTTGGTGAAGCCATTGGCCTTGCCGGCATCGCTACCATCGTCGTAATGCACCAGCTGCAATTGACGGCCGATGACGCCGCCCTTCTTGTTGATATCGTCCACGTACATCTGCAGCGTCTTCAGCTCCGGATCGCCGAGGAAAGCGGCCGGGCCGGTGACTGACAGCACCGAGCCGATCTTGATCGGTTCAGCCGCCTGGACGGCAAAAGCGCCGAGCACCAGAGCGGTGCCGGCTACGAGCTTCTTGAGTGAATGATTCATGGGTTTGTCTCCTCCGTCTGATTTTGTATTACGAATGGAGCAATTGATTCTATATAACAAAAACATGTTTGACTACCTCTTTGTGCTCCCCCCGGCGATCCTTGGCGATGCGCCTTAATCAGTTCAGCCGAAAGGATTTTCCCGTTTTGACTGCGCTGGGTACACGGAGCTTTGGGGAGCGAGATGACACGATGCATCGCCTGTTGATGCAGCATAAAGTGATACAACAATTCGGTGATACCATGAAATCGTGTAATACATCAGGCCGGCAAACATGCGCACCCAGCACTATCTGAATTCCCTGTTCTCACCGCACTCGATCGCCATCATCGGTGCTTCCGAGCGGCCGCAGTCGGTTGGCGCGGTGATCCTCGACAACCTGCTGGCCGGTGGCTACAAAGGCAAAATCTTCCCGGTCAATCCGCGCCATGCGACGGTGCTCGGCCAGCCGTGCTGGCCGTCGATCGAGGCAGTCGGCGCCCGCGTCGAACTGGCGATCATCGCCACGCCGGCCCGCAGCATTCCGGAAATCATGGAACAGTGCGGCCGTGCCGGTGTGCGCAACGCCATCATCGTCGCCACCGGCTTTTCCGAAACCGGCAATAGCGGCGCCGTGCTCGAGCGCAAAGTGCGCGAGATCGCCCGTACCGGCGGTGTGCGCATCCTCGGCCCGAACTGCATCGGCATCATGCGTCCCGACCAGAAGCTGAACGCTGCCTACACGCGCATTCCGGCGCAGGCCGGCGAGCTGGCGCTGGTTTCGCAGTCGGGGGCGATGTGCTCGGCGGTGCTCGACTGGGCGGCTGGCAACCACATCGGTTTTTCCTCGCTGATCTCGCTCGGGCGCAGCACCGACGTCGATTTCGGCGAAATCCTCGATTACCTGATCTACGACGAGCAGACCCGGCACATCCTGATTTACGTCGAGCAGATCCGCAATGCCCGCCGCTTCATGAGCGCCCTGCGTTCGGCGGCGCGGGTCAAGCCGGTGATCTTGCTCAAGGGCGGTCGCCACGCGTCCGACGGTGAGGGCAGTAGCGATGCGGTGTTCGACGCCGCCGTCCGCCGTGCTGGCGTTGTCCGCGTGCAGAACGTGGACCAGCTGTTCCATGCTGCCAAGGCACTGTCCAGCGGCTTCCGGCCGCGCGGCCGGCAACTGGCGATTCTGACCAACGGCGGCGGGCCGGGCGTCATGGCCGCTGATCGCGCCGGTGACCTGGGCATTCCGCTGGCCCGTCTGGCCAGCAATACCGTGGACAAGCTCGACCGCCTGCTGCCGCGCGGCTGGGCGCATGGCGGCATGATCGACATCGGTGGTGACGCCACGCCGGAGTGCTACCGCGACGCGCTGCTGGCCGTCGCCGGCGACCCCAATGTGCACAGCACGCTGGTGCTGATGGCGCCGCACGCCATGGCCGAGCCGCTGGCGGTGGCCGAGGCCATCGTCGAAGCAGCCGGCAAGATCACGAAAACCATCTGCTGTTGCTGGATGGGCGGCGGCCAGGTCGCCGAGGCCCGGCAACGGCTCGAAGACGCCCGGCTGCCGGTGTTCCCGACGCCGGATACGGCGATCGAACTGTTCCACAACATCGCCAAGTACTACCGCAACCAGAAACTGCTGGTGCAGACGCCGGGGCCGGCCGGCAAAGGTGGTGCCGCCCGCGCCGGCAATCCGCGCCTGCTGGTCGAGTCGCTGCTCGCCGAACGGCGCAGCGTGCTGTCGGTGATGGAATCGAAGGCGGTGCTGAGCGCCTATGGCATCGCCGTGTCGCAGACGGTGGTTGCGCGCAGCCCGACCGAGGCCATCTTCATCGCCCAGCAGCTCGGTTTCCCGGTGGCGATGAAAATCGACTCGCCGGATCTGGCGCAGAAATCGGAAGCCGGCGGCGTGCGCCTCAACATCGCCAGTACCGAATCGGTGCTCAGCGCCTACCTGGACATCGTCGGCGCTGTCCGCCAGCGCCATCCCGAAGCGCGCATCAATGGTGTCTCGATCGAACCGCACCTGTCGCGCGCCAATGCCCGCGAAATCATGATCGGCACCTTCCGCGACCCGGTCTTCGGCCCGGTCATCACCTTTGGCGCCGGCGGTGCCGACAACGAACTGTTCAGCGATCGGGCCCTGGCCCTGCCGCCGCTCAACACTTACCTGGCGCGCGACCTGATCGAGTCGACGCGAATTGGCCAGGCACTCGGCCAGGAGGGACAGCAGCCGGTAATCGACCGGACGTTGCTGGAAAAGGTGCTGGTCGCCATTTCCGAACTGGTCTGCGAACTACCCTGGGTGCGCGAGCTGGAAATCAACCCGCTGATCATCGACGAGCACGGCGCCATCGCCGCCGACGCGCGCATCGTCATCGACCATGCCGGCGGCGCCGAGAACGGCGATTTCAGCCATCTGGCGATCTGCCCCTATCCGTCACACATGCTGCAGCAGTGGCAGATCAATGGCAGCAGTGTCACCGTCCGCCCGGTGCGCCCGGAAGATGCGCCGCTCGAACAGGCTTTCGTCACCAACATGTCGGAAGAGTCGCGTTTCTTCCGCTTCATGGACGCCATCCGCGAACTGCCGCCGAGCCTGCTCGCCCGCTTCACGCAGATCGACTACAGCCGCGAAATGGCGCTGCTCGCCACCGTCAACGAGGACGGCAAGGAGCGGCTGGTCGGCAGCGCCCGCTATGCGCTGTCGCCCGACGGTGAATCGGTCGAATTCGCCCTGGCCGTCGCCGACGACTGGCAAAAATGCGGCCTCGGCCGGCGCCTGATGGGCGCCCTGATCGACTGCGCCCGCCAATCCGGTTACCGGACCATGGTCGGCGACGTGCTGTCGTCGAATGCCAAGATGCTGCGCCTGATGGAAAGTTTCGGCTTTGCCATCCTGCCGCATCCCGAGGATCGGGCGGCCAAACGCATCGTCAAGTCACTGAGCAGCTAGTGGTGCCCGGGGAGCGCCAGGCGGGAACCTGGCGCTGAGCATGGCGGTCTATACCAGACGCGTAAGCGGCAATGGCCGGATGGGTGTGATATTCCGTAGGCCTGGTCGGATGTCCTGAGCGACTGGCGGGCTCCCGGTGTTGCCGGACCGATCGCAGTTCCTGGAAAGGCGCCATTCCATGTTCAAGATCCCCCAGATGCACGAGCACGACGATTTCGCCGCCGCCGCCGGCAGCGACCCGGCGGCTAACGTGCGGCGCAGCAACCGGCGGCGCTTGCGCGTCTTCCTGATTGTCTTCGCCGCGACCCTGCTGCCCGGTCTGGCCTGGAACCTGTTGCGTGCACCGGAATACCGGGCCAGTGCGCGGGTGCAGATCGCGGCCGGCACGGTCTCGGCGCAAACGGTAACGACGTTCGCCGGTGCCAGTGCCGAGATCGGAAGCGCCCAGCCGATCGATCTGCTGACCCAGGCGCAAATCCTGACCAGCCGCCCGCTGCTCGAAGAGGTCCAGCGCCGCTTGCCCCAGGCGGAGCCGGGTGCCGCCGATCCGGTGGCGGCACTGCAGAACGCCGTCGCCGCAACGCCGATCGCCGGTACCGACATCGTCGAGCTGCAGGCCATCGGCGCCTCGCAGCAATGGACTGCGAAAGTCGTCAACACGCTGATCGAGACCTACCTCGAGCGCGCCGTGGCCAGCCACGGCGCCCAGTCCGAGGAGGCACTTTTCAAGCTGCGTGACGAAGTCGCCCGCCTCAGTGTCAGCGTCGCCGACAAGCGTGGCCAATTGGCGGCCTTTCGCGAACGGAGCGGCGTGGTTTCCTCAGAGCGCAGCGAAAACGAGGCTCTGGCCCGGATCAAGGGCCTGTCCGAGTCGCTGACCAAGGCCAACGAGGATGCCGCCAAAGCCGAGGCCCGCGTGCGTACCCTGCGCGAATCGGCAGCCTCTGGTCGCAGTCCGGTACTGGCCCGGGACAATCCGACGCTGGCCTCGATCGAACAGCGCATTTCGGCGACCCGCGAACAATTGCGCGACATGGAGCGCGTCTACACGCCCGCCTTCATGGCCATGGACCCCACCGCCCGCGCCCAGCGCGCCCGTCTGGCGGAACTTGAGCAGCAACTGGTGACCAGCCGCTCGACCAGCCAGCAGGCGGCCCTGGCCACCGCCGAAGACGATGCGGCGAGCGCGCGCGCCGCCAGCGAACGGCTGCGTGCCCAAATTGATGGGCAGCGGCGCAATGCCCAGAGCTTCGCCGGCAACTTCCAGGAAGCCAAGGCGATGGAGGATGACCTGATCCGCCTCGAAGGCGCCCGGCGCAATGCCGCCGAACGCCTGGCCAAGCTCGAAGCCACCGAAAGCAGCCGCCTGCCGGGCCTGACGCTGATCGAGGCGGCCAGCGTGCCGGAGCGGGCCTGGCGTCCCGACTATCTGCGCGACGGCCTGCTCAATCTGGTGGCATCCTTCGGGCTGGGCCTGCTGGCCTTGTGGTTCGTCGAGCTGTTCAATCGGGCGCCGGCCACCGCGGCGACCACCGTCGTCATGCCCCAGCCGTGGCTGACGCCGGCCCTGGCCGTCGATGCGCATGGCTGGAACCCCCGGCTCCCCTTGCCGATGGAACCGCCGCCCTTGGCGCAATTGAGCGAGGCGCCGCGGCTGCCGCGCGAACTGACGCAGGACGAGGCCGGCGCTCTGCTGGCCGCCAGCGATGGCGATCTGCGCCTGCTGTGTGGCCTCCTGCTGCTCGGCGTGACGGTCGACGAGGTCCGCCAACTGAGCGGCCAGGCTGTCGATGCCGCGGGCTGCCGGCTGACGGTGCCCGGCGCCTCTGCCCGGACATTGACGTTGCCCGCCTGGCTGGCGCAGGCCTTGGCGCAGCACGCCGCTGATGATCCCGGGCGGCCCCTGTTCGCCAACGCCGCCGGCCAGCCCCTGGCGCGTGCCGAGATCGACTCGCGGATCACCTGCGCTGCCCTCGATGCCGGCCTGGAAGAGGCCGCCTCGGTATCGCCGGAAGCCTTGCGCCACACCTGCATCCTCAACCTGCTGCAGCAGCAGGCGCGCTTTTCCGATCTGCCGCCGCTGGTCGGCCATCTGAGCGGCGACGAACTGGCGGCCTACGCGGCGCTCGCTTCGGGACCGCGGCAAGCGCGCGGTGCCGAGGTCGATCCGGTCATGCCGTCGCTGCGCCAGGTGGCGACCGGTTGATTGCGGTGCGCCAAAGTTGCGACTTTGTCGGAAAGACCACGCACGGCGCTCCAGCAAGTGACTGATTTCATTGCGTACCGGCGATGGCGCATGTCTTGCGTGCGAATACGCTCCTGATCAATTTTCCGCGCGCCTTCCGGACATGAGAAAACCGACGCTCTATCAAAGCTTGAAAGCAAAACGCCGCAGCAAGTCGCTGGTCATCGGGGTTACCTGGTACACCGCCGAGACCTGGGCGCAGGTCAAAGCCAGCGCTGCGGACCCGGAATGCTTCGAGGATTCCTTCGAGAAATGGAAAGCGATGGCCGTCGCAGCGCGCCGCAACTTCCAGCGGTCAGGCGTGCTCGCCCTCGAATGCCAGATCGATCCCGATGAGTTCTTTACCTGGTGCTCCCGCAACAATCAGGAAAACAATTCCACCGCCCGCGGCGAGTTCGTCTCCGAAAAGCTCAGCGCTGCCCACGCGGCAACAGCCTGAGTCCGCCCCGTCACCGGACTCGCCGAAGCCTTGAAGGGCAGCGGCAACGTGTAGTCGTTGGCGTCCGGCGCGTTGCATGAAGTGCTACAGTGACCGCATATCAATCCAACCGTCGCCTGACTTTGCTGATTGTTGCGGTCTCAGCGGCTACACGGGGGGCGGTGACTTTCTAGTCAAGGACCGTAAGCAGTGGGTGAAGATCACCCGACAGGATTTTCTCAAGTTCAGGATCATATTCGCATCTAAACGCTGGATATCTCGCTGCAGGATTTGAGCGACGATGTCGTGGCCGTGACGCCTTTTTTCACATACACCTGCCACTTGCAGACCATGGTTCAGGAGCACATTGGACATGACGACCAGAATCACTGTAGTCGCTGGCGATATCAGGATCGGCGATATCATCTACAACGGCCTTGGCACTAGCAAACACCCAACTGATACTTGGGAAGCAATCACCGAGGTCAATTCGGTGGATGGACTGATTCAGCTGATTACGGGGCGTCTCGACGGCCCCCACGGCGAATTCTGGTTCGAGCCAGAAGAATCCGTTGTCGTGATTCGCCACCCACCGGCAGAGCCCGAACCCGTTGTAGAAAAGCCCCATAACAAGCGGGCTCACGGCCATTAAGACCGTTTGTTGGCTGTACCACGCTCCGCCGGCCTACTTCACGCCCTGTCCCTGATAGGCCGCGCGTATTCGCTCCATGCGTTCCCGATTTATGCCGAAATCCTCGCGCCCCAGCCGGCTGGCGCTGCGGACTTCGATCACCCCTGCCTGCGGGTTGAGCCAGAACTCCAGATCGTCGACGAAGCGTAGCCAGCGGGTGCTGGCTTCAACGCGCAGGTAGTCAGGCCGCTGCTCGATGATGGTGAGCTCCGGCATGGCTGCCAGAGTCGCCTGCAGAGTTTGCAGCGAGGCGCTGGCATCGCCGTTTACCAATTCCAGCGGCGCGATGCGTGCATAGTCGAGTTGCGGATGGCCGGGATACAGCGCCGCCTGGCTGCTGACGCTGTTGCGGGTCGCTGAGGGCGGTTTCAGGCGGCCGTCGGTGACGCCGAGATCGTTCGGCGGGGAGCCGGCGAAAAGACCGAAGCGGGCGCCGATCAGGATCAGGACGAGCAGGCCGAGGAGGACGTAGAGGATTGTTTTCATCGGTCTGTCAGGAGTTTTTCGCGGGAAACAGTGTGCCGCGGCAGATGCCGGAGCAGGAGTACGACACGGCGGGCCGGCCAGCGGTTCCCGCGGTGGCGCGGAAAACAACATCGGCATTTTTATCCAGCCCGATCAATCCCTTCACGCCGATTGAACGTTATCCTGCAAAGCGGTCGAACCTGTCGAGTTTTATGACGCGGGAGCTGGCATCAAATGCTGTGGATGACTTGTTGGAAAGGATCATGACGCGCTCTGCTCTTGCGATCAGCCAGGAAGAAACGCCGACAGCCTGGCACCGCCAGGTGGCAGCAGTGTTCTTCAAACATGGCTATCTCAAGGGCGTGGGAACGACTGTTTTCATCACCCTGTTCTTCAACCTTTACTTCTATTTGCTGAAGAACCCGGTTTTTCCGATAACGGTCATGCCGCTCACCTGGCTTGACCGTCAGATCGACCTCCAGCCCCTCGCCCTGCCCATATATCTCTCGATGTGGGTCTATGTTTCCCTGGTTCCCGGCTTGCTGGCGACGCGCCGCGAGCTGGGGTTCTACGCAATGGCCATTGCCGCCACCTGTCTGGCCGGACTGCTCGCCTTCTACCTCTGGCCGACGACAGTACCCGCCGCGCTGGTCGACTGGACCCGCTATCCCGAACTGGATTTCCTGAAAAACATCGACGCCTCGGGCAATGCCTGCCCTTCGCTGCACGTCGCCGCCGCGGCTTTCTCCGCGGTCTGGCTCCACCATCTGCTGCGCCGTTTTGGCGGGCCACTGTGGATACTGAGCCTCAACTGGGCCTGGTGCATCGGCATCGCCTATTCGACGATCGCCATCCGCCAGCACGTCGCCCTGGATGTCCTGGGTGGGCTGGCATTGGGTCTGCCGGCTGCCTGGCTATCCTTGCGGTTTCGGGGATTGGCGATAGCTCAATAGCTGTTGTCGCCGAGTCAGAATGTGACCTCACAGTCCAGGGAATAAAGCTCGGGCAGCTAACTGCCAAAGCTGCCTCGACCCGGCCAACCCGGGCCCTTCAGTATTTAACGAGAGCAAACGAAGGATCGCCCTGGTCGCGCCCTTGCAGCGAGGTTCATGACCGGTATCTGAACTTGCCGATCATCTGTAGCTCCAATGGGCAAATGCCATGCGGAGGGAATGCCGTTCATGATCAAAAAAACACATGATGTCGTCCCATTGAACGGTGGTACCGAGCCGCCGCGTTAGCGGTGATGTTCGCGCCCTATGCCAAACGTTTTCATCAGCTATCGCCGCGATGACAGTTCCGCGACCGCCCAGATTCTCCACGACCGGCTTGCTGCATGGTTTGTGCGCGACCAGGTGTTCTTCGACCTGAACGGGATTGCCCTGGGAGAGGATTGGCGCCGGCTGCTGACGGAACGGTTGGCGGATTACGACATCGTGCTGGTGGTCATTGGTCCGGCCTGGCTGGCCGCGCTGGCGGCGCGGGCGAACGGTCCAGATGACGACCTGGTCCGCTGGGAGGTTGCCGAGGCGTTGCGCCTGCGCAAGCGCGTCATCCCGGTGCTGATCGACGGCGCAAGCCTTCCCGCAGCGGAACAACTGCCCTCAGATGTCGCCGAACTCGGACGTCTGCAGGCCGAAACGCTGCATCGTGACACCCGCGACCGCGACATCGCTGCCCTCGCCGCCGCGCTTGAAGGCGGCGGCCTCGTTGATTTCGTGGGCAAGCTCAAACAAGTGCTGCGCCTCGGCAAGGCGGGCATTGGCGTTGCTGCCGTCGTGGGTGCAGCGGCGCTGTCGTTCGCCTGGGTCAATCTGTTCGATCTGCTCGGACTCGATACGCGGAGCGCGAGCTTTACCATGCTGCTCGGTGATGTGCTCGTCGAGCCGGTGCTTTCCGATCGTCTGTTGCTCGTCGCCATCGCACCGCACGCCGACGAAACGACGCGTCTGTCGAGCGCCCGCCGCAGCGAATATGCGCGACTCATCACCATCGCCAGTGAACGCCAGGCCGAGGCGATTGCCTTCGATATCACCACCGACCAAGCGAGTCCTGCCGATGCTGCCCTGCTCGCTGCGGTGCGGGTGGCGCGGCGTGAAGGGACGCGGGTCGTGTTCGGTTTCAAGGCGCTGACTCCGGGCGGAGATCCCGTCGCGCTGCCCGGACTGGCCGAAGCGGGCGCCGTGCTCGGCCTGACCTGCATCGGCCAGAAACTTGATAACGCCGTGCTCGGGACGCTCGCCATGCACAGCGGCAAGCGCACTTACGGATCGTACGCGCTGCACGCCGTCGCTGACGCGACCAGCATCGCGCCCATTCCACGGAGCGAAAAATCACTGCAGCTGCGCCACGCGACGGGTGAATCCAGTGTTCCATTTTCGCTGCGCGAAACGGTCGACCGCAGCGATCGCGACTGCCCCGGCCGCCCGCCGGGAGCAGAAATGGCGCGTCTGATTTTTCCGGTTTCGCACCGTGAGCGACTGCGTGAACCCGTTCGGCGGGTCGACGCCGCAACCCTGCTTGCCGAGCCGGGCGCCCCCGGCAGCTGGCGCGGCAAAATCATTGTCGTCGGCGTCACGCATCCGCTCGATGTCCTGCAGACGCGTCTCGACCGGGCCGGCCCCCAGCGCTATGGCTTCGAGTTTCAGGCCGACACCGTCAATGCCCTGCTGACCGGAGCCATCGTCAAACCAGTGGGCTTTCTCGCGCAGTGGTTGCTGGCGCTGGCGATGGTGCTGGCCGCCATCGCCTACCGCCTGTGGCGGGTCGGCAAGTCACGGCGGCTGGACTTTGCCGTGCTGCCGCTGGCCATCGGCGGCTATCTGGCCATCATGGTCTTGCTCTACAGCAAATTCGGCTTGCTCATCGACGGTCTTTATCATCTGGCTGCCTTTATCGTCACCTGGTGGGTGCTGGCGGCATTGGAAAAGAGGTGGTCACATGCCAGAAATTAAGGGGTCGGCAAGAACGGTCGCGGCGCTTCTCGCCCTCTGCATCGTCAGCCTGATCGCCGGCTGCGCCGGTGCCTCATTCAGCCTCGGACCATTGAGCTTCGATGCCTCGCAACCGCGGGGGGGAACACTGCTTTATGCCGACCCAGGCGTGACGGTCACCCGGAGTGGGCAAGGAATCATCCGTTATGAACCGGGCATGGATTTGGTGAGCGGCGATACCATCGAAACCGCCGATGGTCAGGCTGTGATCGATTACGCCGACGGCAGCGCGGTCATCCTGAACCGCTCGACGCGTCTCCAGCTCGGCTCGATCACGCTGTTTTTTGGGGAGCTTTTCGCCCGGGTCAAGAGCATCGCGACGCGTGGCGGCGGCCAGGTGGTGACCAATGAACTGTCGGCATCGGTGGAGGGAACCGAATACGGTGTTCGCCGCGATCTTCCGGCAGCGAATGCCGGGTCAGGCAATGTCCAGGTTTACGTGCGCGAGGGCCGTGTGCTGTGCACGCCGAGCGCCCGTGCCCGCTGGTCGCCGATTTCGATCACCGCAAATCAGGCGTTCGAGGTCGTCGGCTATCGCGCCCCGCCGGCGGCACGCCTGGTCGACGCGCGAACCCTGTCGCGCTGGGCCGACGACGCCGAGCGACGCCTGCGAAAATCGCGTACTCCGGAAATTCGCCCCGGGATCATGGTGCCGATCGGACCGGCTATGCCGCGCCCGAAGCCGCGTTACGATAGTCCGGGTTAACGGAAGCCGAGCGCAGGGGGTATTCGGCATGTTCGAGGCCACGCGCTATCTGCCCGGGCTGCTTTGGCCGGTAGGGCAAAGCCACCCACGGTAGCTTGGTAAAAGCATTGGATTCGGGGTAACGGCCGCTTTGGAGAATGCTGACTGGCCGAACTGGTCGCACTCGTGCCTGGGGGAATGGCAGCTTCCGGGAATCGGATTGTTTACTGGCTACTTTCTGGCGTTGAATCTGAAGAGATGAGTGTTGTTTCGGTGCCCTAAGCAGAAACTACCAGCTCGGAGAAGCGGACCTTCAAGAACGTTAAAGGTGAGAGGCGCGGAGCCAGCTTGCCGGCGTAGCGCCCCCTTCCCAGCGGCGAAGCCACGCTGCGACCGCAGTGTTAGGTGTCGAACTTCCAGAATACCGACAGTCTTAGCGATGTAGGGCGCACGGCAGCATGCCCCCTACAAGGCTGCTTCTTCATCTTCAGTCAAGAGTAGATCTATTTGCGCTTTCAGGCGCGCTTTGTCGGATGAGTAGAAGGGGCTCGGTATCAACAACCAAGCACGCCGCCCGCCAGGTAAGCGTACGGGGATTCGATCATGATCAACGTCATCTCCGGTAAGTCCAGGTCGTGCTGCGCTCGCTGGCTGCAGCTCATTAGCCAACTGTTGTGAAGGGTAGTTGTAGCCAAGAATCTGGGGGGCTGATTCGTTTTGCTCTTCGGGAGCGTGGTCTGCCTCCGCTAAAGCTGGGAAATCGCTCTTGCGCTCGTAGAAGCCGACAAACTCGACAGATCGCTTGAAAGCTGACAACACTGATTCGGCTGCCGCAGGCGCAAATCCTCTTTGGATGAGCTCGTATTTCAAATTGGCGTCTGACGGCAATCCGGACTCATATTTTTCGAGTAAATCTGAAAAAAGTGGGGGCTGGCGTAAAAACTTCACTAATAAAGAGCTGCGCAGCTCCTCGTTTGGCGCAAACCGAAACGACTCTACTTCCTTGGCGACAGCAAGCAACCCTTCCTTGGGGCGATCGAGTAGTCCGTAATATCGTAAGGCGGCCAAGGTCGATAGCGCGGCCCCGTTGTTAGCGCTCTTGTAGCCAATATTCTGAGCGACGACTTGTGTTGGTGCTGGATGCAAGCGTTCCTTGTCGTATGCCTTTAGGGCACGATCGAGCGCTTCATCTAAAGCAATCGAAGGTGCGCGAGGGCTTTTTTTGCGAGGAGATTCAGCCATGATCAGACTCATTTTGAAATTGATACCGCAGATTTTGTCGCAACAACAAGTTTGTGTAAACACATACCAACTAAACTTAATCTAATAAACTCTTTAATAAACTTACGTTGTAAAAATTTCAATTAAAAAAAGACTGTATAACAATTATGATGACGTTTGATGCGAGAAAAATTGGAGCAATAATCTAGACATTCGTAATTCGCGAATAGCGATTGTTCGTATTTCATTGGGTTTCGACTACTATGTGATAATATTCGCCATTCGCGAATATTGAATGGTGCTGCGAGGTCGTTCATGGAAAAGCAACCAACGCTAAAGCCGCAAGATTTACTGGTGGCGCTCAAGATGGCTGCAAATCCGCAGCGAGAATTCACGTATTCAGAGCTGGCGAGTGAGCTCTTTATGTCTGCCTCAGAAGTGCATGCCTCAACCAGGCGTGCCGAACTCTCCAGGCTTTTGAGTCGGCCCGATAAGGGCGTTGCACCGATCCGCCATGCGTTACTGGAGTTCCTGATTCATGGTGTGAAATTCGTCTTTCCTGCAGTCTCTGGACCTCTGACGCGAGGGATTCCGACCGGTGTTGGCGGGCCGGTGTTAAGTCGTCTATTTGAACAGGGTGATCCACTCGTCCCGGTTTGGCCAGATCCGGAAGGTTCGGTCAGGGGAATAACGATTTGTCCAATTTATCCCTCTGTGCCAGCAGCCTGCCGCATTGATGACAAACTGTACGAACTGCTGACCCTGCTCGATGCAATCAGAGGCGGAGCTGCTCGGGAGAGAGAGTTGGCAGAAAAGATTCTAATGGAGCGCCTTGGTTGAGCAGAGATCCAAATATCGTCTCGGTAGAGCTGGTTGCTAGGGCGCTGGGTTCGCTGACTGACGATCTTGTTTTGGTTGGCGGCTGTGCAGTCGGTTTGTTGATTACCGATACCGCCGGGCCACCAATACGCGCCACTCAGGACGTCGATCTTGTGGCGGAGGTCGCTACTCTGGGTGACTACTACAAGCTGGCTGACCAGCTAAAGGAACGAGGCTTTCGTGAAAAGGGCGACATCATATGTCGCTGGTGCAAAGGACCTCTGGTTGTTGATGTGATGCCTGCGAAGGAGCTTCTTGGGTTCTCCAATAGCTGGTATCCGCTAGCGATTCAGGATGCCCGCCAGTACAGATTTAAGGATGGAAAAACAATCAATGTGATATCAGCTCCGTTGTTTGTTGCCACAAAGCTCGAGTCCTTCAACGGAAGAGGCAACGGTGACTATGGGCATCACGACATCGAAGACATTATCTCTCTGGTCGATGGTCGTCCGGAGTTGTGTAGTGAGATCGAGCAGTGTGATGAAGTCGTACGAGAGTTTGTCAGACAGGAAGTCGACGATCTACTGGCGGATGCTGCCTTTGTGGAACACCTACCATGGCATTTGCATCCCGATCAGGCGAGCCAGGCGCGCCTTACGCTTATCATCGAGCGATTGCGAATTCTTGCAGGTCTCTGAAGGTGGCTATTGCATCTTCTGTGTAGTTGCGGCGCCCGGACAAAATTCCCGGGTTTCTACCTCGTAACGCCTGCCATCAATTACACCAGCCAGCCCGGCGGCCGCTTGTCGAGGAAGGCGGCGATGCCGTCCCTGGCTTCGTCGGTGGCGCGCTGGCGGGCGATGCGTTGGGCGGTTTCCTCGCTGATCGTCTCGTCGATGGGTTTGCCGCTGACCGCTGCGATCAGGTCCTTGGCTGCTTTCTGGGCGAGCGGGCCGCCTTGCCGCAGGGCTTCGGCTAGCTGGCTGACGCAGGCGTCGAGTGCGTCTGGCTCGACGACATCGCCGACCAGGCCGATGGCCAGGGCGCGTTGGGCGTTGATCCGCTCGCCGCTCTGGAAGTAGCGCAGGGCGTGGCGCGGGCCGATGGCGCGCAGGACGTAGGGGCTGATTGCCGAGGGGATGATGCCGAACTTGACTTCCGAGGTGGAGAACACCGCATCGCTGCTGGCCACCGCCATGTCGCAGGCGGCGGTCAGGCCGGTGCCGCCGCCCAGGGCGGCGCCCTGGACGCGGGCGATGGTTGGCTTGTTCATGCCGGCCAGGGTGCGCAGCATGTCGGCGAAGCGGCGAGCATCGGCGACGTTCTGTTCGTGCGTAAAGCCGGCGGCGCGCTTCATCCAGTTGAGGTCGGCGCCGGCCGAGAAGTGCTTGCCGCGCCCGCCGAGGACGACGATGCGCACGCCGGGGTCGGCGTCGAGTTCGTGGCAGGCGCTGGTCAGTTCGTCGATCAGTAGTTCGTCGAAGGCATTGAAGACGGTCGGGCGGTTCATCCAGATGGTGGCGACCTTGCCGGCGCGTTCGATTTCCAGGGTCTGGTACATGGCAGGCTCCTCAGCGGTTCTTGAAGCTCGGTTTGCGCTTGTCGACGAAGGCGGCCATGCCTTCCTTCCGGTCTTCCAGGGCGAAGGTGGAATGGAAGACGCGGCGCTCGAACAACAGGCCTTCGTTCAACGATGACTCGTAGGCACGATTGACCGATTCCTTGATCATCATGATCACCGGCAGCGAGAAGCCGGCGATGGTTGCCGCCGCCTTAAGGGTCTCGTCGAGCAGGGTGTCGGCCGGATAGACGCGGGCGACCAGGCCGGATTTTTCGGCTTCGGCGGCATCCATCATCCGGGCGGTCAGGCACATATCCATTGCCTTGGCCTTGCCGACGGCACGCGGCAGGCGCTGCGAACCGCCGAGGCCGGGCATGGTGCCCAACTTGATTTCTGGCTGGCCGAACTTGGCGGTGTCGGCGGCGAAGATCATGTCGCACATCATCGCCATCTCGCAGCCGCCGCCCAGGGCAAAGCCGGCGACCGCAGCGATCACCGGTTTGCGCGTGGTCTTGATGCGTTCCCAGCCGGCGGTGATGTAGTCGGCCTTGTAGGCGTGCATGTAGTCGTAATCCTTCATCGCACCGATGTCGGCGCCGGCGGCGAATGCTTTCTCATTGCCGGTGATGACGATGCAGCCGATGTTTTCGTCGGCTTCAAACGAATCGAGGGCGGCGGCGATGCCGGCCATCACGTCGGCGTTCAGGGCGTTCATCGCCTGCGGCCGGTTGAGGCGGATCAGGCCGACCTTGCCGATAACTTCGCTCAGTACTACTTGTGTCATGTCTGCTCTCCAAAAAAAAGCCGCCCCCGGAGGGAGCCGGTGGGCGGCCCAAGTGCAGTTGTTGCAGGGAGGAAAGGGGTTAGCGATCGTCGAAACTGACGGTGATCTGTTTGGTGGTTGCCCGAGCCTGGCAGCTGAGCACGTAGCCCTGGGCCATCTCGTCAGCTTCCAGCGTAAAGTTCTTGTCCATCACCACTTCGCCGCACAGCACCTTGGCGCGGCAGGTGCAGCAGACGCCGGCCTTGCACGAGAAGGGCAGGTCGAGGCCGGCATCGAGCGCGGCATCGAGCACATGCTCGTCGGCGCCGATGTGCAGTTCGTGCTGCTTGCCGTCGAGGACGATGGTCAGCGCGATGTCCTTGACCGCCGCCTGGCGGTCCGGGGCGCTGTCGGTGTCGGCCTGGATCTTGGCCGCCTGCGCCGGGCCGGAGGTGAAGCGCTCGGCATAGACACGGCCAGCCGGCACGCCGGCGGTGATCAGGGCTTCCTCGGTCGCTTCGATCATCGCTTCCGGACCGCAGATGAAGACTTCGTCCATGCTCGCCACCGGCAGCAGGGCCTTGATGATGGCGCGCACCTTGTCGCCGTCGATGCGTCCCTGCAGCAGATCGACTTCCTGCGCCTGGCGCGACAGGATGTGGATCAGCGTCAGCCGGTCGCGGTAGCGGTCCTTCAGGTCCTGCAGGGCTTCGTTGAACATCACGCTGGACATCCGGCGGTTGCCGTAGACCAGCGTGAACTTGGCTTCCGGCTGCTCTTCCAGCGTGCTGGCGGCAATCGACAGGATGGGCGTGATGCCCGAGCCGGCGGCGAAGCCGACGCGGTGGATGGCGCGCTGCTTCTTGACCGTGAAGCGGCCATCCGGTGGCATCACGTCGAGCCTGGCGCCGGCCTTGATGGTCTGCGCCGCCCAGTTGGAAAAGACGCCGCCTTCGACCGGGCGGATGCCGATTTCCAGTTCGCCGGTCTTGGCCAGGCGGCTTTTCGGGCTGCTGATCGAGTAGGTGCGGCGCAGTTCCTGGCCGTCGACCTTGGCCCGCAGGGTCAGGAACTGGCCTGGCTGGAAGGCGAAGGTGTCGCGCTCGGCGGTGGGAATGTCGAAGGTGATCGCCACCGAGCCGGCGGCTTCGGGGGTCACGCGTTTGACGGTGAGTTCGTGAAAGCGGAGGGCTGACATGGTGGGGGCTCCGGTATTGTTTTGTGCCACTAGTAGGGCTTGAAGTAGTCGAACGGCTCCTGGCAATCCAGGCACTTGTACAGCGCCTTGCAGGCCGTCGAGCCGAAATGCGAGGACTCGACCGTATGCGTCGAGCCGCAATGCGGGCAGGTCACCGTCTCGGCCTTGGCCGGCTTGGCGATGAAGCGCACGACATTGCTGCCGGCCGGCGTCTGGTGCGGTGGGGCGATGCCGTAGGCGTGCAGCTTGGCCTTGCCGGCCTCGCTCATCCAGTCGGTGGTCCACGCCGGCGCCAGTTGCGTGACGATGCGGGCGGCGATGCCGGCGCGGGCCAACGTCGCCTGCACATCGTCCTCGATCTGGCTGATCGCCGGGCAGCCGCTGTAGGTCGGCGTGATCACCACTTCCAGGCCGTCGGCGGCCTGGCGGACGTCGCGCAGGATGCCCAGCTCGCGCAGGGAGATGACCGGGATTTCCGGGTCGGTCAGTTCTTCCAGCGCGGCCCAGGCGGCCTCGATGTGGGTGGTCATCGCCTTACCACTTGCCGTTCGGGTGGGCGCGGGCCAGGCTCTGCATCTCGGCCAGCAGGAAGCCGAGGTGCTCGGAGTGGATGCCGTTCTTGCCCTCGGTGATGTAGCCACCGACCGCCGGGCGCTTGAGCGTCGCTTCTTCCAGCGCCGCATCGACGATGGCGTCCCAGTCGGCTTGCAGCGTGGCCATGTCGACGCCGATGCCGGCTTCGATGGCGGCCGCTTCGGCCGGGCTCTGCACCCAGAATTCCTGGGTGTAGGGGAACAGGTGGTCGAGCGCCGCCTGGCTGCGGGCGTGCGAATCCGCAGTGCCGTCGCCGAGCCGGACCAGCCAGTCGCGCGAATGGCGCAGGTGGTAGCGCACTTCCTTCAGCGACTTGCCGGCGATCGCCGCCAGGTCGGCGTTGGCCGATTTTTCCAGCGCCTCCCAGAGCAGCGCCATCAGGGCGCTGTAGAGGAAGTTGCGGACGATGGTCGTGCCGTAGTCCATGCTGCTCTGGGCGTAACCGGAGAGCGGGCCGTGGTGCGGCAGTTCCAGCAGCGTGTAGTTGCGGAACTCGTGCGTGTCGCGGAAGTAGGCCAGCTTGTCTTCCGTGCAGTCTTCACCCTTGAGTGTGGCGGCCAGCTGGTAGAGCAGGCGGGCCTGGCCGATCAGGTCGAGGCTGACGTTGGACAGGGCGATGTCTTCCTCGAGGATCGGGCCGTGGCCGCACCACTCGGCATTGCGCTGGCCGAGGACCAGGGCGTTGTCGGCGAGGTGGAGGAGGTAATCGAGAGCGGCCTTCATTACATGTGCCCCACTTCTTCCGGGATCTCGTAGAAGGTCGGATGGCGGTAGATCTTGTCGGCGGCCGGGTCGAACAGTTCGCCCTTTTCGTCGGGATTGCTGGCGGTGATCGACTTCGATTCGACGACCCAGATGCTGACGCCTTCCTGGCGGCGGGTGTAGACGTCGCGCGCCATGTCCAGCGCCTGGGCGGCGTCGGCCGCGTGCAGGCTACCGCAATGTTTGTGTTCGAGGCCCTGCTTGCTGCGGACGAAAATTTCCCAGAGCGGCCATTCTTTCAATGCGGTAGTCATGCTGCCTCCTTGATGCTGCGTGCTTTCTGTTTCTGAGCGTAGGCGAGGGCGGCGTCGCGCACCCACTGGCCTTCGTTGTGCGCCTTGACGCGGGTCGCCAGGCGTTCCTTGTTGCACGGGCCGTTGCCGTTCACCGTTTCCCAGAACTCATTCCAGTCGATCTGGCCGTAGTCGTGGTGTTGGCGCTCTTCGTTCCACTTGAGGTCGGGATCGGGCAGCGTGACGCCGAGTACCTTGGCCTGCGGCACGGTGGCATCGACGAATTTCTGCCGCAGTTCGTCGTTGGAGACGCGCTTGATGCCCCAGCGCATGCCTTGCGCGCTGTTCGGGCTGTCGGCGTCGGGCGGTCCGAACATCGCCAGGCACTTCCACCACCAGCGATTGACCGCGTCCTGGACCATCGCCTTCTGTTCCTCGGTGCCGGTCATCATCACCAGCAGGGCTTCGTAACCCTGGCGCTGGTGGAAGGATTCTTCCTTGCAGACGCGCACCATGGCCCGGGCGTAGGGGCCGTAGGAGCAGCGGCACAGCGGCACCTGGTTCATGATCGCGGCGCCGTCGACCAGCCAGCCGATGACGCCGACGTCGGCCCAGGTCAGGGTCGGGTAATTGAAGATCGAGCTGTACTTGGCGCGGCCGCTGTGCAGGCCTTCCAGCATCTGGTCGCGGCTGGTGCCCAGGGTTTCGGCGGCGGAATAGAGGTAGAGGCCGTGGCCGCCCTCGTCCTGCACCTTGGCGATCAGGATCGCCTTGCGCTTGAGTGACGGAGCGCGCGAAATCCAGTTGCCTTCCGGCAGCATGCCGACGATCTCGCTGTGGGCGTGCTGGCTGATCTGGCGCACCAGGGTCTTGCGGTAGGCGTCGGGCATCCAGTCCTGCGGCTCGATGCGGCCGTCGGCATCGATGCGGGTATCGAAGGCGGCCTGCAGCGCCGGATCTTCATTGGATGGCGCCAGGGCGACGGTCTTCGCCCCACCGTCAGGGACGTTGAAAGACTGCGTATACATGGGATTCTCCTGGGGTTGGCCGGCACCGGGGGCGGCGCCGGCCTGTTGTATTTATGCGGGCTGCTCCGACGGCTTACTGGGCAAGGCTCCAGTCGCCGTTCTTGACTTCGAGCAGGCGGAAGGCCGACAGGTCGAGACCCATGTGGTCGGTCGGCGACATGTTGAAGGTGCCGCTGGTGGCGACGAAGCCCTTGGTTGCTTCGAGGGCGTCACGAACCTTGGCCTTGTCGGTGGAGCCGGCGCGCTTGATGGCATCGACCGCCAGCATCAGGCCGTCGTAGGCATAGCCGCCGAAGGTCGACACGTCCTGCTTGTAGGCGGCCTTGTAAGCCTTGTCATAGGCGGTGACGACAGCCTTCTGCGGATCGTTGGCCGGCAGCTTGTCGGCGATCAGTTGCGACGGCGACGGCAGACGGACGCCTTCGGCAGCCGGGCCGGCCAGCTTCAGGAATTCGTCGGAAGCGACGCCGTGCGACTGGTACAGCGGCAGCGTGATGCCCAGTTGCTTGTAGTTCTTGGTGACGATGGCCGGGCCCTGGCCGAGACCGAAGACGAACACGGCCTGAACGCCGGCGGTGTTCTTGATCTTGGTCAGTTGCGGGCTCATGTCGGTGTCTTTCGGACCGTAGGTCTCGTTGGCCACCAGCGTGATGCCGTACTTGCCGGCGACCAGTTCGGTTTCCTTCTTCCCGGAACCGCCGAAGCCGGAGGTTTCGGAGAACAGGGCGACCTTGCTGATGCCGCGCTTCTTCATGTCCTCGAAGACCTTCTCGGCGGCCATGCGGTCGGTGTGCGGCGTCTTGAAGACGAATTTCTTGACCGGTTCGACGATGACCACGGCACCGGCCAGCGAGATGAACGGGATGCCGGCGCGTTCGACGAGCGGCACGGCCGACATGGTGGCGCCGGTGGTGGTGCCGCCGATCAGGATGTCCACCTTGTCGTCTTCGATCAGGCGCTTGGTGAAACCGTTGGCCTTGCCGGCATCGCTGCCGTCGTCGTAATGCACCAGCTGCAATTGACGGCCGAGCACGCCGCCCTTTTTGTTCAGGTCATCGACGTACAGCTGCAGCGTCTTCAGTTCCGGATCGCCGAGGAAGGCGGCCGGGCCGGTGACCGACAGCACCGAGCCGATCTTGATCGGTTCGGCCGCCTGGACCGTAAAGGCGCCGAGCACCAGAGCGGTGCCGGCGACGAGCTTAGTGATGGTTTGCTTCATGTTTTGTCTTCTCCTGGGGTTGTAGTTGCTAGTAACTAATGACCAATAGCTGATCAGACACGCTCGATGACCATGGCGATACCCTGGCCGACGCCGATGCACATGGTGCACAGCGCGTAGCGGCCGCCACGGCGTTTGAGTTCGTAGGCGGCGGTGGTCACCAGGCGGGCGCCGCTCATGCCGAGCGGGTGGCCCATGGCGATGGCGCCGCCGTTGGGATTGATGTGGGCGGCGTCGTCGCCAAGGCCGAGGTCGCGCAGGACGGCCAGGCCCTGAGCGGCGAAGGCCTCGTTGAGTTCGATAACGTCCATGTCGCCCAGCGTCAGGCCGGTCTTGGTCAGCACCTTGCGCACGGCCGGCGCCGGGCCGAAGCCCATGATGCGCGGCAGTACGCCGGCCGTCGCCATGCCGACGACGCGGGCCAGTGGTTGCAGACCGTACTGGCCGGCGGCGCGCTCGGAGGCGAGCAGCACTGCGCAGGCGCCGTCATTGACGCCGGAGGCGTTGCCGGCGGTGACGGTCAGCTCCGGGCCGTTGACGCCCTTCAGCTTGGCCAGCATCTCCAGCGTCGTTTCCGGACGCGGGTGCTCGTCGGTGTCGAAGATCAGCGGCTCGCCCTTCTTCTTCGGGATGATGACGGGCACGATTTCGTCGCGGAAGCGGCCGGCAGCGTTGGCAGCGGCCCAGCGCTGCTGTGAGCGCAGCGCAAAGGCGTCCTGATCAGCGCGGCTGATGTTGAACTGCTCGGCGACGTTGTCGGCGGTCTGCGGCATCGAATGTGTGTCGTAGAGCTTCTTCATCAGCGGATTGGGGAAGCGCCAGCCGATGGTCGTGTCGTAAATTGCCGCCTGCCGGGACCAGGCCGTTTCGGCCTTGCCCATGACAAACGGCGCGCGCGACATGCTCTCGACGCCGCCGGCAATCATCAGTTCGGTTTCGCCGGACTTGATCGAGCGGGCAGCCAGGCCGATGGCATCCATGCCCGAGCCGCACAGGCGATTGATCGTCGTGCCCGGCACCTCGATCGGCAGGCCGGCCAACAGGCCGGACATGCGGGCGACGTTGCGGTTGTCCTCGCCGGCCTGATTGGCGCAGCCGTAGATTATGTCCTCGACGGCCGTCCAGTCCACCTGCGGGTTGCGTTCCATCAGCGCCTTCAGCGGCACGGCGCCGAGGTCGTCGGCGCGCACCGCCGCCAGCGTGCCGCCGTAACGGCCGATGGGGGTGCGGATGGCGTCGCAGATAAAAGCTTCAGTCATGGTCATTTCCTCAGTCCTGCTTCGGGCGCTCGTCGAGCACGCGCTTGGCCTTGCCGACCTGGGTGCGCGGGATGGCATCGAACTCCATGACGGTGATCTTGGTCGACACGCCGATGATGGTCTTGATGCGGTGCTGCAATTCCTTGCCGATCTGCTGGATGTCGGCCGGCGACAGCTTGCCGGACAGCTCGCGCTGGACTTCACAGCGCACTTCCAGGTTGTCCATGTGTCCTTCGCGGGTGACGACGACCTGGTAATTGCCGGCCAGGCGCTGGTCGCGCAGGATCATTTCCTCGATCTGGGTCGGGAAGACATTGACGCCGCGGATGATCAGCATGTCGTCGGAACGGCCGGTGATCTTGCCGATGCGGCGGAAGGAACGGGCGGTCGGCGGCAGCAGGCGGGTCAGGTCGCGGGTGCGGTAGCGGATGACCGGGAAGGCTTCCTTGGTCAGCGAGGTGAACACCAGTTCGCCTTCCTCGCCGTCGGGGAGGACTTCGCCGGTTTCCGGATCGATGATCTCGGGGTAGAAATGGTCTTCCCAGATCACCGGGCCATCCTTGGTCTCGATGCATTCGCTGGCGACGCCCGGGCCCATGACTTCGGTCAGGCCATAGATGTCGATGGCGTCGATGCCGAGCTTGCGCTCGATCTCGTGGCGCATGCCTTCGCCCCACGGTTCGGCGCCGAAAATGCCGACCTTCAGCGAGATTTCCTCGGGCTTGATGCCCAGACGCTCGAACTCCTCGGCGATGACCAGCGAGTAGGACGGCGTGACCATGATGATCTCCGGCTTGAAATCCATGATCTGCTGCACCTGCTTCTCGGTCTGGCCGCCGGACATCGGCACGGCGATGCAGCCGGCGCGCTCGGCACCGTAGTGGGCGCCGAGGCCGCCGGTGAACATGCCGTAGCCGTAGGCAACATGCACCATGTCACCCGGACGGCCGCCAGCGGCGCGGATCGAGCGGGCGACGACGGTGGCCCAGTTGTCGATGTCGTTCTTGGTGTAGCCGACGACCACCGACTTGCCGGTGGTGCCGCTGGAAGCGTGCAGGCGGGCCAGCTTGTTGCGCGGCACGGCGAAGAGGCCGAACGGGTAGTGGTCGCGCAGGTCGAGCTTGGTCATGAAGGGGAACTTGCTCAGGTCGCTCAGCGTCTTGAGATCGTCCGGATGGACGCCCTTTGCCTCGCACTTCTGGCGATACGGCGCGACATTGTCGTAGGTGTGGCGCACCGACCACTTCAGGCGCTCCAGCTGCAGTGCCGAAATCTCGTCGCGGCTGGCGGTTTCGATGGGGTCGAGATCGCCGGGCATCGGTTTCTTGACGGTCATGGTTGTCTCCTCTTCGGGGTTATGGCTTAGGCAGCCTGTTGATCGGCTTGTTGCAGGCCGGCGATAACTTCGCCATTGATGCGGTAGCTCTTGCCGCGGAACAGGGCGATGGTGCGGCTGCCGACGCGGACGGTGATGTCATAGACGCCGGTGCGACCGGACGCCGAGCGTTCGACGGCTTCGGCTTCGAGCATTTCGCCTTCCTTGGCCGGGGCGAGAAAGTCGATGTGGCAGGCGGAAGCGACAGTGTTCTTGTTGTAGCTGTTGCAGGCGTAGGCGAAAGCCGTGTCGGCCAGGCTGAAAATCATGCCGCCGTGGCAGATGTGGTGGCCGTTGACCATGTCGGAGCGGACCGCCATGGTCAGTAGCGAGGCACCCGGCTGGACGCGGATGATCTTGATGCCCAGCGCCTGGGCGGCGCGGTCACGCGACCACATCGCTTCAGCGGTGGCATCGGCCAGGGCTTGCGCCTCGGCGGGGGAGAGTTTGTGTTCAGTCATGAATTTTCCTTGCGGCAAAGACGGCACGCTGGATCAGCGGCGAAATGCGGTAACGGTCCTCGCCGTAGCTGGCGCCGAGGTTGGCCAGGACGTCGCGGATGACCGCGACGCCGACCTGGTCGGCCCAGGCCAGAGGGCCTTGGGGGTAATTGACGCCAAGGCGCATCGCCTGGTCGGCGGCGACTTCGGAGCAGACGCCCTGGTTGACGGCATCGGCGGCCTCGTTGGCGAGCATGGCGACGGTGCGCATGACCGCCAGGCCGGGAACGTCGAGAAAACGCGAGACGGCGAAACCGGCGGCTTGCAGCAGGCCGATGGCGGCAGCCGCGGCAGCCGGTTCGCACTGTTCGGCGACGGCAACGGCGAGGCGGCTGGCCTTGCTGTAGTCGAGCGCCAGGTCGATCAATACCAGGTTGGCGATGTCCGACTCGGCCGCCCGCTGCGTGGCGCTGCGGCCGTCGGTGATGGCGAGCACGGCGCGGCCGATTTCGGCAATGCGGCCATCACTGCTTTCCGGGGCGCGGGAGAACGACAGGCTGCAGGTTTCCAGGCGCTCGGCGAGGGCTTCGGCGGCGGCTGATTCACCGAACAGCGTGATCTTGCCGGCCGGGGCCTGCGCGGTCTCGGTCTGCGGACCGGGGCGCAGGGCGCCCTCGCGGTAGTCGTAGAAGCCGCGGCCGGTTTTCTTGCCGAAGAAACCGGCATCGACCAGTTCCTGCTGCAGCAGCGACGGCAGAAAGCGCTGGTCGTGGTAGAAGGCGCGCCAGACCGAGTTGGTGACGGCGAAATTGACGTCGTGGCCGATCATGTCCATCAGCTCGAACGGCCCCATGCGGAAACCGCCGGCCTCGCGCATCGCGGCGTCGATGGTGGCGTAGTCGGCAGCGCCTTCCTGGGCCAGGCGCAGGGCCTCGGCGTAGTAGGGACGGGCGACGCGATTGACGATGAAGCCGGGCGTGGACTTGGCATGCACCGGGGTCTTGCCCCAGGCGGCGGCCGTGGCGAACAGCGTCTCGGCGACGGTCGCATCGGTGGCCAGGCCGGAGACGATCTCGACCAGCGCCATCAAGGGGGCGGGATTGAAGAAATGCAGGCCGGCTAGGCGTTCGGGGTTTTTCAGCGCGGCGCCGATGGCGGTGACCGAGATCGACGAGGTGTTGGTGCCGAAAATGCAGTCGGCGCCAACGATGGCTTCGAGGTCGGCGTACAGCTTCTGTTTGGCTTCCAGGCTTTCGACAATGGCTTCGACGACCAGTCCGGCGTCAGCCAGGTCGGCCAGCTGCTGCGCGGCGACCAGACGGGTACCGGCGGCCAGCGCCGCTTCCGGCGTCAGCTTGCCCTTGTCGGCCAGCTTGTTGAACTGGGCACGGATGCCGGCGATGGCGCTTTCGGCAGCGCCCGGGCGGTTGTCGAGCAGCTTGACGACATGGCCGGCGGCCGCGGCGATCTGGGCAATGCCGGCGCCCATGGCGCCGGTGCCGACGACGGCGATGACGGTCTGTTGGGGTAGGGGGGCGTGGCTCACGGTCTCACTCTCCGGTGAAATTCGGGGCGCGTTTTTCCATGAAGGCCTTGACGCCCTCGGCGTAGTCAGGGCTCCAGCCCAGTTCGCGCATCATGCCGCCTTCGAAGGACAGCTGCTGTTCCAACGTGTGGCCGGGGGCGGCGTGCATCGCCTGGCGGGTACGCACCAGGGCCTTGGTCGGGGCGGTGGACAACTGCTTGGCCAGCGCATCGATGCGGGCGGGGAAGGCGTCGTCCTCGACGCATTCCCAGATCAGGCCCCACTCGGCGGCCTTTTCGGCGGACAGCTTCTCGGCCAGCAGGGCGAGGCCCATGGCGCGGGCCATGCCGACGCGCTGCGGCAGGAACCAGGTACCGCCGGTATCCGGGATCAGGCCGATCTTGGAAAAGGCCTGCAGGAAGGACGCCGACTTGCTGGCAATGACCAGATCGCAGGCCAGTGCCACCGAGGCGCCAGCGCCAGCGGCGATGCCGTTGACCGCAGCGATGGTCGGCACGCGCAGGTTCTGCAGGCGCAGCACCAGCTGCTTGTAATTCTTTTCGACGACATTGCCGATGTCCGGCATCTTGCCGTCGACCATCTGCATGGCGCGGTCGGCCAGATCCTGCCCGGCCGAGAAGCCGCGGCCGGCACCGGTCAGCACCAGCACGCGCACGGCCGGGTCGTTCTGGATCGAATCGAGGGCGAGGCGCAGTTCGGCGTGCATGTCCTCGGTGAAGCTGTTCAGCTTGTCCGGGCGGTTCAGCGTCAGCCGGGCGATGCCGGCGTCGACTTCAAATTTGATGTTTTCGAAATTCATGCGTGATCCTCAGACGTGGTAGCGGCGCTGAACCACCCGGAACCGATTGGCGACGAAGGCCGAGTCGGCGTAGGAGGCGTTGGCCGACGGGTTGCCGCCGGTGCCGTGGTAGTCGGAATAGGCCGCCGACTGGTTCACGAAGACGCCGCCGGTCAGGTTGATCGATAGCGCGACCTTGGAACGCCAGGTGGCGGCGGTCATCGCGTCGATGACTTCGGCCCTGGTCGAATAGACGCCGGCGGTCAGCGCGCCGTGGGTGCTGATGATGCGCTCGGACAGGGCGATGGCGGCGGCGGTGTCGGCGACCTTGACGATGAAGCTGATCGGGCCGAAACGCTCTTCCATGTACTTGGCCTCGTCGCCGGCGTCGCAGGCGAGCAGCACCGGGGTGCGTACTTCGGCTTTCGGGAAGTCCGGGTTGTCGAGCTTGCTCGGGGCGAGGATGACCGTGCCCAGCTTGCCCGAACCAGCTTCCTCGATGCGCTTCAGTGTTTCGGCCGATTGAATGGCGCCGAGCACGGCATGGGCGACTTCCGGCTTGCTCAGGAAACCGGTGACGGCGCGGGCCAGGTCGGTACAGACTTCATCGTAGGACTTGTGGCCTTCGTCGGTTTCGATGCCGCCGGCCGGGACCAGGATCGCCTGCGAGGTGGTGCACATCTGGCCGGAGTACAGCGACAGCGTGAAGGCCAGGTTGCCGAGCATCTTCTTGTAGCTGTCGGTCGAGTCGATGACGATGTTGTTCACGCCGGCGAGCTCGGCATAGACCTGGGCCTGCCGGCAGTTTTCGATCAGCCACTGACCGAAGACGTTGCCGCCGGTGAAGTCGACTGACTTGACGGCCTTGTGGGTGACCAGCTTCTGGGTGGTGGCGCGCTGGTCGGTGACGCACAGGCTGACCAGGTTGGGATCGATGCCGTTCTCGGCCAGTACGGCGCGGATGGTGCGCACGGTGATGGCGGCCGGCAGGATGGCGTTGCTGTGCGGCTTGACGATCACGGCGTTGCCGGTGGCCAGCGCGGCGAACAGGCCGGGGTAGGTGTTCCATGTCGGGAAGGTGCCGCAACCGACGACGACGCCGACGCCGCGGCCGACCAGCTCGAAGTGCTTCTTCATGACCAGCGGCGGGTTCTTGCCCTGCGGCTTTTCCCAGGTGGCTTCGGCCGGCACGAACTTCTGTTCGCGATAGGCGTAGGCGACGGCTTCCAGGCCGCGGTCCTGGGCATGCGGGGCGCCGGCCTGGAAGGCCATCATCCAGCCCTGGCCGGTGGTCATCATCACTGCATGGGCAAGCTCGAAGCTCTGCTGATTCAGGCGGCTCAGGATTTCCAGACAGATGCCGGTGCGGCCGTCGGTGCCGGCGGCCCGCCAGCCGTCCATGGCCTTTTCACCGGCAGTGATCAGCGCCTCGATGTCGCAGACCGGGTACTGCACAGCCAGTTCGACACCGTAGGGCGACTGTTCGCCACCGGTCCAGCCCGTCTGGCCCGGCTGATACAAGGCGAACTGTTGGCCGAGATGGCTTTCAAACGCCAGCTTGCCGTCCACCGGGGCGGTCTCGCCGTAGGTCTTGGGGCTCGGCATTTCATTGAAGGCCGACCAGTAGCCGCGCGTGTGGATGGCGTTCAGGGCGCCTTCGAGCTGGGCGCGGTGCTTATCAAACTGGGGGTGGGACATGGGTTTTTCCTCCGATGGGGACGGTGTTCCCGTCGTTTTCAAGCGGGGCTGGGTGCCCGCTTCCTATTGATTCGTTACCAACATTGGCTGCTTGTGTTCAATTAATGTATCAGATGTTTTGCCCTGTTGTGAAGTTTTAAATTGCAGAAGTGGTTCTGCGCAGCACAAAAAAAACAAATAAAAACAATAAAAATGCTTCCGATATTGCGACTGTTTTTGCTTCGTTTGCACCTGGCAGAAAAAGTTCCCTGCCCGAATAACTTTAAAAGCGATACAAAAAAAGTTGACACACGCAGCGAATGTGTAACATGATTCATCCACGGCAACCTGATTCGGGTTGACCCCGACCCTACGATCTGAACAAGGAGTGAGACATGGCTAGCAACAAGGAACGTTTTGCAGACAAGATGGAATTCCCGCCGGCAACCCCGCAGCCGAACATCTACCCGCTGTCCTGGAATAGCAAGACCAAGAAGCTGCAGGAAGTCTGGGAAGCGTCGCTGCGCGAGAACTGGGATCCGGAAAAGCTGCCTTGGGACACGCTGGATGTAGACAGCTATTCCTGGGAAGAGCGCGAATCCATCGCCTACTGGTGGAGCCTGCTGTCGGTATTCGACGCTTCCGCCCCGCCGGTGTTCGCCGAAGCGCTGATCAAGACTTACGAAGTGCATGAGGAAGATCCGGTGCGCAAGTGCTTCTTCTCGGTGACCCGCGACGAGCAGAATCACGAAATCATGTGCGGCCTGGCCATCACCAAGCTGCTCAACCATCCCGATCCGCTGACCTACGTGCCGAAGACCGAACTCGGCAAGCGCCTGCAGAAGAACGTCGCCTGGCTGTACTTCAATGGCGGCCGCTACTGGACCGGCTACAAGCAGGCCGTGCCCAAGTACGACCTCGCCGTGCTGTTCAGCTCCTTCCTGATGGGCGAGATCGCTGCCGCCACCATCTTCAAGCAGATGTACGAAAACTCCCGCGAAGCCGTGTTCAAGGAAGGCTTCAAGAACATCGGCCGCGATGAAGGCCGGCACATGGCCATCTGCATGGCGGTCATGGAGCGTGACTACCCGGGCCTCAAGGACGAGACCAAGGCCATCGTCACCAAGCAGATCCGCGCCGGTTACCTGTTCCTGTCGGCCGTGCTGTTCGAGCCGCCGATGGAATTCTGGGACCTGCCGGCCGACTTCATCGCCAACCAGCGTGAAGCCGAGGAAGTCGCCCGCGGCGCCGGTTTCGGCATCCCCAGCTACGAAGCCAAGCTGGAAAACTGGAAGAACGCGATGATCAACCTGAAGGGCGTGCTCGACCGCTACAACATCCCGTTCCCGGCGATCCCGGAAGTCGGCATCACCGGCCAGGAAGTGTCGGAAATCGACATGGAAGACATCATTCCGGTCTTCTAAGCTGTAGCTGTACATAAATAGCTGCCGGCCGGTGCTCTGCGAGGGGCGCCGGCCTTGCCGCGACAGAGAGACACAACCAACAAGGATAGAAAATGGCTCGTATCGTGATGCAGCCCTCGGGCAAGTCGGTCGATTGCAACTACGGCGACACGGTTTTGATGGCGCTGGAAAAGGCCGGCTACGCCCTGCCCAACAACTGCCGCGCCGGCGCTTGCGGCGAATGCAAGGTCAAGGTCACGCAAGGCCAGTTCGACCAGGGCATGGTGCTCGACATGGCGCTGTCGCAGGACGAGCGCAAGCAGGGCTACGGCCTGATGTGCATGGCCAAGCCGATTTCCGAAGAGCTGGTCATCGAATGGGGCACCCTCGATGCCCGGCCGAAACTGTTCCCGCCGCGCGAAGACGCGTTGTTCGTCGTCACCGACAAGCGCCAGATCGCCGCCCGCGTCGTTGAACTGCGCCTGCGCCCGGTCGGCCAGCCGATCCGCTACTGGCCCGGCCAGTACGTCACCGTCGGCAATCCGCGTGCCGACATCCCGGCCCGCGCCTACTCGATTTCCAACGCCCCGCGCCCGGACGGCGAGCTGGTACTGCAGATCGCCCGCCAGGATGACGGCAAGACCAGCAACTGGATCCACGACAGCCTGGCGATCGGCGACAACGTCAAGATTTCCGGCGCCTACGGCACCTTCATCGGTGACCCCTCGGTCGATACGCCGGTGCTCTGCCTGGCCGCCGGCACTGGCCTGGCGCCGATCCTGGCGCTGGCCGAAGCGGCCCTGCGCCGCGGCTTCAAGAAGCCGGTGACGATGCTGTTCTCGGCGCGTGCCAAGGAGGACGTCTACAGCCAGGGCATGATGGCCTGGTGGCGCACCAAGCACCGAAACTTTGACTACAAGGTCACGCTCACCCGCGAACAGGCTGAGGGCTATCTGGCCGGTCGCGTCGACCTAGTGCTGCCGAAGCTGTTCCCCGACCTGTCGAAGCACACCATCTTTGCTGCCGGTAGTCCGGAATTCGTCGAAACTTGCGTCGCCACGGTCAAGGCGCTCGGGGCCAAGGATGAGCTGATCCATACCGAAGGCTTCTTCGCCCAGCAACAGCCGGTCACCGCCGACGCCGATCACCTGCTGCCAGCATGAAGATCGCCGCTTCGCCCTGTTCAGCACCGGGCGGAGCGGCTAACATGCGCGGATTCCCCGTTGCGCATGCTCAAGTGATCCAGCCCATTCAGACCCGCCTCGACGATTTCCGGCAACAACGCCGCGTCCAGGCGGGTTCGCTCATCATCTCCGTCTTTGGCGATGCCATCCTGCCGCGCGGCGGTCGCGTCTGGCTGGGCAGCCTTATCCGCCTGCTCGAACCGCTGGAGCTCAACGAACGGCTGATCCGCACCTCGGTCTTCCGCCTGGCCAAGGAAGAATGGCTGCGCACCGAAACCGTCGGCCGGCGTGCCGACTATGCGCTGACCAATTCCGGGCGCCGCCGTTTCGAGGAAGCCGCCCGGCACATCTATGCTTCCCACGCACCGCTGTGGGATCGGCGCTGGCGCCTGATCCTCGCCGTCGGCGATTTCGACCCCAAGGAGCGCGAGGCATTGCGTCGCGCCCTTTTCTGGCAGGGCTTCGGCGTCCTTGGTGCCGATTGTTTCGTGCACCCCTCGGCCGACTTGACGGCGGCTTTCGACGCCCTCGTTGCCGAAGGCCTGGCCGGCCATCTCGAACGCCTGATGCCGCTGCTCGCCGCCGATTCGCGTTCCGGCCTGTCGGCCAACGATGCCGACCTGGTCCGCCGGGCCTGGAATCTGGAGGAGCTCGGCGAGGCTTACGCCGGTTTCGTCGCCACCTATCAGCCCATCCTGGCCGAGGTGCGCGGCGACCGCCAGACGGAAGTCGGCGACGAGGAAGCCTTCCTCGTGCGCACCCTGCTCATCCACGATTACCGCCGCCTGCTGCTGCGCGACCCGGAGCTGCCGGACGTCCTGCTGCCTACCGACTGGCCCGGCCAGAAGGCACGTCTGCTGTGCAAGGAACTCTACCGTCGCCTGGAAGTGCCGTCCGAACGCCACCTGGATCATTTCCTGACCCTCGCCGACGGCAGCACGCCCGTGCTCGATGCGGCCTACGCCGAGCGTTTCCCACAGGATGATCCACTGACGGTTTCCGTCTAAAGCCAGTCCAGGCGTTTCAGCCCGGCCAGTACGTCCAGCCAGAGCAGGCCCAGCCATTCATGCAGGGCGTAGTAGGAATCCTGCAGAGCCCGGGTGCGCGGCAGCCAATCGAGCAGGTTACGGGGTTGTTCGCGGCGGGTCGACAGTTCGGTTGGTGCCGGGATGACTTCGAAGCCGGCAGCCTCGAACAGCCGCCGCGCCCGCGGCATGTGGAAGGCCTGGGTGACCAGAACGATCTTGCGGATACCCTGGTCGTGCAGCATGACCGCCGAGAATCTGGCGTTGTCAGCGGTATCCAGCGAGTTGCCCTCGCGCCAGCGCACCGGAACGCCAAATTCCTTTTCCAGCAGATCAGCGATGACGTCGGCTTCCGAGCGGCTGGCGTTGCGCGGCTGGCCACCGGAGACCAATACCGGCAGGCCGAAACGCCGGGCGACGACGGCCCCATAGCGGGCGCGGACCAAGCTGCGTTCATTGACCGTGTCGCCGCTGTATTCCGGCGCATCGAGATTCAGGCCGCTGCCCAAGACGACGATGGCGCCAGCACCGCGCGTGTCGGTCAGCACTGGCCCGGCACGCTCTTCCAGAGTCTCGTTCAGCCAGCCGGCGACTGGCGGCAGGCTCTGCGCCAGCAGCAGCCCGCCACCGAGCAGCGCCAGCGCGAAGCCCACGCGTCGCCGATGGAAGAGGGCAGCCAGGCTGAGCAGCAGCAGGCCATTGGTCGGCGGCAACAGCAGGTTGCCGAGCAGTCCCTTGAGGAACAGAACGGTGTCCACGCGTGTAGAGACTCAGTCGGTTGGTGAAGGTGGCCGAGTTTCGCCGCCCGCTGGGCTGGCGTCAATGCGCTGGACATGTCGTGTACATGCTTGCGCGCCTTCGGCAGGTCAACTGCGCGGTGTTCAATCGTCAGCGGTTGGTGCTTCATCCCGCTTGCGGGCTGTGGAATCGGCGCGCCAGGCGGCATACTCCAGCGGCCGCAAACCGAAGCGGACGGCATTGCCTTCGTGCAGCGTGGCGAATTCCCGGCGTACCAGTTCGCAGAAGCGTTGCTTGTCGTGGCTGGCGACTGAGGCGGGCATCAGTTGCCGGATAGCCGTCTCAGTGACAGATTCTCCCTGATGGATGACGGCGCGTACCACCTCGGCCAATTCCTTGCGATAACGGAGCCTGAGGGTGTCGGGGGGCACCAGTTGCTGGCGGACTGCCGTGTATTGCTGACAGGATCGCTCGTAGGCCCAGACGAAAACGTCGCGCAGCAATTCCACGCGATTGAGTTCGTAGATGGCGATCATGCCATCGATATAGGCCTGTTGCGGGATATCGACGAAGGACAGCGGGCACAGGTTGTGGCGCAGTAGAGGAATGTTGGCGGCCAGGCGTGACAGACGCTTATTGACGTCTTCGAAAGGCTGCAGATACGGAATATGCACCATGAGGAAAAAGGCCTGTTCCAACGGGTCGCGAATTTCTGCGGCAATTTCCAGTGTCGCCGTGAACAGTTCTTCCAGGCGCTGCGGCAGGGCGACCGGCAAGTAAACGCTGCCGCCGATGTCGACGGCGCGTCGGCGCAGCCTGCCGCAGGCCAGCGGGTCCGGCATCAGTCCATCGGAGAGCAGCGCATGCAGAGAAATCAGGGTACTCGGTGCGACGACGCAGCAAGCGGGGTCGTTCAGCAGATATTCGATGGCCGCCTTGTGGTTAAGGATCATCTGGGTTTCCAGTGCATCCTTGCCGTCGGCGATCTGGCCGAATTCGATCAGTCGTTCGGTATCCAGGCGGCTGTAGGTGTTGCCTTCAAGTTGCGATGAGGCCCAGGAAAGGTCAATCAACAGACGTTGTGCAAGTCCGCGGGCGAAAGTTCCGGCCGGCGCCTCGTTGGCCGATGACTTGCCCAGCGTGTGCAACTGTTCACGCAAGGACTCCGGCAGGTAGTAGCTGGCGTTCGGCTGGTAGTGCGCCAGAAAGTCGAGCTGATAGCCGACTGGCCGGCGCTGGCTGCGCGGGGCGCGCACGCTGGTGCGCAATGCCTGGCTTTCCGCCGAGAGCGGGACATAGGTTTCGCTGCTGGCCGGGCTGGCGGCGTAGTGTTGAACGGCAGCGGTGCCGGTTATGTAGTGGTGGGCGGCAAAATAACGAAGCCCGCGGCCTTCGCCCCGCGCCGCAATGCGCCCCTGGTCAATCAGCGTCGCCAGGCGACGCTGCAGGGTGCGCCGGGGCGGGGGTTCCGGCAGGGCGCGGAGCAGCGCTTCGAGACCCATGCCGTCATGCTGGCTGGCGACCAGCGCGGCGATACGCTCGAGTTTCTCCGGGGCGACGGATTTGGGCATGGCGACTCCGTGGATGTGGCACGATTCGCAGTATTGCGCCATTTCATGTGGCGCGCAATGCCCGGGTTGTGGCGCGATTTCTTTCAGCCGCCCCGCTTCTTCATTTCCACCAGCGGAATCACGTCCGGCATGTGGATGCGTGGCCGGTTGGCCTCGATTGCGCTCAGCGGCTCGCATTCGACCATCGTCGCCAGGCAGCGGCGGGTCAGGTCCTGGTAGGTGTGGGTACCTTCCACCTTCCAGGCGATCTCCTCGTCGGACAATTCACGAATGACTTTGGCCGGCATGCCCGCGGCCAGGCTGCGGGCGGGGATTTCGACGCCGGCCTTGACGAAGGCGCTGGCGGCGACGATGGCGGATTCGCCGATGATGGCGTTGTCCATGATCACCGCGTTCATGCCGACCAGCGCGTTCTTCCTGACCCGGCAGCCGTGCAGCACGGCGCCGTGGCCAATGTGGCCGTCTTCCTCGACGACGGTGTCGGTGCCGGGAAAGCCGTGCATGACGCAGGTGTCCTGCAGATTGGCGCCGCGTTCCAGGATCAGCCGGCCGAAGTCGCCGCGCAGGCTGGCGCAGGGGCCGACGTAGCAGTCGGGGCCGACGATGACGTCGCCGATGAGCACGGCGCTGGGATGGACGTAGGCGGTCGGATCGACCACCGGGACGATGCCGTCAATGGCAAAGACACGCAGAGGGGTCACGAAAATGCTCCTGACAAAACGGCCCTTGATTCTATAAAATAAAAGTCATTTCGACATATGGAATTTCAGGGGGCAACATGAGCGAAGAACCGGAAAGCCGGTCGGGTGAAGGGAAGCACGGGGTCCAGTCGCTGGAAATCGGCATGGGCATTCTGCGGGCGATGGTCAGGGGCCAGCGCTCGATGATGTTGAAGGACATCGCGGCGGCGGCCGACATGCCGGCCTCGAAGGCGCACCGCTACCTGGTCAGCCTGATCCGCGCCGGGCTGGTCGAGCAGGATCCGATGACCTCGCGCTACGACATCGGGCCGTTCGCCCTCAATATTGGTCTGGTCGCCATCGATCGTCTGGACCGTATCCGTCTTGGCCTCTCGGCCATTGCCGAACTGCGCGACCAGATCAATGAGACGACGGCGCTTTCGGTGTGGGGTGATGGCGGGCCGGTGATCGTACGCTGGGAGCGGCCGCGCCGGCCGATCACCGTCAATGTGGTGACCGGGACGGCTCTCGATCCACTGAACTCGGCCAGCGGTCGCGTGTTCACCGCCTGGTTGCCGAAGGAAACGAGCAACCGCCTGATCGAGCGCGGCCTGAAGGAGGGCAAGTTGCGGCCTGAACTTCAGTCGCGGGCGGCCATCGAAGCACTGCTGGCCAAGGTGCGCGCCGACGGCTATGCCGCCGTCTCCGGTTACCACTCGGTGGCTGGCGTCGAGGCGCTGGCGGCGCCGGTGTTCAATTTCAAGAACGAGATCACGCTGGCGATGCTGGTGGTCGGCGTTACCGGGATGTTCGATCTCGATCCGCAGGGGCCGGTGGTCACCGCCCTGAAGCAGGCGGCCGGCGAATTGTCGATGCGTCTCGGGCATGTGCCAGCGCCTGCTTGAAGCCGGAATGGCCGCCCAGCAACCCGCCGCAGGGCGGGTTTTTCCTTTTTCAGGGGACAAAATCGCAGGGGAATCAGTCAATTATCATTCGATACAAATTTTTGATCAGATTGGATTGTTTGTATCATTTCTCTTGACACAATGAGTTCTGTATTTCAGAATTCATTTCACAGAAAAGAATTGATCCATCCGGCGACCACCGGCTGACAACAACAGGAGACGACATGAACCACAGAGCGAGAGACTTCGGCCGGGCCGCGCCCGGCGTGCAGGAGGGCTACTGATGCTGGCCGAATTCCTGCAATTCCTGTTTTCCGGGCTCACTGTCGGCGCCACCTATGCGCTGGCGGCGCTCGGCTTCACGCTGATCTACAACGCCAGCAATGTCATCAACTTCGCCCAGGGCGAATTCATCATGCTCGGCGGCATGCTGGCGGTGTTCTTCACCATGTCCGGTCTGCCGTTGCCGGTTGCCCTGGTGCTGGCCATCATCGTCCCCGCCATCATCGGCGTGCTGGTCGAGAAACTGGCGATCGAGCCGGTCAAGGGCGCCGAGACGGTGACGCTGATCATCATCACCATCGGCGCCTCGCTGGTCATCCGCGGCCTGGTCCAGGTCTGGCTCGGCAAGAATACCCACAGCCTGCCGGCCTTCTCCGGCGACGAACCGATCCACATCCTCGGCGCCACGCTGCTGCCGCAGAGTCTGTGGGTCCTTGGCGTCACCGCCCTGGTGGTGATTGCGCTGTGGTACTTCTTCAGCCGCACGCTGCAGGGCAAGGCCATGCTGGCCACTTCGTTCAACCGCACCGCCGCCGAACTGGTCGGCATCAACACCGGCTGGGTGCTGTTCATGAGCTTCGCCATGTCGGCGGCGCTCGGCGCGCTGGGCGGCATTCTGGTCACCCCGATCACGCTCACTTCCTACGATGTGGGCATCATGCTCGGCTTGAAGGGCTTCGTCGCCGCCGTTGTCGGCGGTCTTGGCAATGGCCTCGGTGCCGTCGTTGGCGGCTTGCTGGTCGGCATCCTTGAAGCCATGGGCGCCGGCTACATTTCTTCCAGCTACAAGGATGCGATTCCCTTCGTCCTCATCCTGCTGATCCTCTTCTTCATGCCGCGCGGCCTGTTTGGCGGCAAATCGACGGATCGGGTGTAAGCATGAAGAAAAGTGTCTTCTACGGGCTGTACATCCTGATCGCCATCCTGATCGTGTTGCCCTTCTTCATTCCCAATGCCTTCTACATGGATCTGGTGATCCGCATGGCGATCAACGCCGTGATCGTCCTGGGCCTCAACCTCTTGATCGGCTTCGCCGGCCAGATCAGCCTCGGCCATGCCGGTTTCCTCGGTATCGGCGCCTATGCGTCGGCCGTACTGCCGACGCACTTCGGCTGGCATCCGTTGCTGGCCATGGGCGCCGGCGCCGCCGTCACCGGCCTGCTGGCGGCCCTGGTCGCCCGGCCGATCTTCAAGCTGAAGGGCCACTATCTGGCGATGGCGACCCTTGGTCTGGGCATCATCATCAACATCACCATCCGCAACGAAGGCACCTGGACCGGCGGTCCGGACGGCATGCCGGTGCCGTCGCTCGGCTTGTTCGGCTTCGATCTGACCAGCGACAAGCACTGGTACTGGGTCGTCGCCCTGCTGCTGTCGATCAGCGTCTGGGCTTCGCTGAACCTGATCGATTCGCCGTTTGGTCGGGCCTTGCGCGCCCTGCACGGTTCGGAAGTGGCCTCGCAGGTGGTCGGTGTCGATATCGTCCGCTACAAGGTGGCGATCTTCGTGCTCTCCGCCGTCTTCGCCAGCCTGATGGGCAGCGTCACCGCCCACTACGTCGGCTTCGTGACGCCCAACCTGGCCGACTTCTTCCACTCCATCGAACTGGTGACCATGGTGGTCATCGGCGGCATGGCTTCGGTTTACGGCTCGATCGTCGGCGCCGTGCTGCTGACCGCGCTGCCGCAGGCCCTGGCCACCTTCGAGGGCTGGGAAACCGTCGCCTTCGGCGCCATCCTGATGCTGTGCATGATCTTCATGCCCAAGGGCCTGGTGCCGACGCTGGCCGCCAAGTTTGGCAAGGGAGAACAATAATGGCCCTGCTCGACGTCAAAGACCTGTCCATCCACTTCGGCGGCGTCAAAGCCGTGCAGAACGTCAGTTTTTCCATCGACGCCGGCATCGTCTATGCCGTGATCGGCCCCAACGGCGCCGGCAAGACGACCCTGTTCAACCTGATCACCGGCGTCTACAAGCCGACTTCCGGGGAAATCCGCCTCGATGGCGAGTCGATCGGCGGCAAGTCGCCGAACGAACTGGCCACGCGCGGCGTCGCCCGGACCTTCCAGAACCTGCAGATCTGCATGAACATGAGCGCCATCGAGAACGTCATGGTCGGCGCCCACCTGCGGTTGGATCGCAACCTGATCAAAGCGGCGCTGCGCTTGCCGAGCCTGAAGAGGCGCGATGCCGAAATGCGCGAAGAGGCGGCCGAGTTGATGCGTTTCGTCGGGCTCGAACAATTCATCGAGGCGCGTGCCGACTGCATGCCCTACGGTGCCCTGAAGCGTCTGGAGATCGCCCGCGCCCTGGCCATGAAGCCGCGCCTGATCTTCCTCGACGAACCGGCCGCCGGCCTCAATCCCAAGGAGACCATCGAAGTCGATCACCTGGTGCGCAAGGTCGCCGATTCCGGCGTCACCGTGGTGCTGGTCGAACACGACATGAAGATGGTGATGAATCTCTCGGACCGCATCCTGGTGCTCGACTACGGCAAGAAGCTGGCCGAAGGCACCGGGGCGGAAGTCCGCCAGAATCCCGATGTGATCGCCGCTTATCTGGGCGCTCACGCGTAAGGGGAAGGAAAGAATATGGAAGCATTGCGTGTCATCAGCGAAGACCATCGCAACCTGTGGCGCATCGCCGCCACCATCGACATCGTCGCCGACGAAATGGAAGCCGGTAGTAAGGTCGATCCGGCCTTCTTCAACTCGGTGTTCGACTACATCGAGCAGTTCATGGATGCCTGCCACCATACCAAGGAGGACGATTACCTGTTCCCGGTCCTGCGCGCCCGTAGTCCCGAGGCGGCGGCCGTTCTCGATCGCTTGCAGGCGGAACACCGCAACGGCCCGGAAATTCTCAAATCGTTGCGCGTCAAGCTGGCCGCCACGGCCGCCGGTTCGCTCGGCAACGCCGATTTCGCGGCGGCCCTGCGCATTTACACGCAGAGCCTGAAGAGTCACATCAGCACCGAGGAAAAGGACGCCATGCCGCTCGCCCGCGAGCTGCTCAGCGCCGAGGACTGGGCGAGCATCGACCGCGCCTTCCTCGACAGTGAAGACCCGATGTTCGGCGAGAAGGCCAAGGCCGAATTCCGCGAGCTTTACCACCGCATCGCCAGCCTGGCCCCGGAATCGGTCGGCCTCGGCGCCCACAGCGCTGGCGAACTGCAACACGGCGCGGCGCCTGGCGGTGGCGAAGTCATGCTCGCCGTCTCAGGGCTGGAAAGCTGTTACGGCCGCATCAAGGCGCTCAAGGGCATCGACCTGGAAGTGCGCAAGGGCGAACTGGTCGCTCTGGTCGGAGCCAATGGCGCCGGCAAGACCACCTTCCTGCGCACGCTCTCTGGCGTCCAGCCGATGAGCGCCGGCAGCATCCACTTCAATGGCGAGGACATCAGCAAACTGCGTTCCGACATGCGCGTGCGCCGCGGCATCTGCCAGAGCCCGGAAGGCCGCCAGGTGTTCGGCCCGCTGTCGATCGAGGACAACCTGCGCCTCGGCGCCTACACTCAGCCCCGCGGCCAGGCCGATGAGGACATGGAAAAGGTCTTCTCGATGTTCCCCATCCTCAAGGAAAAGCGCCGCCTGCCGGCCGGCACGCTGTCCGGCGGCCAGCAGCAGATGCTGGCCATCGGTCGGGCGCTGATGGGCCGCCCGAAAATGCTGCTGCTCGATGAACCGTCTATGGGCCTGGCGCCGCTCCTGGTCGAGGAAGTGTTCAACGTCGTCAAGACCCTGAAGTCTCAGGGCATGACCATCTTCCTCGTCGAACAGAACGCCTTCGCCGCTCTGGCCATCGCCGACCGTGGCTACGTGCTGGAAACCGGCAGCATCACGCTGACCGGCACCGGCCAGGAACTGATCAGCAACGAGCAGGTGCGGGCGGCGTATCTCGGGATGTAGGCAAGCGGCCAGGCGATGTCGCCCGGCCTGTATGTGCCTTGCAATGTCCTACTTGGGCGCTGCCTTCATAGCCTGGAACGGCCCGTACTGATGGCGTTCCTGTGGCAACTTGTCGGCAAATGGGGGATAGGGCGCGTCTACCGGTTTCTTCTCCAGGTTCGGATAGTCCTTCTCCAGCCCGCTCATCTGAGGGCGATTCCTTGAGCTGATATAGCCGGCGATATCGTAGGCCTCCTCGTTGCTGATTGCCGGATGCGTCCACGTTGTGCCCAGTGGCATGTTGCCTTGAATGAAGGCAGCGGTGGTCAGCAGCCGGTTCATGCCGGCGCCATTGTTGTAGCTGCCCGCACCCCATAGCGCCGGGACGACGCGGCTTCCCGAACTGCTGGCAGACAATGACTGATAGCCGTTGCCGTCCTTGCCATGGCACGACATGCAGAACCGCTCGTAGGCCTGTTCCCCTTGCTGCACATCGGCCTTGCGGCTCGGTGCTTCGTATTTGGGCATTCCCAGGCCGGCAACTTTCTTCGGCATGTCTTTCGACAACCAGCCGATGTAGGCGACCATCGCCTTCATTTCCTTGCTGTCGACAGGCAGTGCCTTGCCGTTCAGGCTGCGCTCGAAACAACCGTTGATCCGCGGCTCAAGCCCTTGCACCTGGTCTTCGCGGCCCCGGTATTGGGGGTAGGCCTGGGTAACACCCATCCACGGCAGTCCAAACTGTTTGGTGCCGCTATCGAGGTGACAACTGCTGCAGTTGAGCGTGCTGCCGGAGAAACGCATCTTCTCGTTCTTCACGTCCGGGCCGAGCTGCGCATGGGTATCGGTCACCAGCAGTGCGCCGTAGCGGATCAGGTCACCGGCGTCGCCCTGCGGAATATCCTTCATCTGCGGCGGCACCCAGGCGGTGGGCGGGGCATTCACCTTCATTGGCGGCGTGGTGGTGAGTTTCTCATCGGCCAGCGTGGTCAGGAATCTGAGGACGTTGTTGATTTCTTCGTTGGTCAACTTCTTGTCCAGCTGCAAGTAAGCCATCTGATCGACTGCCTCCGCCAGGTTGCCCACCCCGCCATCATGAAAGTAGGGGGCGGTCAGGGTGACATTGCGCAGCACGGGCGTCTTGAAGATGTACTTGTCGCTTTCCAGTTTGGTGACCTTGAAACGGCCCATATCCTCGCGGTCGGCATAGGCATGGAATACGCCCATTCTCTGGAAAGTCGTTCCGCCCAGGTTGGGGCCGTTGTGACACTGTATGCAGCCGACATTGATGAAGGTACGCATCCCATCCATTTCCTGCTTGGTCAGGGCTTGCTTGTCACCATCGATAAAGCGGTCGAAGCGGCCCCGGGAAATCAGCGTCCGCTCAAAGGCCGCCACCGCCTTGGCAAAATTGTCGAAGGTCACGGGGTCTTTCTGGCCGGGAAAAGCTTCCTTGAAGTCGGCAGGATAGTGCGCGATTTCCTTGAGCCGCTTTGCCACCGCCTCGCCATTGGCCATGCCCATTTCAATCGGATTGAGCGGCGGGCCCTTCGCCTGTTCTTCCAGCGTTGCCGCGCGTCCGTCCCAGAACTGTGCAATCTGGAACCCCGCATTCATGGTTGCCGGATCGTTGCGGTTGCCGAATTTTCCTTCCGCGCCCTTGCCGGTTTTCAAGTTGTCTGCGCCGGCGCCCTTGTTGTCCAGCGGATGGCAGGAGTTGCACGACTGCGTCTTGTTGATCGAAATCGCTTTCTCGAAGTAGAGCTTTTTGCCCAGCGTAATCATGGCCGGCGTGTCATTCTCACTACCCGGCATGGCGGCGGGAAGTTTGCCGAAAATCGCTCGTGCCTGGATCAGCAGATCGCCATCGGGGGTGCCCGGTACCGCCTCTGCGGTGGATTTGGCGGTGGCAGGTGAGATCAGATTTCGCCCGAAATCCGAATAGCCCACGGCAATGAGCCCGGCCATCATGATCAGGGATGTCAGTACTTTCCGTTGCATGATCAATACTCCTGTGGTTTGACAAAATCGGGTGATGCCGATGGAGTGAGGCTTTGCGAGCTTCGCAACTCAATCCACGGGTGGCGCAATTCGCTGGACGAACGCCGCCACCGCTGGCGAGACGCGTTCAAGAAATCGTTCAAGGTTTGTGCTTGGCGCCACGAAGTGCCAACGGCTCAATGTCGTTGGCACGTAGCGGTGGCTGGACATCAAAGGCCGCCCGGTGCCCCAGTTCATGTCATAGAGCTGAGTGCTTTCCTTGGTCCTGATCGTGTCCATTGCCTGCATTTGTCATGAAGTGACGCCCGCCGAAGGCGATAACCATGTAGTAAAAGTGGGCTTTGTTCCGTTCGGTAGCGCACTTAGGCAAGCTTCCCCTGAGCGGCCGATCTGCAAGCCAGATTTATGCGAACGGAGAACATTTCGAATCGGACTTTGTGCGTCAGCAGTAGAAGCACTACTGGTCACCAGAGGTGAGTGCCACTTCCCCGGGCTGGATTTGCCGGCTGCGCCAGCTTCGTCGATCATGGCGGCTGATTGATTCGAGGCCGCCATGGAAAAGCCCCACGCCCCTTCCTGCGAAAAGAACCGTGAAGTGATCCTCGACGTGCTTCGCCAGCACTTTGCCGATCGTCACCATGTGCTGGAAATCGGCAGCGGTACCGGCCAGCACGCCATTTTCTTTGCCGAACACTTGCCGCATCTGACCTGGCAAACTTCGGATCGCGCAGAAAATTTGCCCGGCATCGCCGCCTGGCTGGACGAAGCCGCCCTGCCAAACACGCCGCCGCCCCTGCAACTCGATGTACAGCAAACCTGGCCGGCCCGGCGCCACGATGCGCTTTTCTCGGCCAACACCCTGCACATCATGCCCTGGGCCGCCGTCGAGTCCCTGTTCGCCTGCCTGCCCGGCGTTATGGCTGGCGGCGCCAAATTGACCATCTACGGTCCCTTCAACTACGGCGGACAATTCACCAGCGACAGCAACGCCAGTTTCGACCGCTGGCTCAAGGAAAAAGCGCCGCACCAAGGAATCCGGGATTTCGAAAAGGTGCATGCGCTCGCCCAGGAAGCCGGGCTGGAACTGCTTGAGGATCGGGCCATGCCGTCAAATAACCGCTGCCTGGTTTGGCAGATGGTGCGTGGAATTGAGTTTGGGGGAGTTGCGGCTGGCGGCCAGGAGCGGAAATTCGACCTCGCCGATAAACAGCCTGTTGAACGGCTGCTCCACTCGAAAACCTGCTAGAAAGTCTACGAGAACAATTCGGCCAATGCAGCCGTTCGAGAAGTTAGCGGAGTCGGTCGGCAATGCGTCGCTAAGCAGCCCTTCAAGGGCCAGGCACCCTGTACGGCAGCTTCACAGTCAGGGGAAGTCACACTCCAGACCCATTGCGGCCATCCAGCTTTCTCCAGACCAGCCGGTCAGCGAAAACCAGGTTCATCGAACTTGGATGCTCCGAAGCGGTCGTTGGTGACATCACGTAACTGGCCATGAGCTGCCAGTCAAATTTCATTCTTATTTTTTGTGCAATATTTCGATTTTGTTAAGCTATATCGTTTGGCTGGCTTTCACTTTTTTCGACCGCCCTCACTTCGTAGCTTGGCCATTTCGATAGCCGTAAGATTTTGCTTGGTGCTCATTTTCCGCCATACAGTTGCCAGCCAAGGCTGTTGCTCACGTTGAAGACCGGTCGGGCGAAAGTAGTGCTCAAGTTCAACAAAGCCGGCCATCGTCATCTGAAAACGCCACCCTTCAAGGCTGTGATAATTTCCGAAACGCTCGCCATTCCAACCCTCCAAGTCGTCGCCATGCGGGTTTGAGCTGAACAATACGCCATCGAGTTTTAACGTCTCGTGCAATTGATGCAGCACCTGCTGAAGTTCCAGGGTTGGCACATGGAATAGGGAAGCGTTGGCGAAAACGCCGTTGAATCGCTCTTTCGGCAGATCCAGCTTGATAAAATCCTGCTGCCAAACCTCGCAGCCGCTGTCAGCCCTTGCCATCTGCACGAAACGTTCTGCGCCATCAAGCCCGATGGCGACATGACCGAGTCCGGAAAATGTTTTGAGGTCGCGCCCCGGACCGCAACCAAAATCGAGGATGGTGAATGGCGGGGCGCCGGTGATGTGCCTTAGCAGCGCAGCAATGTTCTGGTGCACATCGTGATCACGCGTGCCCTCACGGAACGCGTCGGCACGCTGGTTATAGTGTGCCAGCGTCAACAAAGCAATCTGGTCAGGGGCGTTGTCCATCATCGATATTCAGGGCTATTGACCGAGCGTGTGTGCATGGAATACTCCTGTTACGTTGCAGCCTTGCAATCTGAGTTCAGCGCATATTCGCTTCCCTGCTAAAGATAAGACCATGAACCCCGGCTTTAATTGACTGTCCTGTCACTGTTGCCATTGAAAGCCGATTAATGTCAGCGATAACTCTTAGTGTCTGTCATTCTGCCGAGGCAATAGCACGTGAAGATTGGGATCGTTTGTGCCCGCCCGGCGATCCTTTTCTCAACGCCGATTTTATGGCAATACTCGAACGACACGGCCCGGCCGGGCGCGAATGGGGCTGGATCGCCTGTCATCTGGTAGCGCGTGATACGCAAGGTAGCGTGGTCGGCATGCTCCCGCTTTATCTTCGTTTCAATTCGCACGGTGACTTCATCCACGACTGGTCATGGGCGTCGGCCTACCGGCAACTTGGCCGTGTCTATTACCCGAAGCTGTTAAGCGGCTTGCCGCATACGCCGGCTGGCGGGCCGCGATTGCTGGTGATCGACGGCCAAGGTGCATCTGCCATCCGCCAGTTACTAATCGCCGGTGCGCAATCTTTGGTCGATAAATACGAGGCTTCTTCCTGGCACGTGGCGTTTCCCGATTCGGAAAGCCGAATGGCGCTACAGGATGCAGATTTACTGATCAGCCACAACGTGCAGTTTCATTGGCTGAACAATGGCTGCGGTGACTTCGACGGCTATCTCGCCACCTTTGCCGCCGACAAGCGGCGCAAGGTCAGGGCTGAGCGGCGGCGGGTATGCGAGAGCGGTCTCATCATCGAAGTGCGCCACGGTGGCGATGTCGATCCGGCCGAATGGCCTGACTTGCATTCGCTCTATGCCTTAACCTTTGAGAAATTCAACAACCATGCCGTATTTACCCCTGCATGCTTTGCCGAGCTGGCACAGGCGCTGGGTCGCCGGATGGTGCTCTTCATCGCCCGGTACGCTGGCCGTCCGGTGGCCTTGTCACTTTGTTTTCGCAGTGACACGGTGCTCTACGGCCGTTATTGGGGCTGTAGCGGAAACTATCACAGCCTTCATTTCGAGCTTTGTTTCTATCAGGGCATTGCCTATTGTCTGCGTGAGGGCTTGCAGCGTTTCGAGCCCGGCGCGGGTGGCGAACACAAGATTTCACGGGGTTTCACGCCGACAGTAGTGCACTCGGCTCACTGGATCGCCGATCCGGCAATGCGAAAACTGATTGCTGGTCATCTGGAACAACAGGGCAGCGTGATTCAGGCATACCGGGATGAAGCAGCTGATCATCTGCCGTTTCGTTGCGAAGACGAGTGAGTGCTGGGGCCCTTCTCAGAGAAACAACGCTAGCGTTACTCGGATTTCTCATCGGCACCTGGTAGTGTCATATTTCCAGATCAACATCTATTGGGAATCGCTGAAGTCAGCTCAGAGTGACTGGTTACAACGAGGACGCGGCGATTCCAATGACATAAATTGGCCGGATTGAGGCATTGTAGGTGACAATCTGGTCGCCGAATTGCTGACATTGAGCGAGCGCAGACAAAGTCTTCAGTATTGAAATTGAATGGCTACCTTGACTGGCCGGTTATGGCCGATTGTATGAGTAGGCTTCAGCGCCAGTAAGCCGTCGTTCGCCAAAACCTGAAATTTCCAATGACAGCTTTGCGGCGCATGCGTCACTGAGTACATCCGGCCATGAACGGCCGGTCAAGAAATCACTGCAATGCAGCCGTTCAGTTGCCTCGTATGCATCCGCCCGCTCTATATTCTGCGTCGATGCTTTTGACATTTAATTTAATACAGGATGGAATCGTGGGCAATAAGCGTGAAACCCTGGCTGAGATAGCCTTTAAAGCCGACGCAACTTGCCAAGTTATGCAGCAACTATCGAAGTTAGGGCGCAAAGCTGTCGCCCGATAACAAAGTTAGCGGATGGGCGACATCGATATCCGTTCATAAGACCAGATAATCATTGATGCCTTTGGGGGAAACGAATCCAATCACTTCCCGGCGGACATCTTCCGGCAGCTCGCTGCACAATCACGGCAAGCTTTTACGCAATCTTCCATGTCACCTATTGCTTCGCAGCTCTTTGCACAAGCTTCGCAAATGTCGGCACAGATTCCGCAAAGCGCCCTATGAAACGATGAGCCAGATAGCTGAAAGCTGGCGGAAGTTTGGCAGATTTCAGCGCAGCTCATCATCAATCGAAAATGGTCAGCGCCAACGTGTTTGCCTCCAGTATCAAGGCAATGAACCATTGCAGTATGCAGGCATGTTGCGTGGCAGTGACTACATGCATCTATGCAACTTTGCATTTCCTTGATGTGGTTCGCGTGGCTAGCCATCATTCCTTGGTTCATTTGTCGTACTCCTAAAATGGGTTTGGTGGGGAATGGCATTTCGCGGCGCCTCGCAGGTAAGGAGCTTGGTGGTGCCAGCCAGTGACGAGGATAGGAACCGACGCGTTGCGTGTCTGTTCGGCAGCGCGCATTTGTAGCTTCGGCTAGCATTGCGCTAACCATTCGTTTAGGCGGACGGCCCAGACGGGCAGCTGCTTAGCTAAAAATTTAAGGGTCAGCTTTCACCATTGGTCAATGGCCGCAAAGGGCACGAAGCAGCCGTTCGGTATGCGTAGCATCTCTCGTCCAAAGTCAGGCTGTTGGTCGCCAGGCAGATGAGACAATCCGCGGCGATGAATTGACACAGAATCAGCGCCAGGGGAATGAGCTTTGGAAGTAGTCGCCGTAATTGACTTTGAAACGACGGGTTTGTCGCCGGCACAAGGCGATCGCGCCACGGAGATTGCGGCGGTCATCCTGGAGGATGGCAAGGTTGTCGATCGCTATCAGAGCCTGATGAATGCCGGCGTGCGCATCCCCGCCTTCATCCAGGATCTCACCGGGATTTCCGACGCGATGATTCGCGCGGCGCCGCCGGTGGCGGAGGTGATGCGCGACGTTTCGGAATTTGTTGGTGACTACCCGCTGGTTGCCCACAACGCGTCGTTCGACTGCAAATTCTGGGATGCCGAACTGGCGCGTATCAAGCGCAATCGACGGCAGGAGTTCGCCTGTTCGCTGTTGCTGTCACGCCGTCTGCTGCCCCAGGCGCCTAGCCACAAGCTGGGCGCACTGGTCGAGTTTGCCCAACTGCCGGTGGCGGGGCGCTACCACCGGGCGTTGGCTGATGCCGAGATGGCGGCCAGCCTTCTGGTTCGTCTGGAAGAGGAGTTGCGGGGCCGCTATCAGGTTCGTGATGTCTCGCACGCGCTGCTGCGCAAGATTCAATGCGTACCCAAGGCCAAGTTGGCGCAGTGCCTGGATGAACATCAACCCGTCCGACCGCGCTAATCGCATGGTGGGGGCGACTGCTACGCTGGCCGAGGGGCTCAGCCCGTGATATTCGTCCAATCCTTCTTCGGCGGCAGCGCCACGCGGGCGATCGGGGCGCGCTCGGCGGCGATGACCTTGTCCATCACTTCGTAGAGCTGCTGGATCAGTTCCGGACCGAAGGATTGTTCGATGATCTTGTACTGCTCAACGATTAGCGGGCCGAGTTCGGAGACCAGCTTGTCGCTCTTGGGGGTCATCCGGACCAGCACCCGGCGCTGGTCGCCGGCCATGCGCTCGCGGGTGATCAGGCCCATTTCCTCCATGCGCGAGAGGACGCCGGTCATGCTCGGGCTGAGGATGTGGCAGGTCTCGCAGATTTCCCGCGGTTCCATCTCTTCATGCTCGCCGAGGGCGCGCAGGATGCGCCATTGCTGTTCGGTCAGGCCGAAGTGGGTGATGATCGGGCGGAAGTGACACAATAGCTCTTCGCGCGCTTTGAGGAAGAGCTGCGGCAGGTTGCGGTAGGCTAGTTTGCGTAACATGGAAGAGGTGCTCGGGTCGGGTTCAGGAAGTGCATCCGCAGCGAATGCTACGCCGAAATGATACCAGTTGACTGACTAATATGTTAGTGATTGAATCAAGAAAGGCAAGACCGGGCAGCGGCGCTGCTGCCTGGGTTCTGGTGATTGCGATGGGAGAGTGGAAATGACGGCTGCGCCACTGCAGGCCATTCCCGATATTCATATCGGTCGGGTCTATGACCAGCGCGATCCGGAATGCGAGATCCACTACGAGACTTTCGGCCGCCTGGCCGATTTCTTTGGGCGCAACACGCCGGCGCACCGCCATTACTGCTTCTTCCAGGTGCATATCCTCACCCGCGGCAGCATCCGCCTCAATCTCGACGACGGCGTTTACTGCGGCGATGCGCCGCTGCTCATCTTCACGCCGCCGACGCTGCCGCATTCCTTCTATTCCGAGGAGGATACCGATGGCCATGTGCTGACTGTCCGTCAGGAGGTGGTGCGCGATTGGTACCGCGGCATGCCCGGCCAGTGGCCGGAAACCTTGCTACGGGCGGCGGCCTTCGTCGAGTTGTCGCGACTGCCGGCGGCCAGCGCCGCTGACTTTGAAGCCCTGGTGCGCACCGTTGAATTGCTTCAGCGCGAGGCCGAAGGCGACGGCAAGGGGCATTCGGCCCTGCTGCGGGCGCTTGGCGAATGCGCCTTCATTCATCTCAGCCGCTTGCTGCTGGCACACGAGCCGGCCGCCGTGGCGCGCAGCGAGCGCAGCGAGGACGTTCGCCTGTTCCTGCAGTTCTGCGATCTGGTCGAGGCGCATTTCCGCGACCACCTGACACTCACCGACTACGCCGGCCGCCTGTCGGTCACCGAGGCGCGGCTCAACGACATCTGCCGGCGGATGGCCGACCTGCCTTCCAAGGAAGTCGTCCACGAACGGCTGCTGCAGGAGGCGCGCCGCCTGCTCCGCTTCTCTGCGGTGCCGGTCAGCGAGATCAGCTACCAGCTGGGCTTCGCCGACCCGGCCTATTTCTCGCGCTTCTTCACCAAGCGCACCGGCACGCCGCCGAGCCAGTTCCGCCTGGCCGGCCAGGTCTGAACCGCCTGTTACGAAAAGTACAAGTCATTTCCCCAAACGTCCATTCATTAACATCTTAGTAAAAGGTTTAATGAGCCTCATCAGAGAGCTGTCGCAAGGCAGTCGAAGAACGAGGAGCGAGACGACATGGCAGAAGGAAATTTCGACATCACGCGCAAATTCGTGCGCGTCATGCGCACCCTGCCCAACGGTTTGATCGAGTTCGAGTTCGCCATTGGCGACCCGGATGTGGCGGCCGAGCTGGTTATGCCCAAGGCTGCCTTCGACGAGTTCTGCGCGGCCAACCGGGTTGAGCTGCTGACCGGCGACAAGCCGGCGCCGGCGGATGCCGAGGCGGCCGACGCCGATTTCAACTGGAACCTGCATCAGGCGACGCATCAGCGTTTCCGCTAGGGATTTTCACTATTCGGCTGCGGCCCACCGCAGCGTTCGCGATTTTTGAGGAGACAAACATGGCAATCGATTTGAGGACGGTCAGCATCACGCCGCTGCGCCAGACCTTTGGCCACCTGGCCCGGCGCATGGGCGCCGACAAGCCGGCCTCGCGCTACATCGAAGCGACGATGGACCTGCAGCCGGTCGAGAACTACCACTATCGCCCGACCTGGGAACCGCAGTACGACATCTTCGACGAGACGCGCACGGCGATCGCCATGAAGGACTGGTACGCGCTGAAGGATCCGCGCCAGTACTACTACGGCGCCTGGACGCTGGCGCGCGGCAAGATGCAGGAAATTGCCGAAGGTGACTTCGATCTGGTCGATGAACTGGGCCTGGCGGCCGCCTACCCGGCCGCCGGCAAAGACGAAGCGCTGAAGGTTTTCCTGCCGCTGCGCCACGTTGCCTGGGCCTCGAACCTGAACAAGGCCTACGTGTCTTCCTACGGCTACGGCATCGCCATTTCGCAGGCCGCCTGTTACGCCAGCATGGATCAGCTCGGCGTTGCCCAGTACGTCAGCCGCCTCGGCCTCGCCTTCAACGATCTGGACGCCCTGGTCGCGGCCAAGAGCGCCTGGCTGGAAGGCGCCGAATGGCAGGAACTGCGCCGCTACGTCGAAGACCTGATGGTCGAGAAGGACTGGTTCGAAGTGCTGGTCGCCCAGGACTTTGCCCTCGAAGGCCTGCTCTATCCGCTGATCTACGAGCGCTACAACGAGAAGCTGAACGCCGCCTACAGCCCGGTTTTCTCGATGCTGACCCGCTTCCAGCGCGAATGGTTCGGCGAGACGACCAAGTGGATGGATTCCATCCTCAAGGTGGCGGCTGGCGACAATCCCGCCAACAAGGCCAAGCTGGCCGAGTGGATCACGCATTGGCGCGAGCGCGCCGTCGTCGCCCTGCAGCCGGTCGCCACGCTGGCCTTCGGCGCCGAAGCCGACGCCATCATGGAGGAACTGGTCCAGAACCTGAATGCCCGCGCCGCCAAGGCCGGTATCACCCTGTAAAGGAAACCCCATGTCCAACGCATTCATCGCCTTCCAGAAGAACGACGAATCCCGCTGCATCGTCGAAGCCATTCTCGAAGACAACCCGGGCGCCATGGTCGATGATCAACCGTCGATGGTGAAGATCGACGTGCCCAACCGCCTCGTCATCAAGCGCGAGACGGTCAGCGAAAAGATGGGCCGGGAGTTCGACCTGCAGGAGCTGCAACTGCACCTGATCACCATCTCCGGCAACCTCGACGAGACTGACGACGAATTCACCCTGAGCTGGAACAACTGATTCCGGCCGACAAGGAGCAAACACCATGGATATGAAAGTTGCCAAGAAGCTCGGCCTCAAAGAGCGCTACGCCCTGATGACCCGTGATCTGGCCTGGGATACGACCTACCAGAAAATGGAAGACGTCTTCCCGCAGACCACCTACGAAGGCATCAAGATTCACGACTGGGACAAGTGGGAAGATCCCTTCCGCCTGACCATGGACGCCTACTGGAAGTACCAGTCGGAGAAGGAGCGCAAGCTGTACGCCATCCTCGACGGCTTCAACCAGAACAACGGCCACCTGTCGGTGACCGATGCCCGTTACATCAACGTGCTGAAGCTCTTCCTCGGCTCGACGCCGCCGCTTGAGCTGATGGCCGCCCGCGGCTTCTCGATGATGGGCCGGCAGATGAACGGCGCCGGTCCGCGCGTTGCCTGCCAGATGCAGGCCGTGGATGAATACCGTCACTTCCAGACGCAGATCCACTCGATCTCCAACTACAACAAGTACTACAACGGGATGGACGAGTTCGCCCACCAGCAATCCCGCATGTGGTACCTGTCCGATGGCAAGTCCTTCTTCGACGACGCGATCACCGCCGGCCCCTTCGAATTCATGGTCGCCATCGGCTTCGCCTTCGAATATGTGCTGACCAACATCCTGTTCGTGCCGTTCATCTCCGGCGCCGCCTACAACGGCGACATGGCGGCGATGACAGTCGGCTTCTCGGCGCAGTCCGACGAAGCGCGCCACATGACGCTCGGCCTTGAGTGCATCAAGTTCATGCTTGAGCAAGACCCGGACAATCTGCCCATCGTCCAGCGCTGGATCGACAAATGGACCTGGCGCGGCACGCGCAAGCTGGCGTCGGTCGGCATGATGATGGATTACATGCTGCCGAAGCGCATCATGAGCTTCAAGGAAGCCTGGGAAATGTACGTCGAGGAAAACGGCGGCGCCCTGTTCAAGGATCTCGCCCGCTACGGCATCACCATTCCGAAGTGCTTCGGTCAGACCGTCGAGGAAAAGGAACACGTCTCGCACCAGTCGTGGATCGGTTTCTACATGAAGCCGGAAGCCACGCCGTTCCATACCTGGATTCCGACGCCGGACGAAATGGACTGGCTGTCCGAGAAGTATCCCAACACCTTCGATAAGTACTATCGGCCGGTGCTGGAATACCTCGACGCCCAGGAAAAGGCCGGCAACCGCTACAACAACAAGACGCAGCCGATGAACTGCCAGGTCTGCGTCAGCACGATGAAGTTCAACGAGCCGGGCGACCCGATGGAAATGTGCTTCCGCGAGTCGGTGTACAAGGGTGAGAAGTTCCACACCTGTTCCGACCACTGCAAGGAAATCTTCGACAACGAGCCGGAGAAGTACGTGCAGACCTTCATTTCCTCGCATCAGGGCCTGCAGGGCAATTGCGAGCCGGATGGCACTGACGTCAAGGCGCCGGACTTCAAGCCGGGCCAGAACATGCTCGACTACTGGAAGCTCGACAAGCGTGCTCTCGGCGACTTCAACGGTTCCGAGGACCAGAAGAACTTCGCTGCCTGGCGCGAGCAGGCCACCAAGAACTAAAAGGAGACAGCCATGACCATGTTGAAAACCCTCGCCCCGTACGAGTTCAAATCGAGCGACGCGCTTGAGAACTACAAGGGCAAGCAGTTGCTGTACGTGAACTGGGAGCGTCACCGCATGTTCTCGCGCCCCTTCGTGCTCGCCCTGCCGCCGGAGACGCCGTTTTCCGCCGTGCTCGAGGAAATGGCCGCCTGCTTCAGCTACCACCCGGACTGGCAGCACATCGACTGGGACAAGGCCATCTGGCAGAACGGCAACACGCCCTTCACACCGGATCGCAACAAGACCCTGGCCGAGAACGGCATCGGTCACAAGGACCTGATCCGTTTCCGGACGCCGGGCCTCGACGGAATCGCTGGTACTGGTTACTGAAAACAAGCCGGGCACCGGGCAGCAGTTTGCCCGGTAGCCCGCACTGACCTCGCAGAGACAAGAACATGAGCTACGAACTGACCATCGAGCCGCTCGGCCGCAGCATTGAAGTCGAAGACGGCCAGACCATCCTCGATGCCGCGCTGCGCGCCGGCATTTACCTGCCGCATGCCTGCGGCCAGGGTTACTGTGCCACCTGCAAGGTGTGCATCACGGACGGCGAGGTCGATCACCAGAATTCGTCGAGCTTCGCGCTGATGGACTACGAGCGCGAGGAGGGCAAGGCGCTGGCCTGCTGCGCCACGCTCGAGGCCGATAGCGTCATCGAAGTCGAGATGGAGCTCGACGAGGACGCCCGTGACATTCCGGTCAAGGATTTCCCCGGCGTGGTCAGCCGTATCGAGGACCTGACGCCGACGATCAAGGGCATCTGGCTCAAACTCGACGAAGCGCTCGACTTTCAGGCCGGCCAGTACGTCAATTTCAACCTGCCCAACGACCTGGGCCACCGCGCCTTCTCGCTGGCCAGCGCGCCCTCGACCGGCGACGAGATCGAGCTGAACATCCGCATCGTCCCCGGCGGTGCCGGCACGACCTGGATCCACAACGAACTCAAGGTCGGCGACGCGGTCACCGTCTCCGGTCCCTACGGCCGCTTCTTCGTGCACAAGTCGGCCAATGTGCCGTCGCTGTTCATGGCCGGCGGCTCCGGCCTGTCCAGCCCGCGCTCGATGATCCTCGACCTGCTGGAAGAGGGTAGCGACCTGCCGATCACCCTGGTCTACGGTGCCCGCAACCAGGGCGAGCTGTACTACCACCAGGAGTTCGTCGAACTGGCCGCCAAATATCCAAATTTCACCTACGTGCCGGCCCTCAACGACGAGCCGGCCGACAGCGGCTGGACCGGCTTCCGTGGCTTCGTCCATGAGGCGGCCAAGCACCACTTCGACAACGATTTTCGCGGCCGCAAGGCCTACCTGTGCGGCCCGCCGGTCATGATCGAGGCCTGCATCACGACGCTGATGCAGGGCCGGCTGTTCGAGCGCGACATCTACACCGAGAAATTCTTCTCGGCCGCCGACGCGCAGCAGGTACGCAGCCCGCTGTTCAAGCGGGTGTAAAGCCTTCCTGTTGTCATGCCCCCCGGGCGTGCAGTGTCAAACACTCTCCCCGGCACTGAGCACGCTGTTCGGGTCGATCGATGGCCATGCCAAGGCCGGGGCTGCGGTGTTTTGCGGCTCACCGGGGTCAATCACGACACGAAAAAACCAGAAGGGTGCCGAGTACTACGTGCATCGCTACTACGATGGGGCTGGCGTGCAACGGGAGCGGTATCTGGGGCTGGTTGCCGACGCGCTAGCCGAGGCCGACGCATTGCGCGCCAAGATCGAGGAAGCCAAGGCGCTGATTCCTGATCTGCGTTTGCTGGCGCGCGAGGGTTTCCAGGTAGTCGATGCGAAGACCTACGCGACGCTCGCCAGCCTGCACGTGCATGGCCTGTTTGCTGCGGGCGCGACACTCGTCGGGTCGCATGCCTTCGGCGTGCTGCTCAATCAGATGGGAGTCCGGGCGGCCGCCTACGCCACCGAGGACATCGACATTGCCCGGCGCGAAATGCTCGCCTTTGCCAGTCCGCCAACGGCTGGGTTTCTCGAGATGCTGCGCGGGAGCGGGATCAATTTTGTCGAGGCGCCGCAACTCGATGTGCGCGCGCCCTCCACCAGCTTCAAGCAGCAAGGCATGTCCCGCTTTCACGTTGATCAGCTGGTGCCGTCGGCCGACGCCGAAATTCTCACCGTCCCGGTACCGGAGTTGCAAGCGCATGCAACCGCCTTGCCCTACCTGGCGTACGTGCTGGAGCAAGCCTACCTCGTCACCCTGATTTCCCGGGAGGGATGTTGTCCGGTGAGGATACCCGTGGCTGAGCGCTACGCGATTCACAAACTTGTCGTTTCGCAGCTGCGTACTTCGCGCGATGCGAAGACGGACAAGGACATCTTCCAGGCGGCGGTTCTCCTGGCCGCCCTGGGCGAAAAATTTCCGGGCGCGATCGAGGCGGCCATCCTTGACCTGCCCAAATCGGCCCGGCGCTATCTGACCCGCGCCGTGCCGCTGGTGCTGGAGCGCTTGCAACCACACCCTCGGGCTGTGGAAGAGATCGAGGCAGCGGTAGCCGCACGGGCACGGAAACCGTAGCGACTTCCACGAGGCTGCTCAGCGGACGTCGCGACATTTCTTGGTGCGCGGCGGGCGGGGAAGTTTTCATTGTGGTGCCTTTGCGACAAAGCCACGCGCTTGTTCGGCATCACTGCGGAATGCGGAAAAACTTATCATGACGGCATGAATCAATATCTGGCCTTTGTCTCGGCCGAGATATTAAATTCCATGTGAATAATCGCGCTCCAGGCCGTCGGCTGGCCAGTTTTTTGCATGGTCGCGCCATCTCGTTTCCTTTCCGCGCTGCGATGAAAAACGCTATTGACCATTCCGCCAAACTCACTAATATATTAACGGTTGCAGTAAAAGAAACCGGTTATGGAGGGTGCAAATGAACCTGATCATGGAATCCGTCATGGGGCATGGCGCCGTGCACCGCCGCGTCAGCCACAATGCCGACGTGGACCAGCAGGCCTCCTCCCTGACCTATGCACGCTGGGGGCAGCGTTACGACCAGCTGTCGTCCGGGCGGTTCACCGGCTCGCTGCAGGAGATCCAGTTGCCGGCGCTGACTCTGATCCGTGAGACGAGCAATCGCGTCATCCTGCAGAAGGGTTGTACGCCGAGCGGCGTCTTTGCCATCGGCGCCGTGCTCAGCCCGGCCGACCACGGTTACTACTGCGGTGACATCATGCGTCCGCGCTCGGCGGCGCTGCTCGATCCGCGTACCGAGTTCGAGATCCGCACGCCGGAGGTGTTCGACCTGGTGGCGGCTGTTTTTTCGCCGCGCGAATTGTGTGCCGGCCTCGACGATCCGCAGGTCGACTACCGCGAACTGGAACAGGACCTGCTGCGCAGCGCCAAGACCATCGATCCCAGCCATACCGGGGCGCTGGCCGATTTTCTGCTGCGTGCATTCCACATCGGTCAGGAAGCCCCGGAGCATCTGCTGCAGCCTTCCAACCTGAGGCAGTTGGCGGAAGAGTTCTATGCGCTGATCAACGAGACCATCAGCGCCGGGCAGGGGGGTGATGTTGTCGCCATCTGTCCAAACCGCGAGCGCATCGTCCGCCGCGTGCGCGCCTATCTGGACGCGCATCCGGAGTCGGCGCTGAGCATTACGGACATTTGCGACGAGGTCGGCGTCACCCGGCGGACACTGCAGAACGCCATCCTGGAAGTGTTCGGCATCTCGCCGCAGCACTATCTGAAGGCCATCCGCCTGAATGCTTTCCGCCGGGCCTTGAAGGCGCGCGACGCGCTGCGCGAATCGATCGGTGACGTGGCGGCACGCTGGGGCTTTTGGCATCTGTCGCAACTGGCTCAGGATTACCGCCGCCTGTTCGGCGAATTGCCCTCGCAGACGCGGCTGCAGACGCTGCATTCCTGAACCCTGCTTTTTGCCGATTCTTGATACAGCCTGAAGGGGGCACCGCCAGATACTGACCTCGCATTCTCAACAGAGTCGAGCGAGGTCAGACGATGCACAAAAACAAGATACTGATCGCCTTGCTGGTGCAGGCCTGCCTTGCATCCGCCAGTGCGATCGCCCAGACGGGGCGGCCGCCGCCGCTGCCGGAAGAGGAAATAACGGTCGAGCGGCTGACGCCACCGGACGGTAACCGTCTGTACGTCACCGATTTCGTCTTCAACCACATGGTCGATGGCCGTATCCATGTCGTCGACGGCAAGGCCGGGCGTTTCCTCGGTCAGGTGGTCAGTGGCTACGGCGCACTGACTACGGTGTCAGCCGACGGCAAGTCGATCTACCTGGCGACCACTTACTATCCGCGCCTCTATCGCGGCAAGCGCAGCGACGTGGTCGAGGTGCACGATGCTGAAACCCTGGAGCTGACGGCGGAGATCGATATTCCGCCGAAGAAGGCGCAGGCCGCTTCCTACCGCAGCATGCTGGTGCCGAGCAGCGACGGGCGCTTCCTCTACGTTCAGAACGCGACGCCGGCCACCTCGGTGACCGTCGTCGACCTGCAGGCCAAGAAGTTCGTCGCCGAGGTGCAGACACCCGGCTGCTGGTCGATCCAGGCTTGGGCACAAGGCCATCGTTTCTCGACCATCTGCGGTGACGGCACGCTGCTCACCGTGACTCTCGACGAGGCAGGGCAGCCGCAGCGTCGCGAGCGCAGTCCGCGCTTCTTCGAGCCGGACAAGGATCCGATCTACGTCCATCCGGAAATGCGCGGCGACGAACGCTATTTCGTTTCCTACAACGGCAACGTCTATCCGGTCGGCCTGACTGGCGAGCAGCCGGTGTTCCAGGCGCCGTGGTCGCTGCTCGATGCGCGCGACCGCAAGCAGGCCTGGCGCCCGGGCGGCATGCAGGTGACGACGATGCACCGGGCCAGCGGCACGCTGTACGTAAACATGCATGACCAGGGGGCGGAGGGCTCGCACAAGAACCCCTCCAAGGAAGTCTGGGCCTTCGATGTGGACAGCCGCAAGCGCGTCGCCCGCATCCCGTCGAACGGCGCCATCTCGCTGGTTGCCAGTCAGGGCGAAACGCCACTGCTCTACCTGCTCAACGTCGAACGCGGCGAGATCCTGGCGCGCAAGATCGCTCAGGGTTACCCAGTGCTGACCAAGATGAGTGGCGTCGGGGAAACGTCCATTTTCATGGAGGTGCGCTGAGATGACCTTCGCCCCGTTCCTCTCCGATCCGGTAGTCGTTCATGCCGCGGCCGCCGCCATCGGCATCATCCTGATCGTCAGCGCCCTGGCCAAGCTGCGCGACCTCGAACTGTTCCGCTACGCCGTCGACAACTACGGCCTGCTCGACGGACCCGCGGCCGCGCTGTTCGCCCGGGCCTTTCCGTGGCTCGAACTGCTCGCCGGCCTCGCACTGATTCCCGAGACGGCGCGCCTCTTCGGCGTTCTGCTCGCCCTGGCCGTGCTCGCCATCGCCACCGGTGGTGTCGCCGTCGCCCTGCTGCGCGGCGCCGGGCGCATTGAGTGCGGCTGCGGCAACGGCAACCAGCGCATTTCCTGGGCGCTGGTCGGGCGCAACCTCGGCCTCGCCGCCATCACCACCCTGGCCGCCGCCGAGGAACTGCCACGCAGCCTCGGCCCTGTCGATTACTTCAGCGTCGCCGGCGCCATTCTGGCGCTGCTCGTCGTCTATGCCGCGGCCAACCAGCTGCTGGCCAATCAACCGCTTTTGAAGGAGTTGCAATCATGATGGATCCGCTCGTTCTCTCCGTCGTCGTCCTCTGGATCGTCGTCGTCGCGCTGGGCGTCTGCGTCCTCGCGCTATCCCGCCAGATCGGCATCCTCTACGAGCGCGTCGCGCCGATGGGGGCGCTGATGATGGATCACGGCCCCAAGGTCGGCGAGCAGGCGCCGCCGGTCGCCGTCAATACCTGGGAAGGGCAGGGCCTGACCATTGGCGGCGCCGCCGCCAAGAGCACGCTGCTGTTCTTCCTGTCGCCGACCTGCCCGGTGTGCAAGAAGCTGTTGCCGATCATCCGCTCGGTGCAGGCGCGCGAAGGGCGCTGGCTGAACGTCGTGCTGGCCTCCGACGGCGACCGCACGGAACACGCCGCCTTCCGCGACAAGTACCAGTTGGCCGATTTCCCCTACGTGCTCTCGCAGCCGCTGGGCATGACTTACAAAATCGCCAAGTTGCCGTACTGCATCCTGCTCGATGCCAAGGGTTTCGTCCGCGCCAAGGGCCTGGTCAATTCCCGCGAGCAGGTCGAAAGCCTGATGACCGCTTACGAAAGCGGCATCGCCTCGGTGCAGGAGCATATCGACCGCCAGCTGCTGGCCATCGAGGCCCAGCCGGAGAAGGGATAAGCCATGGATTTCCTCAAACTCCTCGACCGCTACACCGAGCGCCGGACGCGCACGGTGGCCCAGGGCAGCGGCCGCCGCGGCTTCCTCGTCGGCGTCGGCAAGCTGCTGGTGGCCGGTGCCTTCACGCTGCCGGTACTGCCTTTCGACCGAACCAATGCGCATGCTGCCAGCGCCCATGGTGGCGCCAAGAAGAAGGGCGAACCGACCGAAAACGACTGCGACTACTGGCGTCACTGCAGCGTCGATGGCTTCCTCTGCTCCTGCTGCGGCGGCACCATGACCACCTGCCCGCCGGGCAGCACGCCATCGGCCGTGTCCTGGGTCGGCACCTGCCACAACCCGGCCGACGGCCGCGATTACCTGATCAGCTACAACGACTGCTGCGGCAAGACCTCTTGTGGCCGCTGCTTCTGCAACACCAACACCCGCGAACGGCCGGGCTACCGGATGGGCGTGCACAACGACATCAACTGGTGCATGGCCAACCAGAGCAGCCATTACCACTGCACCGTGTCGATCATCGTCGGCCTCGAAGAGGGGCAATCATGAGCCGCCGCCTGCTGCCACTGGCTCTTGCCCTTGCCCTTGCCCTAATCGCAGGTCTGGCCGGCGCCGCCGACGGCAAGGCGGTGTATGACACCCACTGCGCTTCCTGCCATCAGCCCGACGGCGCCGGTGCCGACGGCCTGGCGCCGCCACTGCAGGGCACCCTCGGCAAGCGCCTGGCCGTGCGCCAGTACGTGCCCGGCATCGTGCTCACCGGTCTGGCCGGCAAGATGGTTTCCAAGGGCGTCACCTACACCGGCATGATGCCGTCCTGGGCGCAACTGGCGGACACCGAGCTGGCCGCCGTGGTCAATTACGTGCTGGGCAGCTTCAATGCGGCCGAGCTGCCGGCGGCGCACACGCCCTTCACGCCCGAAGACTTCGCCGCGCTGCGCGCCAGCAAGCCGACGGCGAAGCAACTGCGCGCCTGGCGCGCCGAAACCGACTGAGGTGCCGCCGATGAAGTCCCGTTGCGCCTTGCTGCTCGCCGGCCTGCTCATCAGCGGTGGCGCTGCCGCCGCTACCGACAGCGTGCCCAAGAACTACCGCCTGTACTGCATGGGCTGCCATCAGGCCGACGGCACCGGTTCGCCTGCCAACGGCATCCCGTCGATGCGCGACGAGGTCGGCCATTTCCTGCGCGTGCCGGGCGGCCGGGCCTACCTGTCGCAGGTACCGGGCACCCTGCACACGCCGCTCAGCGATGCGGAGACGGCGGCGCTGCTGAGCTGGGTGATGGTCAATATCGGCCGCAGCAGCACGCCGGCCGACTTCCAGCCGTACACCGCCGCTGAGGTTAAAAACTACCGCGCCACGGTGCCGGACGACATTCCTGGCTTGCGGGTGAAGTTGCTGCGCGAGCTGGAACAAGGTGCGCCGGCCCGCTGAACGGCCGCCGCAGTTGACCCAGATCAAGAAAAGTTGCCGATTTTTGATAACGGGCCGGCAGCCCCGATTCCTACACTCGATTCCACCATAAAGCAGTCCGGGCCGGCGGGAGGCCGTGCCCTTACCCAACGAGGAGGTTCAAATGATTGAAATGCGTAAAGTGGGCGCCGTCCTGACTGCCCTGTTTGCCATCCACGGCGGCGCCCATGCCGCCACCGAAGCCGATGCCGCGAAGCTGGGCAAGGAGCTGACGCCGGTCGGCGCCGAAAAGGGCGCCAACAAGGACGGTTCGATTCCCGCCTGGGCCCCCGGCGATGTCGCCACAGCCGGCTGGTCCTACGGCAAGAGCCGCGCCACCCATTTCAAGTACCAGGGCGACAAGCCGCTGTACAGCATCGATGCGAGCAATGTCGACAAGTACGCCGCCCTGCTGTCGCCCGGCCAGATCCAGCAGATCAAGCAGAGCAAGGGCTACAAGATGGACGTCTATCCGTCGCGGCGCACCTGCGCCAACCCGGATTTCGTCGTCGATAACACAAAGAAGAACGTCACTACCGCCAAGCTCGGCGCCGACGGCTGGAGCCTCAAGGAAGCAACGGTGCCGGGCATCCCCTTCGCCATTCCGCAGAACGGCACCGAGGTGATGTGGAACGCCAAGATGAAGTACGCCGGCGTCGGCTTCGAGTGGCCGACCCTGTACACCGCGCTGTCGCCGCGGGCGGGCTCGAGCGAATGGATCGCCGCGACGTCGACGCAGACCTACTTCTTTCCCTGGGGCAAGAAAGGTTCGACCCAGCTGTCCACGCTGCCGCCGGTCGAGTACTTCACCTACTTCTCCTACAAGTCGCCGACGGCGCTGGCCGGCCAGTCGCTGGCGATCACCAACTTCATGGACAAGACCAACGAGGTCTATTACTACTTCCCCGGCCAGCGCCGCGTCCGCCGCATGCCGACCTACGCCTACGATGCGCCGCAGATCGGCTTCGAGAACCAGTACACGATGGACGAGCCGCGCATGTTCAACGGCACCATCGAGCGTTTCGACTGGAAGCTCGTTGGCAAGAAGGAACTGATCGTCGGCTACAACGCCTTCGGCATGTATGACCCGAGCGTCAAGTTCAACGATGTCGCCAAGAATGATGGCGTCGCCAGCGCCAACCGCCGCTACGAGCTGCATCGCGTCTGGGTCGTCGAAGCGACCGTCAAGGCCGGTGTCCGCCACGTCGCCCCGAAGCGCACCTTCTATATCGACGAAGACAGCTGGGCCATCGTCGTTGCCGAAGACTACGACGCCCAGGGCAAGCTGTGGAAGCTGCGCGAAGGCTTCGTCATCCCGGTCTATGAAACGGGCAGCTGCGACAACCCGGCCTTCGTCCAGTACAACCTGGTCGATAACCGCTACCTGGTCGACCAGAGCTCGCTCGGCGCCGGCAAGGACATGCGCTGGTTCGTCGAAGCCAACGATCCGAAGCTGAAGCAGGGCTACTACACATCCGACAACCTGCGCGCCATCAGCGAACGCTGAGCGCCCGGCCACGCATAACGGGGGAAATCACATGAACCACATTTTCAGAAAGACCGTCGTCGCCGCGCTGCTCGGCTACATCGGCAGCGCCGCCGCCTTCACCTTCGAGACCGAGAACGTCAGCGGCTCCTTCGACAGCACCGTCAGCATCGGCATCGGCGTCCGTGCCAGCGATACGTCCTGCGGCTTGGTAACGCGCGACAGCGCCGGCTTCTACACCGGCAACGCCGGGCCGACCGGCAGCGGCGCGCCGTCGGCCTGCAGCGAGACGACCTCGGGCCTGGGCGACCAGGGCAACCTGAACTACGGGAAGGGCGATGCCTTCACCACCTACCTGAAGGGCTCGCACGAACTGCTGCTCAAGTTTCCCGAGCGCATCACCTTCCTCGGCCGGGTCAGCTGGCTGAAGGATTTCTCGGCGACGCACGACTCCGGCATCATCAGTGCCGGCAATCCGACCGGCAAGTCGCAGCCCTCTGAGGCTAGCGATGACCTGTCGTTCAAGGCCCGCCTGCTCGACTTCTGGGTCAGCAAGGAGTTTTCTGTCGGCGAGCAGACGGCCCGCGTGCGCGTCGGTAACCAGGTGGTTAGCTGGGGCGAAAGCCTGTTCCTGCCGGGCGGTATCAACCAGACCAACGCCATGGATGTGATGCGTCTGTCGCAGCCGGGCACCCAGCTCAAGGAAGTGTTCCTGCCGGCGCCGATCGCCAGCCTCGCCGCCGGTCTCGGGGGCGGAGTGAACGTCGAAGCCTATGTCCAGGGCCGCTGGAACGAAACCTACTTTGCCCCGACCGGCGGCTACTGGTCGCTGGTCAATGGCCTGAGCAAAGGCTACAAGGATTACGGCTTCCGTAAGGACGACCCGAAGGACTCCGGGCAGTACGGCGTCGCCGTGCGCTGGCAGCCGGAAGGCACGCAGCTTAACCTTGGCCTCTATGGCATGCGCTACCACGAAAAAGCGCCGCAGTTGAACCTGGCGACCGGTCCGGCCTGGGTCTTCCCGGAAGACCGCAAGATGTTCGGCGTCAGCGCCAACTTCCCGCTCGGCGACTGGGCCATCGGTACCGAGCTGTCCTACCGGCCGAAGGATGCCGTGGCGCTCAACCCGAACCTGGGTTGCGCCGGCAACAATGGCGACTGCTTCGTCGAAGAGAAGAAGTACCAGTTCCACCTCACCGGCATCCTGAGCATGACCCCGGGTGACTACGGCGGCATCCTCAAGCTGCTCGGTGGCGCGCAGACGGCAACCCTGCTGGCGGAAGTGGTCGGTGTCCGTTACCCGGACCTGAAGCGTTCCTACAACGGCGATCCGATCGGCGCCGGTATCTGGGGCTGGGGCAACGAGACCGACATCACCGCCGCGCCGCGGGCCGTCGGCACCAAAAACTCCTGGGGCTACAACCTGGACTTCAGCTGGGTCTACGACGGCTCGCTGATTCCCGGCTGGCAGGTGACGCCGGGCGTCTATTTCTTCCATGCCGTCAGCGGCCGGACGCCGAATGCCATGGCCCTGTTCATGGAAGGCGCCAAGTCGGCCAACATCTACGTGAACTTCACGCAGAACCCGGCCAACTGGCAGTTCGGCGTCAATTACGCGACCTTCTGGGGCGGCAAGAGCGTCTTCGATCAGCCGTACAAGGATCGTGACTTCTTCGGCGCCTACGTTTCGCGCAACTTCTGACAGCAGCAGGGGAGGGCGGCGCGCCGCCCTCCTGTTGTCACCCACAAGAACATAAAAAAACCCCAGCGGAAGAACAGAGCATGCTCAACCTATTCAGCGTCGACGCCGTCGACCGCCTGCTGACCCGGACGCTCAAGGGCCTGGAAGATTTTTGCTTCCGCTTCCGCACGCCCTTCCTGATCTGGCTCGCCGTGTTCACCGCAGTGATGGGCTATTTCGCCCTGCAACTGCGCATGGAGGCCGGTTTCGAGAAGCAGATGCCGACCGGCCACGAATACATCGAAACCTTCAAGGAATACCGTAACGACGTGCTCGGCGCCAATCGCCTGACCATCGTCGTCAAGTCGCGCAAGGAGACCATCTGGACGCAGGCCGGCCTCAACCGGCTGTACGCGGTGACGCAGGCGGTGATCTACCTGCCCGGCGTAGACCGCCTCGGCGTGCAGTCCTTGTGGACGCCGAACAGCTTCGTCAATGAAATCACCGAGGAAGGCTTTCGCGCCGACCCGTTGATTCCCGGTACCGTGACGCCGGAACAGCTGAATCCCGAGATCGTCGCCGGCATCCAGCGCTCGGCCAGCCAGGGCGGCTTCGTCGGCACCCTGGTCTCGCGCGACCAGACCAGTGCCATGATCACCGCCGAACTGGCCGAGGTGGACAAGGACGGCAAGCAGATCGACTACGTCGCCTACAACCAGTTGCTCGAAGAACTGCGCGGCAAGTTCGAGGATGGCGATTTCGAGATACAGATCATCGGTTTTGCCAAGCAGGTCGGCGACATCGCCGACGGCGCCGCCTCGGTGCTCGAATTCTGCGCCGTCGCACTGATCCTGACCGCACTCGCCGTCTATTGGTACTGCCATTCGCTGCGCTTCACGCTGCTGCCGATCGTCTGTTCCTTCACCTCGCTCATCTGGCAGTTCGGCGCCCTGCGCCTGTTGGGCTTCGGCCTCGATCCGCTGGCTGTGCTCGTGCCCTTCCTGGTCTTCGCCATCGGCGTCTCGCACGGCGTGCAGCAGATCAATTTCATCGTTCGCGAGCTGGCGCATGGCAAGACAACCGAGGAAGCCGCCCGGGCCAGTTTCTCCGGCTTGCTCATTCCCGGCGTACTCGCCTTGGTCACCGCTTTCGTCTCCTTCATCACGCTGATCCTGATTCCCATCCCGATGGTGCGCGAACTGGCGATCACCGCTTCGCTCGGTGTCTTCTTCAAGATCACCACCAACCTGGCGATGCTGCCGATCGCCGCCTCCTATTTCGAGTTCGACAAGGCCTATGCCGCCAAGGCGATGCTCAAGCGCGATAAGCGGGCACGCTGGCTGCGTTCGCTGGCCCGTGTCGCCGAACCGCGCAATGCCCTGATCGTCATCATCATCACCACGGTTGTCTTCGGTGTCTCGGTCTGGCAGAGCAGCGACCGCGTCGTCGGCACGCTGCAGCCGGGGGCGCCGGAACTGCGCCCGGAAGCCCGTTTCAACCGCGACGCGGTGGCTATTTCGGAAAACTACGACACCGGCCTCGACTGGCTGACGGTGATTTTCGAGGCGCCACCCGAGTCCTGTGGCAACGTTGCGCTCGGCGGTTATCAGGACCAGTTCGTCTGGGAAATGCAGAACACCGAAGGTGTGCTCTCGGCGATGTCCTTCTCCGGCCTGCTGCGTACCTACAACGAGGGCTACAACGAGGGTAATCCGAAGATGAATGCGGTGCCCATCGATCCGGGCAACTACGCGGCGCTGGCCACCGAGATCGGGCGGCTGCGCGGCTATATGCGCAAGGATTGCAGCATGACGGCGGTGCATCTGTTCCTGACCGACCACAAGGCGACGACGATCAACCGCGTCATCGACAAGGTCAAGGTCTTCCGCGCCGCCAACACCATGGACGGCGTCACCATCCGCCTGGCTTCCGGCAATGCCGGCGTGCTGGCGGCGGTCAACGACGAGGTCGAGCACAGCGAACTGCCGATGCTGCTCTACGTCTATGGCGCGATCATCTTCCTGGTCGCCCTGGTCTATCGCGACTTCCGTGCCGTCATCGCCTGCTGCCTGCCGCTGACCGTCGGTACCTTCATCGGCTACTGGTTCATGAAGGAGCTGGAGATCGGGCTGACCGTCGCCACCTTGCCGGTGATGGTACTGGCCGTCGGCATCGGCGTCGATTACGCCTTCTACATCTACAACCGGCTGCAGATGCACATGGCGGCTGGCCAGAATATCGTCAAGGCGCTCGAACACTCGATCCTCGAAGTCGGCACGGCGACCATCTTCACCGCCATCACGCTGGCCGTCGGCGTCGCCACCTGGGCCTTCTCCGACCTCAAGTTCCAGGCCGACATGGGCAAGCTGCTGGCCTTCATGTTCATGGTCAACATGGTCATGGCGATGACGGCGCTGCCGGCCTTCGCCGTCTGGCTGGAACGACTCTTCCCGCGCCGCGGCCCGGTCCGCGCCCCGGGCATCCTGGCGCACTGAGGACGACGATCATGACTTTCACCACGATCAAAACGGCGCTGGCGTTACTCGCCCTGCTGACCATCGGCGCTAGCGCCCTGGCCCAATCCGGGATGCCGGCCGAAGCCAAACCACTGACCGTCCGCCCGGCCAGCAAATCGACGGCCGCCGTGCTCGCCCCGATGCTCGGCGCCACCCGCGCTGGCAAGCGCCTTGTCGCCGTCGGCGATTTCGGTACCGTCCTGCTCTCCGACGACGATGGCAAGAGCTTCCGCCAGGCCGCCAGCGTGCCGGTATCCTCGACACTGACCGCCGTTTCCTTCGCCGACGAGCAGAACGGCTGGGCCGTCGGTCACTGGGGCGTCATCCTCCACAGCGCCGATGGCGGCGAAAACTGGAGCATCCAGCGTACCGACACCGGCGAGGACCGGCCGCTGTTCTCGGTGCATTTCTTCGACGCCCGCGAAGGCATCGCCGTCGGCCTCTGGTCGCTGGTGCTGAAAACGCGCGATGGCGGCAAGAGCTGGGATTCACTGGTGATGCCGGCACCGCCGGAAGGCGGCCGCGGTGACCGCAACCTGTTCAGGATCTTCGCTTCGCCGCAGGGTAGCCTGTTCGTCGCCGCCGAGCGTGGCGCCGTGCTGCGCAGCGACGATCGCGGCGCCAGCTGGCGCTACCTGAACACCGGTTACAACGGCTCGTTCTGGTCGGGCATCGCGCTGGCCGACGGCACGCTGGTCGTCGCCGGTCTGCGCGGCACGCTGTATCGCAGCGGTGACGACGGGCGGACCTGGCAGAACGTGCCCACGGGCAGCAAGAGTTCGCTGACCGATCTGGTCGCCGTCGGCGACAAGCTGATCGGCGTTGGCCTCGATGGCGTGCAGATTGAAAGCACTGACCAGGGCGCCAGCTTCGTCTGGACGCAACGCGATGACCGGCTGTCGATGACCGCCGCCGTCGCCGCCGGCAGCGACGGCCTGGTGCGCTTCTCCAAGCGCGGCGTGGTCAAGCCCGGGCCGACCCACAACTGATTGAACAAAAACGACAAAGACCCAAGGAGACAGCATGGAACGATTTTCAATGACCATTGGCGGTCAGGCGGTGGCTGCATCGCGCGCTTATGCCGTGATCAATCCGGCCAGCGGCGAGGCCTTCGCCCAGGTGCCGGCCGGCGAAGTGGCGCATCTCGACGCCGCCGTCGCCGCCGCCCGCGCCGCCTTTCCGACCTGGAGCCGGACGGCGGACAGCGAGCGCCAGGCGCTGGTACATGCTCTGGCCGGCCTGCTCGAAACCAACATGCCGGAACTGATGCAACTGGTCACCAAGGAAACCGGCAAGCCGCTCGGCGGCCTCAACGGCGTCGGCGCCGGCATGGAAGTCGGCGGCGCCATCGCCTGGACGCACGTCACCGCCGATCTGGAACTGCCGGTCGAAGTCATCCAGGACAATGCCGAAGCGCGCATCGAAGTGCATCGCAAACCGCTCGGCGTGGTCGGCTCGATCACGCCGTGGAACTGGCCGCTGATGATCGCCATCTGGCACATCATGCCGGCCCTGCGCGCCGGCAATACCGTGGTGCTCAAGCCGTCCGAGCTGACGCCGGCGGCAACGCTGCGCTTCGGCGAGCTGGCCAACAGCGTGCTGCCGTCGGGCGTCCTCAATGTCATTTCGGCCGAGCGCGAAGCCGGCGTTGGCGAGGCGATGGCCAGCCATCCCGGCATCGACAAGATCGTGTTCACCGGCTCGACGCCGACCGGCCGGCGGATCATGGCCAGCGCCGCCGGCAACCTGAAGCGGCTGACGCTGGAACTGGGCGGCAACGATGCCGGCATCGTGCTGCCCGACGTCGATCTCAAAGAGGTCGCCGGCAAGCTGTTCGCGGTCACCTTTCACAACAACGGCCAGACCTGCGCCTGCCTCAAGCGCCTCTATGTCCATGACAGCATCTACGAGCCGCTGTGTCAGGAGCTGGCCCGCCTGGCCCGCGCGGCGGTGGTCGGCGATGGCCTGCACGAGGGAACGCAGCTCGGTCCGGTACAGAACGACCAGCAGCGCAACTACGTCAGCGAACTGGTCGAGGATGCGCGGGCGCATGGCGCCCGGGTACTGTCCGGTGGCCGGGCACGGCCGGGGGCGGGCTATTTCTACGCACCGACGGTGCTGGCCGACGTTACCGACGGTATGCGCGTCGTCGACGAGGAGCAGTTCGGGCCGGTGCTGCCGGTGATTCGCTATTCCGATATCGACGAAGTGATCCGCCGCGCCAACGACAATCCGAATGGCCTCGGCGGTTCGATCTGGTCGCAGGATCTGGCCAAGGCGGCGCAACTGGCGCTGCGCCTCGAATGCGGCTCGGCCTGGATCAACGAGCACGGCGCCATCCAGCCGGATGCGCCCTTTGGCGGCGTCAAGCAGTCCGGCATCGGCGTCGAATTCGGCCACTACGGGCTGGAGGAATACACCAGCATCCAGACCCTGAAAATCATGAAGTCCTGAATTACGCAGCCATGGCTGCAAACGTGTTCATTCGTCACTTCTCTGCGTGACTTTCCGGCCGCCTGGTGCGGCCGGTTTTTTTGCTAGCCTTCTCCGATGAGCCAATTCACCATTCCCGAACGCCTCGAAACCGCACGCCTGCTGCTACGCCCTTTCGTCGAAGCTGATTGGCGCAGCATGCACGCGCATTATTCCCATCCCGACTGCACCCGCTACACCCTCGGCCGCGTGCTCAGCGAAGGCGAAAGCTGGCGCCTGACCGCAACCCTGGCTGGCCACTGGTTGTTGCGCGGCTACGGCCCCTATGCCCTGGAGGACAAGGCCAGCGGCACGATGATAGGTGCCGCCGGGCTGTGGCATCCGGTCGATTTTCCCGAGCGTGAGATCAAGTGGGCCTTGCATCCCGAATGCTGGGGGCAGGGCTATGCCAGCGAGGCGGCGCGCCGCGTGCTGCGCATGGCGCAGGCGGTGTATCCGGAACAGCCGCCGATCAGCTTCATCGATCGCGACAATGCCGGCTCGATCCGCGTCGCCCTGGCGGTCGGCGCCACCCTCGAGCGCGAGATGGATTTTCGCGGCCGGCGCTTCCAGGTCTTCCGCCACACCTATACCGCCGCCTGAAAAATAATTTGATGAGATGGTTGACTCACTAACATCGTAGTGATTTAATTTAATCACTAACATATTAATAAACGGGCACCTGCCCACTCTCATCACTGAGGAGATACCGAATGAACTATCGTCGCTTTGCCGTTCTGGGTGCCCTGGCCGTTTCGCTGTCGGCTGGCGCCCAGGAAGTCACCTTCAAGATCGCCCACTTCCTGCCCTCGGCCGCGCCGACCCAGCAGAAGGTCCTGCAGCCGTGGTGCGAAGAGATGGGCAAGCTGTCGAATGGCCGCATCAAGTGCCAGTTCTACCCGGCCATGCAGTTGGGCGGCACGCCGGCGCAGCTGGCCGAGCAGGCGCGCAACGGTATCGCCGATGTGGTGTGGACCGGTCCCGGCTATTCGGCCGGCCGCTTCCCGGCCATTGAAGCTTTCGAGCTGCCGTTCATGGTCACTGACGCCACTTCCAGTTCCAAGGCGCTGTGGAAGTTCTATCAGCAACACGCCCAGCAAGAGTTCGCCGCCTACAAGGTGCTGGCTTTCCACACTGACGGTGGCCAGGCCGTGCATACGGCGAAGAAGGAAATCGTCGGCCTCACCGGTTTTGCCGGCATGAAACTGCGTACCTCCACCCGCGTTGGTGCCCGTACCCTGTCGGCGCTTGGCGGTCAGCCGGTGGCCATGCCGCCGGCCCAGGTCACCGAAGCCATCTCCAAGGGCGTCGTTGATGGTTCGCTCGGCGCCTGGGAACTGGTCTATCCGACCAAGCTCTCGGAAGTCACCAAATTCCACGCCCAGCCGGCCGCCGGCGTCGCTCACCCGACTGCCACCGTGCTTACCGTGCTGATGAACAAGCAGAAGTACGAGGGCCTCCCGGCCGACCTCAAGGCCATCGTCGACAAGACCACCGGCGAAGCCATGGTCGCCCGTTTCGGTGCCATGTTCGATGAGGTCGCCGCCGATACGCGCAAGCGCATCGCCGCTCAGGGCAACAAGATCACCACCTTCAGCGCTACCCAGGTGGCGGCCATGAAGCAGGCCACGGCCAGCGTCGAGGACGACTGGGCCAAGCAGGTCGGCGAAAAGGGTCTGGACGGCAAGAAGCTGATCGCCGCTGCCCGCGAACTGACCGGCACCAACAAGTAAGCAAGCGGAACAGGCAAGGGGACGATCATGCAAGATCCGATGGGCATCCCGCATGAACTGGTGGAGCACGACAAGGTCGAGCACTACCTGATCATGGCGGGCAAGGCGATGGCGGTTTCCGGCGGCATGCTGTTCGTCGTCCTGATCGTCATGTCGCTGGTCTCGATCATCGGCCGCAAGCTGGGTTTCGGCTCGGTCAATGGCGACATCGAGCTGATGCAGGCTGGCACGGCGGTGGCGGCGACGGCCTTCCTGCCGTACTGCACGCTGCTCGGCGAGCACATCAAGGTGGATTTCTTCACCGAGAACATGCGTGACTCGCTGAAGCACCTCATCGACGGCGTTGCCGAGCTGGTGCTCGGCAGCGTTGCCGTCCTCCTCGTCTGGCGGACGGCGCTGTCGACCATCGCCACCTACGAGTCGGAGGAGGTGACGACGCTGGTCTCGCTGCCGCTGTGGATTCCCACCGCCTTGCTGATTCCCGGCATCGCGCTGATGGCCGTCTGCGCCTTCTACCGCGCCTACGCCTCGTTCCATCCCCAGAAGACTGTTCCGGAGCTGAAAGCATGAGCGGCATCACCATTGGTCTGGTCGGCCTCGGCGCCCTCATGTCGATGCTGCTGGTACGCATGCACATCGCCATCGCCATGTTCATCACCGGCGCCGGCATCTACCTGGTGATGAACCAGGGCGAAACGGCTGCCCTGCTGTATACGCTGAACAACCTGGTCTATGCCCGGGTTTCCAACTACGACCTGGCGGTCATTCCGCTGTTCATCCTGATGGGCCAGTTCGCCACCCATGGCGGCTTGTCGAAGGCGCTGTTCAAGGCGGCCAGCACGCTGATCGGCCACTGGCGCGGCGGCCTGGCCATGGCCGCTACCGCCGCCTGTGCCGCCTTCGGCGCCATCTGCGGCTCGTCGCTGGCCACCGCCGCCACCATGGGCCGCGTCGCCCTGCCGGAACTGAAGAGCCACGGCTACTCCGGCAAGCTGTCGACGGCGACGCTGGCCGCCTCCGGCACGCTCGGCATCATGATTCCGCCGTCGGTGCCGCTGGTTATCTACGCCGTGCTGACCCAGGAGTCGATCGGCAAGCTGTTCGTCGCCGCCGTCATCCCCGGCATCATCGCCGCCCTCGGCTACATGCTGGTCATCGCCATTGCCGTCCGCCGCGATCCGAGCGCCGGTCCGGCCGGCGAGAAGGTGCCCTTCGGCGAAATGCTCAAGGCACAGATCAATATCATTCCCGTGCTCTGCGTCTTCCTCGTCGTCATTGTCGGCATCTACGGCGGCTGGGCCAATCCGACCGAGGCTGCCTCGGTCGGTGCCGCCGCCTGCGGCCTGATTGCGATGATCTCCGGCGGCATGCGCACCAAGGACTTCCTCGAGAGCATCTACGGCACCGCCCACGCCACCGGCATGATCTTCATGGTGCTGATCGGCGCCGACCTGCTCAACTCCAGCCTGGCCCTGTCGCAGATGCCGACTGAACTGGCCAACTGGGTGCAGCAGAGCGGCCTGCCGGCGCTGCTGGTGCTGGCCGCGATCATCGTCATCTACATCGTCCTCGGCTGCGTGATGGATTCGCTGGCGATGATCCTGCTGACCATTCCCATCTTCTACCCGATGGTCATGGGTCTCGATTTCTTCGGCATGTCGGTCGCTGACAAGTCGATCTGGTTCGGTATCCTGGCGCTGATGGTGGTCGAGATCGGTCTGGTCACGCCGCCGATGGGCATGAACCTCTACGTCATCAACAAGCAGGCGAAGGAGGTGCCGATGCGCGAGACTATCGCCGGTGTGCTGCCGTTCCTGGCATCCGATCTCATCCGCATCGCCGCCCTCGTCTTTTTCCCCGTCATGTGCCTCGGCCTGGTGCACTGGCTCGAGTGATTGGAGTTCGTAACAATGATCAAACAACACGTCAGCGGCACGGTTTACGGTGTCGTCCTCAATGACCACGCCTCGCTGCGCAAGATCGGCAACGAAACGCTGGCGGCGGCACCGTACAAGGGCGCCCCGAAGGCCCCGGCGATGTACATCAAGCCGGCCAACACCCGGGTTGCCTGCGGCGGGGTTGTCAGCCTGCCAGCCGGCACGATGAACGTCGAAGTCGGCGCCACCATCGGCCTGGTCATCGGCCGCGCCGCTGCCCGCCTGGCGCGCGACAACGCACTGGAAGCGGTGGCTGGCATCGTCCTCGCCGCCGACCTCAGCCTGCCGCACGCCAGCTACTACCGCCCGGCGATCCGCGAGAAGTGCTTCGACGGCGCGCTGCCCCTCTGTTCGGTCAAGCCGCTGGTCGATCTTGCCAATCTGCAATTGCGCACCGAATTCGATGGCCTGGTCGTCGAGCAGCGCTCGCTGGCCGATCTGGTCCGCGATCCGGCGCAACTGCTGGTCGATGTCACCGAGTTCATGACCCTGGCCGAGGGCGACGTGCTGCTCGTCGGCGTCAGCTACCAGGCGCCGCAGGCCGCCACCGGCAGCCAGGTCAGGATCAGTGCCGAAGGCGTCGGCAGTCTCAACTTTTCCATCGCCGGAGCACAACAATGAAGCGCGGTCGCATTGCCTTCCAGGGCGCCATCCACCAAGTGACCCAGGCCGAAGATGGCCGCGTCCGCCTGGCCGATGGCCGACTGTTGAACGAAGCCGATGTCGAGTGGCTGCCGCCGGTGGTTCCCGGCGCCGTCTTCGCCCTCGGCCTCAATTACGCCGACCACGCCAAGGAACTGGCTTTCAAGGCGCCGGAAGTGCCACTCGCCTTTTTGAAGGGGCCGAACACCATCGTCGGCCACCGCGCCCAGACCCGCCGCCCCGCCGACGCCACTTACATGCACTACGAGTGCGAGCTGGCGGTGGTCATTGGCAAGACCGGCAAGAACCTGACCAAGGCCGAGGCCATGGACATCGTTGCCGGCTACACCGTGGCCAACGACTACGCCATCCGCGACTACCTCGAGAACTATTACCGCCCGAACCTGCGCGTCAAGAACCGCGACGGCTGCACGCCGCTCGGCCCCTGGCTCGTCGATGCCGCCGACGTGCCGAACCCGATGGCACTGAAGCTGACGACGCGGGTCAACGGCAAAACGACCCAGCAGGGCACGACCGCAGACATGATTTTCGACATCCCGACGCTGATCGAATACCTGACCTCGTTCATGACCCTGAACCCGGGCGACATCATCCTGACCGGCACGCCGGAAGGCCTGGCCGACGTCAAGGCCGGCGATGTGATCGAAACCGAAGTGGAGGGTGTCTGCTGCCTGATCAACACCATCGTCGACGACGAAACGTATTTCGCCACCGTCTAAAGAAAGCGAGAACAGCATGATTCAACACATCATCAACGGCCAGAAGGTCAGCAGCAAGGAAACCTTCGAAACCCTCAACCCGGCCACCGGTGAGGTCATCGACACCGTCGCCAGCGGCGGTGCGGAAGAAATCAACGCCGCCGTTGCCGCCGCCAAGGCCGCCTTCCCGGGCTGGGCGGCAACGCCGGTCAAGGAGCGCGCCCGTCTGGTGCGCAAGCTGGGCGAACTGATCGCCGCCAATGTCGAGCCGATTGCCGACATGGAAACCGCCGACTGCGGCCAGGTCACCAACCAGACCAAGCGCGTGCTGATTCCGCGTGCTTCCGACAACTTCAACTACTTTGCCGAGCTGATCCAGCACATGCACGGCGAAACTTACGATTCCGACACCGGCCACCTGAACTACACGCTGTGGCAGCCGGTCGGCGTCTGCGCGCTGATCTCGCCGTGGAACGTGCCGTTCATGACCGCCACCTGGAAGACCGCACCGTGCCTGGCCTTCGGCAATACGGCGGTGATGAAGATGTCCGAACTGTCGCCGCTGACCGCCAACCGCCTCGGCGAACTGGCCCTCGAAGCCGGCATTCCGGCCGGCGTCTTCAACGTTGTTCATGGCTTCGGCGACAAGGCCGGCGAGCCGCTGGTCGCGCACCCGGATGTCCGTTCGATTTCCTTCACCGGCTCGACCGCCACCGGCAACCGTATCGTCAAGGCCGCCGGCCTGAAGAAATTCTCGATGGAACTGGGCGGCAAGTCGCCGTTCATCATCTTCGACGACGCTGACTACGAACGCGCCCTCGACGCTGCCATCTTCATGATCTTCTCGAACAACGGCGAACGTTGCACCGCCGGTTCGCGGATCATCGTCCAGGCCGGCATTTACGACAAATTCGTCGCCGACTTCGCCGCCCGCGCCTCGCGTTTGACGGTCGGCGATCCGATGGATCCGAACACCATCATCGGCCCGATGATCTCCAAGGGCCACATGGACAAGGTCAATTACTACATCGAACTGGGCAAGCAGGAAGGCGCCGAAGTCGTCTTCGGCGGCGGCACGCCGGTGGTCGATGACAAGTTCAAGAACGGTTTCTGGGTGCAGCCGACCGTCTTCGCCAATGTCGACAACAAGATGCGCATCGCCCAGGAAGAAATCTTCGGGCCGGTGCCGTGCATCATCCGCTTCAAGGACGAAGCCGACGCCGTACGCATCGCCAACGACACGCCCTACGGTCTGTCGTCCTACCTGTGGACCAACAACACCGGCCGCGCCATCCGCCTGGCCAAGGCCATCGAATCCGGCATGACCTTCGTCAACAGCCAGAACGTCCGCGACCTGCGCCAGCCGTTCGGTGGTTCCAAGGCTTCCGGCACCGGTCGCGAAGGCAACCACTACAGCTACGAAGTGTTCTGCGAGGCGAAGAACATCGCCGTCTCCTACGGCAGCCACCACATCCCGCGCTGGGGGGTATAAACCATGGGCAAACTCGTTCTCGCCGCCAAGATCACCCACGTCCCGTCGATGTACCTGTCCGAGCAGGACGGGCCGCACAAGGGCTGCCGCCAGGCGGCCATCGACGGCCACAAGGAAATCGCCCGCCGCATGCGCGAAGCGAACGTTGACACCATCGTCGTCTTCGACACGCACTGGCTGGTCAATTCCGGCTATCACGTGAATTGCGCGCCGTCGTGGGAGGGCATCTACACATCCAACGAATTGCCGCACTTCATCAAGAACATGCCCTTCTCGTACCAGGGCAACCCGGCGCTCGGCCAGGCCATCGCCGATCAGGCGACGGCCGCCGGCGTGCATACCCGCGCCCACGATGCGACCAGCCTGGCGCTGGAATACGGCACGTTGGTGCCGATGCGCTACATGAACGAGGACAAGCGCTTCAAGGTGGTGTCGATCTCGGCCTTGTGCACCGTGCATAACCTGCCGGATTCCGTCGAACTCGGCCGCGCCGTCCGTCGTGCCATCGAGCAGGGCGAGGGCAACGTCGCCGTGCTGGCCTCCGGCTCACTGTCGCACCGCTTCGCCCAGAACGGCGTCTCCGAACAATTCCTGCACAAGGTCTGGGACCCGTTCCTGGAAACCGTCGATCACCACGTCGTCGACCTGTGGCAGAAGGGCGACTGGCAGACCTTCTGCGGCATGCTGCCGGAGTACGCGGTCAAGTGCCACGGCGAAGGAATGATGCACGACACGGCAATGCTGCTCGGTGTGCTCGGCTGGGACCAGTACCAGGGCAAGGCTGAAGTGGTGACGCCTTACTTCGGTTCCTCCGGCACCGGCCAGATCAACGCCATTTTCCCGGTCTAAAAGAGCTCAAAGCCATCCGAATTCCCGAATAGAGAAACCTCAAAACAAATCTTCAGGAGACAAACTCATGGGTGAAATCGTCATGGCCATCAAGGCCACGCATGTTCCTTCGATGCTCATTTCCGAGCAGCCCGGCCCGGCCCACGGCTGCCGGCAGGCGGCGATCGACGCCGAGCGGGAAATTGGCCGTCGCGCCGTCGAACTGGGGGTCGATACCTTTATCGTGTTCGACACGCACTGGCTGGTCAATGCCGGCTACCACATCAACAACAATGCGGTGCACAAGGGCAATTACACCAGCCACGAGTTCCCGCATTTCATCCAGGACCTGCCCTACGAATTCCCGGGCAACCCGGAACTCGGCAACCTGATTGCCGAGGAAGCCACCGCGATGGGCGTCAAGACGCGCGCCCACCAGGTCGCTTCGCTCGATCTCGAATACGGCACCATCCTGCCGATGCGCTACATGAACCCGGAAGGCAAGATCCGCGTCATCTCGATCGCCGGCTGGAGCACCTTCGGCTCGCTCGAAGAATCGCGCATCCTTGGCGAGGCGCTGGCCAAGGCAGTCGCCCGCAGCAACTGCAAGGTCGCCATCGTCGCTTCCGGCTCGATGTCGCACCAGATCTGGGAAAACCGTCTGGTCGAGGAAGGCTTCAATTCGATCAGCCGCGAATTCAACAAGCAGGTCGACCTGCGCGCGCTGCAACTGTGGGAGGGTGGCGAGTGGGATACTTTCCTGCGCATGCTGCCCGAGTACGCCCAGTACTGCACCGGCGAAGGCAAGATGCACGACACGGCCATGCTGTTCGGCGCCATTGGCTGGGACAAGTACCAGGGCAAGGCCGAGATCGTCTGCCCGTACTTCGAAAGTTCGGGCACCGGTCAGGTCGTCGTCAGCCTGCCGGTCGCTGGCATCCCGGCCATGGCCCACTAAACGAAGGAGCGGGAAATGCCCCATCTTGTGTATGAAATCACCAACAACCTCGATACGTCGGAAGCCGATATTCCGGGTTTGCTCAAGAAATCCAACCAGGTGCTGATCGCCCAGGGTGGGGTATTTCCGATCGGCGGCATCCGCTCCCGCGTCGTCTGGCTGAAGGACTATTGCATCGCCGACGGCAGCCATGGCGACGATGCTTTCGTCCATGCTTCGCTGAAGGTCGGCGCCGGGCGCTCTGAGGCGGAAAAGAAGAAGGCCTGCGATGAACTGTTCGCCATGATCACTGAACATTTTGCCGCCATTTTTGCCCAGCGCGGACTGGCGCTGTCGATGGAATTCTCCGAATTCAGCGAATCCGGCACCTGGAAGAAAAATAACATCCACCCGCGCTACAAGAAGACCTAACCCCACCAAGAGGAATGACCATGTTTACCCGAGACCTGATCGAAGCGACCGCCCGCCGCTTCCACGAAGCCGAGAAGACCCGCCAGCAGATCCGCCAGGTCTCGCTCGACTACCCGGAGATCACCATCCCCGACGCCTACGCCATCCAGAAGGCCTGGGTCGACATGAAGATCGCCGAAGGCCGCAGGATAGTCGGCCACAAGATCGGCCTGACCTCGCGCGCCATGCAGCAATCGTCGCAGATCGACGAGCCGGACTACGGCACGCTGCTCGACGATATGGTCTTCGCCGATGGTGGCGAGATTCCGGTCGACCGCTTCATCGTGCCGATGATCGAGGTCGAGCTGGCCTTCATCCTGAAAGATCGCCTCGAAGGCGAAAACGTCACCATGCTCGACGTGCTCTCGGCCACCGATTACGTGATCCCGGCGCTCGAACTGATCGACGCCCGCTCGCAGCGCATCGACCCGGAAAGCAAGCGGCCGCGCAAGGTCTTCGACACCATTTCCGACAATGCCGCCAACGCCGGCATCATCATGGGCGGCCGCCCGATCAAGCCGCTGGATGTCGATCTGCGCTGGGTCGCGGCGCTGCTTTACCGCAACGGCATCATCGAGGAAACCGGCGTCGCCGCTGGCGTGCTGAATCACCCGGCCAACGGCATCGCCTGGCTGGCCCAACGCTTCGCCCCCCACGGCGTGGCGCTGGAGCCGGGTCAGATCATCCTCGCCGGCTCCTTCACCCGGCCGGTGCCGGCCAGCCGCGGCGACACCTTCCATGTCGATTACGGCCCGCTGGGCAACATCACCTGCCGTTTCGTCTGAGCCAGCGGAGCCGATCATGGAAATGCCCCAGAACAAATTCAAGCGCGCACTCGGCGCCGGCGACACGCAGATCGGCCTGTTTCTCGGCCTAGCCAACGCCTACACCGCCGAAATCGTCGCCGGCACCGGCTTCGACTGGCTGCTGATCGACGGCGAGCACGGCCCGAACGACCTGCAGTCCATCATTGCCCAGTTGCAGGCCCTGGCCTCGTATCCGGTGCGGCCGGTGGTGCGCACCGTCGATCACGACGTGGCGCGCATCAAGCAACTGCTCGACGGCGGCGTGCAGACGCTGATGGTGCCGATGGTCGAAAGTGCCGCCGATGCCGAAAAGCTGGTCCGCGCCATGCGCTACCCGCCGCACGGCATCCGTGGCGTCGGCACGGCGATGGCCCGGGCGGCGCGCTGGAATGGAGTTGAAGGCTATTTCGCTTACGCCGACGAGGAAATGTGTCTGATCGTGCAGATCGAGTCGACCGCCGGCCTGGCCGGACTCGATGCCATTCTCCAGGTCCCGGGCGTTGATGCCGTGTTTATCGGCCCGTCCGATCTGGCGGCGTCGATGGGCCATCTCGGTAATCCCGGCCACGCCGAGGTCAAGGCCGCGGTCGAAGGAGCGATCGGCAAGATCGCCGCCGCCGGCAAGGCCGCCGGCGTCTTTTCCGCCGACCCGGCGACGGCCGAAGGCTATCGCCAGATCGGCGCCAGTTTCCTGCTGGTCGGCGTCGATGCCCTGCTGCTGCGCAATTCCGCGGTCGCCCTGGCCGACAAATTCAAGCACGCCGAAACCGCCAAGAGCGGCGCCGCCTACTAAAAACAACGAAGGAGAACAGAACATGCTGGCATTGAAAGACCCCACGCTGCTGCGGCAGGCCTGCTACATCGACGGCGCCTGGGTCGGCGCCGACTCCGGCGAAACCTTCCCCGTCACCAACCCGGCCACCGGTGAAACCATCGCCACCGTACCCCGCTGCGGTGCCGCCGAAACCGAGCGCGCCATCCAGGCCGCCGAGGTGGCCCTGAAAACCTGGCGCGAAACCACCGCCGCCGAACGTTCGCGCATCCTCCGCCGCTGGTTCGACCTGATGATGGCCAACCAGGATGACCTCGCCGCGCTGATGACCGCCGAGCAGGGCAAGCCACTGGCCGAGGCGAAGGGCGAGATTGCCTATGCCGCCGCCTACATCGAGTGGTTCGCCGAGGAAGCCAAGCGCGCCTACGGCGAAGTCATCCCGTCGCCGTTCAAGGATCGCCAGCTGGTGGTGATCAAGGAGCCGGTCGGCGTCTGCGCGGCGATCACGCCGTGGAATTTCCCGTCGGCAATGATCACCCGCAAGGTCGCCCCGGCGCTGGCCGCCGGCTGCACCATCATCTTGAAGCCGGCCGAACAGACGCCGTTGTCGGCGCTGGCGCTGGCCGAACTGGCCGAGCGCGCCGGCGTTCCGGCTGGCGTCTTCAGCGTCGTCACCGGCAAGGCCTCGGCCATCGGCGGCGTGATGACGGCCAGCCCGATTGTCCGCAAGCTGACCTTCACCGGCTCGACCCCCATCGGCCAGTTGCTGATGCAGCAGTGCGCCGGCACGGTCAAGAAGATGTCGCTGGAACTCGGCGGCAATGCGCCCTTCATCGTCTTCGACGACGCCGATCTCGATGCCGCCGTCGCCGGCGCCATCGCCTCCAAGTACCGCAACGCCGGCCAGACCTGCGTCTGCTCCAACCGCTTCCTGGTTCAGGATGGCGTCTATGACGCCTTTGCCGCCAAGCTGGCCGCTGCCGTCTCGGCGCTCAAGGTTGGCCACGGTACCGAGGAGGGCGTCACGCAAGGCCCGCTCATCGACGATGCCGCCATCAACAAGGTCGAGGAACTGGTCAAGGACGCCACCGACAAGGGCGCCCGCGTGGTGACCGGCGGCAAGCGCCATGCGCTGGGTCGCACCTGGTACGAGCCGACCATCCTGGCCGATGTGACGCCGGGCATGGCGGTGGCCAAGGAGGAGATCTTCGGGCCGGTGGCGCCGCTGTTCCGTTTCAAGACGGAAGAGGAAGCCGTACACATGGCCAACGATACCGAATTCGGCCTGGCCGCCTACTTCTTCTCCAAGGACCACGGCCGCGTCTGGCGTGTGTCGAAGCAGCTCGAGTACGGCATGGTCGGCGTCAATACCGGCCTGATCTCGACCGAGGTTGCGCCGTTCGGCGGCGTCAAGATGTCCGGCATCGGCCGCGAAGGTTCCAGCCATGGCCTCGACGAATACATGGAAACCAAATATCTGGCGCTCGGTGGCTTGTAAGTGAGCATTTCGGCATTCGAACCGGCCCGCGAGGGCCGTTTTGTTTTGCTGCTCGGAGCGCTGGTCGCCTTCGGGCCGCTCGCCATCGACCTCTACCTGCCGGCGCTGCCGGCAATGGCGGCCGGTCTGGCGGCACCGGCCGAAGCGGTGCAACTGACCATCACTGTTTTTCTGGCTGGCTTCTCCCTCGGCATGCTCTTCTACGGGCCGATCTCCGATCGTTATGGCCGGCGCAGAGTGATGCTGGGCGGCATTGGCCTGTTCACCCTCGCCAGTTTCGCCTGCGTCCTGGCCACCGATGTCGTGCAGCTGATCGTTGCCCGCTTCATGCAGGCATTGGGTGGAGGCGCCGCATCGGTGCTGGCCCGGGCAGTGGTACGCGATGTCTATGCGCCGACCGAGGCCATCCGCAAGCTTTCACTGATGGCCATGGTCACCGCCATTGCGCCACTCCTGGCGCCTGCACTGGGCAGCGTACTGCTCGAGTATTTCGGCTGGCGCGGTACCTTTGGCGCGCTGCTTACCTGGGGACTGCTCAGCTTCTGGGTGGTCTGGCTCCACTTGCCGGAAACCCTGCCGGCCGAGCGCCGTGGCAGCTTGTCCCTGGCCGGTGCCTTTGCCGCCTATGGCCAGCTGCTGCGTGACCGGGTGGCGATCGGCCTGCTGCTGGCCGGCGGCATGTCGTTCGCGGCGATGTTTGCCTACATCACCAGCGGACCCTTCTACTTCATCGACAGACACGGCTTTTCACCGCTCGCCTTCAGCCTGCTCTTCGCTGCCAACGCCCTCGGCATCTTCATCGCCAACTACGCGAACAGCCGCTTCGTGCGTCGCCAGGGGGCGATGACCATGGCTGGCGTCGGCAGCGGGGTTGGTTTCCTTGGCGCCGTGCTGCTCTGGGTCGCCAGCGGTGTCGGCAATGCCCTGCCGGCAGTCGTCATCGGGCTCTTCATCGTGGTCAGCATGACGGGCTTGCTCGGCGCCAATTGTGTTGGTCTGCTGATGGCTCGTTTCCCGCAGAACGCCGGTGCGGCGGCGGCTCTGTTCGGGGCCGGCCAGTTTGGTCTGGGCATGCTGGCGAGTGCAACCATCAGCTATCTCCACAATCCAAGCGGCAGGAGCATGGCTGGCGTCATCCTCGTTGTCTCGGGTATCTCCCTGTTCGGCTGGTTCGCATGTCGCCTGGGCGATGGTGCGCGGTAACCCGCTGCATGGTGTGGACGAAAGGAGCAACATGAATGCGATTTCCTTCCCTGCTGGCGAGGCCGGCCTGGCTGATGAAAGTCACTACCTCCGCCTGCGCGCGGAGCATGCGCTCGGCCGCCCTGATGCGACGCTGTTCAGTCTCGATGTCGACGATGCCTCGGCTCGCCTGTCCAACGTTTACAACACCAACCGTCTCCGACTGGCGGGGCGCGCGCAGGATTTCCGCATGCGCTTGCGAACGGCCCAGGTCGGTCGTTTCGGGCTGGCGACGCTGGCATTCGGTGCCGAAGTCGATATCGACCAATCGGGTGATCGGCCCTTCCTCCTGGTAACGACACAGGTTCGCGGTTTCTCGCGGGTGACAACGCCTGACGGGATGGCCGAAGGTGGTCGCGGCTTTGTTGTCATCGATTCCGCCGGTCAGCCGGTGAGCAAACACTTCAGCAGCGAAAGCGAGCGCTGCAACGTGCGTATCGATCAGGCCGTCATTGAGGCGAAGTGTTCAGCTTTGCTTGATCGGCCGCTCGATCGCTGCCTGCAGTTTTCTCCCTTCGGCGCCAATAACGGCCAAGTCGAGCGACGCTGGATAAGCCTCCTGCAAATGCTGCTTGCCTATGTTGACACGCCAGTGCTGAGCCCGGCCGAGCCTATCATCCATAACTTGGAGGAGGCTGTGCTGCTGCATCTGCTATTCGAACATGAACACTCCTATAGCGAGGCCTTGCGCCGGCCGGCGAATGCGCTGGCGCCGCGCCATGTGAAGCGGGCCGAGGACTACATTCGGGCTCATGCCCGGGAAGCGTTGACCCTGGAACAGATTGCCGGTGCCGTCGGCTGCGGCATCCGGACACTCAGTGAAGGCTTTCACAAGACGCGGGGAACGACGCCAATGAATTTTCTGCGCCGGGTACGCCTGGCGGGCGTGCGCAGAGATCTGGAGCAGGGCGGGGCGCCGGGTGTCGTCGCGGAGGCCGCCCTGCGCTGGGGATTCAATCATCTGGGACGTTTTTCCGCCGATTACCGCCGCAGTTTTGGCGAGTCGCCTTCCGACACCTTGCGTCGAATCAAGTAGACGCCAACTATCCGCCGGATGCGGATAGCCGCCGCCCGATCCGGATAGAGGCCGGATGTTCGCTCTCCTATGATTTGCCGGTGGGCCTAAGGCCCACCGAGCAGACAACATAGGAGGAGACCTCGATGAACAATTCATTTACCAGCGGCCTTTTTGTGGCCGCCATCAGCTTGGCCGCCGCCCAGGTGGCGCAGGCTCAGGAAGTCACGTTCAAGATTGCCCACTTTCTGCCAGCCGGCGCCTCAACCCAGAAAGTCGTCCTGCAGCCTTGGTGCGACCAGATGGGGCAACTTTCCAACGGCCGCATCAAGTGCCAGTTCTACCCGTCCATGCAACTGGGCGGCACGCCGGGCCAGCTGGCCGACCAAGTCAAGAACGGCGTCGCCGACATTGTGTGGACGGCTCCCGGCTATTCAACAGGGCGTTTTCCGAAAACCGAAGCACTGGAACTGCCCGGCGTTCTGCCTCTGGGTGGTCTGCTCGGCGGCCGGGCGATCTGGGATTTCTTCGGTCAGCACCTGAAGGAGGAATACAAGGATTACAAGGTGCTGGCCATGCACGGTGACGGCGGCATGAACATCCATACGGCGACCAAGCCGCTGGCCACGGTCGAGGATTTCAAGGGCGTCAAGTTGCGCTCGCCGAACCGCACCATCGCCCGCACCCTGAGCGCGCTTGGCGCGACGCCGGTGGCGATGCCGCCGGCCCAGGTTACCGAGGCCATCGCCAAGGGGGTTGTCGATGGCGCTTCGGCTGTCTGGGAGGTGATGTTGCCGACCAAGCTCGACGAAGTCACCAAGTTCCATTTCGAAACGCCGCCCGACCGTCCGGCCATGGGTGCCACCGTCCTGATGGTGCTGATGAACAAACAGAAGTACGAGTCTCTACCGGCTGATCTCAAGACCATCGTCGACAAGGTTTCCGGCCTGCCGCTGGTCGAGCGCTACGGCAAGGCCTGGGACGAGGCATCAATAGTCGCGCGCAACAAGGTCAAGGACATGCCCGGCCACAAGCTGACCGTCGTTTCGGGTGCGCAGTACGACGCCATCCTGAAGCAGACCGAAGCGGTCGAAAAGGAATGGCTGGCTGACGCCAAGGCCAAAGGCATCAACGGCGAGGCTTTGGTCGCGGCTGCCCGCGAATCGGCCCGCAAACAGAAAAACTGAGATCAATCGGATTGCAAAGGAGAACAGCATGAATCCTCAAGGTAACTACTATGACCACCCGCAACGCTTCAGCCAGGAAGAGTGGAATGCCCGCGTCAAACTGGCTGGCGTCTACCGCATCTTTGCCTATCTCGGCTGGGACGAACTGATCTACAACCATATCTCCCTGCGCGTGCCGGGGCCGGACAAGCATTTCCTGATCAATCCCTTCGGCCTGCACTACAAGGACGTCTGCGCTTCCAACCTGGTCAAGGTCGACGTCAAGGGCAATATCATTGGCCACTCCGACTGGCCGATCAATCCGGCCGGCTTCACCTTTCATTCGGCCATCCACGACAAGGTGGCGGACGGCCACTGCGTCATGCACGTCCATACGACGCCGACGCAGGCCGTCTGTTGCCTCAAGGAAGGGCTGTCGTACAGCAATTTTTACGCTGCCCAGCTCTACGGGAAAATTGCCTGGCACGAGTTCGAGGGCATCACCGTCCATCTCGATGAAGGCGAACGTATCCTGGCCAGCGCCGGCGACAAGCCGGTACTGATGCTGCGCAACCATGGCCCGGTGGTCATCGGATCGACACTGGCGCAGGCCTTTTCCTTGATGTGGCTGGTCAATCGCGCCTGTGAAATCCAGTTGGCTTCGCAGTCCATGGGCCCGGTAGTGGAGATTCCGCAACCCGTGCTCGCCAAGTGCGTCGCCGATTCGCTGAACTTCGATCCCAAGTATGGCGCGGGCGAGGATGCCCTGGCCGCGCTGACCCGGATCATCGACCGCATCGATCCGTCCTATCGCACCTGATTCGCCACGGTCGAACTGGCCGCGAGGGCAGACGGGTGGGGTGAATTCACGTTAATATGTTAGTGAAAATGGCAGCGGGAGATCGCTGTCACCCCACCCATTATTCAGGCTCCACCATGCAACCCGTTGCCCTGTACTGCCCCGCCATCCCCGGCGCCTGTCTGCCAGACTCCGCGCCTTGCTCCGTGATGGTTGCGGGGTTTTAGGCATGGCCCTCCCAGCCGGCCTGCGCGCCCTGGCGCATCGCAATTTCCGTCTCTATTTCGCCGGCCAGGCAGTGTCCATCATTGGCTCCTGGATCCAGCAGGTGGCGCTGGCCTGGCTGGTCTACCGGCTTACCGGCTCGGCGGCGCTGCTCGGTATCACGGCCTTCTGTGGCCTGATTCCCCAACTGGTCGTCGGGCCATTTGCCGGCGCCTGGATCGACAAGCACGACAAGAAAAAATGGCTGATCGGCGTGCAGTCGTTGATGGCCCTGCAGGCCTTCGTGCTCGCCGGGCTGACCTGGGCAGGTTGGATCACTCCCGGCTTCATCATCGCCATGGCGCTGCTCCTCGGCATTCTCAGCAGCTTTGATGCGCCGCTGCGCCAATCACTGATCGGCAGTTTCGTCGGCAGCCGCGACGACCTGCCCAATGCCCTGGCGCTCAACGCCATGCTGTTCAACAGCGGCCGTTTCATTGGCCCGCCGATCGCCGGACTGCTTCTCGGCCTGACTTCCGAGGCCTTCTGCTTCGCCATCAACGGTTTTTCCTTCCTGGCGCTGATTGCCGCCATTCTCGTCGTGCGCAGTGTTCCGCCGGCGCGGGCTACCGGCTCGGTCGGCGAAGTTTTCCGCGAAGGCCTGGCCTACGCCTGGCAGACGTGGAGCGTGCGCACTCTGATCCTGACGCTGATCGTGCTCAACCTGACCGCCTCGGCCTATGCCGTGCTGCTGCCGGTATTCGCCGCCGATGTCTTTGCCGGCGATGCGACGACGCTCGGCTGGCTGTGGGGTGCGGCCGGCTGCGGTGCTTTCGCCTCGACGGTGTTTCTGGCAACGCGCCATTCGGTGCCCGGGCTGATTGCCTCGGTGGCTTCAGGAACTGCCATCGCTGCCGTGTCGCTGCTGATCTTCGCCGCCACCGACTGGCTACCGCTGGCCATGGTGGCCATGGTCGGCGTCGGTTTCGGCATTTCTGTGTGCAACGTCGGCATCAACATGATCCTGCAGAGCACGGCACCCGAACAATTGCGTGGCCGCATCGTCTCCTTCTTCACCTCCGCCCGCTTCGGCTTTGATGCACTGGGCGGCCTGCTCGCCGGCTTCGTCGCCGCCGGCTTCGGCGCCGGCCGCACCTTGATGGCCGAAGGCATCGTCCTGCTGGTTTTTGTCGTCTTCCTGTTCAGCCGCCGGCAGCGTCTGGCCGAGCAGGTTTCCATCGCTCAGGGAAATGCCCATGGACATTGAAATGATTGCCTCGCTTGGCCTGGCCAGCGCCGACGAACTGGCCGACCGCGCCCTCGCCGCGGCTGCCGAAGCTGGCGTCAGGATATGCGTCGCCGTCGTCGACCGCGCCGGCTACCCGCTGGTCTTCAAGCGCCATCCGGGAGCCCCCTTTCACAGCATCGACATCGCCCTCGACAAGGCCTACACCGTGGTCAGCTTCGGTCCCGCCACCGCCAAGTGGGACGCCCGTCTGGCCAAGGGCTCGGAGATGCTGCGCCATGGCCTGATGCAGCGCCAGCGCTTCGTCGGCTTCGGCGGCGGCCTGCCGGTGAAACACGAAGGCGTGCTGGTCGGCGCCATCGGTGTCTCCGGTGGCAGTGAGGCGCAGGATGTTCAGTTTGCCGAAGCGGCGCTGGCAGGGCTGGCCGGAGGCGGTTGACGTGCCGCCTTGCCCGGCGTCCGGCTACGACGGTAACATGCGGCGCTGACTGCCCGGCAATGACCCAGTGAGGACGAAATGAGCACCGCAGCAAGGCCAAACTCAGGTATTCCCTCCCCGACGGAGCAGGTGATTCCCTGGTAATCCCCCCGGAAATTAGCGGCAGTTAAAAGTAGAATTTTCTCCACAGCAGCCCGAGGAAGTTTTACATGAAGACGTCACGCTTTTCAGACAGCC
>PHCE01000031.1 GCA_002840765.1 Betaproteobacteria bacterium HGW-Betaproteobacteria-7
CGACGGCATCAAGCGCGCCACCGACGTGATGATCGCCGGCAAGATCGCCGTCATCGCCGGTTACGGCGACGTGGGCAAGGGCTCGGCCCAGGCCATGCGTGCCCTGTCGGCACAAGTCTGGGTCACCGAAATCGACCCGATCTGCGCCCTGCAAGCCGCGATGGAAGGCTACCGCGTCGTCACCATGGAATACGCCGCCGACAAGGCTGACATCTTCGTCACCACGACCGGCAACTTCCACGTCATCACGCATGACCACATGGCCGCGATGAAGAACAACGCCATCGTCTGCAACATCGGTCACTTCGACAACGAAATCGACGTCGCCTCGATCGAGAAGTACCAGTGGGAAGAGATCAAGCCGCAAGTCGATCACGTGATCTTCCCGGACGGCAAGCGCATCATCCTGCTGGCCAAGGGTCGCCTGGTGAACCTCGGCTGCGGTACGGGCCATCCGTCGTACGTGATGTCCTCCTCGTTCGCCAACCAGACCATCGCCCAGATCGAACTGTGGACGGAAGCGGTCAAGGGTTCCAACAAGTACCCGGTCGGCGTCTATACCCTGCCCAAGCATCTCGACGAAAAGGTCGCCCGCCTGCAGTTGAAGACGCTGAATGCCCAACTGTCGGAACTGACCGACGAGCAGGCTGCCTACATCAGCGTGCCGAAGGAAGGCCCGTACAAGGCCGACCACTACCGCTACTAAGCCACCACCATGCTGAACCTGCTTGCCCTCTGGATCGTCAATGCGCTGGCCCTGCTGGCGCTGCCCTATGTCGTACCGACGATCCAGGTGGCCGGGTTCGGCACCGCGCTGCTGGTCGCCGTCGTCCTCGGCCTGATCAACACGCTGCTCCGGCCCCTGCTGGTGCTGCTGACCCTGCCGGTGACGCTGCTGACGCTGGGCCTGTTCATCTTCGTCATCAACGCCCTGCTCTTCCTGTTGGCCGGTTCGCTGATCGATGGCTTCCACGTCGGCGGTTTCTGGTCGGCGTTGTTCGGTTCGATCGCTTACAGCCTGATTTCCTGGGCCCTGAGCGCGCTCCTGCTGCGAAAAAAATAAGCCGGGCTGTCGATGAGCATGAATTCCTTCCACGCGCGGCAGAAAAAGCCGCGCCCGGAGCCCGAACCGGTCCATCAGCGACCGCCCGGGATGCTGCGGGCGGATGCCCTGCTCGTCGCCCAGAAACTCGCGCCGTCCCGTACCGCAGCGCAAGCGATGATCAAGACCGGCCGCGTCAGCTGGGCAGGTGGGCCAATCAGCAAGCCGGCGCTGGAATTGCCCGAAGCCACGCCCTTGCTCGTCGCCAATGATCCCGACGCCCATTACGTCTCGCGCGGCGGCCTGAAACTGGCCGGTGCTCTGGCCGCAACCGGCCTCAACGTAACCGGCAAGCACTGCCTCGATGTCGGCCAATCGACCGGCGGCTTCACCGACTGTCTGCTGCAGGCCGGCGCCAAGCACGTGGTCGGCGTCGATGTCGGACACGACCAGCTGCACTCACTGCTGCGCCATAATCCGGCGGTCACCGCCATCGAAGGCATCAACTGTCGCGCCCTGACCGCCGCCGATCTCGGCTCTGCCTTTCCGGCTGGCAGCTTCGATCTGATCGTCGGTGATGTTTCCTTTATCTCGATGACGTTGATCCTGCCGCAACTGCCGGCCCTGCTTGCCGCCGACGGCGACCTGCTGCTGCTGGTCAAGCCGCAGTTCGAAGTCGGGCCAGACAACATCGGCAAGGGTGGCATCGTCCGCGACCCGACTCTCTACAAGGCCGTCGAAGCCAAGTTGCGCAGCAGCGCCACCGAACTCGGTCTGCAGGTTCGCGCCTGGCTGGACAGCCCAATCACCGGCGGTGATGGCAACCGCGAATTCTTCATCTGGTTGAACAAATGAAACCCGAAATCTCCATCGAATTTTTCCCGCCGCAGACTCCGGAAGGCGTCGACAAGCTGCGTGCCGTCCGCGCCGAGCTGGCCAAATTGCACCCAAGCTTCTTCTCGGTCACCTTCGGCGCCGGCGGCTCGACCCGCGAGCGGACCTTCTCGGTGGTCAAGGAAATCGCCGCCGAAGGCCACAACGCGGCGCCACACCTGTCGTGCATCGGCTCGACCCGCGACAACATCCGTGAAATTCTCGGCGAGTACCGGGCGGCCGGCATCCGGCGCATCGTCGCCCTGCGCGGTGACCTGCCGTCTGGCATGGCGGAGACCGGCGAATTCCGCTACGCCAACGAACTGGTCGAATTCATCCGCAGCGAGACCGGCAACTGGTTCAGCCTCGAAGTCGCCGCCTACCCGGAATGGCACCCGCAGGCGCGCAGTCCGCAAGACGACCTCGACGCCTTCGTGCGCAAGGTCAAGGCCGGCGCCAATTCGGCCATCACCCAGTATTTCTATAACGCCGACGCCTATTTCAGCTTCGTCGAGGAAACCCGGGCGCGCGGCGTCGATGTTCCCATCGTTCCCGGCATCATGCCCATCGTCGGCTTCACCAAGCTGGCCCGCTTCTCGGACGCCTGCGGTGCCGAGATCCCGCGCTGGATGCGCAAGAAATTCGAGAGCTTCGGCGACGACGCCGACTCGATCCGCGCCTTCGGCCTCGATGTCGTCACCGAACTGTGCGAACGCCTGCTCAAGGGCGGCGCCCCCGGCCTGCATTTCTATGCCATGAACCAGTCAGCGCTGACCACCGAGATCTGCAAGCGGCTCGGCTGAAACAGATCATTTTTTCGCTAGCTCAGTGGTGAAGCCCTCTCTTGGAAAGGAAAGGCTCCACTTCCCATCCTGCACAGCCGGCAGCCATGCGCCTGGCTAACACTATCTCCGGGCTGGTTGGATATCGGCCAAGGCACGGTCAAACCCCCCGGCCGACAAGGTCTCGAGTTCCGTAGCCTGGGGCTCCGGAATAGCTGGCGGGTCATCATCGTCAAGACTAAAGCGCTTGCGGCCGTTCTTTTCCTGCGCCGCCCTGCTTGCCTCGAAGCGCAGCCTGGCCTCTTCCGCCCGGCGCTCCCGCGCTTCATGTTCGGCCTGCTGCCGTAGCCTTTCATTATCGTGACGAAGCTTCCAGGCATAGACAAATTCGCCGCTCAGCGCGAAGAGGCCAAGTACGCCCAGCGCCATCAGCATGGCCTCGAACGGCTTGTCCACGACAGCGTGCAGCACCAGGAAGACGAGAATCCCCCGCCAGACGAGGAGCAGCGGAAAACAGGGGTGTTCAGCTGGATTGTGGTATTTCATGCGCTAACTTCGGACTTTCGGGGGTCAAGATTTTAGCGCCCCACACGAAATTGCCAAGCGCACCACGCGGGCTCGACCGGGGCGCCACCATCGCGCCGGGCTGCGTTGTCCTGTCCCGGGCAAATCAACGAATCGCCCGCTATCACAAGAATTTTGACGAGTGCGTTGACGCTCTCCGGGAGCGTGGATATAATGCGCGACTCCCGTAGGCCGGGTCGGTAGCTCAGTCGGTAGAGCAGCGGACTTTTAATCCGTTGGTCCCGAGTTCGAATCTCGGCCGACCCACCAGGAACCTGTTTTTGGGGCGTTAGCTCAGTTGGTAGAGCAGCGGACTCTTAATCCGTAGGTCGAGTGTTCGAATCACTCACGCCCCACCAGATACAAAAGCAAAAGGGCCAGTCTTCTGACTGGCCCTTTTGCTTTTGTGCTGTCGTTCCGCTCAGACGCTACTTGCGTCCGAATTTCTCGGCCAATTGGCTGAGCTTGGCGGCGCGCTGGGCTTCTGCCCGGGCAGAAGCCTCGGCAGCACGGGTGGCAGCTTCGGCGGCCTTGCGCTGCTCGATCTGCTTCTTGAAGCGCTCCTTGAGCAGTTCGGTGGCGTGCTGGCGGTTTTCGTCGGTCACTTCGCCGGCCGGAGTACCGTCGAGATTCAGGCGGACGGTGCCTTTTTCCATTTCCTTCAGATAACGGGTGGAAATGGTGTGGCTGCGCATAGCCAGACGCAGGGCCTTTTTCTCCAGATCCGGCAACTGGGCCAGCAACTGCTTGTCGATGCCGATGGCCAACGGACTGAAGTTGCGGAAGACGTCGAAGCGGGCTTGCAGGTCCTTGAGCAGGACGCGGGCGTCGATCGGTTTGGCGACGGGAGATTCGGCTGTAGTCATGTTCGGATAATAGGTCTTACGAGGCGCGAAGCGTAGCACGAAGCCACGTCCGAACGCCGCAAAATTGCCGCTTGCGGGGTCGCCGCAGCGGCCATTCGTGTCACGAACAACACGCCTTCCCACGGCGCCGATCAGGGCGCCGCGGGGTTGGGTACAAGGATTCAGACGCCGTGCTTGGCAAACCAGGCCAGCATGCGCTGCCAGCCGTCGGCGGCCTCTTCCTTGCGGTAGCTGGGCCGATAGTCAGCATGGAAGGCGTGCGGGGCGTTGTCGTAAAGATAGATTTCCGACGCCCGGGCGGCCGCGCTGCCAGTCTTCAGCTTTCCTTCCATGGCTTCGACAGTTTCCAGCGGGATACCGGTGTCGAGTCCGCCATAGAGGCCAAGGACCGGCGCCTTCAGTTCGCCGGTCAGGTCGCTCGGATGTTTCGGGGTGAATTCATTGACCACGCCGACCAGACGGCCGTACCAGGCAACACCGGCCTTGAGTTGCGGGTTGTGCGCCGAGTACAACCAGGTGATGCGACCGCCCCAGCAAAAGCCGGTGATGGCTAGACGGCTGGCATCGGCCCCCTGGGCGGCAGCCCAGGCGACGGTGGCATCGAGATCGCTCATCACCTGGGCATCCGGCGTCTTGCTGGTGATTTTTGCCTGAATATCGGGAATGCTCTCGATGGTCCGCGGATCGCCCTGGCGGGCGAAGAGTTCGGGAGCGATGGCGCAATAGCCGAGCTTGGCCAGTCGGCGGCAGGTGTCGCGGATGTATTCGTGAGCGCCGAATATCTCGGAGATGACCAGCACCACTGGCGCCTTCTTCGCTCCTTGCGGCAGGGCACGGTAGGCGACCATCTCGCCATCCTTGACCGGCACCTTGATCTCGCCGGCAAGCAGGCCGGCCGCCTCGGTCTTGATCGCCGTCTGCGCCATCACCGGCTGCGTCGCCAGGGCGAAGCCGGCACCCAGGCTGGTCACGAGGAACGTCCGTCGATCAAAGGACTGCGCGGGGATGAGAGCATCAAGTTCGGAATCTGGATTCATGGTTGGTCTCCTATATTGTTATCATGACTATGTCATGCCACTTGTTCAGTTCAATTCGGTAGGCAGCTTCGATACCGCATGACTGATATAACTTTAGGCTAATATGAGCTTATCAACGGCCAGCAAGGCCAGATATAACAAAAACAGGGGGAATCATGTTAGCAAATCTATCGCTCAAAGGACGCCTGTGGCTGCTCGGTATTACCGCCGCTCTCGGCATGGGCATACTGGCAATGTCTTCAATCATGTTCACCGCCAGCAGCGAAAGCATTTTTGTCAGCTTCGTTGACCATCGGATCGCCACTCGTCATACGGCGACGCTTGCCTACGCAAACGGCCTGCAAAAAGGCCAGGCGATTCGCAACATCCTGCTCGATCCGGGCAAGAAGACCGCCTACGAGAACTTCGACAAGGCGCAAGAAGTGTTCACCCGGGAAATCGACAAGCTGCTCCCACTGCTTGCTGCCAACCCTGACACACAGGGCATCGCAGCGCGCCTTAAAAGCAACATCGAGCAGTGGCAACCCTTGCAGAGTCAAGTCATCGAGCTGGTCAAAGCGGGCAACAGGGATGCTTCACAGGCCCTTCTGGTAGAGAAGGAAACCCCGGCTTGGCGCAAGGTTCGCGACGATCTGCTGGAAATTGGCAAGCTGGCCGAAGCCGCGGCCGAGCAGGACCGACTGGCACTGGTCTCCGGCCTCGATCGTTCCGGCACGCTGGCAATCGTCCTCGGCGTCGTCAGTTTGCTGGCGGTGGCGAGCATCATTGTCCTGGTCGGGCGCGGCATCTATCGCCAGGTCGGCGGCGAACCGGTCAGCACGGCTGCCTCACTCAACCGGATTGCCCAGGGCGATCTGACCGAGAGCCTGCATGTCCTGCCCGGCGACACGACCAGTATCGTGGCAGCGATGCAGGCCATGCAAAGCCAGATTCGCCAGCTGATCGTCGATACCGTCAAGAGCGCCGACTCCGTCGTGCAGGAAAGCGAATCGATGCTGGCCGATGCCTCGCGCCTGGCGAAAACGGCCGAGGAGCAAAGCACGGCGACCTCGGCCATTGCCGCCGCAGTGGAGGAATTCACCGTCAGCATCGGGGTCATGTCGGAAAACGCCAACGATGCCGGACATCTGTCCGAACAGTCTGAGCGTCAGGCGCACAACAGTCTGGGCGTGGTTTCCAATGCCACCGAGATCATTCATCAAGTCGCTGCCGGCATGTCCGATGCGGCCTCAACGATGGACGTGCTGTCGGCGCGGGTTGCCGACATCACCGGCATCGTCAAGACCATTCGCGATATCGCCGACCAGACCAATCTGCTCGCCCTGAACGCGGCGATCGAGGCGGCACGCGCCGGCGAACAGGGCCGCGGCTTTGCCGTGGTCGCCGACGAGGTGCGCAAACTGGCCGAGCTGACGACGAAATCGACCCAGGAGATCTCGGCGATCGTCGGCGGCGTCCGGCAAACGACCGATACCGCCTTCGCCACCATGACCGCCGCCAAGGAACGCGCGCTGGCTGGCGCCAGCCGGACGGAAGAGGTACGCAACGCGGTCGACAACATGGATCAGTCATCGGTCCGTGTCGGCAAGGCCATCGAATCGATTGCCGAATCGCTGCGCGAACAGACCGCCGCCAGCACCGACATCGCCCAACGCGTCGAGATGATCGCTCAGGGAATCGACCACACGCATGCCGCTTCGGCCGAGTCGAGCCGACGTTCAGGCGTCCTGGTCAATCTTTCGCATACCCTCAAGGAGAGCGTGCGCCGCTTCCGGGTGTAACCGGAAGAAGTAACACGGATGACGGCTGGCTCTGCCCGGGCCGGTCGCGTAGATCACCTGCCTGCGCGACCATCAAGCCTGTTCTGGGCGGTTCACGGGTTCCGTCGGCAATACCAAGAAATGCTCACGTGCTAGCATGTCGCCGTAAATTTTGTCCCTCAGATGATTTGCATTAGTCCTCGGGGCAGTACAAATGGTCTGTCGCAGGGACTTACTGGTTGCTGATTACCTGCAAAAGTGAGGGTGTGCGATGTGGCTTGGCATCATTTTCGGGCTCGTCTTGGGGGGCCTCTTCGGATCGTTTGGCGGCGCGCTTGTTTTTGCCGCCATCGGTGGTGTCGTGGGGGCGATCATGTCGAGCAAGAATGCGCCAACGGATGACGTGCCGACAGGAGATGCGGCAGAGGACCATCTTCCCGCCATCGTCGAACTGCAGACCGAACTGCGATCAGTGCAGCAGCAGATGCGTCAGGCAAATCTGCGCATCAGCTTGCTGGAGCAACGATTTCAAGTCCACGCGCCGGGGACGATCGCTGCGCAGGAACTGACACCCGCTACCACTCCAGGCGCAGCCCTGCAGGCAAGCCAGGCAGAGCCCATCGACGAAGTGCTGCTGGACGACGCGGAACTGACCCGGCAAGCCCTGGGCATCACCGCCACTGCTGCTGCGCCAGCGGCAAGGACTGCGCCTGTCATCACGGACAGCATTCGCGAAGCCGCGCCGGAGGAACCAGCGCCGCCACCCGGCGTGGTCAATCAACCCGTGCGTTCCCGCCAAGGCGAGGCGGAATCCGATCAGCTTCGGCGCCCGGCCGAGGAAGTATTCAGCTATCGTAGCGTAGAGCCGGAAACGCCGGCTACGCCCTCATGGCTTTCGGAATTCATCGCCCGCTGGGTTATCGGTGGCAATCCCATTGTCAAGGTCGGGGTGGTCATCCTTTTTCTTGGTCTGGCTTTCCTGCTGCGCTACGTTGCTGAAAACACCGTGGTGCCGATCGAACTGCGTTATGCCGGCGTCGCGGCGGCTGGTATCGGCCTGTTGCTCTTTGGCTGGCGTTGGCGCGACAAGTCGGATAGCTATGGTCTGATCCTGCAGGGGGCAGGGATCGGCGTGCTCTATCTGACGACATTGGCCGGCATGAAACTGCATCCGTTGATTCCGCCGGAAATGGGTTTTGCCATACTGATAGGCGTCGCCGGTTTTGCCGTTCTGCTGGCCATCCTGCAGGATGCGCTGGTGCTGGCAGTGGTTGCTACGCTGGGTGGTTTCGCGGCGCCCATCCTGGCGTCTACGGGCAGTGAGAACCATCTGGCCTTCTTCTCCTACCTGACAGTAATCAACCTCGCCATTCTTGCCATTGCCTGGTTCAAGGCCTGGCGTCTGCTCAATCTGGTCGGTTTTGTCTGCACCCTTTTACTGATCAGTAGCTGGGGTGGAAAGTACTACCAACCGGCCTTGTTCAATACGGCTGAGCCGTTTCTGCTCCTCTTCTTCGTGGTCTATGTGCTGATCGCCTTCCTGTTCGCCCGGCGCACGCTGGCCGACGCGGAAATCGGGGCAGGCGATTCTTTCGCCGATCATTTCCGACAGTTGGCGCCACAGGTCAGCTATGTCGACGCCTCGCTGGTGTTCGGCGTGCCGATAAGCACCTTCGGCCTGCAGTATCTGATCGTGCGCAGTTTTGAGAACGGTCCGGCCTACAGTGCGCTTGCTTTCGGGCTGACCTACATCTTCCTGGCCTACCTGCTGTTTCGCCGTACCGGTATGCGCTACGCCCTGCTCAGCGAAACCATGATCGCCCTGGCGGTCATTTTCGGCAGCCTGGCCATACCGCTCGGCCTCGAAGGTGAATGGACTTCGGCCGCCTGGGCGGTCGAGGCGGCCGGTGTGTATTGGGTCGGCGTCCGTCAGAGAAGGGTGCATGCCCGCCTTTTCGCCTTGCTGCTGCTCTTCGGTTCGGCCATCTACTTCGCGCTCGACCTGCGTTCCGGGGGCGATGCGAGCGTGCTCTCCGGATCACTGCTGGGTTGTCTGATGCTGGCGGCTGCGGTGTGGTGGGTCTATCGCCTGATGCGCCAGACAGCGGCAGAATCCCTGCATGAATTCGAGCCCGCTTTGCGCCCGTGGCTGGTCGCCTGCGGAAGCCTGGTCGTCGCCTTGATGCCCTTCCTGCTCTGGCCATTGGACTGGGCCAGCACTGGCCTTGCCGTCCTCGGCGGGGTCGCCGTGTTCACTGCCTTGCGGCTGGATGAGCGGAGTCTGCTGGGCTGGGGTTGCGCCTATCAGCTATTGGCTGGCGGGCTATATATCAGCACGCTGCAGGGTGCGGCCGACGGAGTGGCGCTGGCCAACGGCTGGGGCGGCCTGCTGGCGGCCGGGTTGATCGGTATCTCCCTGTTTGCCGCCGCCTGGGCGGCCATGCGTCAGCGTGCCGGGGCACAGGAAGAAGAGGCGCCGTTGTTTCCCTGGATGCTGGTCGGGGTACTGCTCGGCGGCCTGCTCTTCGTCAACATGACGCCTCTATTCGTCCTGCCCTGGCGATTTGCCGCCATGGTCTGGCCGCTGACCGGTCTGGCCACGCTGTGGTGGGCGATCAGGTCGCGGCAACCGGCGGCACTGGCCTTTGCGCTGGCCCTGCAAGTGCTCGCCGCCGCGGTCAGTCTAGACCGTTATCTGAGCTTGTTCGCTGCATCCTCCTCGTCGTTCGCTGCGCCAGCCTTCCTGCATTCCGGCTTCTGGAGCCCGCTGCTGATTGCCGTGGTCGCCTTCCTCGCTGCGCGCATGCTGCAGCGGCGACAGGACGAAGCGCTGTACCCGGCCATCGGTTGGGTTGCGCTGATCTGGTCGGGGCTGTGGTGGGCCTTTGCCTGGGTAAGCGAATGCGAGCGCTTGCTCGCGCCGGAGAACGCCGTGTTCGCACTGCTCGGGGTAAGCATTGCGAGCGCCGGTTTGTGGCGAACGATCGCCCGGCGCTTTGATTGGCTTGAACTCGGTCAAGCGACGGCGGCCTACCTGCCTGTGCTGGCCATCCTGCTCGCCACACAGTTCCAGGCGGGGAGCGAACAGCCGCTGGCCGCCTGGGGCGCGCTGGCCTGGCCGCTGGGCTTGTTGATGCACGTCCTCCTGTTGCGCGACCAGGCTGCCTGGTTGCCGCCAACGTTGAACAAGGCGGCGCATGTCGCCGGGGCGTGGCTGTTCCTCGTCATCGCTACCTTGGAAGTGCATTGGCATCTTGCTTCCTGGGGCGGGGCGGATAGTGCCTGGTCCGCACTCGGCTGGGCGCTGGTGCCGCTGGCCTATGTTTGGGCCATGAGCAGCGAGCGCCTGAGCGAGAAATGGCCACTCGATGAATTTCATGCAGCCTATTCCGTCGTCGGCTCCTTGCCGGTGGTCGTCTTCCTGTTCAGCTGGGCATGGTCAAGTACGCTACTGGGTCACGGCGCGGCGCCACTGCCGCATGTGCCGGTGCTCAATCCGTTGGAAATGGGCCAGATCGCTGTGATGCTCGGCATTGCCCTGTGGTGGCGCCGGCTCAACGAACGGGAGGTGTTGCCTGGGAGCGGGCTGCTCGTTCTGCCGCTACTTGGGCTCACCGCCTTTGCCGTGATCAGCAGCATGGTGCTGCGTACCTGCCACCAGTGGGGCGGTGTGCCCTGGCAGCCCCAGGCCCTGCTCAAGTCGATGCTGGCGCAGAGTGCACTGTCCATCGTCTGGAGCACGATTGCGATCGGGCTGATGCTTTTCGCCCATCGCCAGGGGGCGCGGGCCATCTGGATACTCGGAGCCGCCCTGGTTGCCTTGGTCGTGGGCAAACTGTTCCTGGTCGAACTGGCGGCGAGCGGCAGTCTGGAACGCATTGTGTCGTTCATCGTCGTCGGTCTGCTGTTGCTGCTGGTCGGCTATTTCGCGCCGCTGCCGCCCCGGCGGGATGCGGCAGCCGATACGCAGTCCGCACCAGCGGCGCTCGGGGGGCTTTCATGAAGTCCCTGTTCGCCCTGCTTGTCGCCCTCCTCGGGACATCGGCAAGTGCCGAGCTCACTTTGAATCCGGCGCAATTCGCCTACCGCGGCATCATTCACATCAACGAAAAGGGGCCTTATCAGCAGGTGAGTCTGCCGCTGTCGGTCTATCAGGGATTGGCCAGTCCGGACCTAGCCGACCTGCGGGTTTTCAATGAAAGGGGCGAGGTGCTGCCCTATGCCATTGTGCCGCGGGAATCGTCCGTAGAGACGCATCGGAAGGAGCAACAAGTACCCTTTTTCCCGCTGCATGCGCCAGCCGGGAATGGCAGCGAAGCGGGCGATATCGCCGTGACGATACGTCAGACTGGCGACGGCTCCCTGATCTCGGTGCGGCAGTCGGCGCCTGCGAGCAGTCCGGCCGAGGTCGTTCGCGGACTGGTGCTTGATGCTAGCAGGCTGAAAGGCAGCGTTCGCTCGCTACGGCTGGTTGACGAGGCAGGCACGACGCCTTTCCATGCCTACACGATAGAAAGCAGTCAGGACCTGCAGCATTGGCGCATGCTCAAGCGCGACGCGCAACTGGTGCGTCTGTCGCACGAAGGGCATCGGGTCGATCTCGATGGCGCAGAATGGGATGTTCCTGCCGACCGCTATTTGCGTCTGCTATGGGCCGACCCGCAGCGGGCGCCGGTCATTTCCGCCGTGTTGTTGAGCAGTGTCGAAAGACGCTACGAAATGCCGCAACGTATCTGGTCTACGGAAATCCGACCGAACGCCGTGAGTGGGGGAGACTATGAATACGTCTGGACCGGACAAATGCCGCTGGAGATGCTGCGGATCAATCTGCCACAGATGAATAGCCTGGCGCCGCTTGCCATTCAGCAGCCGGTAATCCGCTCTAGCCGGCATCGCCATCGTGACGAGTTGCGCTGGAGGACTGTGGCGCAGAGCGTTGTTTATCGTCTGGAGTCGCCGCAGGGGGAAATCCGCTCGCCGGACATTGCGCTGGATCAATTGGTGGGGAATCGTCTACGCCTTTCGCTGGATCGGCGTGCCGGCAAGCTGGGCGAAGCACCGCCGACCTTGCAGATTGGTTTTGTGCCACGGGAAATCGTTTTTCTGGCGCGCGGCGATGGCCCCTTCATTCTCGCCTGGGGGGCCAAGGGTCTTGGGCGCGTCGACTTGCCGCTGTCGACGCTGCTGCCCGAGCATGATGGCAAGGCTCAACTGCCAGCCCGGCAATCCAACCTGAGCTTGGCGGAGACCATGCGCAACGAGCCGGGGGTCATTGCCGGCAAGTCGGCCGCAGCCGACCCCGGCATAACCTCGAACAAATGGATTTTATGGCTTGTTTTGCTGGGTGGCCTGCTGATCCTGGGTGGTATGGCCAGGGCCTTGACCAGACAGTTGCATCAGGGCGAAAAACCGGAGTAGGCGCAAACCGAGACGTGGCGCAACGCCACGAAACGTCACATCAAAACAATGTCGTACTGCTCGGGCGAGTAGCTGGGTTCGGATTGCAGGGAAACCGATTTGCCGATGAAATCGGAGAGCATGGCCAGGGATTGCGATTCTTCGTCGAGGAACAGATCAACGACGGCCGGGCCGGCCAGGATGCGGTATTCGCGGGCATTGAACTGGCGGGCTTCGCGCAGTAATTCGCGGAGGATTTCGTAGGCCACGGTGCGCGCCGTCTTCACCTCGCCGCGCCCGCCGCAGGTCGGGCAGGGTTCGCAGAGCACGTGCGCCAGCGATTCTCGAGTGCGCTTGCGGGTCATCTCGACCAGCCCGAGCTGAGTGAAGCCATTGACCGTCAGCCGCGTGTGATCGCTGGCCAGGGCCTTGTTGAACTCTTCCAGCACCGCCTTCTTGTGCTCCTCGTTCTCCATGTCGATGAAATCGACAATGATGATGCCGCCGAGGTTGCGCAGGCGCAGCTGGCGGGCGATGGTGACTGCCGCCTCGAGGTTGGTCTTGAAGATGGTGTCGTCAAAGTTGCGCACGCCGACGAAGCCGCCGGTATTGACGTCGATGGTGGTCATCGCCTCGGTCTGGTCGATGATCAGGTAGCCGCCGGATTTCAGATCGACGCGACGGGCCAGCGCCTTCTGGATTTCCTCCTCGACGCCTTGCAAATCGAATAGCGGGCGTTGGCCGGTGTAATGGTCGAGCAGCGCACAAACCGCCGGCGTGTATTCGTCGGCAAAGGCCGTCAGTTTCTGGAAGTTTTCCCGCGAATCGATGACGATGCGCGCCGTTTCCGGATTGACGAAATCGCGCAGCACGCGCTGACCGAGGGAAAGCTCCTGATAGAGCACGGTCGGCGGCCCGGAGGTTTTGGATTTGTCGCAGATGTCGGCCCACGTCTTCTTCAGGTAGGCGATATCGGTGGCGAATTCCTGGTCGCTGGCATTTTCGGCCATGGTGCGGACGATGAAACCGCCCTTCTCGTCTTCCGCCACCAGGCGGGTCAGGCGTTCGCGCAGCAGCTCGCGCTCGGCTTCCGATTCGATGCGCTGCGAGATACCGATGTGTTTTTCCTGCGGAAGATAGACCAGCATGCGGCCGGCGATGGAAATCTGCGTCGACAGCCGGGCGCCCTTGGTGCCGATCGGATCCTTGACCACCTGGACGACGATGCTCTGCCCTTCCGCCAGAATCCGCTCGATCGGCCGGTCAGTCGCGGTCTCTCGTGGCTGCCAGATATCGGCGACGTGCAGGAAGGCGGTGCGCTCCAGGCCGATCTCGATGAAGGCCGACTGCATGCCCGGCAGGATGCGGACGATGCGCCCGAGATAAACGTTGCCAACCAAACCGCGGCTGGCCGTGCGCTCGATGTGCAACTCCTGGACGACACCTTGTTGCATGACGGCAACGCGGGTCTCCTGCGGGGTGAAATTGATCAGGATCTCTTCGCTCATACACTCTACAATTCGCGGTTTTGCTGGATTCTACTATGCGCAAGGCACCCGAACTTCTCGCTCCGGCCGGCTCGCTCGAAATGATGCGGACGGCCTTCGCTTTCGGCGCCGACGCGATCTACGCCGGCCAGCCGCGCTACAGCCTGCGCGTGCGCAACAACGCCTTCGGCACCATCGCCGCCCTCAAGGAAGGTATCGACGAAGCGCACGCCGGCAGCAAGCAGTTTTTCGTCGTCAGCAACATCTTCCCGCACAACGCCAAACTGGCCACCTACCTGGCCGACATGGCGCCGGTCATCGCCCTCAAGCCGGACGCACTGATCATGTCCGACCCCGGGCTGATCGACATGGTGCGCGAAACCTGGCCGGAACAGGCGATCCACCTGTCGGTGCAGTCGAATACCGTGAACTGGGCCGCCGTCCGTTTCTGGAAGAAGCTGGGGCTGACCCGCATCATCCTGTCGCGCGAACTGTCGCTCGACGAGGTCGCCGAAATCCGCCAGCAATGCCCGGACATCGAGCTCGAAGTCTTTGTGCACGGCGCGCTGTGCATCGCCTATTCCGGCCGCTGCCTGCTCTCCGGCTACTTCAACCACCGCGACCCTAACCAGGGTTCCTGCACCAATTCCTGCCGCTGGGACTACAAGGTTTCAACCTCGGACAATCCCGGGGTGCAAACGACGCAACCGGTCTCCTTCTATGCCCATCCGGAGCAGGAAATCCTGCTCGAGGAAAGCCAGCGGCCGGGCGAGCTGATGCCGATCGAGGAAGACGAGCACGGCACCTACATCATGAACTCCAAGGACCTGCGCGCCATCGAGCACGTCCAGCGGCTGGTCGACATCGGCATTGATTCGCTGAAGATCGAAGGCCGCACCAAGAGCCCCTACTACGTCGCCCGAACCACCCAGTCGTACCGCCAGGCCATCGACGACGCCGTCGCCGGCCGGCCGCTCGATCCGAAGCTGCTAAGCGAACTGGACGGCCTGGCCAACCGCGGCTACACCGACGGCTTCTACCAGCGCCACCACGATGCGGACTACCAGAACTACCTGCGCGGCCATTCCGAGTCCGACCGCAGCCTCTATGTCGGCGATGCCGTCGCCTTCGACGCCGCGCGTGGCCTGATGGAAATCGTCGTCAAGAACAAATTCGCGCTCGGCGACCGCCTGGAATGCATTCATCCAGCCGGCAATCGCGTGTTCACCCCGACCCGCATGGAAAATTCCGACAGCCAGCCAGTCCAGGTTGCTCCCGGCAGCGGTCATCGCGTCTGGATCGATTTACCGGCGCTGTACACCAATTGCTTCGTCGCGCGTTTTATCTGACTACTCGATAAAACCGCGCCGCTCCGGCGCCCCACATCCGGCGCCATGACCCAACCCAGCCAGCGCATGCCCCTGATCGACGCTCTCAAGGCGCTCGCGGCCCTGCTCGTCCTGCTCAATCATTTCTCGTCCTATGGTCCGCTGGCAGCCAACCTGCGCGATGCCTGGCCGGGGCCGTTCGACTGGTTCTACGCATACGGCCGGATGGCGGTTCAGGTCTTTCTGGTCGTCGCCGGTTTCCTTGCCGCCCGCGCCCTGTCGCCGCGCGGCGAAGCCCTCACCGCCTTCCCGCTGCCGCTGATCGGCAAGCGCTACCTGCGCCTCGTCGTACCCTATCTCGCCGCGCTGGGTCTGGCCATCGCCGCCGCCGCCGTCGCCGATCACTGGATGGACGACGACGCCGTCCCCGCCCGCGCCACCCTCGGCCAGTGGCTGGCCCACGCCCTGCTGCTGCACAGCCTGCTCGGCGTCGAAGCGCTGTCGGCCGGCGTCTGGTACATCGCCATCGATTTCCAGCTGTTCGCGCTGATGGCGCTGCTGCTGTGGAGCGGCCGTGGCCGCCTGCCGGCCATGCTGCCAGTGCTGGCCGTCGCCGCCGCCGCACTGTTCTGGTTCAACCGCAATCCGGCCTGGGACAGCTGGGCGCTCTACTTCTTCGGTTCCTACGGACTCGGTGCCGCCGCCTGGTGGGCCGGCGACCGCCGCCATCTGGCAGCCTGGCTCGGCGTCATCACCACCGTGGTCATCGCCGCGCTGATCGTCGATTTCCGGCTGCGCATCGAGATCGCGCTGGCCGTCGCCTTGCTGCTCGGCTTTGCTCGCCGCCGCGGCTGGCTCGAGCGCTGGCCGGATGTGCGGCCACTGGCCTTCCTCGGCCGGATATCCTATGCGCTTTTCTTGGTGCATTTCCCCGTGCTGCTGCTGGCCAACGGACTGTACGCGCAGAGCGGACTGACCTCCTCATTCAGTGCCCTGCTCGGTCTGGCACTGGCAGTGGGTGCCAGCCTCATCGCGGCCACGCTGTTCCATCGCTGGATCGAAAGCCCGGAAGCCAGCAAGCGCATCACTGCCGCGCTCGGCTGGCTGCTGACCCAGGGTCAGGTTCAGCTGCGCCGGCTGCCCGGCGTCGCCGCCCTGCTCACCTACCTGGCCCGGTCGTAAGCCTCAGTCGGCCAGTTCAGCGCGACCACGGAAGTAGTCCAGCGCCTCCGGATTGGCCAGTGCCTCGACGTTTTTCACCGGCCGCTCATGGACGACGTTGCGCACCGCCAGTTCGACGATCTTGCCCGACTTGGTGCGCGGGATGTCCTGCACCTGAACAACCTTGGCCGGCACGTGGCGCGGCGTGGTGTTGGCGCGGATCTGCTGCTTGACCCGCTCGATCAGCGCGGCATCGAGCGTCAGCCCCTCCTGCAGCTTGACGAAGAGGACCACGCGCACATCGTCATTCTTGCCCGGCGGCCAGTCCTGGCCGATGACCAGCGACTCGAGGATTTCCGGTAGCTGCTCGACCTGGCGGTAGATTTCGGCGGTACCGATGCGCACGCCGCCAGGATTGAGCGTCGCGTCCGAGCGGCCGTAGATGATCATGCCATCGTGCGCCGTTAGTTCCGAGAAGTCGCCGTGACACCAGATGTTGTCAAAGCGTTCGAAATAGGCGGCGCGGTACTTGGCACCATCGGCATCATTCCAGAAACCGACCGGCATCACCGGGAAAGGCCGGGTGCATACCAACTCCCCCTTCTCGCTGCGCACCGGATTGCCCTCGTCGTCGAACACATCGACGGCCATGCCCAGGCCGCGGCACTGGAGCTCGCCGCGATACACCGGTAGCACCGGATTGCCGAGGACGAAGCAGGAGACGATGTCAGTACCGCCGGAGATCGAGGCCAGCAACAGGTCCTGCTTGATTTCGCGATAAACCCAGTCGAAGCCTTCCGGCGACAGCGGGCTGCCGGTCGAGAACATCACGCGCAGCGCGGTCAGATCATGCGTCTTGCCGGGAGTGAGCCCTAACTTGGCGGCGGCGTCGATGAACTTGGCCGAGGTGCCGAAGTGGGTCATTTTCTCGGCCGCCGCGTAGTCGAACAGCACCGTGCCCCGGCTGGCGAACGGCGAGCCGTCGTAGAGCAACAGCGTGGCCCCCGCGGCCAGGCCGGAGACCAGCCAGTTCCACATCATCCAGCCGCAGGTGGTGAAGTAGAACAGCCGGTCGCCGGGGCGCACGTCGCTATGCAGCACGTGCTCCTTCAGGTGCTGCAGCAGCACGCCGCCGTGGCAATGGACGATGCACTTGGGCACGCCGGTGGTGCCCGAGGAAAACATGATGAACAGCGGGTGATCGAAAGCGACGCGCTCGATGCGCACCTCGCCACCGCCTGCCGGCATGTCACTCCAGCAGACGGCGTTGGCGATGCCGGCGATGGCCGGCGCAGCATTGAGGTAGGGCACGACGACGGTCTTCAGGAGCGACGGCATCTGCGCCACGACCTCGGCGTTCTTCTCCAGGCAATCGACCGCCTTGCCGTTGTACCAGTAGCCATCGACGCAGATCAGCACCTTCGGCTCGATCTGGCCGAAGCGGTCGAGCACACCCTGCACGCCGAAATCCGGCGAGGCCGACGACCAGATGGCGCCGAGCGCCGTGGCAGCGAGCATGGCGACCAGCGTTTCCGGCAGGTTGGGCAGGTAGCCGGCAACGCGGTCGCCCTTGCCGACCCCCTGGGCGACGAGGAAAGCCTGGAAGCGGGCAACCTCGGCATAGAGTTCGGCCCGGCTCAACCGCCGCTTGACCTTGTCCTCGCCCCAGAAGACCAGTGCCTCGCCGGCATCACGTTCCTTGAGCAGGTTCTCGGCGTAGTTCAGGCGGGCCTGCGGGAACCAGCGGGCGCCGGGCATTTTGTCGCTGTCCGCAAGCACGACATCGCCGCGCTCGCCAACAGCGCCACAAAAGCGCCAGACCTGGGTCCAGAACTCCTCCGGCCGATCAATCGACCACTGCCAGGTATCCGCATATCGCCCCTGGCCCATGGCCTGGATGAACTGCGCCATGCGCGTGTCGCCGACGGTGGCCGGATTGGGTTTCCACAACGGGGTGTTATCGATGGCGTAGGTCATCTCGTCTCCTGAATTTTCTCTGCCGGCACCACCGGCTATTGGTGAGCGGGACGATACCAGCTTGCAGCGGCCGTGGACTGTCATCGGCCGGACAATGCCAGCGCGCCGGCCGTGACAAACGCCGCCGGTTTAGGCATCCTGCGCGACTCGCCGGCATCGACGCCAGCCCCTAACAGGCACACTGCGCCCGCCCATGAACCGCACCGTTATTCACGCCTCTCCGTCCGACACGGCACCGCCCGGCTGGACACCGCTGTTCGCCGCCTGGCTGGTCGCCACCATCTCCACCCTCGGCGCGCTGTTCCTCGGCGAGGTGATGGGCTACACGCCGTGCGTCCTCTGCTGGTATCAGCGTATCGCCATGTTCCCGCTGGTGCTGGTGCTGGCCGCCGGCCTCTTTCCGTTCGATCGGCGCGTCGTGCGCTATGCCCTGCCGCTGGCCGTCGCCGGCCTCGGCTTTGCCCTCTTCCACATGGCGCTCGTCGCCGGCTGGCTGCCGGAGGACATCAAGCCCTGTCAGCAGGGCGTCCCCTGCTCCGACGTACAGGTCGTCTGGTTCGGCTTCGTGACCATCCCGCTGCTCTCGGTCGCATCGTTTTTACTGGTCGTCGCGCTGTTGCTGGCGACCCACTTCAAGGCCTCAAAATGAAACAGAAAACACTTTTTATCGTCGCTTCCATCCTGCTGCTGGTCGGTTTCGCCGCCGGCATGTTCATCTACAACCAGCAGCAGCAAGAAGCCGCCAATCAGCTGGCCGCGGCCAATCGGGCTGCCCTGCTGCGCATGCACGCGCCAAGCCTGGGCAAGGCGGATGCGCCGGTGGTCATCGTCGAGTTCCTCGATCCTGCCTGCGAAACCTGCGCTGCCTTCTATCCGCGGGTCAAGGAATTGATGGCCGCTCACCCGGACAAGATCCGTCTGGTGCTGCGCTATGCGCCCTTCCACCCCGGTTCCGACAAGGTCGTCGCGGTGCTCGAAGCGGCCCGCCGCCAGGACAAATTCTGGCCTGCCCTCGAAGCCCTGCTCGCCAACCAGAACGGCTGGACGCAGAACCACGTCGCCTATGCCGACCGGACGTGGAAACACCTGGATGGCCTCGGTCTCAACATGGAGCAGATGGCCTTCGACATCACCGCCCCCGAGATCGCTGGCGTCATCGAACAGGATCTGGCCGATGCGCGCAGCCTGAAGGTGAGCAAGACGCCGGAGTTCTTCGTCAATGGCAAGCCGCTACCGAGCTTCGGCTTCGCCCAGTTGCAGGCCCTCGTGGAACAGGCGCTGGCCGAAACCAGCCAGCGCTGAGCGCAGCGGGCGGCAGCCGCCCAGTGTCGCGCCTTCAAGCCCGACGGTCGTCCTCGGCGCGTGGCTCTTTGCGCCGATCCGGATGGGAGTTATCCCGGAGATCGTAACTGCACGCGAACAGCGCCGGCACCAGCAGTAAAAGCACCAGGATGATGGCGGAGTAAAGCAGATGGTTGTTGACGATGGCGTCGATCACAGCGTCCTCCGGTCTGTCGATGACTGTGGCCAATGCGTGTTGGACCGGCGCCAGGGCGATTCGGTTCGGCGCCCGCCGCCAGCGCTGTCACGCGCGAACTTCACCGCCTGCGCCCGCGCCCTGCCCGACGATCAGCCGGCCTCAGGCTCCGAGCAGAACCACAGCTTGTTGCCCTCGCTGTCGAGAAAGCTGCCAACCAGTGCCTGGCCGTACGCCTTGACCGGATCGGCGATGACCACACCGCGAGCCCGCAACGCCGCTTCCATAGCCAGTGCATCGGCCGTCTGCAAGGTCACCCGCGGATTCAACAAGGCCGACGGCGGCGCATGCCGATCTGCTTTCAAGAACAGCAGCGTAGGTCCGAGACGCACGCCGACCGGCTGACCATCCTCATACGCCAGCGGCAGCGACAAGGTCACGGTGTAGAAGCGCAGCGCGCGCTCCTGGTCGCCGACGCCCAAAGCCAAGGCCTTCACGCCGACCGCCCAAGCATTGGGACGGAACGATCACGACACAGACCTGCGACTGTCCATCGCTGGCGCCCAGGAAAAGACCGCCCTGTTGCGCCACAACGACGAATGGCTGCTACCGCATGGCAGCACGCCGACCACCCACATCTTCAAACTACCACTCGGCCTGGTAGGCCACATGCAGGCCGACATGCGCACCTAGGTAGAAAACGAGTGGCTGTGCGCGAAAATCCTGGCGGCTTACCAAATCCCCATCGCCCATTGCGAAGTCGCGCATTTCGAGGACCAGAAAGCCCTCATCGTTGAACGTTTCGACCGCAGCCCGGCCAGCAACGGCAACTGGATCATTCGCCTCCCCCAGGAAGACATGTGCCAGGCAACAGGCACCTCGCCACTGCACAAATACCAGTCGGACGGCGGCCCCGGCATTGCCCGCATCATGGATATCCTGCTCGGCTCGGAAGCCGCTGAGCAAGACCGCCACAACTTCTTCAAGACCCAGATCATTTTCTGGCTACTGGCCGCGACCGACGGCCACGGCAAGAACTTCAGCATCGCCCATCTTCCCGGCGGCCGCTACCGCGCCACGCCGATCTATGACGTGCTTTCCGCCCATCCCGTCATCGGGACGGCCAAGAATCAGATTTCCCCGCACAAGGCCAAACTAGCCATGGCCGTGCAGGGCAGCACCAGTGACTACCTGATCGCAAAGATCCAGCGCCGGCACTGGCTTGCCCAAGGGCAGCAGGTCGGGCTCGGTGCGGCTGCAGCAGAGCAACTGATTCAGGAAGTAGTCGAGGGCACGGAAAGCGTGATTGACGAAACGGGCAAGTTATTGCCGGATGACTTTCCCATGGATGTAGTAGAGGCTATATTCAGCGGGATACAGAGGCAGGTTGCCGAATTCGCTGCATCTTCCTTGAGAGGCTCTGCCTCATTTCATTCTTAATTGAGCCCTATCATGAACATCGATATAAATTATAAAAACAACCCTCTGCACGGCGTCAGCTTAAAACAATTGTTAACTGAGATCGTCAACCACTACGGTTTTGAAATTCTCTTTGCCTACTTAAATATCAATTGTTTTAATAACAACCCAAGCGTTGATTCGAGCGTGAAGTTTCTCAAAAAGACAGACTGGGCGCGCGAAAAAGTCGAAGCGTTTTATTTATATCAATTCAAGAATTTACCTCGAGCGTCGGCTGAGCAATTCGAACTGCCCCCCAGAGATCGCATTGTTCCATCGGATCAAACCCCGGGCAAGCCGGCTGAATTGAGTCTGGAAGACGCTGAGCGGTTACGCGAAAAGCGCGCCAAAAAAGCGGCTATTCATGATCTGGATGCAGGCAGCCGCTCCCCCTATAAGAGTCAGGTGAATGATTCCAGGCCCGCCATTAATCGTGATTCAGATCCATGGGCGAAGTGGAAAAAATAATCTGGGCAAACCATTACGATGCAGACGTAGCAACCGCCACAAACCGCCTCACATCCTCCGGCCGGCCGTAATACTTCAGCTTCATCACATTGAACAGCGACCGCCAGTAGCCATCCACAACCAGGTAGGGATAGCGGCCACGCGAAGCTTCGAATGCCTGCGGCAGGTATTGGTGTGACAGGTACGGGTACTTGTGGTGTACCTCGTGGTAATTGACGTGGCTCCACAGCCACTGCAGCCACTGCGGGGTCAGCACGACCCAGGCGCTGAGCTGCTGGCGGACATTGGCGCCGCCATCCGCATCTTCGCCAGTTGTCGCTTCGACAACCACGGGCGGTATGCCGTAGTGGTCAGCCAGCGCCCGGATGCTGAAGACCAGCGGCAAGGCCAGCCAGGTCGGGCCGAAAGTGAGCAACAGGGAGACGCCGAGCGACGGCATCAGGACGAAATAGATCGCCAGAGCCGTGCCGATGAAGAAAACGTCCTTGAGTACGGCGACGATCTCGCCGCGCATCGCCATGGCGAAGAGCACGCGATACTGGGCGTAGAGGGCAACGAAGGGTCCGAGCACCAGCGCAAAGAGGAAGGAGGACTGGTGCATGGGGTTTTCCGGGTCGCGGCCGGGCTGATGCGAGTAGCGATGATGCTCCATGTGGAACTGCCGGTTTGCCTGCAGCGGGATCAGCACCAGAGCCGCCAGCAGGCCGCCCCAGACTTCGTTCCAGAAACGTGAGCGAAACAGCACGCCATGCACCGCATCGTGCGACAGAACACCCATGCCGATCATCAGCATGCCGTTCCACACCGAGACCAGCGCGATCAGGGACCACTTGAGCCAGAAATTTTCCATCGGCCCGGCGATCAGCTGGATGGCGTAGTAGTCGGCGAACAGCATGGCGACCAGGAAAACCGACTTGAACAGGTTGGCAGCCGAGGGGGTAATCCCCCCATTTTTAGCAGCGGTCAGAAGTAGAGTTGGTTAAAAGCGCTGACTTCTGTTTCGGGGTAATGCCGCCGAGCGCCATGTTCGGGCGC
>PHCE01000032.1 GCA_002840765.1 Betaproteobacteria bacterium HGW-Betaproteobacteria-7
GGCCGGCGCCTGCGAAGTCGTGCTGGTCGAACGGCAGCCGCGCTTCACCGTACTGCCGCTGAGCAACCGCTGGCTGGCCGGGAGCGCCGGAACGCGCCGCCTGCACCACGACTATGCGTCGGCCGCCGCGGCCTTCGGCTACCGCTTCCTGGCGGCCGAGGCGCTGGCCATCGACCGCCCTGCCCGTCGCGTGGACACCAGCGCCGGGGCGTTGGCCTACGACTGGCTGGTCGTCGCCGGCGGCATCAGCGAAGATGCCGCCGCCCTGTTTGACGGCGATACCGCGGCCACTCGCCATTACAGCGAGCATTTCGCCAGTGCCTACAGCGCCGGCGCTGACCTGGTAAGCCTGAAACGACGGCTGGACGGCTTCGCCAGCGGCGAGTTCCTGCTCACCCTGCCGCTCGCCCCCTACCGCTGCCCGCCGGCGCCCTACGAGCGGGCGGTGATCATCGCCCACGCCATCCGCAGCCGCCGGCTCAAGGCCCATCTCACCGTCGTCGATCCGAACCCGCCGTGGCTAGCCTACCAGCGCATCTTCGCCGAGCGCTACCGGCAGGAGGTCAGCTACCTGCCGAACACCCGCCTGCGCCAGCTCGATCCCTATCGCCAGGTGGCGACGCTGGACATCGACGAAGTCCGCTTCGCCGCCGCCATCCTGATGCCGCCGCAGGGGGCCGCCACGATCTGCCGGACAGCCGGGCTGACGGCGCCGGACAGTGCCTGGGCGGCAACCGATGCGCGGCATTTCGGCGCCCTGGCGGACGAAAGAGTCTTTGTCGTCGGCGACAGCGTCGGCACGGTGTCGCCGCTCTTCGGCCATTATCCGAAGACTGGTCAATTGGCCAGCCGCATGGGACAGATCGCCGCCAGCGAGATCCTCGCCCGCGTCGCCGGCACCCGCAGCGAAGCGGTGCTGCCCGACAGCACCTGCTATGCCTGGGTTGATCTGGAGCCGGCGGAACGGGTTCGCATCGACACCAGCTACCGGCGGCGCGGTGACGGCGAGCTGGTGCAAACCATCCGCCAGCAGCGCGAGCATCAGCCTGGTGCCGAGGACGATGCCTGGCTCGACGCCCATCTGCGGTTTTTGCTCGGGCCGGCGGCAGCTGGCTGAATCAGCTCAGTGGCGGGCCCAGATCGAGGTGTCGCCGTCCGGCTTGACCAGCAGCGTGTCGTACAGTTCGCGGCGGACCCTGCCTTGGCCGGTGTCGCCATCGAGCATGGTGCACGCGGTATCGCAGGTCGGACTGGAGAATTCCCGTCCCGGCGCCCCCAGCGGCAGGCCCGGTACCGCCAGGCCGCGAGCTGGGCGCTTGTCGCGCAGCAACTCCTTGATGTCCTCGGCCGGCACATGGCCTTCGACGAAATAGCCGCCAACCGTGGCGCTCGGCTCGGCTTGCAGAGACTTCGGCACCTTCAGCCGGCGCTTGACCACGGCCATGTCCTCGTCGGCCTTGACGGTCACCGTGAAGCCGTTGGTGCGCAGGTGTTCGGCGTAGTCGATGCAGGCCAGACAGACCTTTGGCGAATACAGCGTCACCGCTGGCAATGGCTCAGCGGCGCTCGCTGCCGCGCCAATCAACAGCAGAAGCAACGGCCACCGGCGGTTCAGCATGGCCGCCCCGGCTGACAACCCTTGAGCAGCCATAGCGAAATGACGCCGGCCGTCTCGTCAGCCTTGACCTTGCGCGCCATGGCCGCCGCATCGCGGCCGACATTGTTCTTGAGCAGCGGATCAGCGCCGGCTTCGAGCAGCTTCTGAACGTGGCTGGCGCGGCTGGCGTAGGCGGCCATATGGATGGGCGTCGATCCGTCGACGTCGCGGGCATTGACATCGGCACCGGCAGCCAGCAGCACGGTCATGACAGAAAGATCAGGATTCATCGCCGCCAGGTGCAGCGGCGTCGAACCGAGGAGAGTACGCACATCGCGCAATTTGCTATCACCGCGCAGCAGGGCGGCCAGGGCTGGGCCGTCGCCCTGCCGAGCGACAATATGGACGGGCAGTTCGCCGGCACCGGCAATGGACTGCGCGGCGGATTCGGCACCCGCGGCACCAATGAAGCAACAGAGCAGATAGGGCAGAAGGCGATTCAGACGCATGCGGTACTCCCGGAAGATGCGTCGATTATCGACATCGGCGCCGCCGGCGCTTGAACCTCAATCAAAAAAATCCGCCCGCCGAAAAATGCCGGATCAGCGCAGATGCTGCTCGGCCACCGCCGCCAGCTCGCCGCTCAGGTTACCGGCCGCCAGGGCCCGGCGCAGTGCCTCTCGGCCCTCCGGCAAACGACCGTCGCTTTCCAGGGCCAGGCCGTAACCCAGCCACCAGCGGCCGTCGTTCGGCACCAGCCGGGTCGCCCGCTGGTAGTGGGCGGCCGCCTGGCGGTGAGCGCCAAGGCGGGACTTGATGTGGCCCTGGAAGCCGGCGTAATCGGCATTGTTCTCGCCAAAGCTCTGCGAACGGACCAGCGTCCGATCGGCGGCCGCCAGATCACCCTGCTCGAACTGCAGGCGGGCCAGCGACATCGCCCAGCCAGCCTGCGCCGGTTGCAGTTCCAGACCTTCCTGGAGAACGACGACAGCATCGTCGATCCGGCGCGATTCGAGCAGATGACGCAGCAAAACCTGGCGCGCCTGCACATGCGATGGGTCGTTGCGTAGCGCCGCGCGCAGGGCTTCCCGACCTTCGTCGGGGCGACCGGCGGCGAACGACGCCTCGGCCCGCCGCCAGTCGGCGTCGGCACGATCGCGCGGCGTGGCGATGACCGGGCTTTTTTCGATTTTCGCCGGTTCGGCACTGCGGGCTGCCGGTGGTGGCAACTCGGCCTTCACCGCCTGGCCAGTAATTTTCGCTGACTCCGGCAGCGCCACAGCTACCGGGGCAGGTAGCGGCGGTAGCGTAGCGGCTGGCGCCGCTGCAGTCTCTGCCAACGGCTCAATCACCGGCAGCGAGAGCAGCTCCTGCGCTAGTTTCAGGTTTTCCGAAAGCGGCACGAGCGGCTCAGCGACCGGCGCCGGCGGCACCACTACCGGCGCTTGCGCAACTGGGGCGGGCACGGGCGGCAGCGGTTGGCGACGCTCCTGCCATTGCCAGCCGGCGACACCCAGCGCCAGCAGCAGGCCGGCCAGCAGGCTCAGGCGAAAGCCGCGCCGCGTCGGCGGAGCAGGCGGCAACGAACGGACTTCCCGTTGCAGGTTCTGCGCCGCCAGGACATCCGGGCGATTGGCCTCGAGATTGCGCAGCACATCATTGATCAGACTCATCTCACCACCATCCCGGGGCACTCGCCCCTTCGGTATCGGCTGCCGCTGCACGCACATGGCCAGAACGCACGGCATAACGCCCTTCGCCATAAACGGCGAGCAAGGCCTTGTGGGCGAGAATATTGAGCAGCCGCGGCGTGCCACGACTGGCGCGATGCAGACAACGCACAGCCCGCGCCCCAAAGACACCTTCGCCGCGATAGCCGGCGACGCGCAGGCGATGCGCCAGGTAATTGGCCACCTCCTGACGGTCGAGACCATGCAGGCGATAGTGGAAGGCAATGCGCTGCAGCAGCTGGCGCACTGACGGCTCGGCCAGCTTGCGGTCGAGTTCCGGCTGGCCGAACAGGATGATCTGCAGCAGCTTGCGCTTCTCCGTCTCGAGATTGGACAGCAGGCGCAGCGATTCCAGCGTTTCCAGCGGCATCGCCTGGGCTTCGTCGATACAGACAACGACTTGGCGGCCGGCTGCGGCATGAGCCGTCAGCGCCTGGTTGACGCTCTGCAACAGGTGGTAGTCATCGGCATCTGTGGCGACGCCCAGCCCCAGTTCCTCGGCCAGCGCCAGCAACAGGGTGCGCGGCGCCAGGTAGGGATTGGGCAGATAGGCGGAGACGCTGTCGGCCGGCAGCGCCTGCAGCAGGCGCCGACAGAGCAAAGTCTTGCCGGTGCCGACCTCGCCGGTGATCTTGATGAAGCCTTCGCCACTGGCGAGGGCGATCAGCAGTGTGTTCAGCGCCTCCTGATGGCTGCGCGTGATGACGGTGTAGCTGGTATCCGGCGTGATGCCGAAGGGCAGTTCGCTCAGGCCGAAGTGATCGAGATACACGGCTTTCTTCGGCTTACTGCCACTGCAAGACGCGCTGGCGCGGATCGAGTCCCTGCAGGCGCTGCTGGCTTTCGAGCGTATTCTCGCGCCAGCCGTTGTCGTCCGAAATAATGGTTGAACGCATCAGGATCACCAGTTCGCGCTTGCGCTGGCTACCCGATTTCTGGCCGAACAACAGGCCAAGACCAGGCACTCCGCTGATGCCGGGCAAGCCGACCCGGTCGTTGATTTGCTGCTGGCTCATCAGGCCGCCGATGGCGACGATGCTGCCATCCTGGACGCGGACGATGCTGTCGGTCTCGCTGATGCTGCTTGAGGCCAGCGGCAACGTGAAGGTGCCGAGATCGCCGAGATCGACGTTCTTGGTCTTTTCCTCGACGACGCTGACCGACGGATGCACATGCAGGATGATGTTGCCGCTATCGTCGATCTGCGGCGTCACGTCGAGGGCAATGCCGGAGAAGAACGGCTGCAGTGTGATGTTCGGCGTCACGACGTTGCCGGCGGCGCTGGTCGTGGTGTTGGTACTGATGCCGGTGACGAAGTAATCGTCGGTTCCGACCTTGAGTACAGCCTTCTGGTTGTTGGTGGTGGCGATGCGCGGGCTGGACAGCACCTGCACATTCCCCTGGCCTTCGAGGAAGGAGAGCAAGGCGCCGAAATCCTTGGACTGAAAGGCCAGGCCGAAGAAGCCGCGCCCGGCGCCCGACGTCTCAAGATTGCCGTAAACACCTGGCTTGGCGGTCACCACAGTGCCAGTCGCGCCGGCTGCCCCGACAGCCGACCCGATGACGGTACCGGCAGCCTTGGCAATCGATGATGCCGGGGCCATGACGCCGATGGCAAAGCGGTCAGACACCCCGCCGAACTTGCTCCAGTTGATGCCCGTCTGGAAGGAATCGTTCAGGGCCACTTCGAGAATCTTGGCTTCCAGCATGACCTGGCGCTCGACCACCAGTTGCGTCGCCTTGAGGTAATCCTCCACCGAGCGCAGTTCACCCGGCATGGCCTTGACCAGCACGACGCCGGAATTGGCATTGACGATGACGTTGCGTCCGGCTTCGTTACCGACGATGAGGCTCAGCGCCGAGCCCAGATCCTTCCAGAAATCATAATCGGACGAGGTCCGGATACGTGCACTGTCCGTTGCCTGCGTCGTGCTGCCGGTCGTCGAACCGGTATTCGTGTTGTTGGCGGCGCCGCTCTGGCCGCTACCGGTATTGGTTGGCCCCGAGGTCGTCGGCGAACTGCCGGTGACCCGCATCTCGCTCATGCCCTGACGGCGGTTGGCCAGGTAGTTGATCTTGAACAGCCGGGTCTGCAGGGTGTTTGACTGGACCTGGATGCGCTTGCCTTGGACGCGGTAGTCATAGCCGTATACATCGCGCAGCGTGTCGAGCACCTCACGGACGGTGACATTCTTCAGGTTGAGGCTGACCGAACCCTCCAGCTCCGGGGAAAAGATCATGCTGTACGGCGTGCCGGAAACCAAGGCGGTCAGCACCTGGGCCACCGGCGCATTATTCACCGCCAGATTGAAGCGCGGCTCGCTTTTCGCCGCTGCCGGCGCATCAAGCTGCAGCGGCGGCACCACGGCCCGGCCGAGCGCCTCGTTGATCTCCTGGCGATTGGGCCGGCTCTCGGCCGCCGCCTGCATTTCCTGGTTGATGCGATCGTAGGCGTCGCCCCGATAGATATGCTGATTGCTACAGCCCGCCAAGATCAGCCCACCCACGGCCAACATGCACATCCTGCTCATCGCGTTTCCTTCCCTTGCGCCGCCGGCCGCGCCTTTTTGGCTGCCGGCATCGCGATCATCCGTTTGTCCACATCGGGTGTCAGATACAGCCGGGTCACCCCTTCCGGCCCTTCGAGGACCGCCTCGCGCTCGCTCAGGCGGATCAGTCGGGCATCGCCGATGCGCCCGCCGAGCGCTACGGTCTGGCCGCCGATGATCGCCACCGGTCGCCCACGTTGTGGCATCAGCACCGATTGCAGGCGCATGGCGCCGCCGCTGCCCGGCGCCAGATCGGCCTGATTCAGCCAGGCCGCCGGCGGCCGGGTCGGATCGCCGGCGGCGACTGCGCCACCGGCGGCAAGCAGGCCGAGCAGGAGGGCGATGGCGCCGCTCTTCACAAGGCCAGCCATGTTCGATCCGCGCTCAGGGTATAGACCATCAGGCTCATCTCCGCCTTCGGATATTCACTGACTTCGTACTGCAGATAGCCCCACAGCAGGCGTTCCTTCAACTCTTCGAGCTGTACCAGATAGGCCTGCAACTCGGCAAAACTGCCTTCGATGCGAATTTCCACGCCATGCCGGTAGAGATCGAAACGTTGGTCGGCGACCTTCTCCTTGGGTTTTGCCGCGCCAGTCGCGCCGGCCTCCTCCGTTTCACCCATGACGCTCTGTGGCTTCATGGTCTTCAGGCTGATCAGGCGCAGGCCGCGGTGGCGCGCCAGCAACTGCCCGAGCAAGTCGTTCATCTGCTCCGGCGGAACCAGCGACTGGCCAACCTCGAGCAGTTCCTTTTCCAGCATCTGCTGTTCAGCCATCAACGCGGCGATTTCCGCCTTGACCCGGGCATCGGGATCCACCTGCAATTGCTGCTGCAGGAGCTGGACCTGAGTCTGCATTTCCGTCGCCGAAGCCGACTGCTGCGCGATGCTGCTGGCCAGGGCAGCGTTGCGCGTGCGTTGGCCTTCGAGAACGAGCATTTCACCAGCCAGCAGCGGGACGACAATCAAGGCGGCCGCCACCAGCAGCTTTTCGCGCCGGGTCATCGCTGCGTAACGGCCCGCGAGTTGCTCCCACTGTTGACGCAGGGCGTTCATGGGCGCTTCTCCCCACCCGGCACCTTGTCGGTACGCAGGATGAATTCCGTAAATGGCCGCGCCGGCATCACCTGTTTGCTCTCGGTGCTTCCAGCCTTCGGCAAGGCCGGCACCACCCCCGTCATTTCCAGCGCCGCAAAGCGGCGTCCGGCAAATGCCGGGTCTTCATTCAGTCGACCGATATAGCGCGGCAGCAGGGCCGGATCGAGCAAGCGACCACGAATCTCGATCTCCTCCGGCGCCAGGATGAAACCGACCAGCCAGGCGCCGTCGAGGGTCTGCCGGGAAAAGCCGTCGAGCATGGCGGCAAAGCCCTGGGGATTGACCGTCCCCTGGCGCCGCCCGATGAAGTCCAGCACCTCGCGGCGCTGTTCGACGCCGCTGCGCAACTGGCCGATCTGTTCCGGTAGAGCCGTATTCGGCTTGCGGGCGCCGACCGCCTGCGCCAGCGCCTGAACCTGCTGCTGTAGGTTGAGCAGCTGGCCGTTGACAGCCGCTGCCTCGCTGCTCAGCTGGCCATGGCGATAAGCCTGGAATTGCGCCAGCAGCGCGACGAGAACGATGCCGGCCAGGGCGACCGCGGCGACCAGCGGCAAAGCCAGCCAATCGAAACGAGGGCGCAGCTCGGGAAGAATCAGGTTGATCTGCTGGCTCATGACCTGAACGCCGCTCCGATCGCCATCAGCCCCTGCGCCTGACGCTCAAGGCCCTGCAGTTCGGGGACGCCGGCAAAATCGGCGACCGCCGCGAGGTCCATGGCCAGCACTGGCAGATAGAGACTTTCGGCGAGCGCGGCGACAACGCCGGGAACATCAAATTCGCTGGCCAGGATCAGGCGCGAAATCGACACATAGCCGTACTGCCGATCGAAATTATCGAGGGTCCGCTGCAGTTCCAGCGCCAGCCGTTCGAGCAATTGCTGGCGGCGCTCCGCGTCGGCCCGGGCCAGGGCGCCCGAAGTCAGATCAATGCGCCGCGCCAGAACCAGTTCGCCACGGAAGCTGATGACCAGCAGGCAGCCACCATCGGTCAGCGCCACGAAGGCGAGACCGCGATTGGCCTCTTCGAAGAGCACTGCCACGTTGCGCACGGCCAGTTCGGGAATGTCGATGGCTTCCAGATCAACACCGGCCTTCTGGAACAGGGCCATGCGTTCACCGATCACCGTGGCGGCGGCAGCGACAGCCAGCACACCCGGCTGGCGGACGCCATCGGCAGGAATGTCAAGCACCGCAAGTGCGGCCCCTTCGACGGGAAAATCCACCGCATCCTTCAGCCGCCAGCGCAGGGCCTCTACCCGCTCCTCAACCGGAACCGCCGGTGTTTCGAGCTGGACCACGCTGTATTGCCCTTCATCGAGGAGCGTCACGCAGCGCTGGCGTTTCAGATTGCGCGCGGCCGCCAGACGGGCGAGCGCATCGGCTTCACCGGTTTCGATGCGGAAGGAGTCGAAGGCATGCACGACGGGGCGCTGGCCAGCGGAGACGGAAGCGTGCACAAGGTCAAGACGACTGCCCTGCCGGACAACCGCCCCCCAACCTGCTACCTTTTTGGCCCCGAATAGTGAGCGCATTGTCTTCACATCTAAAGTGTTTTTTGAAGGATAACGACTAAGCATCTATTTTTCAATGGTTTTTTAACTTTATGGCAGCCAAAACCACCGCAAAACGCCCATCTTTTAAAACCACACCGGTCAAATATGCCACTCGCCTGAGTCCTGAAAATAGTTAAGTGTCTTCAGTTCGTCGAAGCAACAACCTGGCGTCGGCGCTCGACATAGCCTGGTGACGTTGCCATCACATCGTCCGGGCAGTTGGCGGCGCCATTGCAGGCGACCGCATCGATCCTGTAGACGCGCACCGTGGCCGCCACACCGGGCGCGCTTTCACCCTCGTTGAACTGGCGGGAGGAACAGGCAACGCGCACCCGGAAGCCAGTCTCTGCCGTCAGATCCAGCGTCTGGTTCACTGCCGCTCCGTCGCACCAGTTGCCCTTCAAGGCCCGGTGCAGACCCCATTCGGTTCCCGCCCCGGCGGCCGCCCAGGCGCGGGCGGACAGCACGTCCTGTGCTGAGGTCAATTGCTGTACCGTGCCGAAACGCAGCATGGCGGCGGACAACGCCGCCAGGATGACGAGCACGACGATCGCCATGATGGCGCCGAAACCCTGTTGCCCGTTCCGCTTCATGGGACGTTGCTCACATGGACACCATAAGCCATGACCACGCTTTCACCGGCCTCGCGCAATTCCAGTTGCAGCCAGATGAAGCCGCTCTGCTGCGTAGCGCCGTGGTTTGGATCGTAGATGAAGTTGCAGGCGGCAACCCGGGTCGCCAGGGTGGCGCCACCGGCCGGACATGCGGCCAGTGTGCCGCTGAAGGCGCGCGACACCCGACTCAGCGTGCCGGTGCCATTGCCGGCGGCATCGACGCCGGCGCCGCTGCAGACATAGACGACGGCCGGCGCGCCGCCGTTGTTGGGCACGACGACGAAGCGCCCGCCATCATAGCCGGGCGGAAACTGCTGGCTGCCGACGGTCAGCGCTGCCTCGCGTACGGCGTTGCCGCCGCCGACCGCGGTTATCTGCGCGCGTGTCGTACCGGTATAGACGTCGTTGGTATTCTGGTTGCCGATGACCACCCAGTCAGCGATCGCCGGGACTGCGCTGAGCGGCGACAGGACATCGAAGGCAGTCACTGGCTGGCTGATGTCGAGCGGCTGATCGGCGGCGGACGCGATGTCCGCCGCCATCCGGTAGCGGCCGCCGGCACTCGTCGGCAGGAATTCGAAACAATCTGTCCCCGCCGTGCGCAGCGAGTTGGGCACCGCCGAACGCACATCCCGGCTGATGCGCTGCAAGGCGGTATCGGCCATGTCGGTCATTTCGGCCCGGCGGCGGGCATCGAAGTAGGCGTCGATGGTTGGCTTGAAAAAGACCATCATGGAAACGCCGATGATCCCGGTCAGGACGATGACGACAATCAACTCGACGAGGGTGAAAGCGCGTTGATGTTTCATGGATCGAGGCACGCCCCGCCGGCATCCCGGCTATCGCAGGCCCAGTCAGTGCGCCAGCCGACCATGTTCAGGGTGTCGGCACCGCGGGTCACCGTGACGGTGATGCGCCTGGCGTCGGCGACACCGCCCAAGGGATCGGCGACCACAGCAACGGCGACGTCGTAGCCAGCCAGGTGGCCAATGGCGTTGCCTTCCAGATCGCAGATGCCGGTGCTGGCGTAGCCGTTGTAGTCATCGATATCGGCAAAGGTGGCGCGGGCGCAACCGGCGGGCACGACGGCGCTGCCGGCATAGGGTTTGAGGGCGATCTCTTCCATCATCCCTTCAGCGACGGCGAGCATCTGCTTGCGGATCAGCGGATCGGCGCTGCCCCGTACCACCGTCTGGAAAACGGCGAGCACGCCGGCCAGGCCAACCGAGACGATGACGATGGCCACGATCAGTTCGACCAGGGTCATGCCCGACTGCCGGCGCTTATTTGACATAGCCGGTCGCCCCCGCGATGGTGATCACCGGCTGGTCGGCCACCGTAATGCCGGCCGTCCACAGGCTGCTGCCCGCAACATTGGTCGTGATCCGGCCATCCGGCTGGAAGAACAGTGTCGCCGGCAGGCTGCCGGCGGTCAGCGCCAGACTGGTGCGCGTCGTACTGGCGAAAGCCGCCGCCCCGTTCGGTGCCGGGAGCAGCGTCGCCCCGCAGGCGTTCGCCGGATTGCTGGCGGCAATCTGCAGGGTCACCGTCGTGCTGGTCAACTGGGCGCAGACCAGACGACGATGACTGACCGCCGTTTTCTGCGCGTAACGCAGGGCGGCCACCACTTCGGTATGGAATCCGGCTTCGCTGAAGGCATCGCTACCGGCCAGGCGCGGCAGGGCGACGATCGCCATGATGCCGAGCAGCACCATCACGATGACCAACTCGACCAGCGTGAATCCACGCTGTCCGGTGCCAAAGGCCAATGGGTGCCGCCTGTTCATCGGCGCCGATCAGAAAATTTCACGGACATGGACTGCCCTCCTCCTCTCGGCCTCGAATATGCCGAAAGTCGCCTTCGCCGTCGGGCAGACCAGACCGCTCGCCCCACCGCTCAGCCAGGGCATGTTGGCGCCGACACCGCCGCCAAGCGCCGGGCTGCAATTGGACAGATTGAATCCGACATCGACGCTGCCCAGGGTGGTTGGCGTCAGGCGGATCACCGAGCGGCCACTGATCAAGGTCACCGGCTGGTTGGCGGCAGTGGCGATCGCCGTGTTGGAGACATGGATGGCGCTGAAGGGTACCGAAGTACAGTTGTCCAGCGCATTCACCAGCCACGAATTGCCTGACCAATATTGGGCCTGCACCGGCATATCGAGCACGCCCAGCCGTGAGCCATAGACATTGGAGAGGCGTAGACGACCATAGAGGATGCGCGTCGTGGCGGTTTCCTGCGGATTGATCAGGGCGCCACCATCCGGGTCGGCGACCGCCGCCTTGAAGCGGAAAGCGTCGTAGTAGTCGCTCGCTGCGGGAGCGGCGCCACGCTCGAAGCTGTAGGTGTCGTTGATCGAGAACAGGCCGGCGCTCCACAGGCTGTCGCTGGGCATGGTCGGGAAATCCGGGGTTTTCAGTTTGCTCAGCGTCACCGCATTACCGCCGTTATCACCGCTGATGGTCACATCGGCCAGGATCGCTGCCGGCAAGCCGCCGGTACCGGAAAAATAGCGGCTGGTCACCGGATCGCTGGCCGACGCGGCACCCGCTCCCAGGGCGTGCGCCTTGACGGTCAGGGCAACACCGAGGTGATCGTCGCCCATATAGGTGAAGCCACCGCTGCTGCAGGCGGGGGTCAGGGTACCGGCGAAGGAGAAGTGACTGGGATGCCAGCGCCCGAAGATGGCACTCGCCGCACTGCCGATGTTGCAGCCGTACTTGCCGGAACTCAGCACATCGGAGGTGCTGTTGACAATGCACTGGTCGGGCTGGTCGACGGTGGTGAATGTACTGTCGACAACGGCGTCCGTTTCCAGCTGAATATTGCCCACATCCAGGTACTTGAAGTCGTTGCCGACGGCCTTCGTGCCATCACCGGCAGCGAAGGCCCCGGTCAGCGACGCCGTGATGTCGGTCCCGTTATGGTCGTTGACCTTGGTCGCCAACAGCGCCGGCGTTCCCACATAACCGCTGGCCACGCCACTGAGCGCACTCAGCGTGAACGGTGTGCCGGCTACCGCACTGGGCGCGCCGGTCAAGGTCGTATTGGTCATTGACGAGGTGACCGCGAACTGCTGGGGCCGGATGGCGAAATTGTCCGACGAGCAGGCCGGAGCGGACGTTCCCACTTTCATCCGCACCTTCACGTTGCGCGCCGCATTCGGATAATTGAAGGAAACCGGCCGACGACCGTTGTTGCCAGAGGCGAAGGTGATGTTCGAGGCCGTGGTCAACCCGGCGCCGGAAGGACAGGCCGAGGTCGAAGCATCGACCAGGTCAACGGCCACCGTCCCGGTATAGGTGGTGTTGATCGTCGTCGAAGTGTTCAGCGCCAGCACATCGAGGTTGAAAGCCGCCCCGGCCAACTTGGTGAAGATCGGATACTGCGGGGCCTGCCCGGTTTCCACCGCATCGAAAGCGCAGGAGGTGGCAGCGAAATTCATCGTGCAGCTTTCCGCGCCGCCATTGAAACAACGGCTGACATGACTGGGTACTGGCGTCGCGCTGGCAACGCCGAGCGTCACGTTGCCGGCCGCACCGTAACTCAGCTTGCGGCTGGTGATGCCGCCGTTGAAGGTGAAGGTGTCGCCGCCCACCCAGCCGGCGGGCGTCAGGCGGACAGTGACATTGCCCGGATAAAGCGTCGAACAGTTGGCGTCGAGGCAGGCCTTGACCGTCACCTGTTCTGGCGCGCAGACCGAGGCGACACCATCATGTTCCAGCCGGATGTGATCGAACGCCCCGGAACACTGGCGACCAAGCGTCATGTCGGCGGCAACCTCGGAACCGTCCAGTTCGTAGTTGTAGAGCTTGACCTCGTCGATGTTGCCCCGGAAATTTCGCCCGGATATGAGGGCGCAACTGCCGGTGGCCACGTCGCCGCCGATGTAAAAATTGCAGTTGTTGGCCTGTAGCGTTCCCTGCCAGTTGTTGGTATTGGCATCGAGCACGCCGTTGATGTAGATCCGCTGTCGCCGCGCCCCGGCCGTCGAGTTGAAGGTGATGGCGATGTGCGACCACTGGTTCAGGGGCACGACTGTCGCCGAGGTAAAACTTGAAGATCCCCACCACCAGTAGAGCCTGCCGCTCGGATTGAGGTGAAATTCGTAATTGGTATCGTTCGACAGGATCGACGACAGTTCGCTCGGATAGGCCGTCGGGTAGACCCAGGCCGTCGCCGACAACTGCGTGGTGTAGTCGAAGTTCGGGCTGTCGGCGACTTCGACGACGGCCCGACCATCGAAAGTGCCGGCATTACAGAAATCGCCGACCACCGAGGCATGCTGGGAAGCGATGCTCGGGTTGGGCAGCACGGCATTGGTCGTCGTCGGTGCGCTCGTCACCAGGCGCCGTCCATGCAGCGCCGTACCGCCGCTGTCGATCACCTCGCCAGTGGAACCGTTCCAAGAGCCAGTCGGCTCATCGAGGCGGAAATGCGTCACCGCACTGGCCAGCACCCGCACCATGGCGCTGGCCGAAGTAGCACCGGGCGACGTCACCGTATTGGTCAACGAACCGGCTTGTCCCAAACTGACAGCCAGCGTCATCTGCGCCTTGACCCCGGCCGGCAGATCGGTGATGGTCCAGGTCAGGGTCTGCCCGGAGACGACGGCGGTGCCATGGGTCAGCACATGCGTCACGTAGGTCATGCCGGCCGGCAAGGTGTCGGTCAGGACGACATTGCTCAGGCCGACGGTGTAGGGATTCTCCGCCGTCACCGCGAAGGTCAGCACATCACCGACCACTGCCGCGGCCGTACTGGCCAGCTTGCCGAGAATCGGTACCGGCGGCGAGAGCGTGTAGACCTGGCCGAGAAAATTGCCGTTGCCAGCCCCGCTGCTGCCCAGGGGAATCCCGCCGCTGACAATGGAATCGTCATCGAGCAGGTTGAGTCCGAGCGTCCCCGCATTGACCGTGCCGGTGTTGGCGGTGACCGTCCACACGGCACCACTGCCAGCGATCCCGGTAATGCTGGCACCGCTCGCCCCGCCGGCCTGAACCAGCGCGAAATCGCCAACGTCGACACCGGTGACGCTGGTATTGAAAGTGATGGTCCACGCGACGTTGGTATTGGCCGTCGCCGGATTGCCGTTGGCCCGGTTGATCGACAGAACGGCGGGCGGATCGACCCAGGTCAGGACGATCCTGCCGGCCCCGCCGTCGCCTCCCACCCGATCGGTGTTGGTGGTCGCATAGCCTCCGCCTCCGCCACCACCGGCGGCCGAGCCGTCGTTACCAGGGCCCAGGTTGCCCAGGCCCGCTCCGCCATTACCACCTCCGGTCGCGGTTCCGCTCCCCAGAGTATTGCCGCTCGCATTGCCGCCGGCGCCATTGCTCCCGGCACCACCACCGCCCGCGCCCCCGCCACTTGTAGTCGAACCGGCCGACCCTGAGCCGCCGGCAAAGACCGTGTCACCGACTCCGCCAGCATCAGAACCAATGCCAGCAGTCCCGCCCGAGTTATTGGTTGAAGCGCGCCCGCCACCACTGCCCCCCTTGGCGACCACCACAGTGCCGGCAAACGTCGAATCGCCACCACTTTCGCCATCTCCCGTATCGCCACTACCACCGGCCCCGACAACAACCGCATAGCTGGCATTCGGCGTCACTGCGACGACCTTGCGTGCGTACTGCCCCCCGGCGCCGCCCCCGCCTTTGGCCGGCCGGCCGGTCGCCCCGCCGCCGGCCCCGCCACCGCCCCAGGCCTCGACCGTAACAGAGGTCACACCAGTCGGAACGGCCCACGATTGCGAGCTGGAAAACGTGGCTGTTCCGGCCTGCACCGGTGAGAGCATCGCCAGCAGGACAGCGACGAGCAAAATCGGCGATCGCCAAGCTTTAAAAAGCTCAAATACAGAGGACATCGCTTCTTCCCTCATTCACGACTGCCATCGACTCGCACGTTCGCCGCTGAAAACAGACAAGGCGAGGCGGCTCATGCCGCCTCGCCTTGTCTCCGAATACCTCACCGATGCCAAGCATCAACCCGAAATCACTGGCTGGCGATGGCGACGATCTCGGTATCCCAAGCAATACTGAGAGCGTTCACCAAGGCTTACTGGCCGGCCCCGATACCGGTAAAAGTAGCACTACCGGTCGGGGTGTAGCCTGTCAGGGCCAGCGTACAGTTAGCGGACGTTCCGTTGCCGGTCAGTGCAACAGAGGCCACACTGTAATTCGCCGGCAAACCACCTTGCATGATCGTTCCAACCTCATCACAGTCCGCAATCGCAACGCACTTGTTGGCTGTTACAACGTTATTGACTACGGAACAGCCGGCGTAATTGAGAGACATGGCAGATGCTGCAGCACCTTTGACGCCCTGGAAGGCGGCTTCCTGCGCATCGCCACGCAAATCGATAAACTTCGGCAACGCGGTGGCGGCCAGGATACCCAGGATGACGATGACAACAACCAGTTCGATCAGCGTGAAACCACTTTGTACAGCCTTCATTTTCGAGCTCCTCTTGAAAGTATGAAAATCAACATCCCGACACCGTCAGCCCGCTGATGATGGCTGCCGAGTTGGCGGCCGCGGGCTGGGTATAGGTGAAGAAACAATTGTTCGGATCGGTGGAACCGATGACGCCGAAGGTAGCGACGCTGGCGCCGGCGCCGTAGGTGTAGCCCTCGTCCTCGAGCTGCACCTGCGTCGGATTGAAGGTGCCGGTCAGCCCGGCCATGGCCAGGATGCCCGGATTGCCGCCGATCGCGGTGACGGCCGGGTAGCCGAAGACCATGTTGATCAGCCCGTTTTCCGTGCACACGGTGCCGGTGGCCGCGGTGCTGTTGCTGGCCGTGCCGCCGCCGCCCGGACAGGCCATCGGATCGGCGACGCCGGAGCGCGACAGCACGGCCGCATGGACCAGGGCCGAAGCGGCCGAAACGCTGCCGCGGGCTGCCTGCAGCTTGGCAATGCGAGCGTCGCGCTGGAGATCGATGAAGCGCGGCATGGCAACGGCGGCCAGGATACCGAGAATGATGACGACAACAATCAGTTCGATCAGCGTGAAACCGCTTTGATCGCTGCGTTTGGCGGTGTGCGGATGATGGCTCATCTTGGTCTCAACGGCCGAAAAGTTTAGAACTTTAGTCATATACCCCTTCCTTCTCAAGTGTTATTGCCTGGCATCCTCCAGCCGGAGCAGGCCGATCCCGCCGATTACCCCCCGCACGCCGCTGCCGCCGGCCGTCCGGCTCAAACGGAAACGGGCTTGATGGCCGTCGTCGAAGACGTAGATCAATTCCCGAGCGGCCTTGTTGTAATACCAGATGCGCCGCTCCACTGGCGCCTGATCGTGGGCACCGCGGTAGTTGTTCGGCGCCAGCCGTATCCAGTCCACCGGGTTTTCGCTGGTCGGCAGCGCGCCGCCGAAGGTCGCATGATGCGCCAGTCGCTCCATCAACTGCACCCGCAGCGACGCCACTTCCGCCTGCACGCCAGCTTCTTCCACTTCGCCGCGCGTCCGCTGCAGCGCCTGCATGGCCAGGATGGCCAGGACCGCGACCACAATGACGACAACGGCGAATTCGAATTGGCGTCTCATGCGGCGTCATTTCTTGATGGCTACCTTGCCGAGGTCCCACATCGGCAGGAAGATGCCCAAAGCCAGGACCAGCACCAGCGCACCGAGACAGACGATGAGGATGGGTTCGATCTGCTGCCCCAGCGTCTTCAACTCGTATTCGACTTCCCGCTGATACATCTGCCCGACTTCTTCCATCATGTCATCGAGCGCGCCCGACTCCTCACCGACCGCCACCATCTGCAACACCACTGGCGAGAAGAAGCCCGTGGCGATGGCCGAGCGCAGCACGCTTTCGCCGCGCTCGACGGTGTCGCGCATGCCCTCGATCTTCAGCGCGATGTAGCTGTTGTCCACGGTCTGCGCCGCATTGCTCAAGGCCTGCATCACCGGCACGCCGCTCTTGGTGCTCAGGGCAAAACTGCGGGCGAAGCGGGCCATGGCCGCCTTCTTGACGATCTTGCCGGCGATCGGGAAACGCAACAGCAGGGCCTCCCAGGTCAGCCGCCCGGCAGTGGTACCGACCCAGCTACGAAAGGCGACCGCGGCAGTGATCACGCCGACCAGCATGGCTGGCCACCAGGCGACCATGAAATTGGAGAAGCCGAGCAGGATCCGGGTCATCAACGGCAACTCAGCGCCAAAGCCCTCGAACACCTTGGCGAAGGCCGGGATGACGAAGATATTGACGACAACGATCGCTATTGCCATCGCCAGGACGACAAACATCGGATAGCGCAGCGCCGACTTCACCTGCTCGCGCATGAAGCGTTCGAATTCCAGGTGATCGAACAGGCGCAGGAAGATCTCGTCGAGCAGACCGGTGGCTTCGCCAACGCGGACCATCGAGATATAGAACGGACCAAACACTTTCGGATGCCGGGCCAGCGACACGGACAGTTCGCGGCCCGCCTCGAGGCTTTCGCGCACGTCGCGAATGACCTCCTTCATCGCCGGGTTGATCGCCGACTCCTGCAGACCACTGAGCGCCCGCATGATCGGCACGCCAGCCTTGAGCAAGGTGTGGATCTGACGCGAGAAGAGCAGGATATCGACATGCTCGACGCGCGGCTTGAACAGGGTGATCTGGATATCACCGCTGCCCTTGCTTTTGGCCTTCGTTTCGCTGATCGACAGCGGCGTCACGCCGCGGCCGAGCAACAGATCCGCCACGCCGCCGGCCGAGGCGCCTTCGAGCACCCCTTCGATCAGCTTGCCGCCAGCATCGCGGCCTTTGTAGGCGAAATTGGCCACCGCCGATTATTCCTCGTACTGGTTGCTGATGCGCATGGCTTCGGCCACCGTCGTCTTGCCGGCAACGACCTGGCGCACCGCGTCGCGGCGCAGCGTATCGCCGGCCATCTGCTGGCGGGCGACGCGCATGAATTCGCCGGGATCATCGTGATTGACGGCAGCGACCACAGCATCACTCATCTCGAGGAATTCATAGACGCCGCTCCGACCCATGTAGCCGGTATTGGCGCAGTGGGCGCAGCCGCGGCCGTGCTGGTAGTTGTGCTGGTCGACGTCCGCCGCCAGTTCGTAGCGCAGCCACTCGCGCTCGGCCGGCGTCGGCGTGTAGGGTTCGCGGCAGTTGCTGCAGATGACGCGGACCAGGCGCTGGGCGACGACCATGTGCACCGACAGCGCCACCATGTAGCGCGGCACCCCCATGTCGAGCAGGCGGATCGGCGTCGACACGGCATCATTGGTGTGCAGGGTGGACAGCACCAGGTGGCCGGTCATGGCGGCCCGCATGCCGATTTCGGCGGTTTCCTGATCACGCATTTCGCCGATCAGCACGATATCCGGGTCTTGACGCAGCACAGTGCGCAGCACGCGCGAGAAGGAGAGGTCGATCTTTTCGTGCACCTGCACCTGATTGAGGCCGGGCAAGCGGTATTCGACCGGGTCTTCGACGGTGATGACTTTCTTTTCCGGGCTGTTCAGCTCGTTCAAGGCAGCGTACAGCGTCGTCGTCTTGCCGGAGCCGGTGGGACCGGTGACCAGCACCATGCCACTCGGCCGCTTCAGGGCATGACGCAGACGCTCGAGAACGCGCGGTGGAATGCCCATGCGATCGAGGCCAAGCAGGCCGGTGTTCTGTGCCAGCAGGCGCATCACCACCGATTCGCCATACTGGGTCGGCAGCGTCGAGATACGCACATCGACCGGATTGCCACGTACCTTGATGTTGAAGCGACCATCCTGGGGCAGGCGTTTTTCCGAAATATCCAGGCCGGACATCAGTTTCAGGCGCAAGGCCACGGCCGACGACACTTTGCCATCGGCCTCGGTCTGAATATGCAGCACGCCGTCGATACGGAAGCGGATGCGCAGTGCCTTTTCCTGCGGCTCGAAGTGAATGTCGGAGGCGCGCAGGCGCATCGCTTCCTCGAACACCGTCTGCAGCAGTTTGACCACCGGCGCGTCTTCGGCACCCGGCGTCAGACCAAGCAGGTCGCCGAACTCGATCGGCACATCGCCCAGTTCAGCGGTCAGTTCCTTGGCCAGGCCGGTGATCTGCTCGCCGCGGTGATAGACGCGGTCGATCATGGCCAGCAACTGGCTCTCGGTGAGCACCGCCAGATCGATTTCGCGCTTCACCAGACGGGTGATCTCGTCGTAAGCCTGAAGGTCGGTGGGATCGGACATGCCGATCTGCAAGCGGCCATCAGCCAGTTGATCAAGGACCAGGGCGCGGAAGCGGCGGGCCGGAGCTTCCGGCAGCAGCTTGATCAGTTCCGGCTTGGGCGTGAACGCCTTGAGATCAATGAAGGGAATGCGCAACTGCCGGGCCAGCGCCTGGGAGATGCCTTCCTCGGTGACGTAGCCGCTTTCGACGAAAACCCGCCCGAGCTTGCGCCCGGTTCGCTTCTGCTCGTCGAGCGAAAGCTTCAGTTGCTCCTGGGTGAGCAAGCCCTGCTCAATCAGCAGATCGCCTAGCCGGATTTTCTGCGGGGGGGGCATCCCTACCTCCAAAACACCTTAAGAAACTTGATTAACAATATGAAACTATTGCCCAAGTTTCCACACTAACGCGTTTTTTTCGACCCGACAAGGCGATTACTTCACACTCGGGATGCGATTGCCATGCCAACGTTCTATCGGCGACATGGCATGCCAAGCTTAACGATGGCGGCTACCGCTGCGATGCTGCGCCGGGCCGCCCGGCTTGGCAGGGGCATTTCGCCCCTGCGGCCGACCGGCCGGTTGGCCTGTGCGTGGCGCCCGCGGCGGCTGCACCGG
>PHCE01000016.1 GCA_002840765.1 Betaproteobacteria bacterium HGW-Betaproteobacteria-7
ACCGTCAAGCAATTTCGCTTAACTTCTCTCTCTTTCCTCCTCCCCCACAACCGCCGGAAACACCCGCCGCTGCAGAAGAGGTGCGCATTATATAGAGCCAAACGGTGGCGTCAAGAGGGGCGATCAAAAAAGTTTCCCAATCCCTGACCACCTTTTTCACAACCGCTATCCGCCACGATGCTGCAAATTTATCTGCTAGACTTTTCGGCCGATCCCTACTGCTTGAGTAGACAAGAACCATCCCAGTGAATATTCACATCAGAACGCATCAACATTCCCTCAAACGTACCCTTTGGCTAATCCCCAGCCTGGCGGCACTATTAGTTGCCACCGCAATCGCGGTTACGCCGAACAGCGATACACCCAGCAGCAAACTGGTCATCGAGCAACTTGATCTCGAAAGCGCCAAGGCGCTGAGCAACGACGAGTCAACCTATGTGCTCGAAGAACGCGTTCGCGCGGGCGAGACGCTGGGCGGGTTGATGAATCGGCTGGGCATCCGCGACCCAGCAGCGCTCTCCTACCTGCACTCGGCCCCGGAGGCCCGCGCCATTGCCGAACAACTGGCGCCGGGAAAAATGGTCTCAAGTGAGACAACAGCGAATGGCGAACTGCTAAGCCTGCACTTCCCGCTGAATGACCGCCGACAAACTTTGATCATTGAGAAGCTTGATGGCGGACTTCAGGCTCGAACTTCCGCGGAAACCTTCGAAAAAATCGTCATCACCAAGGCCGGGAAAATCAATTCGTCGCTGTTTGCCGCCACCGACGGCATGGACATTCCAGACGCCATCACCATGCAGATGGTCGAAATATTCAGCGGCGATATCGACTTTCACCGGGATCTTCGTAAGGGTGACCGCTTCACGATCAGCTACGAGGTAGACCACAGCCGTGGCCGCCATGCTCAACCAGGAAAAGTCCTTGGCGCCGAATTCATCAATGGCGACAAGGTTTATCGAGCACTGTGGTTTGCCCATGAAGGCGGAGGAGGCTACTACACGGATGATGGAAGCCCGTTGAAAAAACCCTTCTTACGCTCGCCACTAGAGTTTTCTCGCGTCACATCGGGCTTCAGCCGTCGCTTTCACCCCATTCTGAGGGAATGGCGCGCCCACAACGGCGTCGATTACGGAGCCCCGAGCGGCACGAAGGTACGCGCCACCGCTGATGCGACCGTAGAGTTCGCTGGCTCTCAAAAGGGTTACGGCAACATCGTCATTCTCAAGCATGCCGGCCAGCACACTACGGCCTACGCTCATTTGCGTGGATTTGCCAAGGGGATACGCAAGGGTAGCCGCGTGGAACAGGGGGAGACGATTGGCTATGTTGGCAGCACCGGCTGGGCAACCGGCCCGCATCTCCATTATGAATTCCGCATCCAGGGCAGGCCAACCAATCCACTTACCGTCAAGATGGCTTCCGGGACACCGCTCAACGCGCGGCAACTGCAGACGTTCAGAATGGAAATAGCACCCACCAGCCAGCGCATTGAGGCATTTGCCCAGGTCAACACTGCCCTAATAGATTGACCCAGCGCAATCGTTCAGTCCAGAAAAGCGGAGAGAAACCGCTTTTCTGGATAACCAAATCAGGCTGAGAACGATGAGCCACAACCGCAGGTAGAGGTCGCATTCGGATTCCGGATGACAAATTGCGAGCCTTCCAGACCTTCCGAATAGTCGATTTCGGCGCCCACCAGGTACTGATAGCTCATCGGATCGATGAGCAAGGTCACACCAGCCTTTTCCAAGGTAGTGTCGTCATCATTGACCTCTTCATCGAAGGTGAACCCGTACTGAAAACCGGAACAACCGCCGCCGGTGACAAAGACCCGCAACTTGAGTCCCGGATTACCCTCTTCCTCAATCAGTTCTTTCACTTTTGCCGCGGCACTATCGGTGAAGAGAAGCGGAGAAGCGAGTTCGGTTGCTGCATTCATGGGAAAGCTCCTGAAAAAATCGTGTCGGATTATGCAAGTCCGCAACTAGGCGGTCAATGAACTTAGTTCGAGGCTGCCAGCTTTAGTTCCACCGCGCGGCCATCCGCATGCAGCATGCGCCCTTCGACGACGGCCCCCTGATGCATTTCGATCATCGTGTATTCGACGTCACCGATAATTCTCGCTTTGGACTGGATTTCCAAGGATTCGATGACACTTACTGGCCCAACCACGGTGCCATTGGTAACTAGATGCGCAACGCGTATCGCGCCTTCAACCCGAGAATGTTCACTCAATACCAGCGTGGATGAGGAAGCACCCTCCGCGGCTTCAACACTACCGAGGACCTCGCCGTCGATTCGCAGACCACCGGAAAAGCGGATGCTGCCCTCAACCCGCGTCCCCGCACCTATCAGGCTATCGATCCGCCCCTGGGGCACGCCTCCGGTCTTCTTTCCGAACATCGGTTCCTCCTAAAGTTGAGCTGACTGCCGGCCTAACAGTGTAGCACCCTGAAATATTCGTGCCTCAACCGACTTAAGCTGCGCCCCTTCCGGCAGTTGGAAGCGCCCTTCACGACGCAGGAAATGCTTCAGGCTGACCAGGTAATCGGAGGCAGCCTCGGCCTTGCCCGGCAACAGCAATTGCTCAACTCTCCCGGCAAGGAGATAGTCGACAACCAACTGCAGATGCCCGGAGAACTCAGGTTTACTCCGACTGGGCTGATAGGCAACGAGCAATCGATAGCGGTAACGCCCGCCCTCATCCGCGATTAACCGCAGCCCCTCCAGTCGCAAGACATCCTCGTCACCAACAACGGGAATCAGGCGCTCGAAGAGCAACATATCCTCTTTCAGGGCCGCATTCTCCTGCTCAAGATCCTTGATCCGCGAAAGCAGATTGCGTTGCGCCGCCCGCTCGATACTCATCGCATTTTGACCGGTACCGGCGGTCGACCGGAGTAGATCGAGTTCCTCCTGCTGCGTCAGGAAACGAGCCCGAATCTCCTGCAATTCCCGCCCCACTTCCCCCACTTGGTTTCGCTGCAAAAACATCCAACCAAGCAAGGCAAAGAGGAAAAACAGTAACAGAATCGGTAAAGCAAGCCACTGCCAAGGCAACTGGCTACGCACAACGACCCTTGGGGCGGCGATACCAAAACGATTCCGGAACTTGCGAAGTCGCAAACTAACAGCAGGCGTGGGCATATTGACTAGACGATGCGGTCATCTTTTCTTCCTTTTGCCAACAAAAACGCGCTCCAGGCGCCGAAAAGAGCCAAACGACAGAGTGCGTACCCCCCTGCCCCGGCAAGGGGGCATGATAGCGGAAAAAACAAAAAGGCCGCCCTTGGGCGACCTTTTTGACAAAGCGCGAATGATCAACGCTTGGAGAACTGCTTGCGGCGACGCGCCTTGTGGAAGCCAACCTTTTTGCGCTCAACCTCGCGGGCATCACGCGTCACAAAACCGGCCTTGGACAATGCGGGCTTGAGACCTGCATCATATTCGATCAGGGCGCGCGTGATGCCATGGCGAACAGCACCCGCCTGACCCGACTCGCCACCACCAGTGACGTTAACCTTGATATCGAAACCCGACAGCTGGGAAACCAGTTCCAGCGGCTGACGGACGATCATGCGACCCGTTTCGCGAGAAAAGAACTGATCAATCGGCTTGCCATTGACAACGATGGCACCCGAACCGCGCTTCATGAAAACACGGGCAACGGCGCTCTTGCGACGACCGGTACCGTAGAAATAACTTTCAGCCATGATGACCCCTTAGATTTCCAGAGCCTTCGGCTGCTGGGCAGTGTGAGGATGCTGGTCGCCAGCGTAGCACTTAAGCTTCTTCAGCATGGCGTAGCCCAACGGCCCCTTCGGCAGCATACCCTTGACGGCGGTTTCCAGAGCACGGCCCGGGAAACGTTGCTGCATCTTCTTGAAGTTGGTTTCTTTGATACCACCTGGGTAACCAGTATGACGATAGTACTTCTTGTCGTCAGCCTTATTACCGGTAACAGTGACCTTATCGACGTTGGTCACGACGATAAAATCGCCAGTATCAACGTGCGGCGTGTAGATAGCCTTGTGCTTGCCACGGAGGCGACGAGCAATTTCGGTAGCGAGGCGGCCGAGCACCTTGTCTGTGGCGTCTACCACAAACCACTCGCGCTTCACCTCATGTGGCTTGGCGGAAAACGTTTTCATGTGTGTGCCGTCCTGAAAAAATATGGGCGCGGATTGGAGAAAGGCGCGGATTCTAGTTGACCCACCAGCGCACTGTCAATGACTTTCTCCGCTTCCAGGCCATTGGTAGACAAAAAAAACGCGGCTCGCTGAGCCGCGTTAAATCCACACCAAAGGAGGAGGGTGGAGGAGACAAATCTGAACCGGAAACTTATCGCTATTAAGTCACCGCGGTTCGTACGGTTCACATTATGCCGAAAGGCGCCCCCCTCCGCAAGAAATATTTGTGCGCCGCACCATCAAATGAAAAATGGACGGATAACATTAATAGATGTATTCGACGTTACGGTTTATTAACGACTTAATGCTATTTTGTTTAACGACTTTTGCATTGATCAACACAAAAAACCTACAACGAAAGCAACCTGTAACTGGCGGCCAATATTGCACCGCACAAATATGCGAGAACCAGCCCGAGAACATCCTTTCCGCCGGCAATCCGCTAAAATTCGGCAACAATTAAGGAGTTGTCAATATGGAATGTATCGTCAGATGGGCCGGCAATGACTCTGGAATGAGCTTCATTGCCGAAACCGGCAGCGGCCACGCCGTGGTCATGGATGGCGCTCCTGAGGCAGGCGGACGCAATCTGGGTCCGCGCCCGATGGAAATGGTTCTCGCCGGAACGGGCGGCTGCAGCGCATTCGACGTGGTGATGATCCTGAAAAAGGGACGCCAGGCGGTCACTGCTTGCGACGTTTCCCTGCAGGCCGAACGCGCCGATAGCGACCCCAAGGTATTCACCAAGATTCACCTGCACTATCGTGTCAAAGGCAGGAGCCTCAAGTCGGAGGCGGTCGCCCGCGCCATCGAGCTGTCGAAGGAAAAATACTGCTCAGCCTCGATAATGATCGGCAAGACCGCCGAGATCACCTACGACTTTGAAATTATCGAAGAAGCCTGATCTCCGTTAGAGACGATAGGCAAGACTGGTCATCACTCTGGCCGAAGCTTTCATGGCCAGCTTCACCACCGCCGGCAACTCGGCGGCTCCATGCGCCAAAGCCATTTCGGCATGGCGCATTTCATCAACGCGCATTTGGTCGACAATGGCTCTGGAACGAACGTCTTCGGCCGGCAAGGCCTCCAGATGACCATCCAGGTGCGCCTCCACCTGACGTTCAGTTTCCGCGAGAAACCCCAGGTTCCACTTGTCACCGCAGGCGCCGGCAAACAGTCCGAGTGCCAGCGCCCCCGAATACCACAAGGGATTGAGCAGGCTCTTTCGCCCCCCTAACTCAACGATTCGCTGCTCCGTCCACGCCAGATGCTCGGTTTCCTCTTCGGCCGCAACGCGCAACGCCCGCCGAACACTGTCATCGCGGGACGTTAGTGCCTGCCCCTGATAAAGTGCCTGAGCACATATCTCGCCGCAGTGATTAACCCGCATCAGACCGGCCACCACTCGCCGTTGCTCGGCATCCAGATGCGCATCCGGCAAGAGGGCACCGGGAACGGGTCGCACACTGCGGGCCGGGGCGCAGATGGCGCGTAACGCACGATCCAGTTCGACAATTGCCTGATCTATCGACATCCAACCTACCTCACGGATTTGCTTGAAGTGTGGCCGGCCGCTTAAAGACATTCCGCAATTCACCAACGTTGCTGACAATGACACCACCCGGGCAGAAATAATCGAGAAACAGTACCGCACGATGGCGATTGACCGCCGCTTCGCGTACCGGAGACCAGCTATCGCTGCGCGCCTTCGACCAGCTTCCATCAGTGCGCCCGGAAGCGTAAATCCGCCACTCACGGGTTTCGCAGCGCATGCCTTCAAAACTGACATTGCGCGCCCCACCATGGGTCAGCACCACCAGGACATAACGGACGACGCCATCAGCACCGATGCTCAACGTCGACGTATCGACAAAGAAGCGGTTTTCTGCAACCGCACTGACATAAAACTCACGCAAAGCGCCGTCCACCGGAGCGGTCGGAAAGGCGGCCTCAACCTCCCGCCACGCCTGACGAGTGTAGTCCTCCTCGCCATCGGCAATGACGCCATTGCTCATGAGGAACACCAGGATTGCCAGCAGACTTCGCCGAAAATTGAACACGAATCTATTCTCCTTCGCCCTTATCCACCAGCTCGGTGACCACGGGACCCCCTCGCCGGTGCCGGCTCCGCCGATCAGTATCAAGAAAGCGGTTCAACTCGCTCAACGCCTGTTCGTAGACGCCTCGCTTGAACTCGATGACCGAATCCAGAGGCACCCAGTAATCATTCCAGCGCCAGGCGTCGAATTCCGGCTTATTGGTCGCCCGCAGGCTGACATCGTTATCGCGTCCGACGAGACGCAGGAGGAACCAGATCTGTTTTTGTCCCTTGTAGGACCCGCGCCATTCGCGCTTGATCCAGTGTGTCGGCACTTCATAACGCAACCAACCCTTGGTTCGCCCGAGAATACGCACGTGCTCCGGGAGGAGCCCGACCTCTTCATACAGTTCACGATACATGGCCTCTTCTGGCGATTCGCCGCGCTTGATGCCACCTTGTGGAAACTGCCAAGAATGCTCCCGTATGCGCTTACCCCAGAAAACCTCGTTTTTGGCGTTACAAAGAATGATGCCGACGTTCGGGCGATAGCCTTCACGGTCGAGCATGAGAATCCTGCAAAATTAAAAGTTGCCCCGATTCTTTCACAAAGGCTGCCTGGGTGCAAAGCACGCCCTCCGTGTAAAATGCCCTTTTTGCAACGAATTCAAGAGCATCCCATGCGCACTTCGCAGTTCTTTTTCACCACACTCAAGGAAGCCCCGGCAGACGCCGAAGTCATCAGCCAGAAAATGATGCTGCGCGCCGGTTACATCAAGCGTGCCGCGGCCGGCATCTATACATGGATGCCACTGGGACTGCGGGTACTGCGCAAGGTCGAGAACATCGTCCGCGAGGAAATGGACCGCGCCGGCGCCCTCGAGTTGCTGATGCCGGCGGTGCAACCGGCCGAACTCTGGCAGGAATCCGGCCGTTGGGAGCAATACGGCCCTGAACTGCTGCGTTTCAAGGATCGCCACCAGCGCGAGTTCGTCATCGGCCCAACGCACGAGGAAGTCATCACCGACGCCGTCCGCCGCGACGTCAAGAGCTATCGCCAGCTGCCGATCCACCTGTACCAGATCCAGACCAAGTTCCGCGACGAGATTCGCCCACGCTTCGGCGTCATGCGCGGCCGCGAATTCCTGATGAAGGACGGTTACTCTTTCCACACCTCTTTTGAAGATCTGCAGCGCGAATACGGCAACATGTACGCGACTTACAGCCGTATCTTCACCCGCCTCGGTCTGAAGTTCCGTGCCGTGGCGGCCGATACCGGCTCGATCGGCGGCACCGGCTCGCACGAATTCCACGTCCTGGCCGACTCCGGCGAGGACGATATCGCCTATTGCCCGAACTCGGATTACGCTGCCAACGTAGAGCTCGCCGAAGCGGTCGCTCCCGCTGCGCCTCGCGCCGCCGCCAGCACCACCATGGGAAAGGTGTCCACGCCAGGCAAGATGGCCTGTGCCGATGTCGCCGAATTCCTCGGCATCGGACTGGAGCGCATCGTCAAGTCGATTGCCGTGGTCAGCGAGAAGGAAGACGGCAGCAAGACCTTCGCCCTCCTGCTCCTGCGTGGCGACCACGAACTGAACGAAATCAAGGCCAGCAAGATTCCCGCCCTCTCCCCGTTCCGCTTCGCCACCGAAGTTGAGGTTGAAGACAACCTTGGCTGCAAACCTGGTTATATCGGCCCGGTGGCGCTTCAGGGCAAGAGCGTTAAGGTCGTCGCCGACCGCAGCGTCGCCACCATGAGCGACTTTGTCTGCGGCGCCAACGAAGCCGGCTTTCACCTGCGCGGTATCAATTTCGGCCGCGACCTGCCGGAACCTGAAGTCGCCGATCTGCGCAATGTTGTTGCCGGCGATCCGTCGCCAGATGGCCAGGGGCAACTGGATATCCTGCGCGGCATCGAAGTCGGCCACATTTTCCAGTTGCGTCAGAAATATGCCGCCGCACTGAACTGCGCCTACCTCGACGAGAACGGCAAGAGCCAGATCATGGAGATGGGCTGCTACGGCATCGGTGTTTCGCGCATCGTCGGCGCCGCCATCGAGCAGGGTAATGACGATCGCGGCATCGTCCTGCCGGCGGCCATCGCCCCCTTTGCGGTTTGTATCGTACCGATGGCTTACCACAAGAGTGAAGCGGTCAAGGCGGAAGCAGATCGATTGTATGGCGAACTCAAGGCGGCCGGCATTGATGCCATCCTTGATGACCGCAACGAACGCCCCGGCGTCATGTTTGCCGACATGGAACTGATCGGCATTCCGCATCGCGTGGTGATCGGCGAGCGTGGACTAAAGGATGGCCAAGTCGAATACAAGGGCCGTCGGGATGCCGAGGCGACGATGATCGCCAGCGGCGATATCCTGACTTTCCTGCAAGAGAAGCTGTGCGCCGACTGATTACGGCGCTGCTGCTGTGTGGGGTGTCGGCAGCCTATGCCGGCGCCCAGAAATATGAGCCGATGTCGGCCAGTGTCCGGGCCGCCCTGCACAAGGCGGTGTCCGACTCGCGACCGGCGGTCAGTTCGTTCAGGACGCCGATGGAGGCCGCCGACTGGCTCGGTGAGATGTCCCGGCGCCTGGAAAAGCGCATTCCGAACCGCGAATATCGCATTGACCTACTACGCAGCGTGCACTACGAGGCCACCCGGGCCGGACTCGATCCGCAACTGGTCCTCGGTCTGATCCAGGTCGAATCCGCCTTTCGCAAGTACGCCGTATCGTCTGTCGGCGCCCGTGGCTACATGCAGGTAATGCCGTTCTGGATCAAGGTCATCGGCCGCCCGGAGGATTCGCTGTTCGATCTGCGCACCAACCTGCGCTATGGGTGCACCATCCTCCGCCACTACCTGGACATCGAAAAGGGCGACCTGTTCCGCGCCCTCGGCCGCTACAACGGCAGTCTGGGCAAGGCCGAGTATCCGAACCTGGTGCGCGCCGCCTGGCAGAATCACTGGAACTACGACAAGCCCGCCCAACTGGTCCACAGCAGCCGCTGATCAGCGGCCCATGCCACCCATCCCGCCCATGCCGGGCAACATGCCCTTCATGCCGCGCATCAGCTTGCCGATGCCGCCCTTCGAGAACTGCTTCATCATCTTCTGCGTCTGCTCAAACTGGTTGAGCAGACGGTTCACATCCTGAACCTGGACACCGGCCCCGGCAGCGATCCGCCGCTTGCGGCTGGCCTTGATCAATTCAGGTTTCGCCCGCTCAGACGGCGTCATTGAGTTGATGATGCCCTCGACCCGGCCGATCATCTTGTTCTCGGCGCCGGCCGGCAACTGCCCGGCCGCCTGAGCAATCTGCGCCGGCATCTTGTCCATCATCGCCGACAGACCGCCCATGTTGCGCATTTGCGCCATCTGCTCCTTGAAGTCGCTGAGATCGAAGCCCTTGCCTGCCTTCAGTTTCTTGGCAAAGGCAACAGCCTTTTCCTCGTCCAGTCCCTTTTTGGCCTCTTCGATCAGCGACAACACGTCGCCCATGCCGAGGATGCGCGACGCCATCCGCTCCGGATGGAAAGCCTCGAGACCGGCTAGCTTCTCGCCGACACCGGCGAACTTGATCGGCTTGCCGGTAACGTGCCGCACCGAGAGCGCTGCACCACCGCGGGAATCGCCATCCAGCTTGGTCAGCACGACACCGGTCAGTGGCAGCGCCTCGTTGAAGGAGCGCGCCGTGTTCACCGCATCCTGACCGAGCATGGCATCGACCACGAACAGGGTTTCAATCGGATTGACGGCAGCGTGCAAACGCTTAATCTCGGCCATCATCTCCTCGTCGATGGCCAGACGACCGGCAGTATCGACGAGCAATACATCATGGTAGTGGCGCTTGGCCCAATCGACCGCGGCCAGAGCGATGTTTTCCGGCTTCTCGCCGACAGTAGACGGGAAGAAATCGACGCCGGCCTGACTGGCCACCGACTTCAACTGCTCGATGGCCGCCGGACGATAGACGTCACAGGAAACGACCAGCACCTTCTTCTTGTGATTTTCCTTGAGGAACTTGCCCAGCTTGCCAACCGTCGTCGTCTTGCCGGCGCCCTGCAGGCCGGCCATCAGCACGATCGCTGGCGGCTGGGTGTTGAAGCTGATGCCTTCGTGGGCGGCGCCCATGATCCTGGTCAGCTCGCCATGGACGACGCCGATCAAGGCCTGGCCCGGGCTGAGCGAGCCGATCACGGCCTCACCAACCGCCTTCTCCTTAACCGCAGCAATGAAATCCTTGACCACCGGCAGCGCGACGTCGGCCTCGAGCAAAGCCATGCGCACCTCGCGCAGGGCATCGGTGATATTGGCCTCAGTCAGGCGGGCTTCGCCCTTCAGCGTCTTCATGACGCGGGCAAGGCGGGTGGTCAGGTTGTCGAGCATGGCAGATGGGCTTCTAGTAGAATTCGCGGATGTCCGACATTGTAATTCAGCTTCTGCCGCACATCCTCGCCGCCCTGATATATGGGCTTCTCGGCCTGCATTTCTGGAACACCCGCTGGCGCGAAAGCGAGCACCAGTGTGTTGCCTGCCCGATGCTGCCCTGGGAGCGCGCGGCCATAGCCGCCGCTTTGTTGATCCATGCCTGGGGTTTGTACGACGGCCTGTTTGCCGAGATCGGCATGCGCTTCTCGTTCAGCTTCGCCTTGTCGTTGATGATGTGGCTGGCCGTCCTGATCTACTGGCTGGAGAGTTTCATGGCGCGCATGGAGGGCCTTCAACCAATGGTTCTGCCGCTCGCCGCCCTGTGCACCCTGCTGCCGGTTATCTTCCCCTACGTTCACCTGGTCGCCCATGCCGGCGCCACCGGCTTCAAGCTGCATTTCCTGGCGGCCATGCTGGCCTACAGCCTGCTGACGCTGTCCGCCCTGCACGCCATATTCATGGGGTTTACCGAAAATGCACTGCACAAGCGCTCGCTCAAGCGCAGCCTGACCAGCCTGCCGCCGCTGATGGCCATGGAATCGCTGCTCTTCCGCATGCTGACCATCGGCTTCATCCTGCTCACCCTCACCGTCGGCAGCGGCGTCCTCTTCTCCGAAGAACTCTTCGGCAAACCGCTCAGCATCGACCACAAGACGCTCTTCGCCTTCGCTTCCTGGGGCATTTTCGCCACCCTGCTGGTCGGCCGCCATGCTTGGGGCTGGCGCGGTAAGCGCGCTCTGCGCTGGACGCTGGCGGGTTTTACGCTGCTTATCCTGGCCTATGTCGGCAGCCGCTTTGTCGGCGAAGTGATTCTCCGGCACCTCTGACCCCTGAATGGCACTCGTTGCGCTACAGCCCTGTCCAGCCTGCGAAACCGACATTTAGCCGAACCGAAGCACTTCGAGGACGGGCCCGTCAATATTCCAAAGACATTATGGGGGTCTGACCAAGCGTCGAAGTATCGCCGACTCGCGATCGCACCCCGCATAGACAGCCCGGAGTCAGGCTAGACGGGGCAGCCAACCTTTACAAACCCGCGCCTGCGTAGCATCATCGGGCGATCTATAAGGCATTTGACGATATTCCATGGCGGCAACCCCCCAATCCCCACCGCTCAGCGGCCTGGCACGCGCCTTGGTGCAGGCTGGGCAACTCAAGGAGGCGGAAGCCGAGCAACTGCTGTCGCAAGCCACCAATGCCAGAACTTCCCTGATCGAACAGATCATCATCAGCCAGAAGGCGACAGCAATTGAAATTGCCCGCTTCGTATCCGAAACCTTCGGCTACCCCCTGCTGGATCTGGCCTCCTTCGATGACACCCACATCCCGGAAAACGCGATCGATCGCAAACTGATCGCAATCCACAAGGTCATTCCGCTCAACAAACGTGGCAATCGCCTATCGGTTGCCATCGCCGACCCAACCAATCTGCGTGCCCTCGATGAAATCCGCTTCCAGACCGGCCTGGCGGTAGACCCTATCGTCGTCGAGCAACCCAAGCTGGCTCCGCTGGTTGCCAAATACGCCGAATCGGCAAGCGACACACTGAAAAACCTGGCCGGCGAAGACATCAACCTTGACTTCCTCGACGAGGAATCGGCAGCGAAAGCCGACGAGGCTAACGGGCAGGAAGTCGATGACGCGCCGGTCGTCAAGTTCATCCAGAAGATGTTGCTCGATGCGATCAACGACGGCGCCTCCGATATTCACTTCGAGCCTTACGAAAAGTACTATCGCATCCGCTTCCGCGTCGACGGCATCCTCCGCGAAATCGCCACGCCGCCGCTGGCCATCAAGGAAAAGCTGGCCTCGCGGATCAAGGTCATTTCGCGCCTCAACATTGCCGAAAAGCGGGTGCCTCAGGATGGACGAATGCGCCTGGTGCTATCCAAGAACCGCGCCATCGACTTCCGCGTCAGCACCCTGCCCACCCTGCAGGGCGAGAAGATCGTCCTGCGTATTCTGGACCCGACCTCGGCCACCTTGGGCATCGAAGCCCTTGGCTATGAGCCCGAGCAAAAAGCATCCCTGATCGACGCCATCAATCGCCCCTACGGCATGGTACTGGTAACCGGCCCGACCGGTTCCGGCAAGACGGTTTCGCTCTACACCTGCCTCAATATGTTGAACAAGGACGGCGTAAACATTTCCACCGCCGAAGATCCTGCCGAAATCAACTTGCCCGGCGTCAACCAGGTCAATGTGGATGATCGCGCCGGACTGACCTTCCCGGTCGCCCTCAAAGCCTTCCTGCGACAGGATCCCGACATCATCATGGTCGGCGAAATCCGTGACCTGGAAACTGCCGAAATCGCCATCAAAGCAGCACAGACGGGCCACATGGTGCTGTCGACGCTGCATACCAACGATGCACCGCAAACACTCACCCGCCTGATGAACATGGGTGTGCCAACTTTCAACATCGCTTCCAGCATCCAACTGATCACCGCCCAGCGACTGGCGCGCCGTCTGTGCAATTGCAAGAAGCCGATGACCGTACCGACCCAGGCTCTGCTTGATGCCGGCTACAAGGAAGAGGATCTCGACGGCTCGTGGACCCTGTACGGCCCGGGCGGCTGCGATCGCTGCAAGGGCAGCGGCTTCAAGGGCCGCGTCGGCATCTATCAGGTCATGCCCATTTCCGAAGCCATGCAGCGCCTGATCATGAGTGGCGCCACCTCGCTCGACCTGGCCCAGCAGGCCAAGCTGGAAGGCGTCAAGGATTTGCGCGAATCCGGGTTGCTCAAAGTAAAACAAGGCGTGACATCGCTCGATGAAGTGCTGAGCACGACCAACATCTAAGGGGAAGATTTATGGCCACTGCCGCAAAACCGAGAGCCGCCACCGTCAAGGAGGTTTCCTTCCTCTGGGAAGGGCGCAACAAGGACGGCAAAACCGTGCGCGGTGAAATGCGCGCGGCCAGCGAATCGGTCGTGCTGACCACTCTGCGCCGCCAAGGCATCACCAATGCCAAGGCCAAGAAAATGCGCTTCAAGGGCGGCGGCAGGATCACCGACAAGGACATCGCCCTGTTTACCCGCCAGCTGGCGACCATGATGAAATCCGGCGTTCCACTTCTGCAGGCCTTCGACATCGTCGGCCGCGGCCACTCCAACGCTGCTGTCGGCAAACTATTGCTCGACATCAAGGCTGACGTCGAAACCGGTAGCTCGCTGTCCCAGGCCTTCCGCAAGTTCCCGCTGCACTTCGACGCGCTCTACTGCAACCTGGTCTCCGCCGGCGAACAAGCCGGCATCCTCGACACCCTGCTTGACCGCCTGGCCACCTACAAGGAAAAGATCATTGCCATCAAGAGCAAGATCAAGGCTGCGCTGTTCTACCCGATTGCCGTGCTTGTAGTCGCCTTCATCATCACCGCAGTGATCATGATCTTCGTGATTCCGGCCTTCAAGGAAGTGTTCTCCAACTTCGGTGCCGACCTGCCGGCGCCGACGCTGGTCGTCATCGCCATATCGGACTTCTTCGTCGCCTACTGGTGGGCCATTTTCGGCATCATCGGCGGCGGCTTCTATGCCTTTTTCGAAGCCTGGAAGCGCTCGGAAAAGGTACAGATGACCATGGACCGCCTGTTGCTGCGCCTGCCCATCTTCGGTGACATCGTGCGCAAGTCGGTGATCGCCCGCTGGACACGGACACTGGCGACCATGTTTGCCGCCGGCGTACCGCTCGTCGAATCACTGGACTCGGTCGGCGGCGCCGCTGGCAATCATGTTTACAAGGTGGCAACCAAGCAGATTCAGAGCGAGGTATCGACCGGTACCAGCCTGACCATCTCCATGCAAAATGTGAACCTCTTCCCCAACATGGTCACGCAGATGGTTGCCATCGGTGAGGAATCGGGCGCCCTCGACTCCATGTTGTCCAAGGTGGCGGATTTCTTCGAGCAGGAAGTCGATGATGCGGTGGATGCCATGTCCAGCCTGATGGAACCGATGATCATGGTGGTTCTCGGCACTCTGATCGGCGGCATGATCGTCGCCATGTACCTGCCTATCTTCAAGCTCGGTTCGGTCGTCTGATGCCTCCCGAATCACTGACTGGCCTGGCGGCCGTCGCCGGGCTGCTGGGCCTGTGCGTCGGCAGCTTTCTCAACGTGGTGATCCACCGCCTGCCGAAAATGATGGAACAGGAATGGCAGGCACAGTGCGCCGAGCTGCGCGACGAAACACCGCCCGACCAGCCGCCACTGTCCCTGGCCCGGCCGCGCTCGCGCTGCCCACACTGCGGCCACGGCATCACCGCCCTGGAAAACATTCCGCTGATCAGTTACCTGCTGATTCTCAAAGGCAAATGCTCGGGCTGTGGTCAGCGGATCTCGGTCCGTTATCCGCTTGTCGAACTGCTCACCGGCCTGCTCTCCGCCTATACCGTCTGGCATTTCGGCCCAACCGTTCAGGCTGCCGGCGCCCTGCTACTGATCTGGGCCCTGGTTGCCCTCGCCGTCATCGACCTGGATACGCAGTTGTTACCGGACTCCATCACTCTGCCTCTGCTCTGGCTGGGCCTGGCACTCAATCTTGGCGGTAGCTTTACCGATCTGCCGTCGGCGGTGACCGGAGCCATGGCAGGCTACCTCGCCTTATGGTCGGTCTATTGGCTGTTCAAGCTGGCTACCGGCAAGGAGGGCATGGGCTACGGCGACTTCAAATTGCTCGCGGCGCTCGGGGCCTGGCTCGGCTGGCAAATGCTGCCGGCCATCATCCTCCTCTCCTCTGTTGTCGGCGCCATCATCGGCATAGCCCTGATCGTAGCCGCCCGCCACGGACGCAATGTACCCATTCCCTTCGGCCCCTACCTCGCCGCTGCCGGCACCATCGCGCTGTTCTGGGGCGACGCCCTGACCCAGCGTTATCTTGGCCTGCTCGCTTGAAACCTTGAATTTCGCCCCGATATAAGCGCTTCCCGGATTCGGATACAATTCAAGGTTTTGGAGGACTCCCATGCCGATTTACGAATATCGCTGCGACTCCTGCGGTTTTCAGAAGGAACACCTGCAGAAAATGAGCGACGCCCCGCTCAACTCCTGCCCTGAATGCGGCCAGGAAAGTTATGCCAAACAGCTTTCCGCCGCTGGTTTCCAGTTAAAGGGCAGCGGCTGGTATGCCACCGACTTCAAGGGCGGCAGCAAGCCGGCAACCCCGCCCCCGTGCCAGACCGGGGAAGGAAGCTGCTCATCGTGCGTGGCCAGCTGATCAAGCGCTACTTCATCACGGGACTCCTGATCTGGGTCCCGCTGGTCATCACCGCCTGGGTGCTCTCGGCCATCGTCAACACGCTCGACCAGTCGTTGCACCTGTTGCCGGAAGTACTGCACCCAAGAAATTTGTTCGGTTTCTCGATTCCCGGAGTTGGCGCCCTGCTGACGCTGGCCATGATCCTGTTGACCGGCCTGTTGGCGGCCAATTTCATCGGCCAGAAGCTGGTCGGCTGGTGGGACAAGCTGCTGTCGCGTATCCCGGTCGTCAATTCGGTTTACAAGGCGGTCAAACAGGTTTCCGACACCCTGTTTGCCCCCAATGGCAACGCCTTTCGCAAGGCGCTGCTGGTCCAGTATCCGCGTGAAGGAGCCTGGACCATCGCCTTCCTGACCGGTGCGCCCGGCGGCGACATCCGCAACCATCTCCACGGCGATTTCGTCAGCGTTTACGTGCCGACGACGCCCAACCCGACCTCCGGCTTCTTCCTGATGATGCCGAAGGCCGATGTCGTCGAACTCGACATGACAGTCGACGAAGCACTCAAATACATCATTTCGATGGGTGTCGTGGCTCCTCAGCCGCGTGCCCGCGTCGTTACCCACATCTAAGCAACCCCCTGGAAAGTTTCATGCGTACCCATTATTGCGGACAACTCAATGCCGCCCTCGACGGGCAAATCGTCACCCTGTGCGGCTGGGCCCACCGTCGTCGTGACCACGGCGGCGTCATCTTCATCGATCTGCGCGACCGTGAAGGTCTGGCCCAGGTCGTCTGCGACCCGGATCGTGTCGACGCCTTCAAAATTGCAGAATCCGTCCGCAACGAATTCTGTCTGAAGATCACCGGCAAGGTCCGCCCGCGCCCGGCCGGCACGACCAATGCCAACCTGGCTTCCGGCGAGATCGAAATCCTCTGCCATGAAATCGAAGTGCTCAATCCGTCGGTCACGCCGCCGTTTCAGCTCGACGACGAAAACTTGACCGAAAACGTCCGCCTGACGCATCGTGTCATCGACCTGCGCCGTCCGCAGATGCAGAACAACCTGATGCTGCGCTACAAGACAGCACGGGCCTTCCGTCGCTTCCTCGACGACGCCGGTTTCGTCGATATCGAAACGCCGATGCTGACCAAGTCGACCCCGGAAGGCGCCCGCGACTACCTCGTGCCGTCACGCGTCCACCCGGGTCAGTTTTTCGCGCTGCCGCAATCGCCGCAGTTGTTCAAGCAGTTGCTGATGGTCGCCGGCTTCGATCGCTATTACCAGATAGTCAAATGCTTCCGCGACGAAGACCTGCGTGCCGACCGTCAGCCGGAATTTACCCAGGTCGATATCGAGACCTCGTTCATGAGCGAGGCTGAAATCACCGCGCTGATGGAAAAGCTGATCCGCACCGTGTTCAAGGAAGCGATCGCCGTCGACCTGCCGGAATTCCCGCGCATGACCTACGCCGAAGCCATGCACCGCTTCGGCTCGGACAAACCGGACCTGCGCGTCACGCTTGAGCTGACCGAAGTCACCGACGCCTTCAAGGATGTTGCCTTCAAGGTCTTCGCCGGTGTCGCCAACAGCGAAGGCGGCCGCATTGCCGCCATGCGCATCCCCGGGGGTGCCACGCTGACCCGCGGCGAAATTGACGCCTACACCCAGTTCGTTGGCATCTACGGCGCCCGCGGCCTGGCCTACATCAAGGTCAACGACGCCAGCCAGATCAACGAAAGCGGACTGCAGTCGCCCATCGTCAAGAACCTGTCCGAAGCTTCGTTGAAGGCCGTCATCGAACGCACCGGCGCCCAGTCCGGCGACCTGATTTTCTTCGGCGCTGACAAGGCCAAGATCGTCAACGACGCCCTCGGCGCGCTGCGCATCAAGATCGGCCACGAAAAAGGCTTCGTCACCGGCGCCAAGTGGGCACCGCTGTGGGTCGTCGACTTCCCGATGTTCGAGTACGACGACGAAAACAAGCGCTGGAGCGCCTGCCACCATCCGTTCACCAGCCCGAAGGACGAGCATCTCGACCTGCTGGTGACCGATCCGGGCAAGTGCCTGGCCAAGGCTTACGATCTGGCGCTGAACGGCTGGGAACTGGGCGGCGGCTCGGTGCGTATCCACCGTTCCGACGTCCAGGAAAAGGTGTTCGATGCGCTGAACATCGGTCCGGAAGAACAGCAGGCCAAATTCGGCTTCCTGCTCGACGCACTGAAGTACGGCGCCCCGCCGCACGGCGGCCTGGCCTTCGGCCTCGACCGCATTGTCACCATGATGACCGGTGCCGAATCGATCCGTGACGTGATCGCCTTCCCCAAGACCCAGCGCGCCCAGTGCCTGCTGACCGACGCACCGTCGGCGGTCGACGAGAAGCAGTTGCGCGAACTGCACGTCCGCCTGCGCCAGAAGGTCGAAACCCAGGTGGAAGTCGCCCCGAGCTAAGCCATGAGTAACTGGCAGCGCTTCCTGATCGTCCTGCTGTTGGCGATCGGAAGCGCTTTTGCTTTCTGGAACGGCAACACCGACCGGCAGACGATCGACGTTGGCCGCCTTCCACCCGAGGCACGGGAAACGCTGGCCCTGATCAAACAGGGCGGCCCCTTCCCCTATCAGCGCGACGGCATTGTCTTCAACAATTTCGAGAAACTTCTGCCGCTCCACCCACGCGGCTATTACCGCGAATACACGGTGAAAACGCCGAGCCGCAAGGACCGCGGCCCGCGCCGCATCGTCGCCGGCAAGGCCGCCGAGTATTACTATACCGACGACCACTACAAGTCCTTCCGACGTATCCGCGAATGAACATAGCCCGCAACAGTGACGATTTCCTGCTAGATAGCGAGCGCGCCGGCCTTTACTACCTGCCGACCGAACGCTGGGAGAATCTCGGCCAACAGGCCCGCCGGCACGGTTTCCACTTTTTGACGGCTGACCTGTCCGCCTGTCGGACGACCGCCGAAGCACTCAGCGAACTGGGCCGCGCCTTCGCCTTTCCCGCTTGGTACGGCGCCAATTTCGATGCCCTGCTCGATTGCCTGGCCGACCCCGACTGGTTGATGGCGCCTGGCCAGATTCTGCTGATTTCGGGTTTCGCCAGCCTTCGCCGCAGCATTGGGGAAGATTTGAGCACTTTGCAGGAAGTTCTCGCGGCGGCAGCGGAAGAACGGAAGACGAGCGCCAAACCGCTCTGGATCGTGATCGACGCCCCGGCCCGTGGCATCACCCCCTGCCCTGGCGCATGAACGGCAACAAGCAACCGCTTTCAGTGCTTGTCGTCATTCACACGCGGGCGCTTGATGTCCTGTTGCTCGAACGCGCCGCCCATCCTGGTTTCTGGCAATCAGTCACCGGCAGCCGCGAGGGCAACGAGCCCCTACCAACCACCGCCCGTCGCGAGGTCGAGGAGGAAACCGGTATCCCGCCGGACAGCGGCTGCCTCGATGACTGGCGAATCGCCAACACCTACACGATTTTCCCCGCTTGGCGCCACCGCTACCCGGATGGGGTCAGAGAGAACGTCGAACATGTCTTCGGTCTCTGCCTGCCGGCACGCTGCGACATCACGCCGGCGGCGGACGAGCATCGCGACTGGCAGTGGCTGCCTTGGCGGGAGGCCGCCGAGCGCTGTTTTTCCTGGAGCAACCGGGACGCCATTCTGCTTCTGCCAAGAGCCATCGCCCGCACTTGAAAGCGTCTTCGGGCACCCTATATTGGTTGCACAAGGCTTTTTCACTGAGGAGAGAAACCATGGCAAACATTTCCCGACGCGACCCACTCGATGATCTGTTCCGCGGATTTTTCGTCCGTCCGGTCGATTTCAACGGCAATCAGCAGCAGGCGCCTTCGATCAAGATGGACGTCAAGGAATTGGGCGACGCCTATCAGGTTCACGCCGAGTTACCCGGCGTCAAGAAGGAAGACATTCACGTTGTCGTAGACGGCAATCTGGTCTCGATCAGCGCCGAGGTCAAACAGGACAACGAGGTCAAGGAAGGCGACCGCATTCTGCGTTCCGAGCGCTACTACGGCAAGGTCTCACGTTCCTTCCAGCTGGAACAGGATCTCGACGACGCCCGGGCCAACGCCCGCTTTACCGACGGCGTTCTCGAACTGACGCTGCCCAAACGCATCGCCAGCCCGAGCAAGCGCCTGGCCATCGATTAAGCGGCGCGTCTACTACCCCAGGCCGGCCACCGTGCCGGCCTTTTTCTTTGTACAATCCGCGGCGATTCCCTCTGGAGCCTGCCATGAACCTCGAAGATCTCGCCCCCGGCACCAAGGCCGCCGTCCTCGCCGAAGCCCTGCCCTACATCAAGCGCTTCCACGGCAAGACCATCGTCGTCAAATACGGCGGCAACGCCATGACCGACGAGCACCTGAAAAGCTGCTTTGCCCGCGACGTCGTGCTGCTCGAACTGATCGGCTTCAACATCGTCGTCGTCCACGGCGGCGGACCCCAGATCGAAAATTTGCTTAGCCGCGTCGGCAAGAAAGGCGAGTTCATCCAGGGCATGCGCGTCACCGACGCCGAAACCATGGAAGTCGTCGAAATGGTCCTCGGTGGCCAGGTCAACAAGGACATCGTCAACCTGATCAACCAGCATGGCGGCAAGGCTGTCGGCCTGACCGGCAAGGACGGCAACTGCATCCGCGCCAGGAAGCTGATGCTGGCGAACAAGGACAATCCGGGCGACCTGATCGACGTCGGCCAAGTTGGCGAGATCACCAAGATCGACCCATCGCTGATCGAGCACCTGGACAAGGGCGCCTTCATCCCGGTCATCGCCCCCATCGGCGTCGGCGAGAATGGTGAGACCTACAACATCAACGCTGACGTCGTCGCCGGCAAGATCGCCGAAGTGTTGAAGGCGGAAAAACTGGTGCTGCTGACCAATACCCCGGGCGTGCTCGACAAGGCCGGCAATCTGATTACCGGCATCACCCCCAAGCAGATCGACGAGATGGTCGAAGACGGCACCCTGTCCGGCGGCATGCTGCCGAAGATCGGTTCGGCCCTCGATGCTGCCCGCAACGGCGTCAAAGGCGTGCACATCATCGATGGCCGCGTCGAGCATGCCTTGCTGCTGGAAATTTTGACCGACCATGGTGTCGGCACCATGATCAGGTCGCACTGACGGCATGAGCGGGGAACGCACCTGGTTGTTCGATCTCGACAACACCCTGCACAACGCCACCCCGCACATCTTTCCCCACATCAACCGCTCGATGCGCGAATACATCGAGCGTCACCTGGGCGTAGACGAGCACGAAGCGACACGCATCCGCCAGCATTATTGGGTGCGTTATGGCGCCACCCTGCTCGGCCTGATGCGCCATCACGGCACGGACCCCAGGCACTTCCTGTGGGAGACGCACCAGTTCCCCGAACTGCAGCGGATGATCGTCTTTGAGAAGCCGCTGCTGCATACGCTGCGCCGCCTGCCCGGACGCAAGATCATCTATTCCAATGCCCCGCGCCACTACACCGAAGCCGTACTGCGCATCACCGGTCTGGAACGCTGCTTCGATGCGGTGTATGCCGTCGAAAACCTCAAGTTCCGGCCGAAACCAATGCCGGCGGGCTTCCGCGCCTTGCTGCGCGCCGAACACCTCGATCCACGGCGTTGCATCATGGTCGAGGACAGCCTGCCCAATCTGCAGACCGCCAAAAAACTCGGCATGTATACGGTGTTGGTGAGCACTGGCTCACGCCGCTCGCCCTACGTAGACGTAACCATCAGATCCGTTCTTGATTTGCCCCAGCGCTGCGCCCGTCTATAATCTTCGGAACAATAAACCGAGGGGAGAGACACATGGCTAGCAAGCCCGGCGAACGCCGCCTGCAAATCCTGCAAACCCTGGCCGGCATGCTGGAAACGCCGAAAGGGGAGAAAATCACCACGGCCGCCCTGGCCGCCAAACTTGAATGCTCCGAAGCTGCGCTCTATCGCCACTTCGCCAGCAAGGCGCAGATGTACGACGGGCTGATCGAGTTCATCGAGCAGAGCCTGTTCGGCGTCATCAACCAGATCACTTCCGAGGAAGAACAAGGCTTCAAGCAGGTCGAACTGATCATCGGCCTGTTGCTGCGCTTCGCCCAGAAAAACCGTGGCATGACGCGGGTGCTGATCGGCGACGCCCTGGTCAATGAGAACGAGCGCCTGCAGACGCGCATCAACGCCTTGCTCGACAAGGTCGAGGCAGCGCTCAAGCAGGCCCTGCGCGTCGCCGCCACTCAGGACAACCTGAAACCGGATGCCGACTTCGGCGCGCTGGCCAACCTGTTGCGCTGTTATGTGGTTGGCCGCTGGGAACAATACGCCCGCTCCGGCTTCACCCGCGAACCGCTGACCCAGTGGCCGCAGCAATGGCCGATGCTGTACTTTGCCTGCCTGTCACAGTCCGGCGCACCGGGCGGGTAAACAACAACGGGGGGCCCGCGGGCCCCCCGCCGAGAATACATCAGGGACTCAACGCTTCAGATGTTCGGCCGCGTCGAGCGCGAAATAGGTCAGGATGCCGTCGGCACCGGCCCGCTTGAAGGCCAGCAGGCTCTCCAGCACGCATGCCTTCTCGTCCAGCCAGCCGTTCTGTGCTGCCGCCTTCAGCATCGCGTATTCACCGCTGACCTGGTAGGCATAGGTCGGCACCTTGAACTCATCCTTGACCCGCCGGACGATGTCCAGATACGGCATGCCGGGCTTGACCATAACCATGTCAGCGCCTTCGGCCAGATCCAGCGCGACTTCACGCAGAGCCTCGTCGGTATTGGCTGGATCCATCTGGTAGGTGTATTTGTTGCCCTTGCCGAGATTGCCGGCCGAGCCGACCGCATCGCGGAAGGGACCGTAGAAGCTGGAGGCATACTTGGCGGAATAGGCAAGGATGCGCGTATAGATCTGGCCGGCCGCTTCCAGTTCACTACGGATACGGCCAATGCGGCCGTCCATCATGTCCGAGGGCGCCACCACGTCTGCACCGGCGGCAGCATGGCACAGCGCCTGGCGCGCCAACACGGCAAGCGTCTCGTCGTTGAGCACGTAGCCGGTATCGTCGATCAGGCCGTCCTGGCCATGGCTGGTGTAGGGATCAAGCGCCACGTCGGTGATGATGCCCAGTTCCGGAAATTCGCGCTTCAGGGCGCGCACGACGCGCGGCACCAGACCATTGTCGTTATAGGCCTCTTCGGCGCCCAGGGACTTCAGTGAAGCATCGACCACCGGGAATAGTGCCAGCGCCGGAATGCCCAGCTTGAGCGCCCGCTCAGCCGTTTTCAGCAGGACATCCAGCGATTGCCGGGCAACCCCCGGCATCGACGCCACCTGCTCAATACGACCCTCGCCCTCAAGAACGAAGACCGGATAGATGAAATCATCGACCGTCAGTACCGACTCGCGCATCAGGCGGCGCGAAAAATCGTCCCGCCGCATCCGGCGCATGCGGGTTCCCGGGAAAATGCCATTACCGCTCATGCTGCAAACCTCGCTCAGATTAACCAAAGAAATTTTCGACCCGACCGGAACTTTTCGCCATGACCCATATCAGAGCCAACAGATGGCACGCGCTATCTCCCGCTTCACCTCCCTGAGCGGGTGTCTTGACCACGTCAAGGCATTTTGGCCCCCGGACCCCCCTTATCCGGGGGCCCTTTGTTTTCCAGCTTCTTGAGCGGAATGTCCAGCCAGCCAGCCAGGACCGCTTCAGCTTCATCAACGCCACTCTTCTTCAGGCTGGAAAACAACTGCACCGAGTACAGTTCGGCGTCGCCCCAAGTCGCGACCTCGGCCTTGATCGAGCGCAAGGCCTTGGTCTGTTCCTGGCGGCTCAGCTTGTCGGCCTTCGACAGCAGGATGTGGATCGGCCTTCCGGTCGGCCGGAACCAGTCGATCAGGCGCAAGTCGAGATCGGTCATTGGCCGGCGGATATCCATGATGACAACCAGTCCGGCCAGTTGCTCACGCTTGTTCAAATAGGGGCCGATCAGCCCCTCCCACTGCGAGCGGATTGCTTCCGGTGCCTTGGCATAACCGTAGCCAGGAAGATCAACGAAATACTTGCCGTCGGCCAAGGTGAAATAATTCAGGTGCTGCGTGCGGCCCGGCGTCTTGCTAACGTAGGCTAGGCGAACGCGACCGGCGAGCGTATTGATGGCGGAAGATTTGCCGGCATTCGAGCGTCCGGCAAAGGCGACTTCACGAACGGAATCCTGGGGCAGATCACGGAGATTGGCGACGGTTGTAAGGAAAACCGCCTGCTGAAACAGTGGCATAAAAAACTCGGAAGACCCGCCAAGGCTGGGCGAAGTGTTATAGAATAACAGGTTTGAAACTTCCCGTTCCGGCCAAAGCGCCCACAAACGCGTACAAGGAGCTCGTAAATGATTCGTTCCGCGGCAATGGCAATCCTTCTTGCCACCACTGTCATCGCTCATGCAGCTGAAGGGGCCAAGAGCAAGGCTGACCCTGCCAAGGGCAAAATCGTCGCCGAATCGATCTGTGTCGCCTGCCACGGAGCGGACGGCAACAGCATGACTTCGGCCAACCCGCACCTGGCTGGACAGATCGAACCGTACATCTACAAGCAACTGGTCAATTTCAAGGCTGCCGACGGCAAGCCCGCTGCCCGCAACAACCCCATCATGGCCGGCATGGTTGCCGCTTTGACTGATGAAGACATGCGCAACGTCGCTGCCTGGTTCGCCAGCCAGAAGCTGACCCCGGCCGCTGCCACTGACGAGAGCAAGATTGCCCTTGGCCAGCGCCTTTGGCGCCAGGGTGACTTCAAGAAGGGCGTCCCCGCTTGCGCCGGCTGCCATGGCCCAGCCGGTGCCGGCATTCCTGCCCAATATCCGCGCCTGGCTGGCCAGTTCCCTGAATATACGGTCACCCAGCTGAAGGCCTTCCGGGTTGACGAGCGCGCCAACGATCCGGAATCGATGATGCGCACGATTGCCGCCAAACTTTCAGACGTGGAAATCGCAGCCGTCGCGGAATATGCCGCCGGCCTGCGCTGAGCGACGCAATTCCCCAACAAAGGCAGCTTCGGCTGCCTTTTTGTTTTCAAGGCTTGGCAGCCCCCGACGGTGGGGATAGACTGGCCCGACAACAAACCCCCAATAGAGGAGATACTCATGAAAACACTCAAACAACTGCTGGCCGACAAGCAGCGACCACTCGCCTTCGTCGCCCCGGCGGATTCGGTTTACCAGGCACTTTCTGTCATGGCGCAACACGATGTTGGCGCTGTACTGGTACTTGATGGCGAGAGACTGGTGGGTATCTTTTCCGAGCGCGATTACGCGCGCAAGATGATCCTCCACGGCAAGAGTTCCCGCGAAACCGCTGTGCGCGAAGTAATGAGCGAACGCGTCGCCTATGTCGGGAAGACCGCAACTCTGGAAGAATGCATGGCGTTGATGACCGAGAAGCGCTTCCGTCACCTGCCAGTTCTCGAAGATGATGGCAGCGTGGCCGGGCTGATTTCGATTGGCGACATGGTCAAGGAAACCATCAGCGCCCAACAATTCCTGATCGACCAACTGGAGCGCTACATCAGCGGCTGAAATGTCCGAGATCGACCCACGCATCCACTTCCGTATTCTTGAGGACATCGCCCGCGACCTGTCGGGGGATGTCAACTTTCCTACCTGCATGGATGCAGCCATCCTGGTGCGCAATACGCTCAGGGATCCGATGGCGAGCCTCGAACGTGTGGTTCAAGTGGTCGGGATCGAGCCGCTCATTTCAAGCAAGTTGCTGCGACTGGCCAACTCGGTCAGTTACAACCCCTCCGGCAAGCGCGTGACCGATCTCGCCACCACCATCGGGCGCCTAGGCTTCGAGGTGGTGCGGACGACTTCGCTGGCGGTGGCCATGGATCAGATGCTCAAGTCGCGCAATCTGGCCGCCTACGACGATCTCGCCCGCCAAGCCTGGGAGCACTCGCTGCAGGTCGCCGCCATCGCCCGTGTGCTGGCCCGTCGCATCGGCCGGGTCAAACCGGATGAGGCAATGCTGGCCGGCCTGGTGCACGACATCGGCATTTTCTACCTGCTCTTCCGAGCCGCTGAATATGCCGAATACCGCGACAACCGCGATGCCATGCTCGACCTGATTCGCGGCTGGCATGAGAGCATTGGCGAGAGTCTCCTGCATATTCTCGGCCTGCCGGATCACATCACCGAGGCAGTTCGCGACCACGATCAGCCACAGAACATCGAGGCCCCGTCGAGCATTCGCGATATTTTGTATTTCGCCAACTTGCTGGCCATGGACACCCAGTGTTCACTGCTCACCGAAATCCCCCCTGAAACAGTAGAACAGACGATTGGCGACCGAAGCCGTTTCGCCGATTTGCTCGAAGAGGCGGCGGAAGACATTCGCGAATTGCGGGCAGCTCTTGCCGTATAGGAATCGCGCAGTACGCCCGGCTGGCTTTTCGCGATCATTAGGCGAACCCCGCCAGGAGCACCGAAACGCATGAGTTTTCAACCTGATGCGCGACAGCTGGCCTGGCTGAAGGTCGTGCTCCTCGTTCTTTGTCTGCTCCCCGCCACCCGCCTGGCATGGCTTGACTGGCAGGGACAGGGCGCAGAGGATGCGATCGAGCTGGCCCAACGCTGGACCGGTAGCTGGACCTTCAACCTGTTGCTACTGACCTTGTGCATTTCACCACTGCGCGCCCTCACCCAGATGCACTGGCTGCTGCGCCTGCGCCGCTTGCTTGGTCTCCTGACGTTCTTCTACGCCGTTCTCCACCTGCTGACCTTCATCGGCGTTGACCATAATTTCGTGCCCGAAGCCATCGCCCGCGATATATTCAAGCGCCCCTACGTCAGCCTCGGCTTCGCCGCCTTCCTTCTGCTCGTCCCGCTGGCCGTCACTTCCGGACAATGGGCGGTGCGTCGGCTAGGCGGCCGGCGCTGGCAAGAGCTGCACCGCAACATCTACTTGATCGGCATTCTCGCCAGCGGCCACTACCTCTGGTTGGCCAAGAACGAACAATGGCTGTGGGCGCTCGTCTCCAGTGCAGCCATGGGCCTGCTCATCGGCTGGCGCATTCGCGAACGACGGCGCAAGGCGATCCCGGTTGCGCGACTCCCGGAAGCCAAGCCGATCCGCTTCTTCAAGCAGAAACCGGACTGATCAACGCCCCGACGGCCGATCGAAACGGACGATGGCGCGCCCGTCGGCCAGTTTTCTCGACGCCACCTTCCAAGCATGACCATAAACCACTTCGAAGGTCGCCGGCAGCTTTCCGGCCTGGCGCATCGCTTCGTAAGCCGTGCGCGCCGCCACCCAGCCCTGGCGCCCGCTCAGGCCATGGCCTCGGGATTTCATGGCGCAGGTGCTGCCGGCCGCGCGCAGGTCGGCAAAAAGGGCGTCGAGATCGCTGTAGGTCAGGGTGATCACTTCCATGTCCATGACCGGGTCGGCAAAGCCGCAACTGACCAACATGTCCCCCAGATCGTGCATGTCGATGAAGCGCTGGGTATGGTCGCGCCCATCACCGAAAGCTGCGCGTAGCTCTTTCAGCGTATCGGGGCCGAAAGTGGAAAACATCAGCAAACCGTCGACTTCAAGCAGGCGGTGTGCTTCGGCGAATACCGGCAGCGGATCGTCGAGCCAATGCAGCAGGAGATTGGACCAGAGCAGGCTGGCGCAACCGGCGGGTAGCGGCACACTGGCCGCATCGGCCGCCAGGCGCAGCGGCCCCGTCTGCCGGCCCAGGTTCAGCCAACGACGCCAGCCCGCGGTTGCCATATCTGTGTTGGCCAGCATGGCTGGCACCAGATCGACACCGATCAGCTCGGCGGCTGGATACCGCGTGGCCAGGCCGGCGAAACTGCCGCCACGACTGCACCCAAGATCGACGATACGCCCCGGCTGCAAGCTGACGTAATCGAGACGCTCCTGCATGCGCCGGTCGATCTCCCGAACCAGAAAATCGCCTTCGCCATAGCCCGCCGCCACCCGGGAAAAACGCCGGGCAACCTGACGGCGGTCGACAAAACCAGCGCTCAAACGGCCTTCACACCGAGGCGGGCGAACAGCGCATCATCGCGATCGACTTCCGGATTGCTGGTCGTCAACAGATGGTCGCCGTAGAACATCGAGTTGGCACCGGCCAGGAAACAAAGCGCCTGGAGTTCATCGCTCATTTCCTGACGGCCGGCCGAGAGGCGAACCCAAGAGGTCGGCATGGCGATACGTGCAGCAGCGATGGTGCGGACGAATTCGAAGGGATCGAGACGTGGCACGTCGGCCAGCGGCGTACCGGGAATCGGCACCAGGTTATTGATTGGCACCGACTCCGGGGGCTGCGGCAAATTAGCCAACTGGACCAGCAGTGCCGCCCGGTTCTTGCGCGATTCGCCCATGCCGATAATGCCGCCGGAACAGACATTGATGCCGGCATCACGGACCTGATCGAGCGTATCCAGGCGATCGTCATGGGTGTGGCTCTTGATCACCTGACCGTAGAACTCGCGATCAGTATCGAGATTGTGGTTGTAATAATCGAGACCGGCATCCTTCAGCTTTTCCGCCTGCCCGTCCTTAAGCATGCCGAGCGTGACGCAGGTCTGCATGCCCAGCGCCTTGACCTCGCGCACCATGTCGAGAACGCGATCGAGATCATTGTCCTTCGGCCCCTTCCAGGCTGCCCCCATGCAGAAACGGGAAGCTCCCTTTTCCTTGGCGGCGCGGGCTGCTGCGACAACTTCATCAAGCGGCATCAGGCGTTCGCGTTCGAGATCCGTATCGTAGCGCGCCGATTGCGAACAGTAGCTGCAATCCTCCGAACAGCCCCCGGTCTTGACCGAAAGCAGCGTCGAGCGTTGAATGGCGTTGGCATCAAAATGCTGGCGATGCACCCCCTGGGCTTGCCAGATCAGATCCATCAATGGCATCTCGTAGAGCGCAAGCACCTCCTCAACCGTCCAGCGACGGCTCGACGACTGTTGCGGAAGGGTGGAAACGGCGGCGACTGAGCTGGCTTGCATGAGGTACCTGACGAAAGAAATGGCAGAACGCGGGATAAGCGATCCGTAATTATGAATTATCGAGAAGGCTAAAGGCGATGTCAATTTTACCCTACCCGCCGTCCATTCTTCCGCGACACCTTGTCCGTCGACTGGCGGCGGAACTCCTCCCGAGCAGTTGCCTGCTCTGCGGCGATGACACCGGTGGACCGCTGCTCTGCGCCAGCTGCGACAACGATTTGCCGATCCTGCCCAGCGAACGCCTGTGCCCGCGCTGTGCCCTGCCGACCACGCATGGCGAGCATTGCGGCGCCTGCCTGAAGGAGCCTCCCCATTACAACCGGGCGCTTGCTCTGTGGGCCTATGAATTCCCCGCCGATCGCATCATCCATGCCCTGAAATATCAGCACCGCCTGGCCGTCGCCGACTGGTTGGGGTCGCGCCTGGCGGAGCGGCTGACGCCGGCCGGCCAGACGCTGCTGCCGATGCCATTGCACACGGAACGTCTGCGTGAGAGGGGTTTCAACCAGGCCGGCGAGATTGCCCGCGGCATGGCGCGGACACTGGGCCTGCCTTATCAACCAGACCTGTTGCACCGGCAGCGCCCAACGCGCCCCCAGGCGGAGTTGCTGCCCGGCGAACGGCAACGCAATGTGCGCGGCGCCTTTGCCTGTAGCGGCGACCTTGGCGGCCGCCATGTGGTATTGGTTGACGATGTGATGACTACGGGCGCCTCGGCCAACGAATGTGCCCGCGTGCTGCGCCTGCATGGTGCCGGCGACATTACGCTGGTCGTTGCGGCGCGCGCCCTGAAGCACTGATCCGTGGTCTAATCGCGGACTTTCACCATCAAGCCTCCCTGCTGCGCGTGTTCGCCGTCGTCCTCTACCAGCCGGAAATCCCGCCCAATACCGGCAACATCATCCGCCTCTGCGCCAATACCGGAGCCGAGCTGCATCTCGTCGAACCCCTGGGTTTCATCATCACCGACAAGGGTTTGCGGCGCGCCGGACTCGATTACCACGAGTACGCCCGTGTCGTTCATCACGCCGACTGGGCCGCCTGCAAGGCAGCACTGGCCGGTCGCCGGCTGCTGGCGATGACGACGCGCGGTGCAGCCAGTCCATTCACGACTGCCTTGCACAATGATGATGTCTTTGTCTTTGGTCGGGAAACCAGCGGTCTGCCCCCCGAAGTGATCGCCGAATTCCCACCGCAACAGCGGCTACGCCTGCCCATGCAGGCCGATCAACGCAGTCTGAACTTGTCGAATGCCGTCGCCGTCACCGTTTTCGAGGCCTGGCGGCAAAACGGCTTCGCTGGCGCCGCCCAGCCTTCGCCACGGCTGGCAGGAGACGCAGGCGTTTAGGCCGCTTCCTCTTTGGGGTCGCGAGCCATCAACTCGGCGACTGCTTGGGCAGCACTCAAGCGGCCATCAAGAACAGCGGCAACGGCTGCACTGATCGGCATATCGACAGCAAACTGGCTGGCCAGGCGATCCACTTCACGTGCCGTGTAAACGCCTTCGGCGACGTGACCCAGCTCTTCGAGAATTTGCGGCAGCGACTTATTCTCGGCCAGCGCCAGTCCAACACGCCGGTTGCGCGACAGATCGCCAGTACAGGTAAGAATCAGGTCGCCCATGCCGGCGAGACCCATGAAGGTTTCGCGCTGCGCCCCCAGCGCCACACCCAGGCGGGCAATTTCGGCCAGACCACGAGTCATCAGCGCAGCCCGCGAATTCAGCCCGAGACCGAGACCGTCGCAAACACCGCTAGCGATGGCCAGCACGTTCTTGACGGCGCCGCCCACCTCGACCCCGACCAAATCGTCATTGGCATAGATGCGCAGGCGAGCTCCATGCAGCTCGCGGGCAGCCTCGCGAGCAAAAACTGGATCATTGGCAGCCAGAGCGATAGCGGTTGGCTGTCCGGCAGCGACTTCCTCGGCAAAACTGGGACCGGAGAGTGCCCCGAAAACCGCCTCGGGACCGAGCACTTCGCCAACGACCTGATGTGGCAACTTGCCGCTACCGGCCTCGAATCCCTTGCACACCCAGAGCATTGGCAAGTGGACTCCGTGTGCCCGCAGGTTCTCAACTGTTGGCCGCAAACCGGCGATCGGCGTGGCGACGATGAGCAGTTCGGCAGCACTCACCGCTGCCGCGAAATCGGTCGTGACGTCCACCCCATCGGGTAGGCGATAACCCGGAAAAAAGCGCCGGTTCTCACGCGAATCCCTTAGCTCGGCGGCCACATCGGCCTCGCGCGACCACAGGGTGACCTCATGCTTGTCGGCAAAGGCAATGGCCAGCGCCGTACCCCAGGCGCCCGCACCGAGCAACGTCAGCCTCATAGACCCCAGACCTGCGTGATGCTCACGAAACCGGTCGCCCCGTCGCGATGCTTGACCCGCGCCCAGCCCGGCGCTGCCGTAGCAAGCAGTTCGATGGCCACCCACTTGTCGAGTTCGGCAACGACCGGCGCCTCGGCATTGTCGGCCTGACGAATTTCTGCCTTCGGCGCGATCACCACCAGGTTGCGCTTTTCCGCCAGATTGGCTGACTCGATCCAGGCCAGGGAACCTTCGGCATCCCGCACCTTGACCCAGCCCTCAAGACGGACGACAACCTCAACAGGCGTTTGCGCGCGAATCAGGTAGAGCTTCTGCCCCTTTTGCGACGGCGCATCATAGAGGATGGCTACCGGCACATCGACGACGCGGTAGTCGCTGGCGGCCGTCAGACCGGCAACGCCAGCCAGGCTCAGGGCAAGAAGTGTCCGACGCAGCATGCGTGCTCCTTACTGGATGGGAACCTCGGTCGGCGCCTGGGCCTGCTCCTGCTCTTGCAGACGCTGCAGGTACATGGCCTCGAAATTGACCGGCTGCAGAACGATGGGCTGGAAGCCGGCACGGGTCACGGCATCGGACACCACTTCCCGAGCGTAGGGGAAGAGGATGTTCGGGCAGGCTACGGCAATCAGCGGCTCCATCTGTTCCTGCGGCACGTTCTGGATGCGGAACACGCCAGCCTGGCCAACCTCGACCAGGAAAACGGTCTTTTCACCGATGGATGCGGTCACCGTAACGGTCAGCACCACCTCGAAGACGTTGTCGCCAACCGGACGGCCGCCGGAATTGAGCTGAATCTGGATCTGCGGGGCTTCGCGCTCGAGAAAAACTTCCGGCGCATTCGGCACTTCCAGCGAGAGATCCTTGACGTAGAGTTTTTCGATGCCAAAGACGGGTTGTTCGTTCTGTTCCATGTTCTTCTTTCGGAAAGGGGATGAATGGTCAGGAATGCTTGGCTTCCAGCAGCGGCTTCAGGCCGCCCGCCGCGTCCAGCGCGTAGAGGTCGTCGCAACCACCAACGTGGGTGTCACCGATGTAGATTTGCGGCACGGTCCGCCGACCGGTGCGTTGCATCATTTCATCACGACGCTCCGCATCCAGGTCGATGCGAACCTCTTCGATCGCCTCGACGCCACGCGCCTTGAGCAGTTGTTTGGCACGCAGGCAATAGGGGCAAACCGCTGTGGTGTACATCAGAACGGTAGCATTCATTTGTTACGGGATCCTTTCTTCACCGGATAACCAGCCGCCAGCCAGGCGTCAACACCGCCGGCCAGGGAATGGATTCTGGCGAAGCCGTTTTTCTTCAATTCGGCGCACGCCTTGTTGGAACGAATGCCCGCCGCACAACAGACCAGCAGCGGCTTGTCCTTGAATTTTTCCAGCTCGCCAATGCGGTCGGCCAGCTTGCCCGCCGGAATGTTGCGCGCCTCCGGCAGGTGGCCGGCGGCAAATTCGTCGCCTTCACGCACATCGAGGATGATGGCATCCTCGCGGTTGATCAGTTGCGTTGCCTCGACCGGGCCAAGGGCATTACCTGCCGCCCGGAAAATCAGCGGCCAGAGCAGGCCAAGGCCGCTGACCACGACGATTCCCACGAGCAGGATATTCTGGTTGATAAATTCCATCGGCATTTAGCGGGGCTCCTCGCCACAAAAAACTTCGCGCATCATACCGACAAGCTGCAAGGTCCGTTGATCGCCGACGCGATAGTAGACGCGGTTGGCGTCCTTACGCGTGACGAGCACGCCTTTTTCGCGCAGGATGGCCAAGTGCTGGGAAATATTGCTCTGCGAGGTGCCAACGGCCTCGACAATTTCCTGCACGCATGCCTCCTGGTCGCCCAGCACGCAAAGTACCTTGAGACGCAGGGGATGAGCGATGGATTTCAGCGCACGCGCCGCCATCTCGATATGCTCCTGCTTTTCGATCAGGTTGAAGGAAGGGGTTTCCAAGACAAACCTCGTTATCGGTGAATGGATCATTATAAAATAAGGACTTCCCGTTCGCCGACCTTAATCGCCATCAATTCCGCCATGTTCAGCCGAAAAAGGCGCCTCTCCGGACGCCACCCCAAGCCGTCGCCCGAGCCGGTTCAGGACGCGCGACGCAAGGGCGGAATGCTCAGGACGGCGGCACTGGTGGCCGCCGTTTTCCTTTGCTTGCCCCCTGCCGTGGCCCAGAAGCGAACATCAACCGCGGCGGCACCGGAAATCGCCGAGCGTCAGGCCGACCTCGGCGAACTGCGCGGCCGCATCGAAACCCTGCGCAAGGAACTGAACGCCAGCGAGGAAAATCGCGCCGATGCCGGCGTCCGCCTGCGCGAATCGGAACGCCAGATTTCCCGCCTGCAGCGCGAACTGCATGAACTCGCCGAACAACGCGGAAAATTGCAGCGCGAACTGCAATCCCTGGAACAACAATCCAGCGAACTGGGCAGCACCCTGAGCCAGCAGCAGGCACAACTGGAGCGCCTGCTCTACAAGCAGCACCTGCGCAGCACCCCTGATTCGCTACAGATGCTGCTCAATGGTGACGACCCCAACCAGATGGCGCGCGACCTTCACTACTTGTCGGCCATCGCCCATAGTCGGGCGGAACTGATGAGCGAAATCCGCCAGACACTGACGAAAAAGAAGGCCCTGGCCGCCGACGCCCGCGAACGTAGCGCCGAACTGACGCAGGTTGAGGCCGAACAGCAGCAGCGGGCCGAGGAACTAAAGCAGCAGCGCGACGAACGCAAAGCGCTCTACGCCGAAATGTCGAGCAAGGTGAACGCCCAACGCAAGGAAATCGGTAACCTGCAACGTAACGAGAGGCGCCTGACGCAGTTGATCGATCGTCTTTCAAAAATTCTCGCCGCCCAGGCCGCGCAAGCCGCCCGCGCCGAAGCAGCACGTGCCAGAGCAGCGGAAGCGGCTCGCCAGCAGGCGCAGAAGGACCCCGAACGCCCCGCTCAGCGCAGTCCTGAATCCGTTCCGCCACGCAGAGCTGAAGCCGAAAACCACTACGAACCCGCCCCCAGTGATGGCAGCTTTGCCCGCCAGAAGGGCAAGCTGCGGCTGCCGGTACGTGGCGGCGTGGCCGGCCGCTTCGGCGCGCCGCGCGAAGGCGGTGGTAGCTGGCGCGGCCTGTTCATCCGCAGCGCCAGCGGCAGTGAAGTCAAGGCCATCGCCAACGGCCGAGTGGTCTTCGCCGAATGGATGCGCGGCTTCGGCAATTTGCTGATCGTCGATCATGGCAACGCCTACCTGTCGATCTACGGTAACAACGACACTTTGCTAAAGCAGGTCGGCCAGGCAGTCAAGGGCGGGGAGACGGTAGCTACCGTCGGCAACAGCGGAGGCAATCCGGAATCCGGTTTATACTTTGAACTCCGTCACCAGGGAAAACCGATCGACCCGATGAAATGGGCAAGCCTGAAATGAGCAAAGCGAAAACCGTCAGTTTGATAGTGGGTGGATTCTTGGCCGGCGCCATGATCAGCCTCAACTTCCCCGCCCTCGCCGACAAGGAAGCCGCTCCCGGCCTACCCATCGAGGAATTGCGTACCTTTGCCGAGGTCTACAGCGCCATCAAGCAAGGCTACGTCGAACCGGTCGAAGACAAGAAGATGATCACCAATGCCATCGCCGGCATGCTGGCCAATCTTGATCCCCACTCGGCCTATCTTGACGCCGACGCCTTCAAGGACCTGCAGGTTGGCACGCAGGGTGAATTCGGCGGCCTCGGCATCGAGGTCGGCATGGAAGACGGCCTGGTCAAGGTCGTCTCGCCGATCGAAGACACGCCGGCCTACCGCGCCGGCATCAAGTCCGGCGACCTGATCTTCAAGCTCGACGAAACGCTGGTCAAGGGCCTGACCCTGGCGGATGCCGTCAAGAAGATGCGCGGCAAGCCGAAAACCCCGATCAAGCTGACCATCCTGCGCAAGGGCGAGGCCAAGCCGCTGGAAATCACCCTGATCCGCGAAGTAATCAAGGTACAGAGCGTCAAGTCCAAGCTGGTTGAACCGGGTTATGGCTGGATTCGCGTCACCCAGTTCCAGGAAAACACCGTTACCGATCTAGCCAGGCATCTCGGCACCCTGTACAAGGACGGTAAGCTGAATGGCCTCGTCCTCGACCTGCGCAACGACCCGGGCGGCCTGCTCAACGGCGCCATCGGCGTATCCGCTGCCTTCCTGGCGCCTGACGTCAAGGTCGTGTCGACTAATGGTCGCACCGAAGATGCCAAGCAGGAATTCCTCGCCCGACCGCGCGATTATCTGCGTGGCACGCGCGAAGATCCGCTGCGCACACTGCCGGCGGCAATCAAGGACGTGCCAATGGTCGTCCTGGTCAATAGCGGTTCGGCCTCGGCTTCGGAAATCGTCGCTGGCGCCCTGCAGGACCACAAGCGGGCGGTGATCATGGGCACCCAGACTTTCGGCAAGGGGTCTGTGCAATCGGTGCTGCCGTTGCCTGGCAATTCAGCCATCAAGCTGACCACGGCCCGCTACTACACCCCGGCTGGCCGCTCGATCCAGGCCAAGGGCATCGTGCCCGACATCGTTGTCGAAGAATCGGCCAATGGCTCTTCCTCGGCGACCAACCGCATCCGCGAAGCCGACCTCGAACGCCACCTGAGCAATGACCGCGACAAGGAAGTCCCGCGCAGCGAAATGAAGCCAGCGGAGAAGCCGGGCAAGGACAAGAACAACAAGGAAGAAATTGACGAGATGCCCCAACGTCTCGAGTACGCCAGCCCGAGCGACTATCAGTTCCAGCAGGCGCTCAATCTGCTCAAGGGCTTGCAGATCATGCAGAAGCCGAAATAAGCACTCGGCAGGGAGGAACGATGCACAGTTCGGACCTGAAGAAAAAGCGCGAGATCCAGTTCTCCAAGTTCCCCCCCGGCCAAGTGCCGGAGGCGGCCGACGATCTGCAGCGCGTCGACGAACTGGAAGTGGAAGCCAAATACGAGAAGCGCGCCCTTGGCGTCGCCTACGATCTACGCCAGCACACCCTACGCGAACTCGACGAGCATCTGGTGGACAAGGGCTACCATCTCGACAACACGTTGATGACCAAGCTGACCCGGGCCCTGATCTACTACGTCGAGGATACCCAGCTGCATAACATGGAAGCGCCGGAAAAGCGCATCAAGCGCTCCGAGCAGGAAGCCTACGTCAAGGCCTGGGAACACCACCCGCACGGCGACCACGACGACACGCCGCCGGAGTGGCGGGAATACAAGTAGCTATTTGGATCGAGGATCAAGCTGTTAGCAAAACTACTCGATCCTCAATCCTGATAACTCGATCCTGAATGACTGACGAGCAGCTTCTTCGTTACAGCCGCCACATCCTCCTCGATGCGCTCGGCATCGAAGGACAGGAGCGCATCCTGGCAACGCATGCACTGGTGGTCGGCGCCGGTGGTCTCGGTTCGCCGGCAGCGCTGTACCTGGCCTCGGCCGGTGTCGGCAAGATCACGCTGGTCGATGACGACACCGTCGATTTCACCAACCTGCAGCGTCAGATCCTGCACACCCAGGCACGCGTCGGCATGGCCAAGGCGGAATCGGGTCGCCAGGCACTGAGTGCGATCAATCCAGAGATCACCATCGTGCCGCTGCAGCAACGACTGTCCGGCGAGGCGCTCGACGCTTTGGTCGCCACCGCCGACATCGTGCTCGACTGCACGGACAATTTCGCCACCCGCCACGCCATCAACCGTGCCTGCGTCCATCACCGCAAACCGCTGGTCTCCGGCGCTGCCATCCGCTTCGACGGCCAGATCAGCGTTTACGACCTGCGCCGCGACGACGCGCCGTGTTACCACTGCCTGTTTCCCGAAGGCGAAGACGTCGAGGAAGTGCGCTGTGCGGTGATGGGCGTCTTCGCGCCGCTAACCGGCATCATCGGCACCATGCAGGCAGCCGAAGCGCTGAAGCTGGCGGCCGGCATCGGCGAAAGCCTGAGCGGCCGGCTGCTGCTGCTCGATACGCTGGAAATGGAATGGCGTAGCGTCCGTTTCAAGAAGGACCCGGCCTGCGCCGTTTGCGGGCCTAACGGAAACGGGCGATCAGGCGAATATCTTCACCAATCTGCCGCAGATCGCGAATCTGCAGCAGGTGCTTGTCGCTCAGGCTAGTCAGCTCGGGCAGGTTGAACAGACCGCTGGCCTGGTGACCGATCAGGCAGGGCGCCAGATAGAGCAGCAGTTCGTCGACCAGACCCTCACGCAGCAATGATCCGTTCAGCTTGAAGCCAGCTTCAGCATGGATTTCATTGATACCGCGCCGACCCAACTCGGCCAGCAGGTCGGCCAGTTCGACTTTGCCAAAGGCGTTCGGCAGGATCAGCACCTCTGCCCCAGCCGCCTGTAACGCGGCCATTTTGGCGGCATCTGCTACAGAGCCGGCGATCAGCACCGGCCCCCCTTTCAGGATGCGGGCGTTCAGCGGCGTTTCCAGCTTGCTGTCGACGACCACGCGCAGCGGCTGGCGCGGCGTCGCGAATTCGCGCACGTTCAATTGCGGATCGTCGTCGCGCACCGTGCCGATACCGGTCAGCACCGCACAGGCGCGCGCCCGCCAGCGCTGGCCGTCGCGCCGCGCCGCGGGGCCAGTGATCCACTGGCTGCTACCATTGTTCAGCGCCGTCTTGCCATCCAGGCTGGCCGCCGTCTTCAGGCGCAACCAGGGCCGACCACGCGTCATGCGCGCAACGAAGCCGATGTTGAGTTCGCGTGCTTCATTTTCCAACAGCCCGCAGGCGGTCTCGATGCCGCTCGCCTGCAGCAGGGCCAGGCCCTGGCCGGCGACCAAAGGATTGGGATCGCGCATCGCCGCGACAACGCGGCTCACGCCGGCGGCTATCAGCGCCTCGGCACAGGGCGGCGTACGGCCGTGGTGACTGCACGGCTCCAGGGTCACGTAGGCGGTCGCCCCGCCCGCCTGGTCGCCGGCAGCGCGCAGCGCATGGACTTCGGCATGCGGTTCGCCGGCCTTCTCGTGCCAGCCTTCGCCGACGATGGCGCCTTCCTTGACCAGCAGGCAACCGACGCGCGGATTGGGGCTGGTTGTCCACAGGCCGCGCTCGGCCAGTTGCAGCGCCTGCGCCATCCAGCGATGGTCGGCGGCGGTAAAGCTCATTTTTTGCGGGGAGGCGGCGAGACTTCGCGGATCGCCCGGGAGAAGGCGTCGACGTCCTCGAAATTGCGATACACGGAGGCGAAGCGGATGTAGGCGACCTTGTCGAGCTTCTTCAGTTCGCGCATCACCAGCTCACCCAGTTGCTGCGTGCTGACTTCGCGCTCGCCGGCCGAGAGCAGGCGCTCCTCAATGTCGGCAACAGCGGCATCGACCGCCTCGATGCTCACCGGCCGCTTGCGCAGCGCCAGCTCAAGACTGGCGCGCAGCTTGGCCCGGCTGAACTCGGTGCGCAGGCCATTTTTCTTGACCACCTGCGGCAACTGGATTTCCGCCCGTTCATAGGTGGTGAAGCGCTTGTCGCAGGCATTGCACTTGCGGCGGCGACGGACGGTATCGCCCTCGTCATTGAGACGGGTATCGGCTACCGCCGTATCTTCAGCGCCGCAGAAAGGACATTTCATCGTAGTTGTCAGTTGCTAGTTGCCAGTCGCCAGAGTGCCCGCTGGCAACTCCGACTTACTGGCAACTAACAACTACTCAGCCTCCGTAGACCGGGAACTGCTTGCACAGCGCCGAGACTTTTTCGCGGACCTTGGCGGCCACGGCTTCGTCGTTTGGTGCGTCGAGCACGTCGGCGATCAGATGGGCGATGGTTTCCGACTCGATCTCGGTGAAGCCGCGCGTCGTCATGGCTGGCGAACCGATGCGGATGCCGGACGTGACGAAAGGCTTCTGCGGGTCGTTGGGGATGCCGTTCTTGTTGACGGTGATGTGGGCACGGCCCAGCGCGGCTTCGGCTTCCTTGCCAGTGATGTTCTTCGAACGCAGGTCAACCAGGAAGACGTGGCTTTCGGTACGGCCGGAAACGATGCGCAGGCCACGCTCCTCGCCAAGTACACGAGCCATGACGCGGGCGTTCATGATCACCTGTTCCTGGTAGTTCTTGAATTCCGGCGTTGCCGCTTCCTTGAAGGCGACGGCCTTGGCGGCGATCACGTGCATCAGCGGACCACCCTGCAGGCCGGGGAAGATGGCCGAATTGATCGCCTTCTCGTGCTCGGCCTTCATCAGCACGACGCCGCCGCGCGGGCCGCGCAGCGTCTTGTGCGTGGTCGTGGTGACGACATCGGCGAAGGGCACCGGGTTCGGGTAGAAACCGGCGGCAATCAGGCCAGCGTAGTGGGCCATGTCGACCCAGAAAATCGCGCCGACCTCCTTGGCGATTTTGGCGAAGCGCTCCCAGTCGATACGCAGGGCGTAAGCCGAGGCGCCGGCGACGATCAGGCGCGGCTTGTGTTCGCGGGCCAGCGCTTCCATCTTGTCGTAGTCGATGGCTTCATTGGCGTCGAGGCCATAGGAGACAACGTTGAACCACTTGCCGGACATGTTCAGCGGCATGCCGTGGGTCAGGTGGCCGCCTTCGGCCAGGCTCATGCCCATGATCGTGTCGCCGGGCTTGCAGAAGGCCATCAACACGGCCTGGTTGGCCTGCGAACCGGAGTTCGGCTGGACGTTGGCGGCATCGGCACCGAACAGCGCCTTGATGCGGTCGATGGCGATCTGCTCGGCAATGTCGACATGCTCGCAACCACCATAGTAGCGCTTGCCCGGGTAGCCTTCGGCGTACTTGTTGGTCAGCTGGGAGCCCTGGGCTTCCATGACCGCCTTGCTCACGTAGTTTTCCGACGCGATCAGTTCGATGTGGTCTTCCTGGCGCTTGTTCTCGGCCTCGATGGCCTGCCAGAGTTCGGGGTCAACTTTTGCCAGGGTGTCTTTCGCGGAAAACATGGGGAATGCCTCAAGCCATTGAAAAGGGCGGGAATCTTATCACGAAGGCAGCTCGTCAAGGGCGCCCGGCTCCAGATGGGCTGTTTCGCCCCAGCGCTCGATCGACCAGGCACCGTCGCAGCAAGTGATCCAGTTCAGCCCGGCGTTGGGAATCAGGAAATCGCGCGGCACGTCAAGGCCATTGCCGCGGACAAAACGGTTGACGATATCGAGTACACCACCATGAACGACAACAACCACGTTGCCACCGGGGTGGCCGGCGACAATCTCGCACAAAGCCGTCGTCACCCGCTCGAACATCACCTTCAGGCTCTCTCCATGCTCGAAATCGTAGTCTGCATTTCGCCCTTCGAAAGCAGCATAGCCGGCAGGATGATCGCGCTTCGCCTCGTCGTAGGTCAGACCTTCGAAAATACCGTAACGGCGCTCACGCAGCGCCGGCCTTGCCTGAGGATCAAGGCCGAGAGCGCGACCGATGGCCTGCGCCGTCAGCCAGGCGCGCTGCAGGTCGCTGCTGTAGATGGCGCCGATCTTCGCCGTCTTCAGCCAGCAGCCGACGGCCTCGGCCTGACGACGCCCGATGGCATTGAGGCCGATATCGATCTGCCCCTGGATACGTCGCTCTGCGTTCCACTCCGTTTCACCGTGACGCACCAGACAAAGGCGTGTCGAATAGTTTGTAGGGATTTCCACCATGGTCGAGCTATCACCTTCGCAGTAAATTTGGCCGACTGAAATTTTTAATCAAACTCCGGCCATTTCCAGAAGCCGGGAATTCTATCAACCGAGGAGGACAATCCGTGACCCTTCTGCTCAAGCTCTCGCAGCTGATCGACTGGCTCAACGAGCGGGTCGGCAAAGGCGCATTCTGGCTGGTTCTGATCATGACCGTGATCAGTGCCGGCAACGCCAGTTACCGCTTTATTTTCAACGACAGTTCGAACGGCCTGCTGGAAATCCAGTGGTATCTGTTCTCCGGCGTTTTCCTGCTGTGCGCCGCCTACACGCTGCAGAAAAATGAACACGTACGCATCGACGTCATTTCCAGCCGCTTCTCCGCCCGCGGCCTGGCCGTGATCGATATCATCGGCACCATCTTTTTCCTGCTGCCGATGGTCGTCACCGTCCTCTGGCTGTCGCTGCCATTGGTTGCCGAGTCCTACCGGATCAATGAATACTCGGCCAACGCCGGAGGCCTGATCCGCTGGCCGGTCAAGATCCTGCTGCCGATCGGCTTCACGCTGCTGGCCCTGCAGGGCATCTCCGAGCTGATCAAGCGCATCGCCTTCCTCGCCGGTCGTATTGAAGACCCGAACGCCAAGGTCAAGGCCCCGACCCCCGAAGAACAACTGGCAGCCGACCTTCTCGCCGCAGCCAACAAAGCCAAGGAGGGCAAATAATGGAATGGGTCATCGCCAACATGGCGCCGCTGATGTTCGGCGCCCTGGTCTTCTTCCTCCTTTTCGGCTACCCGGTGGCCTTCGCCCTGGCCGCCAACGGCGTCGTTTTCGGCCTCATCGGTATCGAACTTGGCCTGCTCCAGCCAGCCCTGTTCCAGGCCCTGCCCGAGCGCATTTTCGGCATCATGGGCAACGATACGCTGCTCGCCATCCCCTTCTTCACCTTCATGGGGCTGATTCTTGAACGCTCCGGCATGGCCGAGGATCTGCTCGACACCATCGGCCAGCTGTTCGGCCCGATGCGTGGCGGCCTGGCGTTCGCCGTCATCTTCGTCGGCGCCCTGCTTGCTGCGACGACCGGTGTGGTTGCCGCTTCGGTGATCTCAATGGGCCTGATCTCGCTGCCAATCATGCTGCGCTATGGCTACGACAAGAAGCTCGCCTGCGGCGTCATTGCCGCCTCCGGCACCTTGGCGCAGATCATTCCGCCATCGCTGGTGCTGATCATCATGGCCGACCAGCTGGGCAAATCGGTCGGCGACATGTACGAAGGCGCCATCGTCCCGGCCCTGATCCTGACCGGGCTTTATGTCGGTTACGTACTGCTCCTCACCATCTTCAAGCCCTCCGCCGCTCCGGCGCTGCCGCCCGAAGCCCGCTCGCTGCGCGGCTTCAAGCTGCTGCTCCGGGTCATCACGACGATGGTGCCGCCGCTGCTGCTGATCTTCCTGGTCCTTGGCACAATCTTCCTCGGCATCGCCACGCCGACAGAAGGCGGCGCCATGGGTGCGGCTGGCGCCATGATCATGGCCGTCATGCGCAAGCGCCTGTCGTGGAAGCTGCTGAAGCAAGCCATGGAAACCACCGGGAAGCTGTCCTCCTTCGTCATTTTCATCCTGGTCGGCGCCACGGTATTCGGTCTGGTCTTCCGCGCCGTCAATGGCGACCTGTGGGTCGAGCACCTGCTGACCTCGTTGCCGGGCGGCGAAATGGGCTTCCTGATCGTGGTTAACATCATGGTCTTCCTGCTCGCCTTCTTCCTCGACTTCTTCGAGCTGTCCTTCATCATCGTGCCGCTGCTGGCACCGGTGGCGGACAAGCTGGGCATCGACCTGATCTGGTTCGGCATCCTGCTCGCGGTGAACATGCAGACCTCCTTCATGCATCCGCCCTTCGGCTTCGCGCTGTTCTACCTGCGCTCGGTCGCCCCGCCCTCGATCAAGACGACCGACATCTATTGGGGCGCCGTACCTTTCGTCTGCATCCAGATCATCATGGTGGCGCTGATCATCATCTTCCCCAACATCGTCAGCTACGGTGACGATGCCCAGCGCGAAATGCAGCGTCTGGAGCGCGAGGGCAAGGCGCCGGAACTGGACCTTGAGGCCATGATGAACAAGGCCGCCAAAGGAGAGAGCGGAAGCCAGACGGAGGAGCAAAGCGATTCCGATTTCCTCAAGCAATTGCAAAGCAACGACAACTGAGTCGTTGCCCATCTTGCAAAGGCGAGGCCGCGGCCTCGCCTTTTTTGTCCACTATGATCCTGATAGGCGTTTTTCATTTGCCGGCTCTTGATGGCCACGGCATCATAGGAATTGTGAAACCCTTCACTCTCAGGAGAACACCATGGATATCGGCATCAGCAAGAAGGACCGTGAAAAGATCGCCGAAGGACTCTCCCGCCTGCTGGCTGACTCCTTCACCCTCTACCTGAAAACCCACAATTTCCACTGGAACGTCAAGGGTCCGATGTTCAACACACTGCATGTGATGTTCATGGAACAGTACACCGAGCTATGGAACGCTCTCGACATGATCGCCGAGCGTATCCGCGCCCTCGATGTCGCCGCCCCCGGCACCTATCGCGAATTCGCCAAACTGACAGTGATCAAGGAAAGCGAAGGTGTGCCGACGGCCACCGAGATGATCCAGCAACTGGTTGCCGGCCAGGAAGCCGTCACCAAGACCGCCCGCAGCATATTCCCGATCGTCGACAAGGCCGGCGATGAACCAACGGCCGACCTGCTGACTCAGCGCATGCAGATTCACGAAAAGAATGCCTGGATGCTGCGCAGCCTGCTCGAAAACTGACCCCGCAAAAAATACGGGCAATAAAAAACCCGCGAAATTCGCGGGTTTTTTGTGATTTTACGCTCTATCTCTACTTGCCGGTCTGCAGGAAGGAATCCATTCGCCGTTCGGCCAGGCTGAACCAAGCCGCTTGCGTACGCCGGTACTTGTCGTACTCGACGAAGATCTTCTTAAAGGCCGGATTCTTCGACGACTCGTCGGCATAGAGATCGGTCGCCGCTTTGTAGGTCGCCTTGAGAATCTCGGACGAGAACTCGCGCACCTTGACGCCGCTCTGCATCAGCTTGGCCAGGGCGGCCGGGTTCTTGTGGTCGTATTCAGCCATCATCGTGACGTTGGCTTCGTACGCTGCAGCCTGGAAGGCTTCCTGATATTCCTTCGGCAGCTTGGCCCATTCGGCCTTGTTGACGAAGAAGTGGATGACCGGACCCGGTTCCCACCAGCCCGGGAAGTAGTAATTCTTGGCAACCTTGTAGAAGCCGAGCTTTTCGTCGTCGTACGGACCAACCCACTCCGCCGCATCGATGGTGCCCTTTTCCAGAGCCGGGTAGATGTCGCCACCGGCAACCTGCTGCGGCACGACGCCGAGAGCCGAGAAGACGTTGCCGCCGAGGCCGGCGATACGCATCTTGATGCCCTTGAGGTCGGCGACGGTCTTCACTTCCTTGCGCCACCAGCCGCCCATCTGGGTTCCAGTGTTGCCACCGGCGAAAGACAGAACGTTGTAATCCGAATAGAAGTCGTCGAGCAGCTTCTGACCGCCACCGTAGTACATCCAGGCGTTCATCTGGCGAGCAGTCATGCCGAACGGGATCGAGGTGCCGAAACCGAAGGTCTTGTCCTTGCCAACGTAGTAGTAGGAACAGGTATGGCAGCATTCGACGGTGCCCTGCTGCACGGCATCCAGCGCCTGCAGGCCGGGAACGATTTCGCCGCCGGGGAAGACGCGGATGTCGAACTTGCCGCCGGTCATGGCACGCAGACGGTTGGCCAGCACATCGGCACCACCGTAAATGGTGTCAAGGCTCTTCGGGAAGCTGGAAGTCAGGCGCCACTTGATATTCGGCAGAGCCTGGGCGATTGCCGGAGCGGCGATGGTTGCTGCAGCACCGGCGACAGCGCCGACGGATGCTTTCTTGAGAAAATCACGACGTTGCATATTGTCTCCTCCAAAGTCATTGGGAACGTCAAGCCTTATGGCTGCCCCCATTCTTCACCAGTAAAGTTTTTTTTGCGAGTCGTGGAAAACCCTAACCTCGGTCAGAAGACAAACCCCGGCGTAAACTGGGGGAGGAAACGCCGCCCTACCGGAGACAAGACCCATGCACGACGAACTGGCCGAAATCCGCGACTTCGTGGCCGAGTGCCCGCCTTTCGACGGCATTGACGAGGCGGCGCTGACGGCGCTGACGCCGCATTTTGTCATTCGTTATCTGCGCCGTGGCACTCGCTTCCCGCCGCAAGGGCAGACCTGCCTGTGGCTGGTGCGTCAGGGTGCCATCGAACTGCGGACAGCGGAGGGCGCGCTGACCCGGCGCATGGGCGAGGGCGACATGCACGATGCCGACTGCCTGCCCGACTCGCCGGAAAAGTCCTGGCCCGGCCACGCTGTCGAGGACACCCTACTTTACGGTCTGCCGCTGGACCATCTAGCGGCACTCTGGCAGGAATACCCGGAACTGCGCCAGCGCGCCGTACGCGATCTCGGCCAGCGCCTGGCCAGCGCCCGCGGCAGCCAGCGTGTCCCGCTCGAACGCGACCTCGGCAGTCTGCCGCTGGCGACGCTGGTCGGCCGGGCGCCCGTGTGCACCAGCCCAGAGGCCACCATCCGCGAAGCCGCCCGGCGCATGACCAGCCAACGCGTGTCGGCCCTGCTCGTCGTCGATGAAGGCGGCCTGCTCGGCATCGTCACCGACCGCGACCTGCGCAGCCGCTGCCTGGCCACCGGCCTTTCCGACCAGACGCCGATCTCGGCAATCATGACCGCCGAGCCGTGCACCCTGCCGCCAGACGCACCCGGATTCGAAGCCCTCCTCGAAATGACCCGCCGCGGCATCCACCACCTGCCCGTCGCCGAACCGGGCAAGCTGCACGGCCTGGTCAGCAGCACCGACCTGCTGCGCGCCCAGGGCGTCAGCAGCATTCACCTGGCCGACCGCATCCGCCGTGCCGACGATCTCGGCGCCCTCGCCGTGCTCGCCGGCGAACTCCCCGAGCTGTGGCTGAACCTGGCCCGCCGGGGCGAAGGGGCGCCCATTCTCGGGCGCATCGTCTCCGGTATCGCCGATGCCATCGCCGGCCGCCTGCTGCACCTGGCCGAACAACGACTCGGCCCACCACCGGTCGCCTACGCCTGGATCGCCTATGGCTCGCAAGGACGCCAGGAACTGACCCTGCATTCAGATCAGGACAACGCCCTGATTCTCGATGATGAATATGCAGCGGAGCAGCATAGCGACTACTTCGCCCAACTCGCCGGCGACGTCTGCGACGGCCTGGCTGCCTGCGGCTTCGTCCATTGCCCGGGCGCCATGATGGCCAGCAATCCGGCCTGGCGGCAGCCAGTCGCCGGCTGGCAGGCGACCTTCACCGACTGGATCAGCCGTACCGATGCGCAGAAGGGGCGCCTGGCCTCCAATCTCTTCGACTTCCGCGTGGTCAGTGGCGAAGCGGCGCTGGCCAAGCCGCTGCGGACGCTGATCGGCAGCCTGGCGCCGCGCCACGAAACGCTGTTCACCCATCTGGTCGGCAACAGCTGCGCCAGCCCGCCGCCGCTCGGCTTCTTCCGCCAGCTGGTGGTCACCGGCAGTGGCGAGCACGAGGGCGAACTCGACATTAAGCGTCACGGCATCCTGCCCATCGTCGATCTGGCGCGCATCCATGCGCTGGCCGCCGGTGTCGGCGAAGTCGGCACCCTGGCCCGCTTGCGCGGCGCCGCCGGCTCGGCGCAACTGAGCCGCGATGGCGCCGACACATTGATCAGCGCTTTCGAATTCCTGCTTTCCCTGCGCAACCGGCACCAGGTCGAGCAACTGCTCGCCGGCAGCAGCGCCGACAACTACGTCGCCCCGGCCCGCCTGAGCGCTGCCGACCGCCGCCACCTGCGCGATGTCTTCCTGGCCGTGGCGACGCAGCAGAAAGCCCTGCTGCATGCCTTTCCGCACGGGCCGATCCAATGAAGCTGCCGCCCATCCTCGATGGCTTGCACAACGCCTGGCAGCGCCGCCGGTTGCGCGGCCAGACGGCGGCCGAACCGCTGCTCGCCTATCTCGCCAGCCCGCGGCCGGAACGTGATCAGGACTGGCGAAATGGCCGCTACCTGGCGCTTGATCTGGAAACGACGGGGGGCGAGGCGAACCGTGACGACATCCTGAGTTTCGGCTGGCTTTGCCTGGACGGACCGGAGATCCGTCTGGCCAGCGCCCGCCACCGCCTGGTCCAGCCGCGCCGCAACCTGAGCGAGGAAAATGTCAGCATTCACCGCATCACCGATGATCAGGCCGCCGAAGGCGAATCGCTGCGGGCCGTACTGGCTGATTTCCTCGCCGACCTGCAGGGCCGGGTGCTGATCGCTCACTATTCACCGACCGAGGTCGGTTTCATCGATGCCGCCTGTCGCGCCTGTTACGGCGGACGCTTCCGGCCGCCGGTCATCGACACCCTGATCCTCGCCCGCCGCGCTGCTGGCGGCCAGCCGCCCGGCAGCCTGCGCCTGGCCGCGCTGCGCGCCCGTCACCACCTGCCGCGCTATCCCATGCATCACGCACTGTCGGATGCCCTGGCGGCCGCCGAACTGTTCCTCGCCCAGGCCGAGGCGGCGAGCGCCCGCGGCCGGACACGGCTGGGCGATTTCCTGCTCGATTGAGTACCGGCGATTACTCGCCGGCGACGGTCATCCGGTCGATCAGAATGGAACCGGTCTGCTTGCTGCCGCGGACCTGAACGTCGCTGCCGACGGCGACGATGCCGGCGAACATCGCCTTGAGGTTGCCGGCAATGGTGATTTCCTCGACCGGGTAGGCGATCTTGCCGTTCTCGACCCAATAGCCGGCGGCACCACGCGAGTAATCGCCGGTGACATAGTTGATGCCGTGGCCGAGCAGTTCGGTGACGAACAGCCCGCGGCCCATGCGCGCCAGCAGGGCGTCGCGGTCGAGTTCGCCGGGCTGGATGATCAGGTTATGGCTGCCGCCGGCGTTGCCGGTGGTCTGCATGCCCAGCTTGCGGGCGGTGTAGGTGCTGAGGAAATAGCCCTGCAGGATGCCGTCGGCGACCACGTCACGGTCGCGCGTGGCGACGCCGTCGCTGTCGAATGAGGCGCTGCCTAGACCGCACTTGATGTGCGGCCGTTCGACGATGTGGACGAATTCCGGCATCACCCGCTTGCCCAGGTGATCAAGCAGGAAGGACGACTTGCGGTACAACGCGCCGCCACTGGCGGCATGCACCAGGCTGCCGAGGATGCCGGCGGCCAGCGGCGCCTCGAACAACACCGGGAACTCGCCAGTCTTCACCTTGCGGCCGCCCAGGCGGGCCACTGCACGTTCGGCAGCGATGCGGCCGACGCTGAACGGATCGTCGAGGCGGGCGGCGTCACGGTGCGTGGTATACCAGTCGTCGCGCTGCATGGCGTCCTGTTCGCCGGCAATCACCGAACAGGAAATATAGTGACGCGAGGTCGGGTAACCACCCATGAAACCGAGGCTGTTGGCCGAGACGAACTGCGCCTGCTGGGTCGATACCGTCGCCCCTTCGGAATTGCTGATCTGCGGGCTGGCATCGAAGGCCGCCTGCTCGCAGCGACGTGCCGTCTCGATGGCATCCTCGACGCTCAAGGCCCACGGATGATAGAGGTCGAGATCGGGGCAATCCTTGGCCATCAGCGCCGCCTCGGCCAGGCCGGCGCAGTCGTCCTCGGCGGTGAAACGGGCGATGGCCAGCGCTGCCTCGACGGTTTCGCGCAGGGCCTGCGGCGAAAAATCGGAGGTGCTGGCGTAGCCCTTGCGCTGACCAGAATAGACGGTGATGCCGACACCCTTGTCGCGATTGAACTCGATGGTTTCGACCTCGTCGCAGCGGACGCCGACGGTCTGGCCGAAACCTTCGGAAACATCGACCTCGCAGGCCGTCGCCCCATTTTGGCTGGCATGTCCGAGGACATCGGCGGCCAGTTGCTGGAGGGTAGCGTAGGAATAGGAGAAGGCAGCAGTATCGGGCATGGAGGCGGCGTCGAAGCGGGAAAGCCGCTATCATAGCAGCCCGCCCCAGCCAGCCCGCGAACCACCCATGGAAGAAGAAGATTTCACCGAAAGTACCGGCCGCCCGTCTAAAACCAAGAAGAAAGAGGCGATGCACGAGCTGCGCGACCTCGGCGCCGAACTGGTCGAACTATCGGTCGGCCAACTGAAGCGCATCAACCTGCCGGAGAACATTTACGAGACGGTGCGCGAATGCCAGAAGATCACCGCTCACGGCGCCCGTCGGCGGCAGATCGCGTATCTCGGCAAGCTTATGCGTGGCGTCGACGAAGAACCGATCCGTGAAGGCCTGGCCCTGCTGCGCGGCGAATCGTCCGCCGAGACAGCGCGTTTGCACCGCCTTGAGCGCTTCCGCACACGCCTGCTGGAAGACGAAGCCTTCCTCAGCGAAATCGCCGCCCTGTGGCCGCAGGTTGATCAGCAGCACCTGCGCCAACTGCGCCGTAATGCGCTGAAGGAACAGGAGACCAACAAGCCGCCGAAGAATTTCCGCGCCATCTTCCAGGTGCTGCAGGAACTCGAGAGAGAAGGAACGCCCGATGTCAGCGAATGACGAACTGAAGGTCGGCCTGGTTTCGATCAGCGACCGCGCCTCGGCCGGTATTTACGAAGACAAGGGCATCCCGGCCCTGCAGGAGTGGCTGGGTAACGCCCTGACCTCGCCGTGGCGGGCCGAGGCGCGGCTGATCGCCGACGACCGGGCGAGTATCGAGCAAACGCTGATCGAACTGGTCGACGACTGCCATTGCGACCTGGTCCTGACCACCGGCGGCACTGGTCCGGCACTCCGCGACGTCACGCCGGAAGCGACGCTGGCCGTCGCCGACAAGGAAATGCCCGGCTTTGGCGAGGAAATGCGGCGGATCAGCCTTAATTTCGTGCCGACGGCGATCCTTTCGCGCCAGGTGGCGGTGATCCGCAAGCAGTCGCTGATCATCAATCTGCCAGGTCAGCCGAAGTCGATCAAGGAAACGCTGGAAGGCGTGCGCAATGCCACCGGCGAAGTCACTCACGTCGGCATCTTCGCCGCCGTTCCCTATTGCCTCGACCTGATCGGCGGCCCTTACGCCGAAACCGACCCGGCCGTGGTCAAGGCCTTCCGGCCGAAGACGGCGATCCGCCCGCCACGCACCTGAACACCGCCCGCCGTTTCAGGCGAGGCGGCTGAGGTGGTAGCGGGCCAGCTCGTAGTCGGCGGTCTGCTCGACGAGGGCGGCCGGCACCAGCAGGCAGCGGCGACCGTCGATGGTGAATTCCATGCTTTCCTGCAGGTCGAAACTGGCAGGTGGCAGCACCACCAGTACCTCGCCCGGCTCGCCGCGATTTTCCAGCAGCAGCGCCGGCGTGCCGGAGACGGCGGCATAGGAAGAGGCGCCCCGCACCTTCAGCTCCACCGAACAAGCCTGACGGGCCATGGTTTCGATACCGACCTGGGCGTCGCTCTCAGTCGCCCGGTGATAGCGACGGACGATGCCGAGCAGCCAGTTGTCGCCACCCTCGGGCTGGATCGCCACCAGGGCGCCGACACGCAGCCAGTCGGCCGGGATGTCATTGACCAGCGCGCCGAAGCCGCCACGACTGACGTTATCGACCACCCAGCTCTCCATCTGCAGGCCAGCCGGCTTGCCACCGAACTCGCCGGAGAAGGCGACAAAGGCATTGACCAAGCCATTGAGCACCGACATCCGGTGCTTGACGCGGTGCCGGTCATGGCGGCGCTGCGGTGGGATCGGCGCCAGATAGGCGGCCAGATGACGCAATACCGGAATCAGCGTACGCGGATAATATTGGGCGCCCAGCTTGAGATCTGCCGGTATGTCGTCACCGCGCTCCAGCCCGCGCAGCAGTTCGCAGATGGCGGCATGCGCCGGGCCGGGTTTGAAGAAGCGCTGGCTGGCCACCGCCGCCGTCGGCATCCGTGCCAGCCGCAGCGGTGGCTGGGCCTGTGTCAGATCGACCCAATAGACGCAGTCGTGCTGTACTTCGGCGGTGAGCACGAAACCGCCGAGAAAGTGTTCGATCAGCCGTTCAGCCAGTTCGATCTCAAGCGGCAGCAAACTGTCAGTCGAGGCCGCCTGAAAAACCATCACCTTCTGATATTCCTGGACCGGCGAACTGATGGTGCCGCCGAGCTGCACCGCACGCGTGTCCACGCCAGCCGCCTCGGCACTCAGCAGCGCCCGGCCCAGCCGGGCCCAGATGGCACTGTCCGACGGCCCGTAGTGAAACTGCTCCCATTTCAGGGCGGCGGCCAGCGCCGCAATCAACCGGGCACAGATCACCGGCAGCGCGGTCTTGAGCTGATCGGCCGGCCGGCCACCGGCCGCCATAGCGTTCAGGCAGCGCTCGTAAGCATCGGCGAGCAGCAGCCAGAACCCATGGCTGATCGACCACAGGCGCTTTTCCTCGGCCCGCGACAGGCGCGGCGTATGCAGGTAATCACGGCACAGGCGGCGCAAATGCGGCTGCACCACCTCGTCGAACTGGCGTGCCGCCTCATACAGGCGATCGATGGGCAGTTGGTCGGCGGCTTGAGACGACTCCAGCCAGCCGGCCAGTTCATCCACCGCGCGAAAGGCGTTGTCCTTGGGCAAACCAGCAATGATGCGCTTCAACTCCTGCGCATCGGCCAGCGGATGCAGGTCCTTCTTGCCAAAAATACTGCCCAGATTGCTTACTTGATCGAGCACGAGGCCTCCTCTGCCTGTTTTTATCGTCTAAGTTTAGCCGGAGAATGCCAAATCCGCCGACATCCGGCAGCAGATGTAAAATTGTTGTTTTCGTTCGAGACCTTTTCCTCATGCAGCAATACTTGGACCTCATGCGTCACGTGCTGGACAACGGCCACGACAAATCCGACCGCACCGGCACCGGCACGCGCTCCGTCTTTGGCTGGCAGATGCGTTTCGACCTCAGCCAGGGCTTCCCGGTACTGACCACCAAGAAGCTGCACCTGAAATCGATCGTCCACGAACTGCTGTGGTTCCTCCAGGGCGATACCAACATCAAGTACCTGCAGGAGCACGGCGTCCGCATCTGGGACGAATGGGCCGACGAACAGGGCGATCTCGGACCGGTCTACGGCAAGCAGTGGCGGCGCTGGGAAACGCCGGACGGCCGCCTCATCGACCAGATCACGCAACTGGTGCACAGCCTCAAGCACAACCCGGATTCGCGCCGCCACATCGTCTCTGCCTGGAACCCGGGCGACGTCGACAGCATGGCCCTGCCCCCCTGCCATTGCCTGTTCCAGTTCTACGTCGCCGACGGCAAGCTGTCCTGCCAACTCTACCAGCGCAGTGCCGACATCTTCCTCGGCGTGCCTTTCAACATCGCCTCCTACGCGCTGCTCACCCTGATGTTGTCGCAGGTCTGCGGCTATCGCCCCGGTGAGTTCGTGCACACCTTCGGCGATGCGCATCTCTATTCCAATCACTTCGAGCAGGCCAGACTGCAGTTGAGCCGCCAGCCGCGACCGCTGCCGACGCTGTGGATCAACCCCGAAGTGCGTGACATCTTCGCCTTCCGCTTCGAAGATTTCCGCCTTGAAGGCTACGATCCGCAACCGCACATCGCCGCCCCGGTCGCCGTCTAGAGCATGATTCTCGGCGGCGACCTCGGTGGCACCAAGACCCTGCTGGCGCTGGCTGAACGGACGGATGGCAAGCCCCGCATCATCCGCAAACAGCGCTACGCCAGCGCCGACTATCCTGACTTCGATAGCCTGCTCGGCGATTTCCTGAGCGATGCGCCGACCATCGAAAACGCCTGCTTCGGGCTGGCCGGGCCGACCGACGGGCGTCGTGCCAAACTGACCTACCTGCCATGGCAACTGTCCGCCAACGCCATCGGCCGGCGCTTCGCCATTGGCAACGTCCACCTTGCCAATGATTTTGCCACTGCCGCCCATGGCCTGCCGTTGATCGGCGCGGAAGCGCTCATCCCCCTGCAGACAGGCATCCCGCTAACCGAAGCACCACGGCTGGTCATCGGCGCCGGCACTGGACTCGGCGTCGCCGGCCTGATCGCCGACGGCGGCCGTCACCGCGTCATCCCCGGCGAAGGCGGCCATATCGGCTTTTCCCCGCAGACAGCGGAGCAGCTGGCATTGGCCCAATGGCTACTCCGGCAGCGGGAAAGGGTGACCACGGAAGACATCGTTTCAGGCCCCGGTCTCACGCGCATCCATCGCTTCCTCGGCGGTGCCAGCCTCCCTCCGAAAGCCATTGCTGACGCTGCGATCCACGGCGCTGAGCCTGTGGCCATCGCCACGGTGGACCTCTGGCTCGCCTGCTTCGGCGCCTTTGCCGGCGACTTGGCCCTGCACTGGCTAGCCCGCGGCGGAGTCTATCTGGCAGGGGGCGTCGCCGGAAAACTGATGCCGCATGTCGACCTCAGTCCCTTTTTGAAGGCCTTCAACAACAAACGGGAACACGCGCACGTAGCAATGGATATTCCCATTCAACTCATTACCGATGAAGAATTGGGGCTGAAAGGCGCGCTTCTCACTGCCGCCGGACGCTGACTCCGAAAGCGACATCGGAGACACAAAGCAGTGTCGATATTTTTTACAGACAGCAGACCACGACATTCCGAATAAATTACTTATTTTCATAAAAATCAATGCACTAAAAAACTTGGCACGATTTAAGCTCATGATGAAAAGAAACTTTGTCTTGACCAACCAAGGGGCTCTAGTCATGAAACTCAAAAAATTCGTTTCCAGCATGTTCGCAGTCATCGCACTTGGCGCCGCCTCGGCCAGCCATGCCGCCATCCTTACCGACATCGTCATGATCGTTGATGAATCGGGTTCGATGGGCACCGTGCAAGCGAACCTGCGCAACAATATCGGCACCTTCGCCAACATTCTCAGCGCCGGCGGCGTTGATGCTCGTTTTGCGCTGATCGGCTACGGCAACAGCGCCATCGTCCCCCGCACCCTGACCACCTTCACCACCGCAGGCGGCTTCGCCACTGCAGCTCTCGGCTTGGTGGCCAGCGGCGGCACCGAGCCCGGCTACACGTCGATTGCCTACGCCCTGAATGCCTTCGGCAGCTCCGGTCTCACCTATCGCCCGAATGCAGTGGCCAACGTCATCCTATTCACGGACGAACCGTCGAATGGCGACACCGCTCTCCGCGGTGGCGGCACTGCGTGGACCTTCAGCCTGATTGATCAACTGTTGACCGACAGCGACGCACTGTTCAACGCTGTACTGAGCGGCACCAACACAATCAGCTCTTTTGGAGGCCTGGCTACCGGCCATGGCGGTCAGGTTTTCGCCCTGAGCGGCTTGAATACCTCCAATCAAACGGTGGTCGAGAACTTCGTCACGGCTTTCGCTGAAGCCAAGCTGGAGGAAACCCTGACCTTCTGCCAACTCAACCCGACCGCCCCGCAATGCCAAGGTAACACTGTCCCCGAGCCGGGCTCCATGGCCCTGATCGGCCTGGGTCTGCTCGGTATGGCCAGCCTCCGCCGCAAGTTCAAGGGAAACAATAACGCCGTTCTGGCGGTTGCCTGATTACTGCAGCACGACTGCCGGCAGCATCGGCAGTTGAAGAAAGCACCAACTGAACTCCGGATTGAATTGATCAATCCGGAGTTTTCTTTTTGCCCCGGCCGGGGTCACGTCGATCTAGCAGACTGGTGTCAGCACGATCGCCGCCAGCGGCGGCAGAGTGATTTCCAGGCTGGCCGGACGATTCATCCACTCGCCGGGGATGGCTTCTAGAGCCCCGGCATTACCGAGATTACTGCCGGCGTAATAAGTCGAATCGCTGTTGAGAATTTCACGATAACTGCCTACCTGCGGCACACCGATGCGATACGCCCTCAGCGGCGCCGGTGTGAAGTTCATGGCGACGACGACGAAGCTACCGTCGCGCCCCCAGCGCAACCAGCAGAGCACCGAGTGCTCGCTGTCATGGCAGTCGATCCATTCGAAGCCGGCGGCGGCGAAGTCCTGCGAGTGCAATGCCGGCAGGTCGCGGTAGAGGCGGTTGAGATCGGCCGACAGACGCTGTATCCCCTGGTTCGCCGGCGCGGCCAGCAGGCCCCAGTCGAGTTCGCGGGCTTCCGACCATTCGCGTAGCTGGCCGAACTCGCCGCCCATGAAGCTCAGTTTCTTGCCCGGCGTCAGTGCCTGCCAGGCCAGCAACAGGCGTAAATTGGCGTAGCGTTGCCAATCGTCGCCGGGCATCTTGCCGAGCAGCGAACCCTTGCTATGCACCACTTCATCGTGCGACAGCGGCAGCACGAAGTTCTCGCTGTAGGCATAGACCTGGCCGAAGGTCAGTTCGTCGTGATGCCAGCGGCGATAGACCGGGTCACGGTGGAAATAGCGCAGGCTGTCGTTCATCCAGCCCATGTTCCATTTCATCGAGAAGCCGAGGCCGCCGACATAGGTCGGCCGCGACACCTGCGGCCAGGCCGTGGATTCTTCGGCAATGGTCAGGGCGCCGGGAAATTCACCGTGCACCATGGCGTTGAGCGCCTGCAGGAAGTCGATGGCTTCCAGGTTTTCCCGCCCACCGTGCTTGTTTGGTAACCATTCGCCGGGCTGCCGCGAGTAGTCGAGATAGAGCATCGAGGCGACAGCGTCGACGCGCAGGCCGTCGAAATGGAATTCTGACAGCCACCAGTGGGCCGAGGAGAGCAGGAAACTCCTGACCTCGTGCCGACCGTAGTTGAAAATGTGCGTACCCCAGTCGACATGCAGGCCAAGGCGCGGGTCTTCGTGTTCATACAAGGCGGTGCCGTCGTAGCGGGCAAGCGCCCAGGCATCCTGGGGAAAGTGACCGGGCACCCAGTCGAGCAGCACGCCAAGGCCGACCTGGTGACAGGCATCGATGAAGAAACGGAGGTCATCCGGCGAGCCGTAGCGGGCCGTCGGGGCGAAATAACCGGTGGTCTGGTAGCCCCAGGACTCGTCGAGCGGATGCTCGGTGATCGGCAGCAATTCGAGGTGGGTGTAACCCTGATCGACGGCGTAGGGAATCAGCCGCTCGGCCAGTTCGCGCCACAGGTAGGGTTTGCCGTCGGGATGGCGCAGCCAGGAGCCGGCATGCACTTCATAGATATTGACCGGCGCCTGCTGCCAGTCCCAGCTGGCGCGGCGGCGCAGCCAGTCAGCGTCACCCCAGAGATGGGTGGAAGGCGGCACGACATAGGCGGCGGACCCCGGACGCAGCTCGAAACCGCGGGCATAGGGATCGGCTTTCAGCAACACCGCCCCGCCCTCGCGCGGGGTGATGGCGAAACGGTAGAGGCTGTGCGGCACGGCTTCCGCCACGCGCAATTCCCATATGCCGGAGGCACCAAGCGCCTGCATCGGGTGCGCCGTCGGCAGCCAGTCGTTGAAGTCGCCGACCACGGCAACCTGGCGGGCGTTTGGCGCCCAGACACGGAAAGTGGTGCCATGAGCATCGGGATGGGCACCGAGCAGCCGGTAGGCCTGGACGTTACGGCCCTCGTTGAACAGGTAAAGCGCGTCGGAATGCTGCATGGGGTCCCCCTGGCGCAGTATCATAAGTTAAAACCGTGACCAGGGAGGTCCGCCATGACCCTCAGCGCAAGCTGTCCCCACCAGCCGTATTGCGAGATGCGCGAACAGACCGACATGCGATTCATCAGCCAGCTGACCCGCAATACCTTCGCCATCATCCTGGCCGGCGGCCGCGGTACCCGCCTGCAGCAACTGACCGACTTCCGCTCCAAACCCGCGGTACCCTTCGCCGGCAAGTTCCGCATCCTCGATTTCACGCTCTCCAATTGCGTCAATTCCGGCATCCGCAAGATCGGCGTCGCCACGCAGTACAAGGCGCACAGCCTGATCCGCCACATCCAGCGCGGCTGGAGCTTTCTCGACGGGCGCTTCGACGAATTCATCCAGCTCCTGCCAGCACAGCAACAGATTGACGAAAATCAGTGGTACCAGGGCACCGCCGATGCGGTTTTCCAGAATCTCAATTTTCTCCGCCGCTACCGGCCGGAGCATGTGCTGATCGTCGCCGGCGACCACATCTACAAGATGGACTACGGCCGCATGCTGGCCTTCCACGTCAAGCACCGCGCCGACATGAGCGTCGCCTGCATCGACGTGCCATTGGCCGAGGCACGCGAATTCGGCGTCATGGCCATCGACAGCGAGGATCGGGTGATCGATTTTGTCGAGAAACCGCAGAATCCGCCGGCCATTCCCGGTCAACCCGAGCGGGCGCTGGCCTCGATGGGCGTCTACATCTTCAACGCCCACTTTCTTTTTGAGCAGCTCGAACGGGACGCAGCAACCCCGGGTTCCAGCCGCGATTTCGGCAAGGACATCATTCCCCACATCGTCCCGCGCCACCGGGTGTTCGCCCACCGCTTCGCCGACTCCTCCGTCGGCACCGATCGTCACCAGCCCTACTGGCGCGACGTCGGCACCATCGACGCCTACTGGGAAGCGAATATGGAAATGACCAAGGTGACGCCGGAACTCAATCTCTACGACAAGGACTGGCCGATCTGGACCTACCAGGAACAATTGCCCCCGGCCAAGTTTGTCTTCGACGACGAAGGCCGCCGCGGCTGTGCCGTCGACTCACTGGTTTCCGGCGGCTGCATCATTTCCGGGGCTGAGGTCAGCCGCTCATTGCTTTTCTCCAGCGTTCACGTGCATAGCTGGGCGAAAGTGGAAGACTCGGTGATCCTGCCCGGCGTCGATATCGGCCGGCATGCCGTGCTCAAGCGCTGCGTCGTCGACAAACGCTGCCGCATACCGCCAGGCATGCAGATCGGCGTCGATGACGAAGCCGACCGCCAGCGCTTCCATGTCAGTCCCGGCGGCATCGTTCTGGTCACCCCGGAAATGCTCGGCCAGGGCGCCGCAAAACGCTGATGGCCGACCTCGCTTTCCTCTGGCACATGCATCAGCCGGATTACCGCCACCCGGACAGCGGCGAATTCCTGCTGCCTTGGGTCTTCCTCCACGCGACCAAGGATTACACCGACATGGTGGCGCATCTCGAGCGCCACCCGGGCATCCGCTGTACGGTCAATTTTGTGCCGGTACTGCTCGACCAGATCGAGGATTACGCGGCCCAGTTCGCCTCCCGCAACTGGCGCGACCCGCTGCTGCGCATCGCCGCCACCGCCGATGGCGAAAATCTGTCAGCCGATGACCGTGCCTGGCTACTCGACATCGCCTTCCGCTGCCATGCGCCGACGATGCTCGAACCCTTCGCCCCCTACCGCCGCCTGCGCGACCTGCTCGCCTTCGTACGCGACAGCGATGGCCATGGCATGAGCTACCTGTCCTGCACCTTCTACTCCGACCTGGCCACCTGGTACCTGCTCGCCTGGAGTGGCGAGAGCCTGCGTCGGGGCGGGCAGAGCATTCCCCTGCTGATGGCCAAGGGCGGCAATTTCACGACCGCCGAGCGTCAGGCGCTACTGGCCGAACTGGGCGCCGCCGTCACCGACCTGATTCCGCGCTACCGCAAGCTGGCTGATAGCGGCCAGATTGAACTGAGCTGCACCCCGGCCAACCATCCGCTGGCCCCGCTGCTGCTCGATTTCCACAGTGCCCGCGAAGCCTTGCCAGACTGCGCCCTGCCCGCCGCACCGGAATATCCCGGCGGGCGGTCGCGCGTCACCGAACATCTGAGCGCCGCCCGCGACAGCCACACCCGGCGCTTCGGCAATGTGCCAGCCGGCCTGTGGCCGGCCGAGGGAGCGTTGTCCACAGCCTTCCTGCAACAAATCGCCGACGCCGGCTTTGCCTGGACGGCGACTGGCCAAGGCGTGCTGCGTCACTCGGCCGGCGAAGCGGCGCTGACGACAACGCCCTGGCTTCCCCCCGAGGGAACAACCAGTGACATCCTGCTGTTCTTCCGCAACGAGCGGCTATCCGACCTGATCGGCTTCGAATACGCCAAGTGGCATGGCCGCGACGCCGCCCAGCATTTCATGACCGAGCTGAAGGCCATTCATCTGCAGGACGAGGACAACTTGATCCCGGTCTTCCTCGATGGTGAAAATGCCTGGGAGTACTACCCCTACAACGCCTGGTACTTCTTCTCCGACCTCTACGAGGCGCTGGCCAGGAATTCGGCCATCCGCACCGTCACCCTGTCCGAGGCGGCGGCACACCACCGGGCGCGCAGCCCCCGCCTGCCGCGCCTGACTGCCGGTAGCTGGGTGTATGGCACGCTGTCGACCTGGGTCGGCCATGCCGACAAGAACCGCGCCTGGGAACTACTCTGTGACGCCAAGCAGTGCGCCGACCGCGCCCTCGACAGCGGCCGCCTGGACGCCGCCGCCTGCAGCGAAGTCCGGCGCCGCCTGGCCGTCTGTGAAAGCTCCGACTGGTTCTGGTGGCTGGGCGATGACAATTCGCCAGAGTCGGTCGCCAGTTTCGACCAACTATTCCGCCAGAATCTCCAATCCCTCTACCGCCTGCTCGGCCTGCCAACACCGGCCAGCCTCGAGCACCCGATCAGCAAGGGCGGCGGCACGCCGGTAAGCGGCGGCACCATGCGCCGCGCCAACTAGAAAAGAACAACCATGCCCCGCCCCGTCACCCTGCTCCTCGGCGTCCATGCCCACCAACCGGTGGGCAATTTTCCGGAAGTCATCGAGGATGCCCATCAGCGCTGCTACAAGCCATTTCTCGAAACCCTGCACGCCTATCCGGAGTTCCGTTTCGCGGCTCACTTTTCCGGCTGGCTGCTCGACTGGCTGCGTGAACACCACCCGGCTGACATGGAACTGCTGGCGGCCATGGTCCGCCGCGGCCAGGTCGAACTGTTCAGTTCCGGCGACACCGAGCCGGTCCTGGCCGCCATCCCGCAGCGCGACCGGGTCGGCCAGCTGCAGACGCTGAACGACAAGCTGGCGGCGTGGACCGGCAGCCGCCCGAGCGGCGCCTGGCTGACCGAACGCGTCTGGGATTCCTCGGTCGTACCGGCACTGGCGGCGACCGGCATCGGCTACGTCACGGTCGACGACTACCATTTCTTCTGCACCGGCAAGACGGTAACCGAACTGGATGGCTTTTTCAGCACCGAAGAAGGCGGCACCCGCCTCGACATCTTCCCGATCTCGGAAATCCTGCGCTACCGCGTGCCCTTCCATCCGGCGCACGAAGTCGTCGGCCACCTCGAACACCTGGCCGAACAGGGGCAGTCTGCGGCGATCTATTTCGACGATATCGAGAAATTCGGCATCTGGCCGGAAACTTACGACTGGGTCTACACCCGCGGCTGGCTGCGACTGTTTATCGAAGGCGTGCTGGCCAGCCCGAAGATCCGCACCGCCACCTACGCCGACTTCCATGCGCAACAGATGACGCGCGGCGTCGTTTATCTGCCGACCACGTCGTATCACGAGATGAACGAATGGACGCTGCCGATGCCGGCCGCCGGTATCTATTCAAGCCTGGTGGACAGCGAAAAGACCGCCGGCAACGCCGAGCGCCACCGGCCCTTTCTGCGCGGCGGCATCTGGCGCAACTTCCTGACGCGTTATCCGGAAGCCAACTGGCTGCACAAGCGCATGCTTGGCCTCTCCGCCCGCCTGGCCGAGATAGCCAAGCCGCCGCCGGCGCTGACCGCCGCCCTGTACCGCGCCCAGGCCAACGATGCCTACTGGCACGGCCTGTTCGGCGGTCTTTACCTGCCCCACCTGCGGCGCGCCGTCTGGAACAACCTGATCGCCCTGGAAGCCGGCCTCGACCGGCTGCAGGCGCGTCCGGCGCTAGAGGCAGCCGACATCGACCTTGACGGCCGTACGGAATTTTTTGCCCACTCAAGCGCATTGCAGGTGGTGGTCCGCGACGACGGTCTGGCCGCCGCCCACGAACTGAGCAGCTACCGACTCGCCCACAATTTCGGCGACAGCCTGCGCCGCTACCACGAGCATTACCACGACCGCATCGCCGCTGGCCCGCGCGAACATCAGGGCGAAGGCATCGCCTCGGCACACGACCTCATCCGCTTCAAGCATCCGGTCGAGGCCGCGGACATCGTGCCCGATACGCTGCCACGCGCCCTGTTCATCGACCGGCTCGATGCTGTCCCGCTCACTGACTATCGTAGCGAGAGCGCAGCAGACCTGGGCTTTGTCCGCCCGGGCATCAGCAAGCACTATGCCGTCAGCGGCGATGCGCTAACCGTCGACTGGCAGTTCGCCGGCCTCGCCGGCCAGCGCTTCAGTACCGTACTCAACCTGGCGATGCCCAGTTGCGACGGTTTTCTCGGCCGCTACGCGCTGGCCGATGGCAGTATGCCCGGCGGTTTCGGCCAGCCCCTCGAACTCGCCGAGGCGACCCGCCTGCGACTGGAAGACGACGTACTCGGCGGGCGCCTGACGCTGGAAGCCTCGTCGGCCGCCACGATAAAATGCCGGCCTCATCAAACCGTTTCGCAATCCGAAGCCGGCTTTGAGAAAATCATGCAAGCGGTCGAACTGCAGCTGTCCTGGATCATCGCCAACGACAATTGCCACCTGCACCTGCAATTAACCCTGGAACCCACGCAGCCATGACCGGTACAGTCTACAAGATCGAAGTCAATCCGCAGATTCCGGAGCGCCTGGAGCGCCTTGAGGAACTTGCCAGCAATCTCTGGTATAGCTGGGACCGGCCGACGCAGGGTCTGTTCGCCAGTCTCTCGCATCCGCTGTGGTCGGCGACCAACCACACCCCCAAGGCCTTCCTCAAGCGTGCCGACCAGAAAAGCCTTGAAGCGACGGCCGAGAACCCGGTTTTCCTCGCCGCCCTGAACCGCGTGCTGTCGGCCTACGACAGCTACCACGAGATGCCCAGCATGGCCCATGTGCACGGCCATCCGTTCCGCGACGACGACCTGATCGCCTACTTTTGCGCCGAGTTCGGTTTCCACGAGAGCCTGCCGATCTATTCCGGCGGCCTCGGCATCCTCGCCGGCGACCACTGCAAGGCGGCCAGCGACATGGGCCTGCCCTTCATTGGCGTTGGCCTACTCTACCGCCAGGGCTACTTTTCCCAGACGCTCGACGCTAACGGCCAGCAACAGGCAACGTACGCCGATTCCGATTTCGATGACCTGCCGGTGTCGCCGGTCCACGGCGCCGACGGCCAGGAAGTGCAGGTCGCCGTCGACCTGCCGGGACGGACGGTCAAGGCCAAGGTCTGGGAAGTCAAGGTCGGCCATGTCCGGCTGATCCTGCTTGACACCTGGCTGCCGGAAAACTCGGCGCACGACCGCGAAATCACCCACCGCCTTTACGGCGGCGACAAGACGACGCGCATCGAGCAGGAGATCCTGCTCGGTGTCGGCGGCACCCGGGCGCTGGGCCTGCTCGGTCTCAAACCGACGGTCTGGCACGTCAATGAAGGCCACGCCGCCTTCCTGATCCTCGAACGCATCCGCCACCTGGTCGGCGACGGCCTGCCCTTCCCGGCAGCCCTCGAAGCCGTCGCTGCCAACGTCGTGTTCACCACGCACACGCCCGTGCCGGCCGGCCACGATCACTTTTCCGAGGAAATGATCCGCCACTACTTCGCCGAATGGTGCCACGCGGTCGGCCTCGGCTGCGACACGCTGATGGCCCTCGGCGCCGAACCCGGCAAGAGCGACTTCAACATGACCGCTCTCGCCCTGCGCGGCTCGCGCCACCACAATGGCGTTTCGCGCATCCACGGTGAGGTCTCGGCCAGCATCTGCCGCTACCTTTGGCCGCAGATCCTGCCGGTCGAGAACCCGATGGACTACGTCACCAACGGCGTCCATCTACCGACCTTCCTGGCCCCGGAGTGGTTCGAGACCTTCGAACGCTATCTCGGCATCGGCTGGCAGGAGCGGCAGACCGAACCGGGCAACTGGCGTGGCATCGCAGAAATCCCCGATGCCACCTTCTGGAGCATCCGCCAGCAGCTCAAATCGAAGCTGCTGAAACTGGTCCGCGAGCGGATTCGCAGCCAGCACCACCGCAATCAGGGCTCGCCGGCCCATCTCGACCGACTGCTGAAATACGCCGACCCGGATAACCCGAACGTCCTGACCATCGGCTTCGCCCGCCGCTTCGCCACCTACAAGCGGGCCGCCCTGCTCTTCCAGGACCCGGAGTGGCTGCGCGAGATCATCTGCCAGAACGAGCGGCCGGTACTTTTCCTCTTCGCCGGCAAGGCACATCCGGCCGATCAACCGGGCCAGGAGATCATCCGCAAGATCGCCCAGATGGCGCGCCTGCCTGAATTCGAGGGACGCATCCTGCTGCTCGAGGGCTATGATCTGCACCTGTCGCGCTCGCTGGTCGCCGGCGTGGACGTCTGGCTGAACAATCCCATCTATCCGCTTGAGGCTTCCGGCACCTCGGGCATGAAGGCAGCAATGAACGGCGCCCCCAATCTATCGGTGCTCGACGGCTGGTGGGGCGAAGCTTACGACGACAGCGGCGAAGTCAACAACGGTTGGGCGATCAAACCAGTGCCGGCGCATCTCGACGATGCCCAGCGTGACGCCGAGGAAGCCCGGTCACTGTATGAGATCCTGCAGGATCAAGTGATCCCGACTTACTACCGCACCGGGCCGATGGGCTATTCGCCGCAGTGGGTCGCCATGTCCAAGCGCTCGATCGCCACCATCGCCCCGCGTTTCAACGTCACCCGCATGGTTGGCGAGTACGTCAGGAAGTTCTACGCCCCGGCGGCCACACACGGCCGGCGCTATGCCACGGCCGACTTCACCGTTGCCCGCGATGTCGCCCAATGGAAAGCCAAGGTGCGCGCCGCCTGGCCGGCGGTTCGCCTGCATCGTCTGGATAGCCCGGAGCGCCGACTGAAGTTCGGCGGCGCGCTACATATCGAGGTCGCCGTTCAGTTGAACGGGCTGACCGCCGGCGACGTCACCGTCGAAGCCCTGTTTGGCCGCCCCGCCCACAACGGTGGCATTGGCCGGGTCCGCCATTACCCCTTGCAGTGCACCGGCGCCACACTCAACGGCGAAGCGCTTTTCACCCTCGAACTGACGCCGGAACTGTGTGGCAAGCTGGAGTACCGAATCCGCATTTTCCCGACCCATGCCGCCCTCATCCACCCTTTTGAAACCGGTCTGATGATCTGGCTATGACCCTTGTCGAATCCCCCGCCTGGCTGGCCCTCGGCCGCCACGCAACAAACCTGCGCCAGCGCCACCTGCGCGACCTGTTCGCCAGCGACGGCGAACGCTTCCAGCGCTTCTCGCGACGCCACGATGGCCTGCTGCTCGATTTTTCCAAGCAGCGTATCGATGCCGACACCCATCGCCTGCTGCTCGACCTTGCCGTGGCCGCCGACGTCGATGGCTGGAAGCAGGAGATGCTCGCCGGGGCAGCGATCAACCATACCGAAGGCCGTGCCGTACGCCACATGGCACTGCGCGCCGGCGCCCATGCCCCCGCCGAGGTGCGCGCCGTACTCGAGCGCCTGCAGGCCTGCTGCGACAGCATCCATGGTGGCGCCTGGCGCGGCTGGTCCGGCGAACACATCACCGACATCGTCAATATCGGCATCGGTGGCTCCGACCTCGGTCCGCGCATGGCCGCCCGCGCCTTGGCGGCACAGCAGCAACCCGACCTGCGCGTGCATTTCATCGCCAATGTCGACGGTGCCGACATCGCCCCGCTGCTCGCCCGCCTCAATCCGCGCAGCACGCTGTTCATCATCGCCAGCAAGACCTTCACCACCCTGGAAACGCTGACCAACGCCGCCACCGCCCGCGCCTGGCTGCTTGCCACGGCCGGTGACGAAACCGCGGTAGCCCAGCATTTCATCGCAATTTCCACCAACCGCCAGCTGACCCGCCAGTTCGGCATCGCCGACGAGAACGTCTTCGAATTCTGGGACTGGGTTGGCGGCCGCTTCTCCCTGTGGTCGGCCATCGGCCTTTCCCTGGCCCTGGCCATTGGTTGGCGCCAGTTCGAACAGCTGCTGGCCGGCGCCCGCAGCATGGACGAGCACTTCATCAACGCGCCGCCGGCCGACAATCTACCGCTGACGCTGGCCCTGCTCAGCCTGTGGAACACCGATTTCCTCGGCGCCGGCAGTGCCGCCGTGCTGCCCTACAGCCAGTCACTGCAATTGCTGCCGGCCTATCTGCAGCAGCTGGAAATGGAGAGCAACGGCAAGCGCACCGACCGTGCCGGCCAGCCCATTGCCGTGCCGACCTGCCCAATCATCTGGGGCGACGCCGGCACCAACGGCCAGCACTCCTTCTACCAGTTGCTGCATCAGGGCGGCCAGCTCGTTCCCTGCGACTTCATTGCCCTGCGTGACGCCGACTTCCCCTTGCCCGGCCATCACCGGACGCTGCTCGCCAATTGCCTGGCCCAGTCGGCCGCTCTTGCCTTCGGCCAGAACGCCGACGAGCTGCGGGCTGCCGGCGTCGCCGAAAGCCTGTTGCCCTACAAGCTGTTCCCCGGCAACCAGCCATCGAACACGCTGCTGCTGCCCGCCCTGAACGCCTACACCCTGGGCCAGTTACTTGCCCTGTACGAGCACAAGGTGTTCTGCCTGGGCGTGCTCTGGAACCTCAATTCCTTCGACCAGTGGGGTGTCGAGCTCGGCAAGCAACTGGCCGGGCAACTGGCCCCGCTGCTCGCAGCCGGTAGCGACGACAGTGCCTTCGACAGCTCGACCCGCGGCCTCCTGGCGGCGTTGCGCTGATGACCAAAGCCCCGGCCATCCTCTTTGCCACGTCGGAAATGGCCCCCTGGGTCAAGACCGGCGGACTCGGCGATGTCGCCGCCGCACTGCCGGTCGCGCTGCGCCGGGCGGGCCACGACCTGCGCGTACTGCTGCCGTTCTACCCGGCCCTGCAGCAAGCCTTTCCGCAGGCCAAACAGATCGCCGCAATACCACCGTTGGCGCCGGCCCTGCCCGCTGCCCGCCTGCTGGCCGCCGAAGACAATGGCCTGCCGTTACTGCTGCTCGACTGCCCGGAACTGTATCAGCGCCCGGGCAACCCCTACCTGGCGGCGGATGGACTCGACTGGCCGGACAACGCCAGCCGCTTCGGCCTGCTCTCACGCGTCGCCGCCCTGCTCGGCCAAGCGGCCTCACCGCTCGCCTGGCGCCCCGACATCGTACACGCCAACGACTGGCAAACCGCCCTGGCACCGGCCTGGCTGCATTACCAAGGCGGCGCCGCCAGCATCGTCACCGTGCACAACATCGCCTTTCAAGGCTGCTACCCGGCAGCGACCCGGGCCGCACTCGGCCTGCCGGAAGCTGCCTGGCGCTTCGATGGCGTCGAGTATCACGGCCAGGTTTCCTTCCTCAAGGCCGGCCTGCAACTGGCCTCGCTGATTTCCACCGTCAGCCCGACCTACGCCCGGGAAATCCAGGACGAGGAATTTGGCTACGGCCTCGCCCCCTTGCTGCGCCACCGCCGGGATCATCTGCACGGCATTCTTAATGGCGTCGACACGGAAATCTGGAACCCAGCCACCGACCCGTCCCTGGCCGCCCATTACGCGGCCAACCGGCTGGCGGCCAAACGCGCCAACAAACTGGCCCTGCAACGCGCGATGGGCCTCGCCGAGAGCGCCGACCGGCCGCTGTTCGGTGTCATCAGCCGGCTGACGGCGCAGAAGGGGTTGGACCTGCTGCTCACCATCGGCGACGGCATCCCGCACCTGCCGGCGCAACTCGCCGTCCTCGGCAGTGGCGACAAGGCGATGGAGGCAGGCTTCCTGGCACTGGCCGAGCGTCACCCCGGACAGATCGCCGTCAGTCTGAAATTTGACGAGGATCTGGCCCACCGCATCGAAGCTGGCGCCGACTGCTTCCTGATGCCTTCGCGCTTCGAGCCCTGCGGCCTGAACCAGATGTACAGCCTGCGCTACGGCACCCCGCCGCTGGTCCAGGCAACCGGCGGTCTGGCCGACACGGTCGTCGATGTCAGCGCGGCAACACTCGCCGACCGGACGGCCAACGGCTTCATCATGGCCGATGGTAGCGCCCATGCCCTGTGGCAGGCCATGGAGCGCGCCACCACCACCTGGCAGGACAAGCGCTTGTGGCAGCGCATCCAGCAGAACGGCATGCGCCGCGATTTTTCCTGGTCGCATGCTGCCACCGAATACAGCCAACTCTACCGCGACGCCCTCGCCACCCGGACCTGAAAGCCCAGCGCATGCCCGAAATCATCATCATCGCCGCCGTCGCCAAAAATCGCGTCATCGGCAAAGACAACCAACTGCTCTGGAACATCCCCGAGGACATGGCGCATTTCAAGGCGCTGACCCAGGGCCACGCAGTCCTGATGGGCCGCAAGACCTGGGAATCACTGCCCGAACGCTTTCGCCCACTGCCCGGCCGACGCAACATCGTGATCACCCGGCAGGCCGACTACGCCGCGCCCGGCGCCGTGCGCGCTGCCTCGTTGGACGAGGGCATAGCCGCCGCACACGATGCTGAAAAGCTGTTCATCATCGGCGGCGCAGAAATTTACGCCCAGGCCATGACGCTGGCCGATACGCTGGAAATCACCGAGGTTGGCCTGCAACCCGAGGGCGATGCGTGGTTTCCGGAAATCTCACCGGCGCGATGGACTTGCTGCGCCAGTGAGGCCATCACCTCCCGTGCGGGTCCCGAGGTGCGTTTTCAGACCTTTCGTCCAGCCAGCGCCGGCTGACCCGATCAGCGCCCGAGGGCCGCAGCACCAACCACTGTGGGCTCGTTGAACGGCGTCACGGCATAGCTGATGCCTACGTATTCCGCGTTGCTGCCAACAAACATGCCGCTTGCCATGCCGCTGCCCAAATTGCCATCGCTCAAGCTCGTAATATTGAAGGATGGGCTGCGCGTCGTCGGACTCAGTGAGCCGTTGAAAACGTAGTTGGCCGAGTTGATATTCAAACCCAGCGCCAATGCCAGTTCCATACTCCCACCGGAAAACATCGCGACCATGCTGCCTGAGGTCAATGTCCCGGCAACACCACTGCTATTGATCGGCGTCGTCGCCCCGCCGTTGGCCAAGCTATAGGTGTAGGTGCCATCTCCCAGGCCGGTCAGATTGGCGAGTGAAGTCATCTGCCCAATCACATAATGAAAATTGGGCAATACCGACGCATCCTCCTTGATCGCGGCAGTCCAGCGCCCCCAACCGATCACGCCGTCGCGGCTGCCCGACTCGGCCGCACCCGAGGCGATCTGATAGGTTTGCACGCCAGCATCCGCGAACAGCAGCAGATCACCCGAATCGAACTGCGCCGTTACGTTTCCGGCGCTCTGCGGGGTGGACGAATTGCTGGCGAACTGCATGGTGTAGCCGGGACCCGAGGCCATCCCGCCACGCTGGAGACTCTCGTCGCCGGAAGAAAAGACCGGCCGGACATCGGCCAGGAGCGGCTGCGCCGGATCCAGGCGCGGCCGGCTATCGGTCAGCCTGGGCAGCTCCTGATTGCCGCGCACGATCGCCGCCTCGCCGCTGGCGACGATCAGGCATCCGGCCTGATTGCAGACCTCGATACGCCCCTCCCCAGTAGCAATGGCCACCGTCTCGGGATCAACATAACTGACGGTGTATTCGGTTCCGCGGATGCCGATGGTCGCCACCGAGGTGCTGACTTTGTAATTGTCACGATTGGCGCGCCCGATCAATCCGGTCAATGTACGCAGCCCACCTTTCAGGAGCCGGAAGAATCCGCGCTCCTCGCCATCCACCTTGCCGGCAAAACGATACTCATCGAGATGAAATTCGCTTTGCGGTTGCAGGGAAACCATGGCGCCATCGGAAAATCGCATTTGGGCTCGACCTGCACGCCCAGTCAGAACGGTGTCCCCCGCCTGCAATTCGCTGCCCTTGGTCAGGGAACGCAGCTCCCCGCTGGCCGACCTGGCATTTACGTCGCCGCTGGCAAAATCGAGGCGGGCGGCCCCTGCGGCCAGCACCTGCACAGGTAGCAGCAAGACCAGCAAGGGCAGCAGACGCTTGCGGAAAATAACTTGGTTCATCGCAATTCTCCTGATCAGAACTCGCGACGGATAGCGATCGATACCACTTCCCGGTGGTAGTCGTTGAGTTCGAGATTGGATTTGTTATAGGTCAACGTAAGCTGCGGCGTCAGGGTCCAGTCCTTCGATAACGCATAGTTAACACCGAGCAGCGCACCGTACTGGTCGTCCAGGCGCCGGACATCGCCCGGCTGGTTGCGCGAATAGTCGCGCCGTTCGTAGGAAACACCGGCAAAAGCAATCGTCTCTTGAGCCAAGTTGAGGCGCCCGCCGAGGCGCATGCCATAGCCATCAAAATCATACTGTTTGACGTTGTTTGCCTCAGGCTTTTCCTGAACCAGATAGGCACTGGCAAAGCCGACCGCACCATCGCGCCACATATGGGCGTAGGAAGCGCCGGCCAGATAACGGTCGACGTCGCGCGTACGATTGGTCAGGTAGTTCAGCTGCGCGTACTGACCAAAGACGCTGACCTGATTGCGGGCGTCGAGGTTGTACTGCCACTGGCCGGTGAGGCCGACAACGTTCCGGTAACGGACGCCATCAACAGTGACCTGCCCCCCTTGGCCCATCACGGTCACGACATTCTTGCCGGCCGAAAAGACAACGCCGAGGTTGGCATCGAGGCCGCCCAAATTGAAGTGCGACTTCTCGAAGTTGCTTCTATACGACCCGGACAGCCCGGCCAGTAACGAGACTCCCGAAGCCAGCGGCAATTTGCCGTTGATCCCCGCCGCGAGCTGGCCGAAGCCATCCTCGTTAGCCTTGATCTCGGCCGGCAGCGGGATGCTGAAACCACTCGGGAAAGTGATGCTGGAACGGTTGGGGCCGGCATTGACGTTCGAGTCATAGCCGATCTGCGCTTCGACATAGCCGTTGAGGCTGGCTCGGTCGCCGCCATCCAGGCGATTGGCGAGCGCGATGTAGCGCTCGAGGGTCAAGGAGACATCGGCAGGCACACCTTGGCGCTGGACATTTTCGAACTCCTGGCGGGCGGTCGCAACCTCGCCGAGCGTCAGGTAGGCCCGCGCGATCTCTGCCCGTGCACGGATGTGGGCAGGGTCAACTGCCAGTACGCGCTCCAGCGCGAATACAGCGCGCGTATTTTCCCCAACCTCGAGCGCGGCCAGACCCAGCAGGAAATCGTAGCCCACCTCGCCGGCTCGATCACTCTCGCGCGGTTCGAGCAGCGCGTAGGCCGCCCGTCCCTGACCGCCATTGAGCAAGACCCGCGCCTCATCGGTCAGTTGATCGGCAATCGCCGTCGAGCAGCCGACGGCAGCCAGCAGGCAGGGCACCCCAAAGCGTGCCACGCGGAATAGTCGCATCAAGCTTCCCCCCTATTTCTGAAACTCTAACTTAAGGCCTATACGATTGGCCAGGGTAATGCTGCGGAGAAGGCGGAGGCGGAGCTTGCGGAGGTGGCTGCATGGGCTGTACCTCACGGACGACGGGCGTTTCCGGAACTGCCCCTTCGCTGTTCAACTGCCGACCGGCAGCCTCGTCGCGCAATTCCGGCCGGACGCCCGCAGCCCTGACCCAGACCGTTTCGCTCGGCGCAACATCACGACAGGCGACCTCACTGCAGACCTCGACCAGACCCGCATAAGTTGTGACGAAGAGGCCCGACTCATCAAGCAGGGCACCGAACTCGGTACCACGGATGCCGATGGTGGCCACTGAGGTGCCGATCCGGTACTGGCTGCGTTCCTTCCTGCCTAGCCAGCCGGTTACCGTTCGCAAGCCGCCCTTGAGCAGCGTCATCAGCACGCCGTCGTCGGCGACGGCACGCGCGCTGCCGCTGTACTGGAAACGATCGATACGGAAGCGGGTGGCCGGTTGCAGGGACATAGTCGCCCCGTCGCGATAGCGCAGTTGCACCCGACCGTCAGCCGTGTCGATGGTTTCGCCGGCAGCGATTTCGCTCCCGCGGACCAATGAGCGAATGCGACCATCGGTGGCGATCACTTGCGGCTGGCCGGTGAGAAACACCACCGTCGCCGCCACCCCGGCCATGGCCGGCACTGAACAAAGCAGCCACAGGCAGAAACCGGCGGCCAATCGACGCAACATGAATTCCCCCCCGAGAATGATCAGCGAACGCAGTCTACATAGTAGCGACCGTCGCCGCCCTTGACGAGGCCATGGATGTCCGTCTCGAAGCCGGGGAAGCGGGCATTGAATTCGCGGGCGAACTTCAGGTAGTTGCAGATCGTCGCATTGAAGCGCTCGCCCGGGATAAGCAGCGGGATGCCCGGCGGGTAAGGGGTCAGCAGCACGGCGGTGACGCGGCCTTCCAGTTCGTCGACCGGCACCCGCTCGATGTCCCGGTGGGCCATCTTGGCGAATGCATCGGCCGGCCGCATGGCCGGGACCATGTTCGACAGGTACATCTCGGTGGTCAGGCGGGCGACGTCGTTCTGCTTGTAGACGTCGTGGATCTGCTTGCACAGGTCGCGCAGGCCGACGCGCTCATAGCGCGGGTTCTTTTGCACGAACTCCGGCAGCACCTTCCACAGCGGGTGGTTCTTGTCGTAATCGTCCTTGAACTGCTGCAGCGCGGTGACCAAGGTGTTCCAGCGGCCTTTGGTAATGCCGATGGTGAACATGATGAAGAAGCTGTACAGGCCGCACTTCTCGACGATGACGCCGTGTTCGGCCAGGTACTTGGTGACGATCGCCGCCGGGATACCGATTTTGTCGGAAAAATCACCATCGACGTCAAGGCCCGGGGTGATCACCGTCGCCTTGATCGGATCGAGCATGTTGAAGCCGTCAGCCAGCTTGCCAAAGCCGTGCCAGCGGGCGCCCGGCTTGAGCATCCAGGCGTCGCGTTCCTCGATGCCTTCTTCCGACAGATCGTCAGGCCCCCAGACGGTGAACCACCAGTCGGCGCCCCATTCCTGTTCAACCTTGCGCATGGCGCGGCGGAAGTCGAGCGCCTCGGCAATCGATTCCTCGACCAGCGCGGTGCCGGCCGGCGCTTCCATCATCGCCGCGGCGACGTCGCAGGAGGCGATGATCGAGTACTGCGGCGAGGTCGAGGTATGCATCAGGTAGGCCTCGTTGAAGATGTCGCGGTCGAGCTGCTGGTTCTGGGCATCCTGGACCAGGATCTGCGAGGCCTGCGAGAGGCCTGCCAGCAGCTTGTGCGTCGATTGCGTCGAGAAGATCATCGATTCCTTGCAACGCGGGCGATCGGCGCCGATGGCGTGGTAATCGCCGTAGAAATCGTGGAAAGCGGCGTGCGGCAGCCAGGCTTCATCGAAATGCAGGGTGTCGATCTTGCCGTCGAGCATTTCCTTGATGTCCTCAACGTTGTAGAGGATGCCGTCGTAGGTCGACTGGGTGATGGTCAGCACGCGCGGCTTGGCCGTCTTGTCGGTGATGAAAGGGTTGGCGGCGATCTTCTCCTGGATGCTTTCCCAGGCGAACTCGCTCTTCGGGATCGGTCCGATGATGCCGTAGTTGTTACGCGTCGGCATCAGGAACACGGGGATCGCCCCGGTCATCATGATCGCGTGCAGGATGGACTTGTGGCAGTTGCGGTCGACGACGACGATGTCACCCGGGGCGACAGTCGAGTGCCAGACGATCTTGTTCGAGGTCGAAGTGCCGTTGGTGACGAAATACAGGTGGTCGGCGTTGAAGATGCGGGCAGCGTTGCGCTCGGAGGCGGCAACCGGGCCGGTGTGGTCGAGCAGCTGGCCGAGCTCCTCGACGGCATTGCAGACGTCGGCGCGCAGCATGTTCTCGCCGAAGAACTGGTGGAACATCTGGCCGACCGGCGACTTTAGGAAAGCGACGCCGCCCGAGTGGCCGGGGCAGTGCCAGGAATACGAGCCGTCGGCGGCATAATGGGTCAGCGCCCGGAAGAATGGCGGCGGCAGCGAGTCGAGATAGGCCTGGGCTTCGCGCTTGACGTTGCGGGCGATGAATTCCGGCGTGTCCTCGAACATGTGGATAAAGCCGTGCAGCTCGCGCAGCACGTCGTTCGGGATATGGCGCGAAGTACGCGTCTCACCATGCAGGAAGATCGGGATCTCGGCATTGCGGTTGCGGATCTCGGTGACGAAGGCACGCAGTTCGCCGAGCGTTTCCTCCGGCTCCAGCGCCAATTCCTCGTCGTCGATCGAGAGGATGAAGGCGGACGCCCGTGACTGCTGCTGGGCGAAGGAAGTCAGGTCGCCGTAACTGGTGACGCCGACCACCTCCATGCCTTCCTTCTCGATCGCCGCGGCCAGGGCGCGGATGCCGAAGCCGGAGGTGTTCTCCGAGCGGAAGTCTTCGTCGATGATGATGATCGGGAAATGGAAACGCATGGCGGTGATCCTTGAAAAGCGGCGACCCGCCGCAGCGGGTCACAGAATAAGACGGTTTCTTTACGAGGCTGCGTCAGATTTTCGGCAGGGTGACGCCGACCTGACCCTGATATTTGCCACCGCGATCCTTGTAAGAGGTTTCGCAGATTTCGTCGGATTCGAAGAACAGCACCTGGGCGCAGCCCTCGCCAGCGTAGATCTTGGCCGGCAGCGGCGTGGTGTTGGAAAACTCGAGCGTCACATAGCCTTCCCATTCGGGCTCGAAAGGCGTGACATTGACGATGATGCCGCAGCGGGCGTAGGTCGATTTACCCAGGCAAACGGTCAGCACCGAGCGCGGAATGCGGAAGTATTCAACGGTGCGGGCCAGGGCAAAGGAATTGGGCGGAATGATGCAGCAGTCGGATTCGATCTCGACGAAGGATTTCGGATCGAAATTCTTCGGATCGACCACGGTCGAGTTGATGTTGGTGAACACCTTGAACTCGCGGGCGCAGCGGATATCGTAGCCGTAGCTCGAGGTGCCGTAGGAGACGATCTTCTCGCCATTGGCCTCCCGCACCAGCTCCGGCTCGAACGGCTCGATCATGCCGTGCTCTGCCGCCATGCGGCGTATCCATTTGTCTGATTTGATGGCCATTTCTTATCGTCCGCGCTGACAAAAACAAAGGCGGGATTTTACCCGCCTTTGTCGTGGGGAACAGCGATATTTCAGGTGTTCTGGACGACGATATTGGGGAACTTCGAGGTCATGTCCTTGGCCTTCTCGGCGACCTTGACCGCAATGCGCCGGGCGATGGCGCGATAGATCTCGGCCGTGCGCGAATCCGGGGCGCCGACGACGGTCGGCTTACCGCTATCGGCCATCTCGCGGATGGCCAGTTCGAGCGGCAGGCTGCCGAGAAACTCGACGTCGTAATCGGCGCACATCTTCTCGCCACCGCCGCTACCGAAGATGTGCTCTTCGTGTCCGCAGTTCGAGCAAATGTGGATGCTCATGTTTTCGACGATACCGAGAATCGGCACATTGACCTTCTCGAACATCTTCAGGCCCTTGCGCGCGTCGATCAGGGCGATGTCCTGCGGCGTGGTGACGACCACGGCGCCGGTCACCGGCACCTTTTGGGTCAGCGACAACTGGATATCACCGGTGCCCGGCGGCATGTCGACGATCAGATAATCGATGTCGCGCCAGTTGGTCTGAGCCAGCAACTGATCAAGCGCCTGAGCAACCATCGGGCCGCGCCAGACCATCGGCGTCTCAACATCGACCATGAAACCGATCGACATCGCCTGCAGGCCGTAGGCTTCCAGCGGTTCCATGCTGTTGCCGTCGCGCGACTCCGGTTGCTGACCGGCCAGGCCGAGCATCTGCGGCTGCGACGGACCGTAGATGTCGGCATCGAGAATGCCGACACTGGCGCCTTCCTGAACCAGCGCCAAGGCGAGGTTGACGGCCGTCGTGCTCTTGCCGACACCGCCCTTGCCGGAAGCGACGGCGATGATGTTCTTGACGCCGGGCAACAGCTTGACGCCGAGCTGCACAGAGTGGGCGACGATCTTGCTGAAGACGTTGGCGGAAATGTTGCCGATGCCCGGCAGGGTACGTGCGGCTGCGATCACCTGCTTGCGGATGCCGTCGATCTGGGTCTTTGCCGGATAGCCGAGCTCGACGTCGAAGGCGACATCATCGCCATCGATACGGATGTTCTTGACGGCCCGGCTGCTGACGAAATCCTTGCCGGTATTGGGATCGATCGCGCTGGCGAGCGCGGCCCTGACCTGTTGCTCAGTAAGACTCATGGAAACTCCGCTTGGTTGGACGGGCAGCAATACCCGAGTAATTTTGTCCAGTATACCCCGGAATGCTGGATCAGCCCGGTTGGACGGTATCTAGACGATAGCCCTGACCGTAAACGGAGGTCAACATCAGGCCGCTTTCGCCGGCCAGGCCGAGCTTCTTGCGCAGGCGGCTGGCATGCGTATCGACGGTGCGCGAATCGACGCCCGGGTCGCGCCCCCAGATGGCGGCCAGCAGCTCGTCGCGCTGCAGCACTCGGCCGACATTGCGCAACAGGATGACGGCCAGATCGAACTCGCGCTGCGTCAGATCGACATCGACGCCAGCCAGACGGATGCGCCGACCATCGAGATTGACCTCGATATTGCCGATACGCAAAGCCTCGGGTCGCTGCTGGCGACGACGGCGCAACAGTGACTCGATGCGGGCCATGAATTCCATGTAGCGAACCGGCTTCGGAATGTAATCGTCGGCCCCCAGACGCAGGATGTCGGCGGCGTGCTCCTCGCCGGTCCGCGCGGTACAGAAGACGACCGGCACATCCCAGCCGCAATGCTCGCGGATGTAGAGCAGGACTTCCTCGCCGCTGACGTCGGGCAGCGTCCAGTCGACAATGAAGAAATCGAAACTGCTGCCCTTCAGGGCCTCCATGAAGACCTTACCTTCACCGAAGACCTCGACCTGATGACCCTCGCTCTTGAGTAGGGCCTTGAGTACCTCGGCCTGGCTGCGACTGTCTTCAATAATTGCGAAATTCATGTGTCCTCCGGCGATGCGCCAATTCTGCCGAGATCAGGGCTACCGGGCAACCTACATTTCTAGGCGTTTTACCATGTGAACACAATTGTTTACGTTGCGTCACAAATGCCCGGCGCCGCCCCGCCGCCGGCGCAAACGCCGGAGTGGGTGCCAGCGCGGTAAAATCGCGCTTTATTTCTTCCGTCAGACTCGTCCATGTCGCGCAAAATCCTCGTTACCTCCGCCCTGCCCTATGCCAACGGGTCGATCCACCTCGGGCACCTGGTCGAATACATCCAGACCGACATCTGGGTCCGCTACCAGAAGATGGCCGGCAACGAATGCTGGTACGTCTGCGCCGACGACACCCACGGTACGCCGATCATGCTGCGCGCCGAAAAGGAAGGGATCACGCCGGAGCAACTGATCGAACGCGTGCATGGCGAGCATGCCCGCGACTTCGCCGGCTTCGGCGTCGGTTTTGACAACTACTACACCACCCATTCGCCGGAAACCCGCGACTGCGCCAACGACATCTACGGCAAGCTGAAGGCTGCCGGACTGATCGAGGTGCGCACCATCGAGCAGTATTACGATCCGCTCAAACAACTCTTCCTGCCCGACCGCTTCATCAAGGGCGAATGCCCGAAGTGCCACGCCAAGGACCAGTACGGCGACAATTGCGAAGTCTGCGGCGCCGCCTACGCGCCGACCGATCTGATCGAGCCCTACTCGGCAGTATCCGGCGCCAAGCCGGAGCTACGCAATTCCGAGCATTATTTCTTCAAGCTTTCCGACCCGCGCTGCGAAGCCTTCCTGCGCCAGTACACAAGCTGCGGCTCGCTGCAGAACGAGGCCGCCAACAAGATGCAGGAGTGGCTGGGCGCTCCGGGCGATAACAAACTGACCGACTGGGACATTTCGCGCGACGCCCCCTATTTCGGCTTCGAGATTCCCGATGCCCCGGGCAAATACTTCTACGTCTGGCTCGACGCGCCGATCGGCTACATGGGCTCGTTCAAGAACCTGTGCGCCCGTAACGGCCTCGATTTCAACGAATGGTTCAAGCCCGAGTCGACGACCGAGCTGTACCACTTCATCGGCAAGGACATTCTCTATTTCCACGCCCTGTTCTGGCCGGCCGAACTGGCCCATGCCGGCTACCGGACCCCGACGAAAATCTTCGCCCACGGCTTCCTGACCGTAGACGGGGCCAAGATGTCGAAATCGCGCGGCACCTTCATCACCGCCGAAAGCTTCCTGAACAGCGGCCTGAATGCGGAATGGCTGCGCTACTACTTTGCCGCCAAGCTGTCGGCGACGATGGAAGACATCGACCTCAACTTCGATGACTTCGTCGCCCGCGTCAATGCCGACCTGGTCGGCAAGTACGTGAATATCGCCAGCCGCTCGGCCGGCTTCATCGCCAAGCGCTTCAACGGCCAGCTGGCACCGGCCGACGCCAGCCTGCCGGCGATCCGTGCCATTCAGGAAGCCGCGCCGCGCATCGCCGCCCTTTACGAAGCGCGCGAATTCGCCAAAGCAGTACGCGAGATCATGGCCCTGACCGATGGCGCCAATCAGTACGTCGACAGCGTCAAACCCTGGGAACTGGCCAAGCAGGAAGGCCGGGAGAGCGAACTGCACGCCGCCTGCAGCAACGCGCTGAACCTCTTCCGTCTGCTCTCCATTATGTTGAAGCCCATCCTGCCGCTGGTCGCCGGCAAGGTCGAGAAATTCCTCAACATTGCGCCGCTCGCCTGGAGCGACACCCAGGATCTGCTCGCCGCGGGCCATGTGATCAATACCTATGAGCACCTGATGACCCGCGTCGATCCCAAGTCCATCGAAAAGCTGATCGAGGCCAATCGCGAATTCCTGGCCCCCGCCCCCGAACAAAGCTCGCCACAACGTCACGCCGAGCATCAGCAGAAGGAAGTCCTCGCCGCGCCGGAGGAAGCCGCGCTGTGCTCCATTGACGACTTCATGAAGGTGGATCTGCGCATCGCCCGTATCGCCAATGCCGAACACGTCGACGGTGCCGACAAGCTGATCCGCCTGACGCTGGACATCGGCGATGGCCGCCCACGCCAGGTCTTCGCCGGCATCAAGGCCGCCTACGACCCGGCGACGCTGATTGGCCGGCTGACCGTGATGGTCGCCAACCTGGCTCCGCGCAAAATGAAGTTCGGCCTCTCGGAAGGCATGGTCCTGGCCAGCTCCGATCCAACCAGCAAGACGCCTGGACTGTTCCTGCTCAGCCCCGATGCCGGCGCCGAGCCGGGTATGCGCGTCAAGTAGATCACGGCGATCATGAAGCGCCAGAATCGCCGCTGGTGCCTGCTGCAGCGCAACATTCAAGCACCTCAACTTAAAGTGATACTTTAAGTTGAGGTGCCAACAAGGCCCCAGGGTTTAGTCTTTTCGAACTATCCACAAAATCTGTGGATAAGTCTGTGCATGAATTGCGGCCGCCGCAGCTAAGTGACGGTGGGACAAGGCTTTTTCCTGCACCGCCCGAAACTTGAGCGCGAGCGTAACGTTATGATTTATAACGATTTAAAACTAGTCATCGCTTTTTGTTGTGAGTCACGACCCGACAATGGAAACCCACTCACCATGGCACCTGGCACTGTGCATAACCAAGATGAGCCCTAGCGTTTTGTCAATGGTTTCTACGCATTATTTTCCGGGTAATCCCCAAGCCGCCCGACAGAGCGATTGGGGCACAATGGCAATATCGAAAACGACCGACCACACCATGCTCAACTCCCGGCTCCGCCCGCCCCGTCCGCTCCTCACCGGTCGGATCATGCTCTACGCCCTGGCCGACGTCTTCGGTCTGTCCTGCGTTGCCATCGGGGCCAGCTGGTTCGTCGAACGCAAGGGTGCCATCCTCGCCAATTTTCCGACCTCAGCCGTCGAAGCGGTAGCCTGCACCGCCGGCGGCGTGGTCGTCATGGTCTGGGCCGTCGCCCGTATCCTGGGCGAGCTGGCCAAGCAGTCGTCGGTGATGAAGGCCAAGTACGACGACTACATCGCCACCCACCACCCGGACAAGGTGCGCAAGCTGCCGGACGACGCCGGCAACTGATCAGTCGCCGCCCTTGGCGGAGGGCTTAAGCCACTCCGGCAGCTCACGGCTGCCGGCATTGTCGATGATGTACTGACGTACCAGACGGCGCACAACCTGCGACGGCGTCAGGTCATTGGCCGCACAGATTTCCTCGAAGATTTCCTTCTTGCGCGGATCGATCAGAATGGTCAGGCGGGCGGTTCGCTTCTCCATGATGCTCTCTGTTAAATTCGTGTCGCATCATATTAACATACGATTAACATTGACGAATAATCAAACACTCATATAATGCGTCGCTCCCCCTTCGAGCGCGCGCCATGAAGATCGCCTTCCGTCCCAAGTTGCTGGATTGCCTGCCCGGCTACAACAAGGAGCAGTTCGGCAAGGATCTGGCCTCGGGGATCACCGTCGGCGTACTCGCCCTGCCGCTGGCCATGGCCTTCGCCATCGCCTCGGGCATGTCGCCGACAGCCGGCATCTGGACGGCCATCGTCGCCGGCTTCATCATCGCGGCGTTGGGCGGTTCGCGGGTACAGATCGGCGGCCCGACCGGCGCCTTCATTCCGATCATTTACGGCATCGTCGCCGTGCATGGCGTCAGCAACCTGCTCGGCGCCACCATGCTCGCCGGCGCCATGCTGCTGGCCATGGGCCTGGCGCGCATGGGGCAACTGATCCGCTTCATCCCGGTGACGGTCGTCATCGGTTTCACCAACGGCATCGCCGTGGTCATCTTCCTCGCCCAGATCAAGGATTTCTTCGGTCTCGCCATCGACAACCTGCCGGCCGAATTCTTTGCCCGCATCAAGGTGCTCGCCGCCCATGCCCACACCGTCGACCTGCCCACTCTGGGTTTGTCGCTGGCCTGTTTCGTCTTCCTGCTTTTCTACAACCGGCTGGCGCAGAAGCTGACGTTGCTGCAGCGAGCTCCGGGACCGCTGGCGGTCCTGCTGATCGGCACGCTGGTCGCTTTCCTCTTTGATCTGCCGGTCGAAACCATCGGCAGCCGCTTCAACGGTATTCCGCAGGAACTGCCGGCCTTTGGCCTGCCCGAACTGTCGATCCACGACATCGGCAAGCTGATCTCGCCGGCCATCACCATCGCTCTGCTCGGCGCCATCGAATCGCTGCTCTCGGCGCGCGTCGCCGACAGCCAGATCGACGACCGCCACGACCCCAACCAGGAACTCGTCGCCCAGGGCCTGGCCAACATGGCCGCCCCGCTATTCGGCGGTTTTGCCGCCACCGGTGCCATCGCCCGGACCTCGACCAACGTCAAGTCCGGCGGCCGCACGCCGATCGCCGGCATGGTGCATGCCGTGGTGCTGCTCGGCATCGTCCTGATCGCCGCGCCGCTGGCTGCTTACGTACCGCTGGCGACGCTGTCGGCAATCGTCATGGTGGTCGCCATCAACATGGGCGAATGGCACCACTTCCGCGAACTGCGCCGCTTTTCCTACAGCTACCGGACCATCCTGCTCGCCACCTTTTTCGTTACCGTGCTCTTCGACCTGACCATCGCCGTCGAACTCGGCATGGTGCTGGCCAGCCTGTTCTTCATCTACCGCATGTCCGAGCTGACCCGCGTCGAACGCCGGCCGTTGCGCGAAGAAGCCAGCGAACCGCGCTTCCTCTACCCGGACGGGACGATGCGCATCGCCGCCTGGCAACTGTTCGGCTCACTGTTCTTCGGCGCGGTGAACAAGCTGGAGGCACTGCTCGACCCGGCGGCCGGCCATCCGGAAGTGGTCATTCTCGACATGACGCAGTTGATCCAGCTCGACACCACCGGCCTCGAAGGCCTCGACAACCTGCTCGACAAGCTGAAGAAGCGCGGCTGCACGCTGCTCGTCTGCGGCCTCAATTCACAGCCCGGATCGCTGCTCTACCGTTCCGGCTTCATCGACCATCTGGGCGACGAGAATGTCTGTACCGACCTCTCGAGTGCCCTCGCCCGCGCCTACATCCTGCTGCCCAATCTGATGGGCGGCACGGAAGAAGACTACTGACAAGGAAACCCCATGAGTTCATTGCCCCCCTGCCCGCAGTGCCAGTCCGCCTTCACCTACGAGGACGGTAACCAGTACGTCTGCCCCGAATGCGCCCATGAATGGAGCCAGGAGGCGGCCGCCGACAGTGCCGAGCAAGCCCGCGTCTGGAAGGATGCCAACGGCAACGTACTGCAGGATGGCGACAGTGTGACGGTGATCAAGGACTTGAAGATCAAGGGCTCGTCGTCGGTGGTCAAGGTCGGCACCAAGGTCAAGAACATCCGCCTGATCGACGGCGATCACGACATCGACTGCAAGATCGACGGCATCGGCGCCATGCAGTTGAAGTCGGAATTCGTCAAGAAGCTGTAAGTCTCACGCCGTCTTGCGCCGGCGCAGGTAACAGCCGCCACCGGCCAGCAACAGGCCGCCGAGCAAGCCACTGCCCGCAGCGAAGAAGGCCAGACGTTCGAGTTCGCTGATCAGCGCATTGTTGAAGGTGTTGGTGGACAGGTTGAGGGCGATGATCTTCCATTGCCCGTCAACTTTGCGCAGCGTCGCCGTCCACCGCGAACTGAACTTGAAAACGCTGCGCTGGTGCGGCGTGAATTCGTCTTCCGTGGTGCCGTTCGCCACCGCCACATCGCCGTAGAAAACGGCTGGCTGGCTTATTTTCGGGTGGGTCACGTACTTGCTGAGCACCGTCCCGGGGGCGCTGCCGACCATGCGGCGGAAGTAGTCGCGGACGCCCTCCGGTCCCTGCGAAACCTCGGCGTTCAGCCAGGTGACGACGGCCTTTTCGTCGATATGGCGGGCCATCATGTCGACATTGGCATCGTTGATGCCGTGTTCGATATCGTCGAGGATGCGCAGCAATTGCTGGCGATCGGCGGCACGATCCTCCTCACCGATCGCCAGCGGGGCACCGAACAACAGGCTCAACAGCAACAGCAGGGCGGACAGACGCATGGCTTTCCCTCCGGGAGTAGGTCGCGAATCGGCAGCAGGCTCAGGGAACCCACCAGTAACGGACGATGTGAAAGAAGATCGGGGCGGAGAAACTGATGGAATCAACGCGATCGAGCATGCCGCCATGCCCTTCGATCATGCTGCCCCAGTCCTTGACCCCGCGGTCGCGCTTGATCGCCGACAGCACCAGACCACCGAAAAACCCCATGATGTTGATGGCCAGCGCCACCAAAGCCGCCTGCCAGGGGTTGAACGGGGTGATCCACCACAGCGCGGCGCCGACCGCCGTCGACGTCAGGACGCCACCGAGCAGGCCCTCAAGCGTCTTCGACGGCGATATCTCGGGGGCAATCTTGCGCCGGCCGAGAAGCTTCCCCCAGACATACTGAAAAACGTCGCTGGACTGCACAGTCAGCACCAGGAAAGCGATCAGCAAGGCATTGCGCCCGGCGTACCCGGGAATGTCCAGCGTCATCAGGGCCGGCACATGCGACAGGCAATAGACACCGATCATCAGACCCCACTGCATCTTGGCGGCGCGTTCGAGAAAACGCGTGGTATCGCTGCCCAGCGAAGCAGCGATCGGCAGCAGCAGGAAGGCGTAGACGGGAATCAGGATGGAAAACAGGCCATACCAGTTGCTGGCAATGAGGAAGTACTGCAAGGGCAGGAAGAAAAAGAAACACCACAACAGTGCCTGGTGATCGCCGCGCCGGGTATGGGTCAGCGAGATGAATTCGCGCAGACACTGGAAGGAGATGAAGGCGAACAGCAGGATGATGCCGAGGCTGCCGATCCAGAAAGCCAGCGCGAGCAGGCCGATCATCACCCACCAGGCCTTGATCCGCGCATTCAGGTTGTCGATGCCGGCACTGTCGTGTCCCGGAGCCAGACGCAGTTTGAGCACGGCGCCGACGGCGCTGGCGAGTAAGAGCAGGGCGAAGACACCGGCAAATACGGAGATCAGGGTTTCCTGAGGATTCATCGTGCCTATTCGCTCGCAGGGGCCAGCGCCAGCAAGCTCGCCCTGGCCCGTTCAAGAAATTCCGGCTTGCTCTCATCCGCGAGGATTTCGAGCGCCTGACCGAAACAGAGTGTGCATAACAGCGGAATCGGAATCAAGGCTCCCTTGGGCATCACCCGCCCCAGATTCTCGATCCACACCGGAATGAATTCGACCTCGGGGTGCGCCTTGGCCAGATGGTAGAGGCCGCTCTTGAACGGCAGCAAACCCTCGCCGAGATTGCGCGTGCCTTCGGGAAAGACGATCAGCGAATCGCCTTCGGCCAGCGCCGCGTTCATCTGCACGAGCGGATTGAAGGCGTGCTGGCGACCGGCCGCCGGCGCAATCAGCACGCCGCGAAAGACACGCTCAGCGATGAAGCGGCGCACACCACCCCGGCGCCAGTAGTCGGCCCGCGCCACCGGTCGGGTCAGGCGGCGCAGTGTTACCGGCAGGACCGCCCAGATGAGGACGAAATCGCCGTGGCTGGTGTGGTTGGCGAAATAGATGCGCTGGCGGACGCTCGGCGAACTGTCGCGCCAGATGGCACGCACGCCGGTCACCGCCTTGGCGAAGGCGCAGATAGCCGCCGCCGCGAAATGTTCAAGCGCCATGAGGCAGCCCAGTCTGCGTGCTTAAAAAGAAGGCGGCGCCGAGCACGGCCAATAGTTGCAGCGCCAGGCAGATCGCCTGCCGCCGCAACAGTGCGCAGGCCCCGGCAATGCGCTCGTCGAGGCTGTGTTGAGTCGGCTGCTGTGAGCGCAGGCCCAGCCGCACCAGCAGCCCATCGAATTCGGCCAGAGCGGCGTCGGCGACGAAATCCCCGGTCGCCGGCCAGCTAGTCGCCCAAGTGGAAAAAATGCGCTCATCGAAGGCGACGCGGATGGCGTAGATTTTTTCGCCGACCCCGAGCAAGACCGCCAGCAGCAAAGCGGCGCGGGCCAGCAAGGGCGGCTCGCTGCAGAAGGCTGCTGCCAAGGCCAGCAAGCTCAGCAACAGACTGCAGTGATCGAGCGTCCGCCCGGTCGCCAGCCAGGCGGCGGCCAATGCCGCTTGCCGGGATGCCAACCGCTCAGCCATGGGCAGCGTGCCGCTCGTCAAGCAACTGCTGCAAGGCCTCGCGCTGCGCGGCACCAAGCACCATCTGCGGCCGACAGGCGGCGACTTGGGCAATGGCCTGGTCGACGCTGGCCGCCCGCTGCGTCCGCAACAGCCAGGCGGCGACGGCTGCGGCACTGCGCGAATAGCCGAGCGCACAGCAGACCAGAACCGGCCCCTGGTGGCGCAGCGTTTCGATCGCATCGGCGGCAGCAGCGAGTTCATCGGCCGACGGTGGCAGCAGGTCCAGCCAGGGCCGGTTGAGACTCGTCCACGATCCAGTTGGCGCCGGCAACTCGGCCGTCAGATCCAGCAGGCCGGCAAAGCCGCCGGTGTACATCGTCCGCCGGTCGGGTAGTCGGCCCAGCCAGACGCCGTCGGCAACATGAACGGGCGCCGGCCGGCGCCAGGTCCATAGCCGCGAGTTGATCCAGGCGGCGGCCGTGTAGGGGGCGAACAAGCAGCGGCTGGCTACGCTGTGGCGACCGTCACGCTTCTGCAAACCAGCGGGGCCCAGCGCCAGGTAGCTCAGGCTGACCAGCAATAAGGCGACAGCTGGCCAGAGCAGCCACAAGGTAGCGCCGCCGGCCGTGGCAGCCGCGACGCAGAGCAGCGCGCCTGCCAGGTAGGCGCTGGCCAGCCAACGGCGGCGTGGCGAGCGGCTGAGCCGCCAGTTGGCCAACATGGCCGGCGCGCCATCCGGCCACCACCAGAGGCAGAGCAAGCCGACCAGCGCACCGGTCGGCACATCGATGAAATGATGCTGATAGGTCGTCAGCACCGAAATGGCGATCAGGCTGGCCCAGAAATGCGTGGCGAAACGCCAGAAACCCCGGCTGGCCGCGGCAAAGCGTGCCCAGATGACGACCAGCAGGGCGATATGCAGCGATGGAGCCTGGTTGAAAGGCTGATCGAAGCCGGCCAGAACGGCGAACATCGTGCCGAACAAGCCATCGGTGGTCGGCCGCTCAAAGCTGAAATGCAGCGGAAAGAGGAAGAAACAGGTGACGCAGACAATCTGCGCTGTCACCAGGCGCCAGGCATGGGTATCGACCTCACGGCGGGAGCGGCAGAGCAGGAAGGACAGGCCGTAGAGCAGATCGATCGACCAATAGGGCACGATGGTCCACGGCACGAACGGAATCTGGCGCTCCCAATCGAAGACGATCGTTCCGGCGACAGATTGGGTGGCCGCCCACCAGTTGGCGGCCCCGTACGAGAGAAAGAAGAAGGGGCCGAGGAACAGCAGCCAGGCGACGCCCCGGCGCCACGGCCGGTATGCCCCGCCAGCAGCGGCAGGCGCCAGCGCGACCTGACCAGCCTCACCCATCAGTTGGCGCGGCGCCTGGCCAGGGAGACGGTGAAAATCCCCCATTGATCGATCCGCTGCTCGACTTTCTCGAAGCCCGCCTCGGCCACCAGTTGATCCATTTCGGCCTGGCTGCGCCGGCGCATGACCCAGGCCTGACCGGCGCGATGACTGGTCAGCGCCCGGGCGATCAGTTCCAGTTGCGGATGCCACGGCTGCCCGGTGTACAGCAGGAAGCCGCCCGGCTCGATCGCGGCGGCCAGACCAGCCAGCGAACGGCGCACGGCATCGTTGTCGGGAAACAGTTCGTAGAGCCCGGAGACGATGCCGATCCCGGGCTTCGGTGTCACCGCCGCCAGTGATGCCGGATCGAAGGCATCGGCCTGAACGAAACGGGCGATGTCCGTCATCCCTTTTTGCTCGATCAGTTCCCTGCCCTGACGCACGTTCAACTCGCTGAAATCGCGCAGCAGAATGGAAGCCGGCCGCTGCGGATGATTCTCCAGGGCCTCCAGCACGTAACGGCCGTGGCCGGCGGCGATGTCCATGATGTGAATGGCACTCTGGCTGTTGTGCCAGGCCGCCATCGCCCGCCGCAACATTTCCTCGAGATGCAGCTTGCGCTGGCGGATGCCGCGCCAGCCAATGGCATCGAGGTAATTGCGGTCGATCATCCGGCCGAGCGGGCCGAGACCGGTCGGCGTATTGCGGTACACATAGTCGAGCGTACTGCCGGAATCGAAGCCGGTACGGTGCCCGAGGCGGACGCCGGCCGCCAGCCAGCCGCCGACTTTCAGGCCCAGACGGGTTGCCGCCCAGTACAGGCCGCGTGGGCTAAAAATGGACAGCGGCCGGGACAGGGCCAGTGACTCCTCGTAGGTTGCCCCGTGCCGGTCGGCATCGTTCAGGTCGGGCCGTTGCAGAGGCTGGGCAAAGGCGTCGAGGATGAAAGCCTGGGCCTTGTCGGTGGCGCGCTGGCGCTCCAGTTCGCCCAGCGTGTCGTGGAAGAAGCCGTCGAAGACATGCTTCTCCTTGACCGGCGAACCGAGGCGTTCGAAAAACGCATGCTGCGGCGGATGATGGACCACCCAGTCGGCACCGGAAATCAGCAACTGGGTCGGCACGGTGATCGCCTGCGCATCGGCAACCACCCGCTCGGCCGCATCGTACAGATCGAGCAGGATGTTCACCGAGATCGGCCGGCTGATCAGCGGATCGCTATCGTACGAAGCCTGGCGCGCCGGATCGTGGGTCAGGAACTTCGCCTTGACGTAGCTGTTGACGAAGAAATTGCCGCGCAGCCGCTGCATCAGCCGCAGCCCCGGGCGCGCCAGCGGCACGTAGAGCTTGACCTTGAAGGCCGGCGAGGCGAGCACCTGGCAGCGGATGCGCGGCGCGTAGTCATGCACCCAGGTGGCAACCACGACCGCGCCGACGCTCTGCGCGATAACGGCGAGATCCTCCTCGGCCAGACCGTAGCTCGCCCGGATATGGTCAACGAAGGTCTGCACGTCGCGCACGGTGGTCGCCAGACTGGGCGAATAGCCACGTTCGCCGGGCGAACGGCCATGACCGCGGGCATCCCAGGCAAAGAAATCGAAATCCGGCAGATTCAGTTCATCCACCAGATGGGCCATGCGCGCCGAGTGTTCGTGACCGCGATGAAACAGCAGCACGGCGCCGCGGCGCTCGCCGCCAGTGGCCGGCCAGTGCCGGTAGAACAAGGGGACGCCGTCATGGGTCGGGAAAGTGTGCTCGCTTGCCTGGCGGGGAGTGGCCATATCGGACTCTCAGGAAGAAAGGTGAGCGGTCTGCTGCAAGCCGCTACGGATGCGATTGACGATATTGAGGAGGATCAGCCCGGCCATCGCCGGCATCACCCAGAAGGTCCACGCCGGCAGCGCCCCGGCGACGCCCAGCCAAAGGCCCAGGGCACCGAAGAGCAGCGCCCGGTCGCTCTTGCCCATCGGCCCTTCGTAGCCGCGCCGGGCACCGATCATCGGGCCGAGCGCGCCGGTCATTTCCGAAAGGGCGGCGAGAAAGACGACGGCGCCGACACTCGCCCAGCCGAACGGCGCAATGAGCACGAAGGGCAGATACAGGGCGGCATCGGAGACGACATCGGTCAGCTCATTGAGATAGGCGCCGAGACGGGTCTGCTGCCCATGCTCGCGCGCCAGCATGCCATCCACCGCGTTGAGCGCCATGCGCAGGAACATCCACAGCGGCAGCAACAGGAACAGTCGGTGGTCGGTGGCCAGGGCCAGGACCACGCCCAGGATGCAAGACAGGAACATGGCCAACAGGGTGACGGCGTTGGCGGTAACGCCAGCGCTTGCCAGACAACCGACCAGCGGTCTGAGCAAGGACTGAAAGCGCGGTTTGAGCTGGTAGATACTGATCATCAAGTCAGTGGTAGCAAAGGCCGGGACGGAATATAGCATGCCAAAAGCAAGTCGCTTCACTCCCGCGCAATCCGTACAAACCGTTTGCCGGGAGCCTCCCGAGAAGCTGACGGGACAGGCAACGGCGCAGCAACGTGTCATAATCCGGCGAAATTTTTGCCCCCATCATCGTTGCCAGTCCGACTCCCAGGAGAGTTCCATGTTGCGTCCGTCATCGCCTCGAGGTTTCGCTGTCGTGCCGATCCTGCTGATCGTCGTCTCCGTCCTGGCTGGCGGCTGGTTTCTTGCCAGCAAGTGGCAGGGCGACAGCGGTGGTGACGATGGCCCCTTCCAGATCGCCGACTTCGCCAACCGGGATTTCGAAGGCTCACCAGCGCTGGCGCTGAGCTTCACCTTGCCGATGGATGCCAGGAAGAACTACGACGAACAGATCCAGGTTTTCGAAATGCCGGCGCGTCCCGGCGATGCCCGGCCCACTGCCCGGGACGACGAGGAGGGTGATGAAAGCCCCAGCAGCGATCCGCAGGTCAGCACGGCGCCGGAGGATGTGGCGACGGATGGCGGCAAGCTGCTCAAGGGCGCCTGGGTGGTCGGCGACAACCCGCGCCTGCTGTTCTTCCCGCACATCAAGCCGCAGACGCGCTATGTCGTTCGCGTCGCCGCCGGGCTGACGTCGCAATCCGGCCAGGCGCTGGCCGCCGAAGGTCGCTATGCGGTGCTGACCGCGGCCGTGGCACCGGCCTACTACTTCGCCAGCCGCGGCATGGTGCTGCCGGCCGCCCAGAATGGCGGTCTGCCGGTGATCACCGTCAATGTGCCGGAAGTGGACATCCAGTTCCTGCGCGTCAAGCCGGACCAGCTGCCGCGCTTCCTCGACAAGGTGATCAGCGGACCGCGCCAGCGGGCCAGCCGTCAGGCCAACGATAACGAAGACGAAGCGGAATACGAGGAATACGACTGGCGCGCCACCGACCTCAAGGGGGCCGTCCATAACTGGTCGCTGGACAATCTGCACAAGCTCACCGAGAGCGTCTTTGCCGGCCGCTTCCTGACCGAACAGAAAGCCGACAAGCGCAGCGTCACCTTCATCCCGGTCGAGGACATCAAGGAACTGCGCGAGCCCGGCATCTACATCGCCGTGATGAGCCAGCCCAACCGCTTCCGCAGCGACTATCAAGTCAGCTATTTCTACGTCAGCGATCTCGGCCTGAGCACCCGCCTGTTCACCCGCGGCGCCGATGCCTACGTCAGTTCGCTGACCACTGGCAAGGCGGTCTCCGGGGTTGAGGTGACTTGGCTGGACGAGACGGCCAAGGTCGTCGCCCGCGGCGAAACCGACGGCAACGGCCGGGCCAATTTTGCCGAGCGGCCGGCGGCGGCGAAAGTCGTCGTCGCCCGGCAAGGCCGGCAGATCTCGATGATCACGCTAAAGGAACCGGCGCTCGATCTCTCCGAATTCGACGTCGCCGGCCTGCCCGGCCGGCCGCTGCGCCTGTTCGCCTATGCCGGCCGCAATCTGTACCGGCCGGGCGAGCAGTTTGACATCTCAGTGCTGGCGCGCGACGCCGACGGACGACCGGTACCAGCGCAGCCGATCCAGGCCATTCTCAAGCGCCCGGATGGCAAGAACCAATTCACCGCCACCTGGCCGGCCAATGCCGACCTCGCCGGCTACTACCAGCGGCGCATCGAACTGCCGGCCGATGCGCCGACCGGCTCGTGGACGCTGGAATTGCGTGCCGACCCGGCAGAGCGCCTGGCCACCACCAGCTTCCGCTTCGCCGTCGAGGAATTCCTGCCGGAACGCATGAAGCTCGAACTGGACAGCAAGCAGGCCGCGATTACGGCTGACGAAACCCTGAACATCGATATCAAGGGCAGCTACCTGTATGGCGCCCCGGCCGCCGGCAACCAGTTGCTCGGCGTCGCCCAGTTCGAACGGCAGAAGAATCCGCTGGCGCAGAAGCTGCCGGGCTTCGAATTCGGCGACAGCGGCGAGGACAGCCAGCGCCAACGCGTCGAACTGGAATCCGCCCAACTCGACGAAAACGGCGCGCTGTCGCTGGCCGTCGATCTGGCGCCGGCCAAGGGCAAGCGCTCGCCGTACACGGTGCGCACCACGCTGAGCCTGCTCGAAAGCGGCGGCCGGCCGGTGGTCCGCAACTTCGAACGGGTCATCTGGCCGGCGCCCGTGCTGGTCGGCGTCCGCCCGCTGTTTACCGGTGACTATGCGCGCGAGGGCAGCGTCGTGCAGTTCGAGCTGATCCGCACCGATGCCACGGCCAAACTGCATGCCGGAAACGCCCTCCCGGTCCGTCTGTTCCGCGAAAACCGCGATTACTACTGGCGCTTCGACGACCAGCGCGGCTGGCACTCGGGCTTCACCGAAACCGACGAACTGGTCCATACAACGAGCGCCAGCATTCCCGACGGTGGCCGCGGCAAGCTCGGCGTGCCGGTCAAATACGGCCGCTACCGCCTGGAGATCAGCGACCCGGCAACAGGCCAGACGGCCAAATATCGTTTCTACGCCGGCTGGAGCGCCCGCGGTGATGAAAGCCAGGGCATCCGCCCCGACCGGGTGGCGCTGAAGTTCGACAAAGCCGCCTATCAGGACGGCGAAACAGCCAAACTGACTATCACCCCGCCGCACGCCGGCGAAGCGCTGATCACTGTCGAGGCGGACAAGACCCTGTGGGTCAAGCGGCTCGAAATTCCGCTCGACGGCAGCACCGTCGACATCCCGCTCGGCAAGGACTGGCAGCGCCACGACCTGTACGTTTCGGTGATCGTGCTGCGGCCCGGCAACGACGGTGAGAAGGTCACGCCGGCACGGGCGCTGGGGCTGGCGCACCTGCCGCTGGAACGCGGCGAACGCAAGCTGGCGGTAACGCTCGAAACACCGAAGAAGACCCTGCCGGATACGCCACTGAAGGTGAAGGTCAAGGTACCCGGCGCCAGCGGCCAGCCGGCCGTGGTCACGCTATCGGCCGTCGATGTCGGCATTCTCAACATCACCCGCTATGCGACGCCCGATCCGCACGGCAACTTCTTCGGCCGCCTGCGTTACGGCGCCGATCAATACGACGTCTATGGCCGCCTGATCGAAAAGATGGGCGGGCAGAAGGGCAAGCTCAAGTTCGGCGGCGACGCCGCTCCGCAAGCGACCAAGAGCCTGCCGAAGAAGGTCCGCCTGATCGATCTGTTCTCCGGCCCGGTCAAGCTCGACGCGCGCGGCGAAGCGGAAATCACCCTGGCGGTCCCCGACTTCAACGGCAGCTTGCGTCTGATGGCGGTGGTCGCCGCTCCGGACAAATTCGGCAGCGCCGAGATGGAAACGATCGTCGCCGCGCCCCTGGTGGCCGAGTTGATGACCCCGCGTTTCCTGACCGTCGGTGACAACGCCACCATCGCGCTGGATTTGCACAACCTGTCCGGCGCCGCGCAAAAACTCAAGGTCCGCCTGAGCAACGCCGACGGCCTGCAAATCCGGAACGCCGAGCGCGAGCTGGCGCTGGCGGATCAGCAGAAGCAGACCCTGCGCTTCCCGCTGGAAGCCGGCAACGCACTCGGCCTGGCCGACGTCCGGGTGCTGGTGACCAGCAGCGACGGCCTCCGTCTGGAACGCAGCTTTGGCCTCCAGGTGCAGGCGGCAACGCCGCAGCAGCAGACGCTCAGATTGCTGACCGTCGCCCCCGGCGAAAGCATCGAGGTCCGTGATGCCGAGCTCGGCGGCTTGCTGAAGAACACCGTGCACAGCCACCTGGTCATCTCCGACAAGGCGCCGATCGACGTCCGCGGCGCCATCCAGGGCCTGCTCAGCTATCCCTACGGTTGCGCCGAACAGACCACCAGCACGGCTTATCCGCACGTTCTGGTCGACGAGGAAGGGGCCCGGCTGTTCGGCCTCAAGGCTTACAGCCGCGAGCAACGGGCGGCCATGCTGGAAAAGGCGATTGCCCGTCTCGGCGCGATGCAGGCGCCGAACGGCGGCTTCAGCCTGTGGGGCAATGTCTCCGAGTACCAGTACTGGCTCTCGGCCTACGTCGGCAACTTCCTGCTCGACGCCCGCGAACAGGGCTTCGCGGTACCGGAAGCGATGCAGGCGAAGGCGACCGATTTCCTGCTGAAATATCTGCAGGAAGGCGCCGCCGGCTTGCCGAACAGCAAGCCGAAGTACAACGAGAATGGCTGGCAGGATTACCGCTACGGCGGCTCCGGCCGTTTCGGCGTCCTCGCTTACGGCGCCTATGTGCTGGCGCGCGAAGCCAAGGCGCCGCTGTCCACCCTGCGCCAGATGTACGAACTGCGCGACCAGGCGCATTCCGGGCTGGCGCTGGTGCATCTGGGCCTGGCGCTGAAGCTGATGGGCGATGAAACGCGGGCCCGCACGGCCCTCGCCGAAGGCGTCGGCAAGAGCCGGGACAGCGGCTACTGGTGGGGCGATTACGGCAGTCCGCTGCGCGATGCGGCGCTCTCCTACGCCCTGCTCGATCGGCACAAGCTGAAGGTGGACGGCCAGGACAATCTGGTCGCCCTGGCGGCCAGCGAACTGAGCCGCAACCGCTACACCAGCACCCAGGAAAAGCTGGCGCTGTTCCTGCTCGGACGCAACTTTGCCGCCGCCACTGAAGGCCAGGCCGGGTGGACCGCCGAACTGTCCGGCAAGGAGGCTCCGGAAGCCATTACCGGTGCCGGCAGTCTGGTCCGGCCACTATCGGCCGACGCCTTGCAGGGCGGCGTCCGCATCCGCAACACGCACAAGGAAAAGCTCTATCTGCAGCTATCCCTTTCCGGGAATCCGGCGAAGATGCCGGCCGATCGCGACGAGGCCATCGCCTTGCGGCGCGACCTGTTCACCGCCGATGGCAAGCCGTTGAAGAACCGCGCGCTCAAGGTCGGCGAATCGGTCATCGTCCGCGTCAATGTTGATCCCCGGCGCTGGATCACCACCGGCATGGTCATCGACCGCATCCCGGCCGGCCTCGAGATCGAGAATCTCAACATCGCCCAGGGCGAAGGCATGGCCGGCACGCTGATCGACAACGTCAATCCGGCCGCAGCCATGCTCGACCCGCGCATTCAGCACGTCGAGTTCCGCGACGACCGTTTCGTCGTCGCCGCCCGCCTGCACGGCAAGATCAGCCTGTTCTACCGGGCTCGCGTGGTAACGCCCGGCAAGTTCATCTTCCCGCCGATCTACGCCGAAGACATGTACCGGCCGGATGTCTATGGTCTGGCCAGCGGCGAGGCCACGCTGACCGTCAGCGACGGCAGCGACAAGGCGGCCGCCGGCCTGCCGGCGAAACCGTAGCGCGCCGTGGCGCGATGGCTACGGCTGCCGGCCGGCAGGCGGCAGCGCTGGCTGGCGCTGCTGGCCGTGCTGCTTGTCGGCCTGCTCATCGCCGACCGGCTTTTTCCGCCGCTGGTGCCCGGCCGCGACGCGCCGAGCGCCCTGCTCATCGTCGCCCGCGACGGCACCCCGCTGCGCGCCTTTCCTGATCGCGACCATGTCTGGCGCCATCCGGTCGCCCTCAGCGACGTCTCGCCGCTCTACCTGCAGGCGCTTGAGCGCTACGAGGACCGCTGGTTCCGCTGGCACCCCGGCGTCAATCCGCTGGCCCTGCTGCGCGCCGCCGGGCAATGGCTGTGGCACGACGAGATCGTTTCCGGCGGCTCGACGCTGACCATGCAGGTGGTGCGCATCCTTGAGCCGGTGCCGCGGACACTGCTCGGCAAGTCCCGGCAAATGCTGCGTGCCCTGCAGCTCGAACTGCATTACTCGAAGGACGAAATCCTCGGCATCTACATCAACTACGCCCCGATGGGCGGCGTTCTCGAAGGCGTCGAAGCCGCCAGCCGGGCCTATCTCGGCAAGCCGGCCAGGCGCCTCAGCCATGCCGATGCCGCCCTGCTGACGGTGCTGCCGCAAGCGCCCTCGCGCCTGCGCCCGGACCGCCAGCCGCAGCGCGCGCGCGCCGCCCGCGACAAGGTGCTGGCGCGCATGACCGGCCGCTGGTCGCCAGCCGACATCGCCGACGCCCGCCAGGAGCCGATCATTGCCCAGACGCTGCGCGACCCGCTGCTCGCCCCCCTGCTGGCCGAGCGCCTGCGCCAGGATGCCGGCGGCCGGCAACGCATCGATACGACCATCGACGCGCAGGCCCAGCAAACCGTCGAACTGTTGCTGGCCAATCGCCTGGCCTCACTGCCGCCGCGAGTTTCCATGGCCGCCCTGGTGGTCGACAATGAAACCCTGGAAGTCCGGGCCTACGCCGGTTCCGCCGAGTTCGCCGACGCCGACCGCTTCGGCTTCGTCGACATGGTGCGCGCCTCGCGCTCGCCGGGTTCCACCCTCAAGCCCTTCCTCTACGGCCAGGCGCTGGATGCCGGCCTGATCCACTCCGAATCGCTGCTCGCCGACGTCCCGCAATCCTTCGGCGGCTACCAGCCGGGCAACTTCCAGCAGTCCTTCCATGGCGCCGTCAGCGTCTCCGAAGCCCTGAGCAAGTCGCTGAACGTCCCGGCCGTCGAAGTACTCGAACGCCTGGAGCCGAACCGCTTCGTCGCCACCCTGCGCAGCGGCGGCCTGAAACTGGATTTCCCCCGCGGCGCCACCCCGAACCTGTCGGTCATTCTCGGCGGTGCCGGCACCACGCTGGAACAACTGGTCGGCGCCTACACCGCCTTTGCCCGCCAGGGCATCGCCGGCAAGCCGCGCTACACCCCGGACGCCCCGCTCATTGAACAACGCATGCTGTCGCCCGGCGCCGCCTTCATCATCCGCGACCTGCTCGAAGCCGGCGGCCCCGTCGGTCGGGCCATCGAGCAAGGCCCCGGCATCCGCCGCGGCATCGCCTGGAAGACCGGCACCAGCTTCGGTTTCCGTGATGCCTGGTCGATCGGCGTTTCCGACCGCCTGACCATCGGCATCTGGGTCGGCCGCCCGGATGGCACGCCCAACCCGGGTTTCTTCGGCGCCAATATCGCCGCCCCGCTGCTCGTCGCCGCCTTCGAGGCACTCGATCAGCAACCGACCGCCCCGCGCCAGCCACCGCCGTCTGTCACTCAGGCAAAAATCTGCTGGCCGCTCGGCACTCGCTTCGACCCCGCCGAAGCCGGCCTCTGCCACCGCCAGCGCCTGGCCTGGCTACTCAACGACACCGCCCCGCCGACTTTTCCCGATCGCCTGCGCCGCGGCGAGATGCGCTACCAATACGAAGTCGACGCCAACAACGGCCGCCGCGTCACGGCGGAGTGCAGCAAGCTACCGCGCCGCCAGGTCGAAGCCGCCCGCTGGCCAGCCGCGCTGGAACCCTGGCTGAGCGGCGACCTGCGCACCCTCGCCTACCCGCCCCTCTGGGCCGCCGGCTGCCAGGGCCAGGCCGAGCCGGCCGGCGGCCTGCGCATCGTCGGCGTCACCAACGGCGAAGTGATCCAGCGCCCGCGCCCCGACCAGCCCCCGGTCGTCCGCCTTGAAGTCCGCGGCCAGCGCGGCGAGGTTTACTGGCTGATCAACGGCCAACTGGCCGCCCACCGCCCCGGCTCGCAACCGCTGATCCAGCGACTACCCGAAGCTGGCCGGGCGGACATCACGGTGATGGACGAACAGGGGCGCTTCGACCGGGTCAGTGTGAGCGTTCGCTGAAAGGCTACCTTTGGTAGTCGGACGCGTCTTTATCTTTCACCCGTCACAACTCATTCCAGGAATGCGCGGACTGTGGCAATGGCCAAACCGATCGTGACGGCCGAGAAAATCAACTGAAATTGAACGGCGCCAAAGATTGAGGAAGCGTAACGATCCTTGATTTTGTTTTGCTCACTCAGTGGCAGATGACTAAGACCACCTTTCCACATGCTTGATATAACGCTGAACGGCGCGTCTTTCAAAGCCCCACCCCATCGAAATGAGTCATATGCGATGTAGCCACTGAGCATGGTTAGTAGCAGAAGTATCCAAGGAGTCATAAGGCTTTGATCTTTAACGCAAGGGCTGGCTGCAGGACAAAGGATGTCAGAGACATTTGAGATTAAAACAGAACTTGAAATGTCTCTGACCCCTTTAATTTTTCATGCGTAACGTCTTTCTATTGGTGTGCGCAGAAAGCCCGTCGAGATCAGGGAACAGTACGGATTGGTCTATCCCGTAGTCTTCCAGGTGTTTGAGAACATCCTCTTTGAGCTTGGCCGGAATTGTCAGCACAAGAAGGTTGGGCTCTCCATTTCCCAAACGAGACTCCTTGACCTCGATGTTTCGAGACGCCGGACAATGCGCGGTAAATATTCCCTTCTGGTTCAATACCCGCGGGTTAATCGATTTCGGAAAGTACCCGAATACGCCAGAAAATTCTTTCAGAGCCTCCACACTAGTGTCTTCGGTAACCACTTGATTGGGCGTTTCGCACATATAGATAGCACCGTCCCTTTCGATGTGTTCGAAGCACGCGAAGAAGCATGCAACGAGGGGATTCATCGTCCAGTCCAAAAGACGGGTGGCCAAACCATGGTGCTGAGCTATTGCTAGTTGCTCCAAGCTGCTCGAAGGTAATGAGCAATACGCCACGGCCTGCCTGGCCCACGCCCACGCCCTACCGAGGTCTCGATCGTTGGGCAGCAGAAACTCCTTTCTTCCTGCTTTTGGAAGCAAATCCCAAGAGGCATCGGCCTGCCCTCGAAATAGATATCCCATTCCATCGTGACTGCGATAGCCCCGAAAGACCAAGTGAAGCATTTCAAGATCGCTAAGCGTGAGGTATTTCGGCTTCATAGGGGACTAGGCTACATAACGTTCAAAATCACCGGCCTGCGCGGCTTTTCGCGGAGGTCCGGCGCATTGCAGGGTTAGCCACCACTGGCGTGTGATAGCCATGAAAGCACTTGAGAGAAAGCCCAGTTCCCGAAAAGCCCGGCCAGTAGTCCGATCCCAGCTGGTACCAATACCAAAGCGCTGCGAAATATGTAGTAACCGGTGCGCCGTCCGGACCGGAATGGCTTCCGAGAAAAACATTTGACTCCGGTTACGCGTCCGTGGATTTGTGGCTGGACGACTTGGTCGTCGTCGGGAAGCTCAATTAGGAATTGCAGGGAAAACGCATCGCCTGGATTCAACAGTAAGGGTTCGACTGTGAATTGGACTCCCTTCCGCGTGATTTGGACACCCAGATCGGGCGACGAAGTTTCGGTCGTCATGACACCGAAGATGTGAGCACCATCGGTGAATTCTACGGAGATGGGTTGGATGAAATCTGCGGGCGCGATTGGCGCGTTTCCATCGTTGAAGATGTGAAGCTCAAAGGAACTGAGCCTTTGAACCTCTCTCCCATCAAAGGTTATGTGCAGCCGACCCCGCAGCTCAGGATTAAAGACGAAGAACACGGGGCGATCCATCGAGTGATGGAAAGCTAGAGACTTTCGGATCAATTGGAGCCTGATAGCAGCGATTGCGACAAGCAAGGCCGTCAAGGAAACGACGACGCCAGCAAACTGCCATACGGGGTCTCGGAGCGCTTCGATCATGGCATACCAGTCATGTGGTGGCTAACGTAGAGCTAACCGGCCCGAGCCGGCGTGCCGGCGAAGGGTCCAGCGACCGCAGGGAGCGAGGTTGAGCGCCATGTTATGCCCTGCCGAAGACTGGGCAATTAGGGGCTGACCATGAAATGGTTTCAATTTGGCCATTCACTAAACCTTTGTCTCTGAGGTCCAGGTAAACATCTCCCGGATGCCAGCCGGGACCGGCATTAACGAATAAAAAGCCGAGGTCATTTAACTTGGTCAGTAACGCAGCGAGTTCAATCTCATTTGAAAACGATGCAGAAAATGTGTTCTTACTGACCTCAGAAAAATCACGAAGCAAAACCAGTTCGCCAACCAATCGCTCGTTCTCGCATTGAACGCGAACGGTAGTTTCGAGAATACATTCAACGTAGTCCATACGATTGCTCAAAGGCATAACGTGCTAGCTCAGGGGCGCGAAGCCGGCTTGCCGGCGAAGCGTCCCTCTGGAGCGACGGGTTAGCGGTGATAGAGCTTTGCATTTGTAATCCTGTC
>PHCE01000036.1 GCA_002840765.1 Betaproteobacteria bacterium HGW-Betaproteobacteria-7
GACCACAGTCATGACTTCCAACGCCAATCAATACACTTGGGCCGGACGCTTCTCCGAGCCGGTTTCCGATCTCGTCAAACGTTACACCGCCTCGGTCGATTTCGACCAGCGCATGTGGCGCCAGGACATCCGCGGCTCGCTGGCCCACGCCCGGATGCTGGCCAAGCAGGGCATCATCGCCGCCGCCGACCTGGCCGACATCGAACGCGGCATGGCCATCGTCAGCGAAGAAATCGAGTCGGGCCAGTTCGAATGGTCGCTCGACCTCGAAGACGTGCACCTCAACATCGAGAAGCGCCTGACCGCCCTCGTCGGCGACGCCGGCAAGCGCCTGCACACCGGCCGCTCGCGCAACGACCAGGTCGCCACCGACATCCGCCTCTATCTGCGCGATTCGATCGACGACATCCTCGTCCTGATCAAGGCCTTCCGCAGCGCGCTGGTCGATCTGGCCGAGAAGGAAGCGGCGACGGCCATGCCCGGCTTCACCCACCTCCAGGTCGCCCAGCCGGTGACTTTCGGCCACCACATGCTGGCCTATTTCGAAATGTTCGGCCGCGACGCCGAGCGCTATGCCGACTGCCGCAAGCGCGTCGCCCGCCTGCCGCTTGGCGCCGCCGCGCTGGCCGGCACGACCTACCCGATCGACCGCGAATTCGTCGCCGAACAACTCGGCTTCGAAGGCGTCTGCGAAAACTCGCTCGATGCCGTTTCCGACCGCGACTTCGCCATCGAATTCACTTCGGCCTGCGCCCTGCTCATGATGCACATCAGCCGCCTGTCCGAAGAACTGGTCATGTGGATGAGCCCGCGCGTCGGCTTCATCCAGATCGCCGACCGCTTCTGCACCGGCTCGTCGATCATGCCGCAGAAGAAGAATCCGGACGTTCCGGAACTGGCCCGTGGCAAGACCGGCCGCGTCTATGGCCAGCTGATGAGCCTGCTGACCCTCATGAAGTCGCAACCGCTGGCCTACAACAAGGACAACCAGGAAGACAAGGAACCGCTGTTCGATGCCGTCGACACGGTGACCGACACCCTGCGCATCTTCGCCGACATGGCTGGCGGCATCACCGTCCGCGCCGACAACATGAAGGCCGCGCTGACCCAGGGCTTCGCCACCGCCACCGACCTCGCCGACTACCTGACCAAGAAGGGCCTGCCTTTCCGCGACGCCCACGAAGCCGTCGGCCACGCCGTCAAGGCGGCCGAATTCAAGGGCGTCGACCTGCCCGGCCTGACGCTGGAAGAACTCCGCCAATTCTCGCCGCTGATCGAAAACGACGTATTTTCGGTGTTGACCGTAGAAGGTTCGCTGGCCAGCCGCAACCACATCGGCGGCACCGCCCCGGCCCAGGTCAAGGCCGCCATCGCCCGCGCCCGTCAGCGCCTCGGCTGATTCGCCAAGGCCCAGCGAAAAGACCGCCGGCTTGTCCGGGCGGTCTTTTTTTTGCGCCGAACGACCGGGAGGTTTAACATATAAGCGAACGTTGATATTCCGTTTTCAACGCGACCCATAACGAAACCAAGGCAGATCAGCATGTACTCAACCGTCGTCGACAACTCCCCGCTCATCAAGGTGAGCAGCGCCAAACACGAAGCCAGCTATGCCGTGAATGGCTCGCTCATGAACCCACTCGAAGCCTTCTACGCCTCGCTCGCGGCGTGCGCCGCCGTCTATGCCAAGAAAGCCTGCAAGGAACTTGGCGTGCCGGCCGCCGGCATCGAAATCGGCTGCAAACCCTTCGCCGGCCCGAGCGGCCCGCTATCGCTGGCCAAGTTCAAGACCGACGTGCGTTTCCCCGAGCATTTCACGGCCGAACAGAAGGAAAAAATCCTCGCCAGCATCGCCCACTGCGCCGTCAAGGACATCGTCGCCAACGGCCCGGCCATCGATTTTCAGGTCGCCGAGGCCTGAAAACATCGATCCCACGGTCAACCGGAAAATTTGGCCAAAAATGAAAAAGCCGGGGTTTGCCCCGGCTTTTCAATTTCTGCGGCGGGAAAATCAGGCCGCGATACCTTCCAGCATCTGCTGCAGTTCGCCGGTCTGGTACATCTCTTTCATGATGTCGCAGCCGCCGACGAATTCGCCCTTGATGTAGAGCTGCGGGATGGTCGGCCAGTTGGCGTATTCCTTGACGCCATTGCGGATTTCCTCGTCGGCCAGCACGTTGACCGTGACGAAGTCGTCGACGCCGCAGACCTTGAGGATCTGCACGGCCGTCGCCGAAAAGCCGCACTGCGGAAAACGGGCATCGCCCTTCATGTAAAGGACGACCGGGTTGCCGGTCACGGTGGCGTGGATG
>PHCE01000001.1 GCA_002840765.1 Betaproteobacteria bacterium HGW-Betaproteobacteria-7
GAGAAAGGTGGTCAGGCCGCCGGTCAGGCGCAGGTGTTGGCCGAAGGCGATCACGCTGTCCTGCTCTTCCTGGGAATCGGCGCGATGAAAGCGGATGCCGCCGCTGGCGGCGGAGAGTTGATCTTCCGGCAGGCTGCGGCTGTCGGCGAAGATGGTGACGCGGTGGCCGCCGGGGGCTTCATCATCGGCTTCGACGCGCCAGCCTAGGCCTTCTTCAACGAGCAGGCGGCTGATGAAGGCCTGGTCATCTTCGTTGTACTGGACACAATAGCTGCGGGGTCGAGTGTCGGCCATGAAGGCGTCGACTTCCTCGCTCCACTGCCAGGCGGCAACCTGGGCGTAATCGGCGAGGACGGTTTCGACGATGTGCATCACCGTCTTCTCCTGGAACACCCGGTGGTGGCGGCCGCGCGTGGTGAGCCAGAGCCAGGGGACGACCGTCAGCCGGTAGCGGGCGAAACCGCCGTCGGCGCCGAGGGTAATGACGCGGCGGACGTAGCCGCTGCGCTGGTGCTGCCCGCCATCGGCGAGCGTCGTGGTGAGGGTGAGGGCGCGGCCGATCAGGTCGTCGTCGGGGATGAAGGCGTCGGTGGACAGCAAGTCGATGACATACTCGAAGCCACCAGAGAGGGCTTCACGTCCCCACCAGCATTCGACTGCCAGGTCTGGTCCGTTGCCGTCTTTCCAGGTCAGGGAATAGAGGCGCGTGTCGCTGGTAAACAATGTGCTGATCGATTGCAGCATGGCGCGGCTCCTGGGTGACGGACGGACCCGCGATTATCCATTAGGCATTAATCGATGACAATGGAAATATGCAGCAACCAGCCCACCGGGAGCGGTCGGCGGCAGCGGCTATAATTCCTCCCCGCCCTCGCCTAACTTGCCCCCAGTGTCCGCTGCTCCGCTGCTGCCCCGTTCCTTTCTCCAAGCCCTGCCGAAACCCGGCCACCGCATCGACCTGCCGCCGCTGGCTGGTTCCGGCGATGCGCTGACCCTGGCCGAAATCGCCACAAACGGCGGCGGCCAGTTGCTCGCCGTGGTCACCGCCAGCGCCGCCGACGCCCAGCGCCTGCTTGAAGAAATCCCCTGGTTCGCCCCGCAACTGCGCGTGCGTCTGCTGCCGGACTGGGAGACCCTGCCCTACGACCATTTCTCGCCGCACCAGGATCTCATTTCCGAACGCCTGGCAACCTTGTGGGCAGCCCTGCAGGGCGAACTCGACATTCTGCTGGTACCGGCCTCGACCGCTGTCAACCGGCTGGCGCCACCGGAATTCATGGCCGCCTACACCTTCGAGTTCAAGAAGAGCCAGAAACTCGACGCCGAGAAATTCCGCGCCCAGGTCACGCTGGCCGGCTACGCCCACGTCACGCAAGTGGTGTCGCCCGGCGAATACTCGATCCGCGGCGGCCTGATCGACCTGTTCCCGATGGGCTCGCAACTGCCCTACCGGCTCGACCTGTTCGACGACGAAATCGAGAGCATCAAGACCTTCGACGTTGATACCCAGCGCACCGTCTATCCGGTGCCGGAAGTCCGCCTGTTGCCGGCCCGCGAATTCCCGATGGACGACAAGGGCCGCACGCATTTCCGCCAGGCCTTCCGCGAGCGTTTCGAAGGCGATCCGGCCAAGTCGGGCATCTACAAGGACATCTCCACCGGCATCGCCAGCGCCGGCATCGAGTACTACCTGCCGCTGTTCTTCGATGAAACGGCGAGCATTTTCGACTACCTGCCGGCGGACGCCGTATTCGTCACCCACGGCGATGCGCCAGCCGCCATCGCTGCCTTCTGGAACGACACCCGCTCGCGCTACACCCTGCTACAGGGCGACAAGGCGCGGCCGCTGCTGGCACCGGATGAGCTGTTCCTCAGCGACGAGGCCTTCTTCACCGCCGCCAAACGCTATGCCCGCTTGGCCCTGCCCGGCCGCACCGGGGCCGTTAGCGGCAAACTACCCAATGTCGCCGTCGACCGCCGAGCCGAAGACCCGCTCGGCGCCCTGAAAAATCATCTGGCCGCCTACCCCGGCCGCGTGCTGCTGGTTGCCGAAACCGCCGGCCGGCGCGAAACGCTGGCGGCGATGTTCGCCGAGCACGGCCTGAAGCCGGCAGCCACCACCGATCTGGCCGCCTTCGTCGCCAGCGACGCCCGCCTGGCACTGGGCATCGGTCCGCTGCAGGCCGGCTTCGCCCTCGATCACATCGCCTTCATCACCGAAACCGAACTGTTCGCCGGCTCGCCCCGCCGCACCCGCCGCGAAGCACAGCGCAAGGCCAGTTTCGACAATTGGCTGAAGGACCTTACCGAGCTCAAGGTAGGCGACCCGGTCGTCCACGAAAGCCACGGCATCGGCCGCTACCAGGGCCTGGTGCGCATGGACCTCGGCCTCGGCGAGCAGGAATTCCTCGAACTGCATTACTCGAACGAGGCCAAGCTGTTCGTTCCGGTCGCCCAGTTGCACGTGATCTCCCGCTACTCCGGCGCCGATCCCGAAAGCGCCCCGCTGCACACCCTCGGCTCCGGCCAGTGGGAAAAAGCCAAGCGCAAGGCCGCCGAACAGGCGCGCGATACCGCCGCCGAACTGCTGGCACTCTATGCCGCCCGCGCCGCCCGCCAAGGCCACGCCTTTGCCTTCAAGGAAAGCGATTACGAGGTCTTCGCCGACGGCTTCGGCTTCGAGGAAACCAACGACCAGGCCACCGCCATCGCCGCCGTCATCGAGGACATGCGCTCCGGCAAGCCGATGGACCGCCTGGTCTGCGGCGACGTCGGCTTCGGCAAGACCGAAGTCGCCCTGCGCGCCGCCTTCTGCGCCGTCGCCGGCGGCAAGCAGGTGGCCGTGCTCTGCCCGACCACCCTGCTCTGCGAACAGCATTACCAGACCTTTGCCGACCGCTTCGCCGACTGGCCGGTACGCATCGCCGAAATCTCCCGCTTCAAGACCGCCAAGGAATCGGCGCAGGCCCTGCAGGAACTGGCCGAGGGCAAGATCGACATCATCATCGGCACGCACAAGCTGATCGGCAAGGAGGTCAAGTTCAAGCGCCTCGGCCTGGTCGTCATCGACGAGGAACACCGTTTCGGCGTGCGCCAGAAGGAAACGCTGAAAGCCATGCGCGCCGAAGTCGACGTCCTGACCCTGACGGCTACGCCGATCCCGCGCACGCTGGCGATGAGCATGGAAGGCCTGCGCGACTTCTCGGTAATCGCCACCGCACCGCAGAAACGCCTGGCCATCAAGACCTTCGTTTCCCGCTTCTCCGACGGCATCATCCGCGAAGCCGTGCTGCGCGAACTCAAGCGCGGCGGCCAGGTGTATTTCCTGCACAACGAAGTCGACACCATCAATAACATGCAGGAAAAGCTGGCCAAGCTGGTGCCCGAGGCGCGCATCGTCATCGGCCACGGCCAGATGAACGAGCGCGAGCTGGAGCGCGTCATGCGCGACTTCACCGGCCAGCGTGCCAACGTGCTGCTGTGCACGACCATCATCGAAACCGGCATCGACAACCCGCACGCCAACACCATCCTGATCAACCGCTCGGAGAAATTCGGCCTCGCCCAGTTGCACCAGTTGCGCGGCCGCGTCGGCCGTTCGCACCACCAGGCCTACGCCTACCTGCTGGTGCAGGACGAGAAGGCGCTGACCAAGCAGGCGAAGATGCGCCTCGAAGCCATCCAGGCCATGGAAGAACTCGGTTCCGGCTTCTTCCTCGCCATGCACGACCTGGAAATCCGCGGCGCCGGCGAAGTGCTCGGCGACAACCAGTCCGGCGAGATGCAGGAAGTCGGCTTCAACATGTACGCCGAGATGCTCAACCGCGCCGTTGCCCACCTGAAACAGGGCAAGGTCATCGACACCATCGACCTGACGCAGCCGATCGGCGTTAGCGGCGAGATCAACCTGCGCACGCCGGCTCTGCTGCCCGACGCCTATTGTCCCGATGTCCATGAACGTCTGACGCTATACAAGCGCCTGGCCAACTGCGAAACCGCCGAAGACATCGACGCGCTGCAAGAGGAACTGATCGACCGCTTCGGCGAACTGCCGCTGCAGGCACAATCGCTGCTCGCCACGCACCGCCTGCGCCTGCTGGTCAAACCGCTGCTGGTCGCCAAGCTCGACGCCACCAACGACCAGATCACCATCCAGTTCAGTCCGGAATTCACCAAGAACCCGCCAATCGAGCCGATCAAGATCATCAACCTGATCCAGAAAAACCGCAGCTACAAGCTAGCCGGACAGGATAAAATTTCCCTCCTTCGCCACTGCCCGACCCTGAACGACAAGGTCGCCGCAGTCAAAGACATGATTCGCCAGCTGAGCAACTGACCATGACCACACACATTGAAAACATCAACGTAACCGCCTTCGACGACATGCCGACGCCGGAAGAGATCCACGCCGGTCTGCCGCTGTCGGCCAAGGCCGAAAAGACGGTCACCCACGGTCGGCACCTGCTGCGCAACCTCCTCGATCGCAAGGATCACCGCCTGTTCGTTGTCGTCGGCCCCTGCTCCATCCACGACCCGGTCGCCGGCCTCGACTATGCCCGCCGCCTGAAGAAACTGTCCGATGAAGTCGGCGACACGCTGCAACTGATCATGCGCGTCTACTTTGAAAAGCCCCGCACCACCGTCGGCTGGAAGGGCTACATCAACGACCCGTTCATGGACGACAGCTTCCGCATCGACGTCGGCATGGCCAAGGCCCGTGAATTCCTGCTGCAGGTTGCCGAAATCGGCCTGCCGACCGGCACCGAGGCGCTCGACCCGAACTCGCCGCAATACTACGGCGACCTCATCACCTGGACCGCCATCGGCGCCCGCACCACCGAATCGCAGACCCACCGCGAGATGTCCTCCGGGCTATCGACCCCGGTCGGCTTCAAGAACGGCACCAGCGGCGACCTCGGCGTCGCCGTCAATGCCATTCTCTCCGCCTCCAAGCCGCACTCCTTCCTCGGCCTGACCAATCAGGGCCGCGTCGCCGTCGTCCGCACCAAGGGCAACAGCTACGGCCACATCGTGCTGCGCGGCGGCGACGGCCGCCCGAACTACGACACCGTCTCCATCGCCATGGTCGAACAGGCCCTCGACAAGGCCAAGCTGCCGCACAACATCGTAGTTGACTGCTCGCACGCCAACAGCTTCAAGAAGCCGGAACTGCAACCGCTGGTCATGGCCGACATCGTCAACCAGGTCCGCCTCGGCAATAAATCGCTGGTCGGCGTGATGATCGAATCCAATATCGAAGCCGGCAACCAGTCGATTCCGGCCGACCTCAGCCAGCTCAAATACGGCTGCTCGGTGACCGACGGCTGCGTCGATTGGGATACCACCGAGAAGATGATCCGCGACGCAGCGATTCTGCTGCGGGATGTGTTGCCGGAACGGGTGTAACGGGAGGCGACGACGATGCCGACCATCAGCCAGTTCTTCGGCATCGTCATATAGAGGACTGGGAACTATGCCGAGCCGGACAGCTACCGAAGAAAATTCGACCGCTGGAGCAGTTCTGGCCGCGCCGTGGCGTATTGAGGCTGTCTCGGTCCTGCCCAATCACCGGCTAGCCCTGACCTTCCGTGACGGACTGGTTGGGGTCGCCGATTTTTCGGCAATCGCTACAGCCGCCAACCCCGGCATCTACGCGCCGCTGGCCGACCTTGATTTCTTTGCTCAGGTAAAAGTTGAACTGGGCGCTCTCACTTGGCCTAATGGTGCAGACATTGACCCCACCTGGCTGCATGAGAGTCTGGCAACCGATAAAACGTGGGCTGTCACCTTTTAGCTCCATGGCCAAGGCATCCACCAGTCGCTACGACGTGTCGGAGCATCTTCGAACCTCGGAAGAGATGGCCGCCTTCCTCGAAGCCTGCCTTGAAGAAGCCGATGGCGATGCCGCACTCATCGCAAAAGCCTTGGGCGATATCGCCCGAGCCAAAGGCATGAGCCAAGTTGCCTGCGATGCGGGACTCTCCCGCGAAAGCCTCTACAAGGCGCTTTCTGGCGAACACAGCCCTGGCTTTGATACTATCCTCAAGGTTGTTGGCGCCCTCGGCCTGAAGCTCCATGCCGGCATCAGTAACTCATGAATCCAACAAGAATCTGATTGGGCAAAGTCATTAAATCTCTCCGCAACCTTTGATTGCCATAGCCGCCGACAAACCTCTGTGAAGGAAGTTTTCATGACCCAAACTGACCTTGCCAAGATGCCCATCTCGGAAAAAATCCAGTTAATGGAATCGCTCTGGGAAAGCCTGAGCAACGACCCTGTTACTGCTGAGGTAGTTCCGGCCTGGCACGGCGATGTTCTCGCCAAACGCGCAGTTCTGCTTGATCAGGGTCAGGAGCCTGTATCCGCCTGGGGTGATGCGAAACAACGCATTCGCGACAAGACCGCCAAGCAGTAAATAAAAATTTTCCTGAGGCTCCTAATGCACAAATACAGGATCTACTATTTAGCCGATCATGACGACGGTGACCCAACGACTTATGAATCATCGATTCCGGTTTCTCCTGGCGATGTCATTCAGTTGCCTGAGACTGGCGATTTCCATCAGGCCATCCGTCTGCTACAGCAAAAGACAGGTACGCGTTTAGATCTTTCAAAATCTGCTCAGTCCGAGGCTGAGGCAAGGCTTCTATCAGTTCAGTATGGATTCTGGCCAGCAGGCTAGCTGCACTCTTTACGTGAGCAATAGGGTCTGACCCCCTATTGGGATGTGACCCCCTATTGGGATGCGGCCTTCCTCGGCTGAGCTTGGCGTTATGAGTATGAACGATGATCAGCGATATTTTTTATGGATTAACATCGTATGTGTCTCAATACCCTACCGTTGCTATTGGGGTGGTCGGACTTTTCATTGCGCTAAATTCATTAATGATCGCAAGGTGGCAAAGGGATCGCATTTTTTACGAAAACCTTGAAAAAAGTAGCACCTTCCAAATAGCGGAAAATTTGAAAGATATTGAGAGGATTTTAAATAAAAAAATAGGTGCTAATGACCGATACTCTTTGCAAGATATATTGGATGGAAATATACGGCCGGATATAAATCAAGATATAGAAAATCAGCTATCAATACTCGCACGCTATTTCTCCGAATTTGCGGCCAACCTGGAGAAGTATTCGGCCAACATAATGATAAGAAAAAAAGTTTGTTTTAACTTCCAAGAATATGGCAAAAAAGCCAGAAAGTACTATCGGCTATTTAAGAAATACAATTTCGAAGACATCGGAATAGAGTTTTCTATCGGCCACTTAAAATCGGCCGGTATACTTATGGACGATGAATAAATCAAAACATAATGAGATCAACGTTATTTATTTCGATAAGTAAATAAACAATAGGGGTCAGACCTATTGTTTGTCCAAACCCCTATTCTTCAATCAACGCGTGCTCTGCACTCACCCATCAAACACCAAAGGGAGATGCACCCTTGAAGCTCATTCTTCCCATTATGCTTGCACTGACACTTGGGGCCTGTACAACCCTCGAGCAGTCCAACCGCATTTCTACGCGACTAGTCGGGAAGGAGTTCAACTCCATCGCCTCGCGTTACCTTGACCGGCCCACTTTCGCTGCTATCGAGCGCATGAGCGACAAGGCAACTGTACTCCGCGTGAAAATGTCGATGTACGGCTCCAAGGAATCAAACCTTCCCTTTCTCCAAGGCAGGAGTGCAGCGTATGTCGCGCACATCGATAAGTTCCTTGAATGGGAGGCTCTGGCGAAGAGCCGAGGCGACGCACTAACAAAGGACATCGGGCGAGTGCCCGCATGGTCCAACGGGCCTAGCGGCGACCTGAAGTTCGTCTTTCACAGCGGTAACGCCGCGACGCACTTCTTGGCCATTTCGTTCTGTGCGGCGGGCACGTGCCTCGACAATCAGACCGTGTACTTTGATGCTGCCTCTGTCCAAGAGCTGCGGCGCCTCCTTCTTGCGCTGGATGACGGCTCTCTCGGGAAGGCTAGTGTGGACAGCGTATACAAGTAACGTCCGGACCCAAAGGGGAAATGGGTCAGAGTCATTTAGCAAGCCAAAGAACAGCCAAAGGGGTCAGAGAGATTTTTTTGCCGCCAACAGCCCAGACATTTATATGTCTGTGACCCCATTGGCTCTGCTCCGCCCCCTTCCGTCCTACCTTTGATCTTTGTGGAAATATGCCAATGAAGCCATTGTATCTACTCGTATTTGCAGCCGTTGCTGGATGCGCATCTAACTCTGGGATCGTTCAAATGGGTAGCAACACCTACATGGTCTCCCGCCAAGCGGCAACTGGTTTCACGGGAATGGGTACTCTCAAAGCCGAAGCAATGAGAGAAGCGTTTGAGCAATGCCAGAAGACGGGGAAAGCAGTTGAGGTTATTGAGACAGTTGATGCAAAGCCTCCATATATATTCGGCAACTTTCCAAAGACAGAGATTCGATTCAAGTGCGTAGTCGAATAGATGCGAACCACGCAGCAAACCCAAAGCGGTCATAGTATTTATTTTCCTGCCACTAATAGCCCGGAAACATATATCTCTCTGACCCCTTTGCTTGTTAGCCCCCTCCGCCTCCGCCCCAAAAAGGACGCATAGGTTATGTCTCAAAAAGAAGATTCGTTCACACCAGCAGTAGCAAATGACAGCCAAAATGCCCGACGGAACGAAATTGTTCGATGCCCTGCGTGTGGAGCTGAAATGGCGAGAAAAAAACTCAAAAAACATAAACGCAATGCTCACACTCCACCGCAAACCCAAGATCCACTCGAAAAAACATTAAAAACAGCAAACCCAAAGAGCACTATTAGAAAAATAAAAGATGAATTAAGAAACGACGTCAAACAGTTGAAGAGCGTCCCGTTGGAATATCAAGCTAGCGTTTACGCCAGGATGGAAAGAGAAAAACGCGCACAGCAAGATATTAAAAGACGAGAGCAACTTCAAACACTGAAATCAACAGAAAAAAAACTTAAGGAAGAGCTTCGAAAAACAATCACACCATCCGTTCGAGTAGAGTTGGAAAGAAAAATATTAGCCTGCGATAAAGCCATAAAAAACGCTCCGAAACCCAGGCGCAGTTGGTCTCCGATTCTTTCCGGCTCTTTCGAGTCAGGCAAGTAATTTTGCCTAACACTGCGGTCAAGGCCGCTCCCTCCCGTCGCTGGACGCTGCGCGATAAAACACCGCGCAGCGCCCCTTACCTACAACGTTATACAAAACGGAGACATCGATGAGCGCCAAGGAATTCGCGGGCCAGTTAAAGCAGACCATCGAAGGTCTCAGGAACAATGGAACGGCGGCAATTTATTGCAACAACCTTATTGCCTATCTGGAAGAAGTAATAAATTCGCCTTCTCCAGTAGTAACACAGGCAGAGCTTGAACACTACAAAGCACAACTGCAAGTATGGGTCGAAGCAGAAAAACGAAATCATGCTTCCGACCTTGAAATGTTTCGCTCTGTTATACAAGCAGGGCAAAATGCCGTTAAATCTTCATTTCTGCTGAATGGCGGTGCCTCAGTTGCACTGCTGGCATTTATTGGAAAGCTAACTGAAGAGCAACAGTCAAAAATCCCTGAATTCGCTGATTCTCTGACAATTTTTGTTGCCGGTGTTTTGGCTATAGCCATGGCATCCGGCGTGACATATTTAAGCCAGTGGTTTTATGCTGAGTCTGAATCATGGAAACAAAAGGCCGGCTTTGCCCTGAATATGGCATCCATAGTATTAGGCCTTTCTTCTTATGGCTTTTTCATATGGGGCATGTGTAGAGCTTACTCAAGCTTTCTGGCATTCGTATAACAATGCGCTCAAATCGTTCGCTTCGCTCAGCAAAGGCGCTCAGCAAAGGCGCTCAGCAAAGGGGTCAGCAGCAAAGGGGTCAGAGACATTTTATTCCCCAGCGCCTAAAGGGGTCAGAGACATTTGGATTCCCAATTCACTCCGACCCCTTTGATTAAGGGAAGATTGCAAAGAAACTGAAACAAGCTAACAAGAACATGCAAGCTACAAAATGACCCGCGCGGACGCGCAACCAAAGCAACCAAAGGCACAATCAAAGGGGTCAGAGCTACTTGGTTTGAAAAGAATATGTCTCCGACCCCTTTGGCTTTTTATGCATATTTTCCATAGATATTTAATTTTTTGATCATTATTTTTATCATGTTCACTAGAAACCTAATAATCCAATTAATACTTATATTTTTCTCACCGTTTAATTACTTACATGCAGCAGGATTTCAAGACTTACCTTGGGGAACAGATATTTATTCTATACAAGAGAAATTTAGTAACGCCAGATTCGAGACCCCATCGGAAAAAGTTTATCCTATATGCAATAATCAGCACGGCGAAACCTATCTCTGCACTATTGCGCAATCAATGTGTGAAAAAATGGGCAGAGGTTGCCATCCTTCGCTATTGGTAAAAAATTACCAAGTAGGCACATATCCATTTACATTAACCTTTGAGTTTTCTCGAGAAAACACACTTCACGGCGTAAGCTTAAGCTATTCAAACAATTTGATTGGACAATCTTTTCAAGAAGGAAAATCCGTCCATATGGCACTATTGAGAAGCTTAGAAGGTAAATATGGCAAGCCAACCGAAGCCGAACCATTGGAGATAGCGAAACAAAAAATTGGAGGTGCTTATAGTGCGACCGCCTTTTATCAGTGGAAGAATAACGAAACAAGAATAAACTTTATATTCTCCGGAAGATTTGACACGATAACTCATAAATATGTCGACATTGGCGGATCCCCGAACATCACAATAATCTACTCTCCGTTAATTGACGAAGCAGCCTCAAAACTCTAGAACCGAAGGAACCAAAGGGGTCAGAGTCATTTACTTTGAAATGAAAATGTCTCTGACCATTTTATCCATGAAAACGCCGATATTTTTATTCGCCTTTTTTGTCTAATGAGTATTTTTGGCTGTGAACAACAAAAAACAATAACTGATTTTTATGCGGATTTTGATCGCAATTGCAAACATGAATACTTCATTAGAGAGATGAAAGAGACAGAAGCACAGGTTATTTGTACCTGCATGATGAAAGAAGCAATAAATCGCTGGAAATCCTTGGGAGAGCTAGAAGACTCACTTATCAAGGAAGATCGGCAACCCAGAGGGCCTACAGACTTCTTACGTGGTGCTTCAAGAATAACTTACAGGTCATGCAAAAAATCGGACCCAAAGGGGTCAGAATGATTTAGCTGCAATGTAACCATTTCCGATCTCTTTGATTTTCTTCGATCCGATATCTTTCCATGCTCGCACTCGACCACGTTTCCATTTCGGTTCCCAGCACCGAAACAGCTCGCCCCTTTTACGATGCAGTGATGGCCGCGCTTGGCATCGTCAAAGTCTATGATCGTCCTGGTGCGCTCGGCTACGGCGTGCGCTGTAACGACATTGAAGACTTTCATTCTTGCTTGGCGGTTTATGAGTCGGCTGAGGCCAATTTCGACGATAAGCGTCACTGGTGTTTCAAGGCGACCACCAGAGCACAGGTCGCAACCTTCCATTCCGCCGGTCTGGCTAATGGCGGCAAAGACAATGGTGCGCCGGGCCTCCGGCCGAACTATCACGCCAACTACTTCGGTGCCTTCCTCTTCGACCCGTTTGGCAACCGTATTGAAGCTGTCTGTCATCGCGCGGAATGAGAGGCCGATCGATACCGAGAACTGGGGTATTGCCGGCGAATCGATCACCGTTCGCCGGGCGCGGGGCGTGTCGCCTTTACTTGGCCGGTTTCCCCCGATGAAGGCAAAGCGCTCCAAACCACGCCACGCCGCTGAGAGCAGCCACCAAGGCCATCCCATGGACTCCTTCTGCGAATGGGACAGCGACACCCTGGTCCTCAACATCCTCGGCCAGCCCAATGCCAACCGCGATGCGATCGGCAAGCCCAAGGGCAAGCAACTCCAGGTCAGCGTGACGGCAGCGCCGGTGGCGGGCCGGGCGACGGATCACATGGTGCGTTTTCTGGCGGCCGAGTTTGCCGTTTCCCCGGCGGCCATCACGGTGGTGTTTGGCCGCTTCAATATCAACAAGCAGCTCCGCATCCGCGCGCCGCAAAACCTGCCGGCCGTCATCGCCCGGCATCTGGCGCAGCAACCTCTTCAACTTGAACTCTGACAGCACACCATGAACCTCATCATCCAGGGCGGCGCCCTCCCCACTTTTCTGCTTGAACGACTCGTTGCCGCGACCGGCGCCCATGCCGTCGAACCGCGCCCGCCGCAGGTGGTGCGGCTGACGGGGGCGAGCCGCACGGCGGAGTTCGAGGCGCTGGTGCCGTTGATCGAAGCCGAGAAGCTGGACTGGGCTTTCGTTCAGTCGGGCCGCAAGCTGAGCGATTTCGGCCTGATCTGCTTCGACATGGATTCGACGCTGATCACCATCGAATGCATTGACGAACTGGCCGATTTCGCCGGCAAGAAGGCCGAGGTGTCGGCGGTGACCGAGGCCGCCATGCGCGGCGAGATCGACTATCGGGAGAGCCTGCGCCGGCGCCTGGCGCTGCTCGCCGGCCTCGATGCCCGTGTGCTGGCGCGAGTTTTCGGCGAACGCCTGCTGCTGTCGCTGGGTGCCCGCGAATTACTCGAAGGCTGCCAGGCCGCCGGCCTGCGCACGGCGATCCTGTCCGGCGGCTTTACCTACTTTACCGAGCGCCTGCGCATCGAGCTCGGTTTCGACTTCGCCACGTCGAACGAGCTGGAAATTTCCGGCGGCAAGCTGACCGGCCGGGTGGTCGGCGATATCGTCGATGCGGCGGCCAAGGCCCATCATCTGTGCCGCCTGCGCGACGAACTGGGGCTGCGCAAGGAACAGGTGATCGCTGTCGGCGATGGCGCCAACGATCTGCTGATGATGGCCGAGTCCGGCCTGTCCGTGGCTTTCCAGGCCAAGCCGGCGACGCGCGCCAAGGCCGACGTGGCGATCAGCTGCGGCGGCCTGGATTCCCTGCTCAACTTGTTCGACTGAAAATTAGCTGAACTTGCACAAAGCAGGTGCATGCCTGCCCGGCCATGCCTGAAATAGTGGCGTAAAAGCACCGAGAACTCCCTATCCGCGGGGGTTTAAGGTGCTTTTTTATGGGCACATGCCTTGCTAGTACTCCATACACATAGGGCGGCTGGAGGGTAGCATGGCGAAATACAAGGGCATCGAGGTCAAGGACAACGTGCGGACGCTGCTGCCGCACATGCCGCTGATCGAGGAATACCGGGAAATGCTGCAGACGCTGCAGGCCGTCTGGGACAACCTCAACCTGCTCGGCCAGATGTCGGGCACCACGGCCGAGATCGGCCAGACCCGCGAAGCCTTCTCCAGCCTGACCGGCGACTTGCTGAACAATCTCGCCGAGCGAACGCTGGCCAAGCGCGAGCAGGAAATGAAGGCGAAGTCGCAGGTGGCGATCGACATCCTGATCCGCAACCTGTTCGAGCGCACAGCCGATATCGGCTTCCTCAGCACCGACGACGTGATCCGCCGTTTTGCCGCCCAGCCCGGCGAGCCTTCTGCGTTGCAGCAGCGTTTCCGCGAATACGTCCGCAAGTATTCGGTGTACGAGGATGTCGTGCTGCTCTCAGCGCAGGGGGAAATCCTGGTCCGTCTCGGGCCGGATGGTGGCTGCACGAGCATCCGCGACAGCTGGGTGCGCGAAGCGCAGACCACCCAGGCCGCCTATGTCGAGGCCTACGCCCATTCCGCCCTCTTCCCCGAGCGGCCGCGCTCGCTGATCTATGCCTACCGGATTACCGCGCCCAGCGGCGAGACGCTCGGCGTGCTGGCCCTGTGCTTCCGCTTTGCCGATGAAATGCAGCGCATCTTTGCCGAACTGTCGCAGACCGACGATCCGGGGGTGATTGCCCTGCTCGATGGCGACGGCCAGGTCATCGCCAGTAGCGACCGCTGGCAGATTCCGCTCGGCGCCGAACTGAGCCTGCCCTCCAACCAATTGCAGCGCCTGCGCTTTGCCGGCCGCAGCTACCTGGCTTTTGCCAGCGACACCAAGGGCTACCAGGCCTACCTGGGGCCCGGCTGGCGCGGCCTGGTGATGATGCCCGTCGCCCAGGCCTTTGAAGCCCAGGCCGACAACCAGCTCGACGGTATCGCCTCCAGCTTGGTTGCCTCGGCCATCTCAGGCGGCCGCGCTTTTCCGGAAGCGCTGCAGGCCATTCCGCGCCAGGCCGCGGCCATCCAGCGCGACCTGAGCCGGGCGGTATGGAATGGCACGGTCCGCCAGAGCGTTTCGTCGGCCTCGATCAATGCCAGCTTTTCCAAAATCCTGCTCTGGGAGATCAGCCGCATCGGCATGAGCATGCGCGAGGTTTTTTCCAGTTCGATCGGCAACCTGCAGGCCACGGTCCTTTCCTCGGTGCTGGCCGACAGCCAGTTCCTCGCCGCGCTGGCCATCGACATCATGGATCGCAATCTCTACGAGCGCGCCAACGACTGCCGCTGGTGGGCGCTCGACGCAACGATTCGCCGGCTGATGGAAACGGGCCAGGAAGACAAACGCCAGGCTGGCCTGGAAACGGTCATCCGTTACATCAACAGCCTGTACACCGTGTACGACAACATCGTGCTGTTCGATACGGCAGGCACGGTCAGCGCCGTTTCCAACGCGGCCTATGCCGAACTGGTCGGCAACCGGCTCGACGAACCCTGGGTCGCGGCCTGTCTGGAACTGCGCGACAGCCAGCGCTACACGGTTTCCTGTTTCTCGCGCACTCACTTGTACGCCGGGCGCCCGACCTATGTCTATCTGGCGGCGCTGCGCTCGGCCGATGACAACCGCGTCACCGGCGGTATCGCCATCGTCTTCGATGCCGAGCCGCAGTTTGCCGCCATGCTGCTCGACGCCCTGCCCCGGGAGGCCAGCGGCGAAGCCGTCGCCGACAGCTTTGCCGTCTTTGTCGATGGGCAATCGACGATCATCGCCTCGAGCAACAGCACCTATGCGGTCGGCAGCACCCTGGCGCTCCCCGCCGAACTGGTGAATCCACCGGCCACCGGCTGTTCCCGCTTGATCAACCTGAACGGCCAGGTGATGGCCGCCGGCGCCCGGCGCTCATCGGGCTACCGCGAATACAAGGGGGCCGAGGACGACTACCGCAACGACGTCACCGCAGTCGTTTTCGTGCCGCTCGGCGAATACCAGCCGGAAGCCGGCCTCTGTTGCACCGGTGGCGACATTGCCAGCCGGCGCTCGGTCATCCCTGCCGGGATTCCCAGCCGGGAAATCGCCACCTTCCATATCGCCGGCCATTGGCTGGGACTGCCGGTCAGCGATGTGATCGAAGCGATCGAAGCCAACGGTGCCGCCCGCCTTGCGAATGCGCCAAAGGAAGTCTACGGCGCGCTGATCTATGGCAACGAATCGCTCCCCATCTACAACCTGCATGCCGCACTCGGCCTGGGCGCGCCGGCCGGCAGCGAAAACGGCCGCCAGATTGTGGTCGTGCGCGGTGAAAACGGGGTCAATTTCGGGATTCTGGTCGATATGCTGGGCGAGATTCTCGAAGTACCGAGCGCCGACATCGAAGACCTGTCCAACATCTACGTCGGCATCGCCTCGGTGCTCGCCTCGGTGGTCAAGACCACGCCGCAAAACGGTGGCGGCATGCTGGTCTTGCTCTCGGTCGGCAGCATGAGCCAGCATCTGCACGGCAAGCCGGTGCCGGCGGCGCTGACCGACTAGGTCGGCGGGTTACGCAGTTGCTCGAAGGCCGCGTTGGCCGACAGGAAAACCTGGCCGCTCAATGACGACCACAGCGCCGAGCGCTGCAGTCGGTCCTGCACCGGCCCGCGGACTTCGGCCAGGTGCAGGCGGATGCCACGCTCGGCCAGATCCCGATTGAGCTCGCCGAAGACGTCGACGGCGGTGGCGTCCATCAGATTGACGGCGCTCATTACCAGGACCAGGTCGCGGGCTTCCGGAATCCGTTCCAGCTCGTGCTTCAGGCGCTGTTCGACGGCGCCGAGGTTGCCAAAGAACAGGCGCTCATCGATGCGGACGAAGAGCACACCAGGAATGGTCTCGACCGCGTAGCGTTCGACATTGCGGAAATGTTCGCTACCCGGCAGCCGGCCGACGACCGCAATGTGCGGCGTACTCACCCGGTAGAGCAAGGTCGCCATCGACAGCATGATGCCGAGGCCGATGCCGGTTTCCAGACCGAAGAGCAGCACCCCGCCGGCGGTGCCGAGCAGCGCCAGGGCGTCGGCGCGGTCGTAGGCCCAGGCCTGGCGCAAGGCGCGCAGGTCGATCATCGAGACAGCGGCCATGATGATGGTTGCTGCCAGTACGGCCAGCGGCAGGCGGGCAAACCAGCCGGCCGCCCCGGCAACCACGACGATCATGGCCAGCGCGCCAACAATGCTGGCCAGCGGCGTCTGGGCCCCGGCCGCGACATTGATCGCCGAACGCGACAGGCCGCCACCAACCGGCATGCCGCCGGAAAAGGCGGCAACCACGTTGGCGGCACCGAGGCCGACCAGTTCAGCATTGGCATCGATGCGCTCGCGCCGCTTGATGGCCAGCGCCTGGGCCATGGTGATACCCTGGACCATGCCGATCAGCGTCATCAGGGAGGCCGGCACGATCAGCGCCCGCGTCGCCTCCAGGCTGGGCAGGAAGAAATTGAGCGCCGGCAGTCCGGCTTGCAGCGAGCCGACGACGGCAACGCCGCGGGCGGTGTCGAGATTCAGCTCGACGACGGCGAGCGTACCCACCAGCACGATCACCAGCGGCATCAGGCGGATGACGAAGGAGGCTTTCCCTTCGCCAAGACCGGCGCGACTCAGCCAGCCGGCCAGCCAGAAGCGAACGACGAGCAGCAAGCCAAGCGCCGCCAGGCTGATGGCCAGCGTCGGCAGGTGGATCTGGCCGAGACGGCTGAGCAGATCAACGAGCACTCCACCGCTGCTGTTGCCGATTGGCGAAACGCCAAGTAGATGCTTCAACTGGCTGATGATGATCAGCACCGCCGAGCCCGAGATGAAGCCGCTGACCACCGGCCGGCTCAGCAACTGCGACAGGAAGCCCAGGCGCAGCACGCCGCAGGCCAGCAGCATCATCCCGGAAAGCAGCGCCAGGGCGGCGGCCATCACGATGTATTCGGCCGATCCGGGCACCGCCAGCGGACTGAGCACGGCATAGGTCATGATGGCGGTGACCGCCACCGGCCCCACCGCCTGCACCATGCTGCTGCCCAGCAGCGCGTAGGCGATCACCGGCAGGATGCTGACGTAGAGGCCGAACTGCGGTGGCAAGCCGGCCAGCAACGCATAGGCCATGCTTTGCGGAATGACCAGGACGGCGACGATCAGCCCGGCCGTGACGTCGGCCCCGAGATGCTTCCGTGGATAAGCTTGTAACCAATGCGGAACGAGCCGGGAGATGAATGACATTAGGTAGGCGATGGCGAAACGAGGCGGCAGTATCGGCCGCCGCCTCCGCTGCCGTCAATGGCCGGGGCTTGGCCGTTACGCTTGATTAAGTGCCGGCACGCAGGCGGCGAATGCGTTCGGCGGTATCCGGGTGGCTGGCCAGGCCATCCCAGGACGAACCGCCCTTGCCTTCACCGCCCATGCTCGCCTCCATGCGTTCGAGCATGCTGGCCAGCGGTTCCCTGCCCCGCCCTGCCGCGACCATTATCTGGGCGGCGTAGGCGTCCGCTTCCAGCTCGAAGGCGCGTGAATAGCTCGATTCCATGGCCAGCACGGCGAGGCCGCTGGCGATGGAGGAGATGTCGCCGAGGTAGATGCCGGCGACGAAGGAAACGACCGACGACTGGATCAGTTGGCGCAGGCCGTGATGATGAGCGACATGCGCGAGTTCGTGAGCGACAACACCAGTCACCTCATCGTCGTTGACCGCCAACGCGACCAGTTCGTCGAAAACCACCAGATCGCCGTTGGGCAGCGCGAAGGCATTGGGACCCAGCGCCGAGGCACGGAAATGCAGCCGGTAAGGTGGATGGCCAGGGCTTGCCGTAAGCACCGTCGCAGCGTGTTCCCGCAGTTCGGCCTGGCGCGCTTCCGGCAGACGGGAAGGCTTGAGCAGCTGGCCGTCGAGGAAGGACAGCGTATGTTTCGAGATCGACTCAACGATGCTGTCCGGGATGCGTGGCGCCAATATTTTGCTGGCTGCCGGCAAGCCCCAGAAGTAGGCGGCGAGTAGCGTCAGGATGGCGGCCAATAACGCGGCGATGGCCCATGACCAGCGCGACTGCAGACGGACGACGGCGGATTCGGTAAAGCCGGCGACGCTCAGCCAGGCGGCGAAGGCCGCATGGTCGGCCACTTCGCAGACGGCGCCATCGGCGAAGCGGACCAGGCGCGGGGCACGGCCCATGGGTTCGGATATGTCGACCTGCGCCCGCTTGGCTCGTCGCTCGCCAAATGCGCCACGGACGATGATCTCGTCGTCCTCGATTGACAGTTCGACCGCCTGCCGCTGCGGTGTGCGACCATCGAAGAAGCTGGCGGTGATAGCGCTCACAGGCCGATATCCAGATCGAACATCTCGGCGGTTTCGTCACCGAGCGCCGAGGCGGCGGTGGCTTCGGCGGCCAGGAAGTCATCGAGGCTGCCACTGACCGCTATGGCCAGATGCTCGGCACGATAACGGGCGACGCGCACCCGGGCCCAGGGAATGAACAAGCCGAGGGTGCCGATGATGGCCAGCCAATTGACCACGGTCAGCCCGATATAACCGCCGATCGGCAGGCGGCTGATGAAAGCGTGCGGGCCGAGGCTGGTGCTGTTCCAGACAGCGTTGGCGGTGCGCGCCTGGACATAGGGCACAAGCAGCGCCTGGATGGAAATCAGCAGCAAGGGAATGAGCATGAAGGCCGCACCGAGGAGCATCATCAGCAGCGGATTTTCGCGACCAGCGAAGGCGGAGATGACGACGATGATCAGACCGACCATGAGCAGCAGCATGATCAGCGCCGGAAAGAGAAAGATGCGGTAGATGGCGCCGATGGTGACCGCGCATTCGAACGGCGTCGAGCCGAAGCGTGTGTTGTCGAGGACGAATTTGCGCAATTGCCGGTAGAACAGCGGGAAGGCCAGCCAGAACGTAATCATGGCGAGCAGGCCGTAGCCGATGAAGACCGTCAAGGCCTGGCGATAGGTGCCATGGAAGGAAAAGCGCAGGCCGCGATAGCTGGTGTTGTGGGCGCGGAAGCGGAAGGCCTTGACCGCCAGCCAGGGCACGACCGGCAGCAGCAACAGCAGGGCGACGCCGTAGAGCAGCGGGCTGATGTTCTGGGCCGTGGACAGCCCGACCAGCAGCAGGAAAGCGACGATCCGTCCCTTCAGGATCGGAATCGGCAGGCCGTGGTAGTCGAAGCCGGAACCATCGAGCAGCAGGTTGCGGTGGAAATATTGCTCGCGCCGCACCTTGGCCCAAGCCGAATAGATGCCAAGGGTGACGATGCTGAGCAGCAGATTGACGATCCAGATACGGAAATATTCACCACCGTCGCCGGTGAAACTGAAGTTTTCCTCGTGGATTTCGTCGGCATCGGCGGCCGGCGTGGCGGGGGCCGCAGGGATTGAGGGGGGTGCCGGCGGCGCCGTTTCGATCACCACCGGGGCCGGCTCGGGATTCAGCGAGGCGTCGTATGCTTGACGCGCCAGCGGGTCGCCGAGCGTGGAAAAGGCCTCGTGCACCCGGTCGAGCAAGGCGGGATCCGGCCTGTCCTGAGCATTGATCCGTTCGCGGAAATGCTTGAGCTGGTGGCCGTAGGCTGACTTGATTTCGGCCAGCGTCGCTCCCGGCTCAATACCGAGCACTTCGTAAAAAGTTGCTTCAAGCGCGGCCATATTTCCCCCTGTCATTGTTGGCGCCCGAGATATGCGCCGATTCTAGCCAAATGACCAGAACGAACAATGACGACCGGATGAACGGAAGAAATGGAGGGCGGTGCGGCGCTGCCGCTCAGTGCAAATCGACGGCGTGCTGCTTGAGGGCTTCCAGCGGCGCAATCTCCAGCGCCGCCTGATTGGTCGAGTTCAGCGAAACTCGCGGCGCCTTGCCGGCCTGGAAGGCCTCAAGCCAGCGAGCGGCGCACAGGCACCAGCGCTGGCCGGGTTGCAGGCCGGGAAAGTCGAATTCCGGATGCGGCGTCGACAGGTCGTTGCCGCTGGCCTTGGAAAACTCGAGGAATTCGGCGGTCAGGATCACGCAGACGGTGTGGCTGCCCATATCCTCTTCCGAGGTATTGCAACAGCCATCGCGAAAGAAGCCGGTCAGCGGCTGGTCGGAACAGGTCAGCAGCGGGCCGCCGAGGACATTCAGCTGGCTGCCGCGGCCGGGAAATTCGCGGGTTTTCACGAAACCTCGTCGATCCAGGCCTGCTGGATGGCTTCCAGGATCTTCTCGCCGCAATGCTTGGGATCGTCGTCGAAGCCGGGCAAGGCCATGACCAAGTCACGCAGGTCGACAAAGTTGATCTTCAGCGGATCCTTGTCCGGATGGGCATCGCTCAGCTCAATGGCGATATCGTTGGTGTCGGTCCATTTCATTTGTGGTGCCCCTCCTTCGCCATGTTGATGCTGTACTTGGGAATTTCGACGACCAGCGGCGTCTTGCCGACGATGGCCTGGCAACCCAGGCGCGAATTCGGTTCGAGGCCCCAGGCCTTGTCCAGCAGATCCTCTTCCTCTTCTTCGGCCGGATTCAGCGCGTTGAAGCCTTCGCGGACGATCACGTGGCAGGTGGTGCAGGCGCAGGACATCTCGCAGGCGTGATCGAGTTCTATGTTGTTCTCAAGCAGGTTCTGGCAAATGGACTTGCCCTCTTCCGCCTCGATGACGGCGCCGTCCGGACAGTTTTCAACATGCGGCAACACGACAAGCTGCGTCATTATTCTTCTCCCATCTTGATCTCATCGACCTTGCGGCCGGAGAGCACTTTCTTGATGCTTTGGTCCATCCGCCGATGAGCGAATTCCTGGGTTTCGAAACCAAGGTCGTCCATGGCGATGTTGATCAGGCGGCGGTTTTCGCCAGCAGCGGCGTCACGCAATTTGGCAATGCTGACGGTGATCTTGGTCGTTTCGGCTTCGTTGAGCAGATGCGGATCCTCGGCCAGCGCGGCTTCGGTGGCCTCGATCATGCGGTCGGCCTCGACTTGCGCTTCGCGCAGCGCGCGGGCCATCGCATCGTCCTTGGCGTGTGCCATCGAATCCTGCAGCATCCCGGCGATTTCATCGTCGGAGAGGCCGTAAGACGGCTTGACGGTGACGCTCGCTTCAACGCCGGTGGTCTGCTCGCGAGCGGCAACCGACAGCAGGCCATCGGCATCGACCTGGAAGGTGACGCGGATGCGCGCTGCGCCGGCGACCATCGGCGGGATACCGCGTAACTCGAAACGGGCCAGCGAGCGGCAGTCGGCGACCATTTCGCGCTCGCCTTGGACAACCTGGATGACCATCGCCGTCTGGCCGTCCTTGAAGGTGGTGAACTCCTGGGCACGGGCAGTCGGAATGGTGGAATTGCGCGGAATGACCTTCTCGGTCAGGCCGCCCATGGTTTCCAGACCGAGCGACAGCGGGATGACGTCGAGCAGCAGCCAGTCGTCCTTGCCGGTCTTGTTGCCGGCCAGCAGATTGGCCTGGGTAGCGGCGCCGAGGGCGACGACCTTGTCCGGGTCAAGATTGGTCAGCGGCTCCTGGCGGAAGAAGTCGCCGACGGCTTTCTGCACCTGCGGCATGCGCGTGGCGCCGCCGACCATGACCACACCCTTGACGTCCTCGACGCGCAAGCCGGCATCGCGCAGCGCTTTCTTGACCGGCTGCAGGGTCTTGGAGACCAGCGTCTGGGTGATTTCAGCAAAGGTGGGGACATCGAGCTTGATATCGACCATCTCGCCGGAATTGAGGCGGGCAGTGATCGGCGCTTCCGGATTCAGGGTCAGGAATTCCTTGGCCTCACGGCAACGCATCATCAGCAGCCGCGCATCTTCCGGCGACAGGGGTTGCAGCTTGGCCTGCTCGACCGCCCAGCAATAGATTCGATGGTCGAAATCGTCGCCGCCGAGGGCCGAATCGCCGCCGGTAGACATGACCTCGAAAACGCCCTTGGTCAGCTTGAGGATCGAGATATCGAAAGTGCCGCCACCGAGGTCATAGACGGCATAAACACCCTCCGCCGCGTTGTCGAGGCCGTAGGCGATGGCGGCTGCGGTCGGCTCGTTGAGCAGGCGCAGCACGTTCAGCCCGGCCAGGCGGGCGGCATCCTTGGTGGCTTGGCGCTGGGCATCGTCGAAATACGCCGGCACGGTGATCACGGCACCGACCAGATCGCCACCGAGGGCGGCTTCGGCGCGCACCTTCAAACTCTTGAGGATTTCCGCCGAGACTTCGACCGGACTCTTGGTGCCGGCGTGGGTGCGCAGCTTGACCATGCCCGGCGCCTCGACGAAATCGTAGGGCATCGATTCGACATGGGCGATGTCCTTGAGTCCGCGGCCCATGAAGCGCTTGACCGAGACGATGGTGTGACGCGGATCGACGGCCTGGTTGCGTTGCGCCTCGAAGCCGACTTCGGTCGAGCCATCGGCGTGATAGCGAACGACAGAGGGCAGCAGCGGCCGTCCCTGCTCGTCGGCAAGACAGACGGCCATGCCGCTACGAACAGTGGCAACCAGCGAATTGGTGGTGCCAAGGTCGATGCCGACTGCCAGTTTATGTTCGTGGGGTGCCGCGGATTCGCCGGGTTCGGCGATTTGAAACAGAGCCATTTTTATTCTTCCAGCGATGCCAGCGCATCGTCGATTTCAGACAGGAGTTTTTCCAGAAACATCAGCCGGCGCACCCGATCGGTGGCCTGGGCAAATTCTTTTTTGTCGTCGAGCAGACGGCCGACCTCGTCATAACGGCTGTCGATGTCGCCGCGCAGGCGATTGTGCAGGTGTTCCAGTTCGTGGTGATCACCACCAACCCGCGCTTCCATCACCGCCTCGCGCCATTCCATCTGTTCCATCAGGAAATCGGCCGGCATCGCCGTGTTGTTCTCGGCCTGCAGGTCGTGACCATTCAGTTCGAGCAGGTAGCGCGCCCGGCCGAGCGGCTTCTTCAGTGTCTGGTAGGCCTCGTTGACTCGCGTCGCCCACTGCATCGACAGCCGCCGTTCGCCATCCGGCGCATTGGCAAAACGGTCCGGATGCACCTGCGCCTGCACGTCGCGAAAACGCGAATCGAGCTCCGACACATTCAGCCGGAAGGCCCGCGGCAATTCAAACAGGGAGAAGAAATCGGCGGTCAGGTCCAACAGTCACCTCAGCATTGCGGCGCTTGAAACCGCGGAAACCTCAAAGCGAAGCCGGGGCTAGGCGAACCCCGCGCAGACAATACGTTAGTGCGGCAAGCGGGGTTCAACAACGCCCTGACGAGCCGCTAAACGTTGAAAGATTCGCCGCAGCCGCACTGGTCCTTGACGTTGGGGTTGTTGAACTTGAAGCCTTCGTTCAACCCTTCGCGGGCAAAGTCCAGTTCCATCCCCTCAAGGTAAGGCATGCTTTTGGCATCGACGATCACCTTGACGCCGGCGCTTTCGAAGACCACATCATCCTCATTCACCTCGTCGACGAACTCCAGCTTGTAGGCCATGCCGGAGCAGCCGGAGGTCCGCACGCCGAGACGCAGGCCGATGCCCTTGCCCCGCTTGGTCAGGAAGTTGGCGACATGCTTTGCCGCCGAGTCGCTCAAGGTCACGCCCATGCTTATTCTCCGTGCTTTTTCTTGTAATCGGCCACAGCTGCCTTGATGGCATCCTCGGCCAGAATCGAACAGTGAATTTTAACCGGTGGCAGGGCCAGCTCTTCGGCGATCTCGGTGTTTTTGATGGACAGCGCCTGATCAACCGTCTTGCCCTTGACCCACTCGGTGACCAGCGACGACGAAGCGATCGCCGAGCCGCAACCATAGGTCTTGAACTTGGCATCCTCGATCACGCCGGCCTTGTTGACCTTGATCTGCAGCTTCATCACATCGCCGCAGGCCGGAGCGCCGACCATCCCGGTACCAACGCCGTCGTCTTCCTTGCCAAAGGAACCAACGTTACGCGGATTCTCATAGTGATCAATGACTTTTACGCTATAGCTCATGTTGTTTCTCCGTTAATTCAGGGTGTATTCATACCGTTTTATTTTAGTGCGCAGCCCATTGGACAGTACTCAGGTCGATACCTTCCTTGTACATGTCCCATAGCGGCGAAAGGTCGCGTAGCTTGCCAACTTTCGTGTGCAATAACTTGACTGCATAGTCAATTTCTTCCTCGGTCGTGAACCGACCGATGCTGAAGCGAATCGAGCTGTGCGCCAGTTCATCGTCGCGGCCAAGGGCGCGCAGCACGTAGGACGGTTCCAGGCTTGCCGAAGTACAGGCCGAGCCGGAAGAAACGGCCAGATCCTTGATCGCCATGATCATCGATTCACCTTCGACGTAAGCGAAGCTGATATTGAGGTTGTGAGCGACGCGCTGCTCCAGATCCCCGTTGACGAAAGTCGCTTCAATATCTTGAAGTCCTTTCAGAAGTTTATCGCGCAATGCCTTGATTTTAATATTCTCTTCAAGCATTTCTTCCTTGGCGAGACGGAAGGCTTCGCCCATGCCGACGATCTGGTGAGTGGCTAGCGTGCCGGAGCGGAAACCGCGCTCGTGACCACCGCCGTGCATCTGCGCTTCAAGGCGGATACGCGGCTTGCGGCGCACGTACAGCGCGCCGATGCCCTTCGGGCCGTAGGTCTTGTGGGCACAGAAGCTCATCAGGTCGACCTTCAGCTTGCTCAGGTCGATCTCAACCTTGCCGGTGGCCTGCGCCGCATCGACGTGGAAGATGATGCCCTTCTCGCGGCAGATTTCGCCCAACTCAGCGATCGGCTGGATGACGCCGACTTCGTTATTGACGAACATCACCGAGACGAGCACGGTATCCGGACGGATGGCAGCCTTGAAGACTTCCAGATCGAGCAGCCCGTCTTCCTTGACATCGAGATAGGTTGCCTCGAAGCCCTGGCGCTCCATTTCGCGCACGGTGTCGAGCACGGCCTTGTGCTCGGTCTTGACGGTAATGATGTGCTTGCCCTTGGTGCCGGCGTAGAAATTGGCGGCACCCTTGATGGCCAGATTGTTCGATTCGGTGGCGCCGGAAGTCCAGACGATTTCCTTGGGATCGGCACCGACCAGCGCCGCGACCTGTTCGCGCGCTTCTTCCACCGCCGCATCGGCCACCCAGCCGAAGCTGTGGGAACGCGAGGCAGGATTGCCGAAGTGTTCGCACAAATAGGGAATCATTTTTTCGGCAACGCGCGGATCAACCGGGGTGGTTGCCGAGTAGTCCAGATAGATGGGCAGTTTCATCGTCATTCTCGCTAGGTCGGGTTGTTCAGACGGCCATTGCCGTAAGTCCCTGCAGGCGTCCGACTGTAACCTGCACGGCTTTGATGAATTGTTCAATATCGCTGATGCTGTTGCCGGCACCGAGGCTGACACGCACGGCGCCGCGGGCAACTTCCGGCGCCACGCCCATCGCCCGCAGTACATGCGACGGCTCCGGATTGGCGCTGGAACAGGCCGCACCGCTGGCCACGGCAAAACCTTCCCGATCCAGCTTGCCAACCAGTGTTTCGCCATCAATATCAGCAAAGGCAAAGTAGCTGGTATTCGGCAGTCGCTCGGCTTGCGCCGCAAAGATACGGGCACCAAGCGCGACCAAGCCGGACTCCAGATGCTCCCGCATTGCCTGCATTCGTCCTGCATGTTCGGCAAGGCGTTGCGCCGCAAGTTCCGCAGCAACGCCAAAACCGACGATGGCCGGCAAATTTTCCGTGCCCGAACGCAGACCACGCTCGTGGCCGCCACCAGCGATCTGCGGCTGCAATTCGACGCGCTTGTCGAGGACCAGTGCCGCCGCGCCCTTCGGGCCATTGATCTTGTGTGCCGACAGCGTCAGGGCATGAACGCCGGCCGCATTCAGCATGCGGAAATCGACGGAAAGTTTGCCGAAGGCCTGGACCGCATCGCTGTGGAACCAGGCGCCGCCTGCCCGCGCTGCCGCAGCGAGCGCCGCGACATCCTGGACAACGCCGGTTTCGTTGTTGGCGAGCATCACCGAGACCAGCGCCGGCTTCAGTTGCAGAACCTGCAGATAATCGTCGCCAGCAATACGCCCAGCCCCGTCGACGGCGATTTCCCGCAAAATCCAGCCCTGGCGGGCGAGTTGCGCCGCCGGCTTGAGGACGCAGGGATGCTCGATGGCGCTGACGGCGATGACGCCGGGTTTGCGGCTGGCGGCCGCACCCTTGACGAACAGGTTGTTGGCCTCACTGCCGCCACTGGTAAACACCACTTCCGTCGGATGCGCACCAACAGCCGCGGCCACCTTCTGGCGCGCCTCGTCAATCGCCTGACGGGCCCGCCGCCCATATTCGTGACGACTCGACGCATTGCCGCACAGACTTTCCAGCCAGGGCAACATGGCCGCAAGCACGCCCGGGGCAAGCGGCGTGGTGGCGTTGTGGTCGAGATAGACGGGCTGAAACATGACGTTCAGGCGGCCGCTGCGGCCTTTTCCCGGGCACCGCGCAGGCGCGGTTGCGGGCCAAGACGCTTGTCTTCGAGCACGGCGGCGGTCGGCTGACCAGCCAGCTTGGCTTTCTGCCGCTCAACCAGTTCACCCAGAGTCACCGAGGCCAGATAGTCATACATCTTGGCGTTGAGGGTAGACCACAGGTCATGGGTCATGCAGCGATGCTCGTCGTGGCAGTTCTCGCGGCCACCGCACTGCGTGGCATCGAGTTGCTCATCGACAGCGCGGATGATTTCCGCCACCGTCAGCTGGTTCAGCGGCCGGGCGATGCAGTAGCCGCCACCAGGGCCGCGCACACTGTCCACCAGCTTGAAACGGCGCAATTTGCCGAACAGCTGCTCCAGATAAGAAAGAGAAATCTTCTGCCGCTCACTGACACTGGCCAGTGCAACCGGCCCGTCCTCCCCGCGCAGGGCGAGATCCATCATGGCAGTTACGGCGAAACGTCCTTTGGTCGTCAAACGCATTATTGTGCTCCGGCTAATAACCTAGTATTGCGGTCAACTATACTTAAACCAGACAAAATCAGTCAACTATTTTGCTCAGGTACTGCGGATCGAAACTGTCGGCCGCCTGCACTTCTTCATCACACTTGACGCCCTGTTCGCGCAGTTCGCGGAGCAGCGATTCCAGACGACGATCAGTTTCCGCGGCATGGTCGAGCAGCCCATGAATGGCCTTGGCCAGCGGATCGTCCTGATCGCCGGCCAGGGCGTAGGCAGAAAAACCCATCTTCTCGGCCTGCGCTTCGCGCTGCCGCCCCTGCTCGGAGTGATCGAGAACTCGTGCCGGATTGCCAACGGCCGTCGCTCCGGCCGGCACCGGCTTGGTGACGACCGCGTTGGAACCGACCTTGGCCCCGGCAGCGATGGTGATCGGCCCGAGCACCATCGCCCCGGCACCGACAACAACGCCATTTTCCAGCGTCGGATGGCGCTTGCCCTTGTTCCACGAAGTACCGCCCAGCGTCACGCCATGATAGAGGGTGACATCGTCGCCGATCTCGGCCGTTTCGCCGATGACGACGCCCATGCCGTGATCAATGAAGAAGCGACGGCCGATCTGCGCCGCCGGATGAATTTCAATGCCGGTCAGGAAACGGGCGAGATGGGCGACGAAGCGGGCCAGCCAGCGCAGACGCAGACCCCACAGCCAGTGCGCCAGGCGATGCAGGATCAAGGCATGGATACCCGGATAGCAGGTCAACACCTCCCAAAACGAACGCGCCGCCGGATCGCGGTCGAAAACCGCACGAATATCCTCGCTTAGTACCCGGAACATGAAGCTGCTTCTCCCTTTCGCAAAGATGGGATTTTAGAAAACTTGACTGAATCTGTCAGCTATTTTGGCAAAAAGTGCCCAGGAGAAGTGATTTATAATGCCGCTCCGCCGTCTTCCGCCCTTTTTCTGTCCGCAATGATGCCCAAGCGCCAGCTCGCCCTCCTTACTGCCATCTCGCTGATTCTGGGCGGTTGCGCCACGCCGCCGCCTGTCGCCGAGGGCAGCACACAAGGCAACTATCGGCACACGGAACACTACCTGAACTGGCTGATCGACAAGGAAATGTCAGAAAACGACATTACCGGCATCAGCATCGCCCTGGTCGATGATCAGCGGATCGTCTGGCAGCAGGGATTTGGCCATGCCGATCTGGAAATGGGCATTCCAGCGACACCGGAAACCGTCTATCGGGCCGGCTCAATCGCCAAGGTATTCACCGCTGCGGCGGCCATGCAATTGGCGGAGCAAGGACGACTCGCCATCGATCGCCCCCTGGTCGAGGCCCTCCCCGAGTTCTCGATCAAGACGCGCTTCACCAATGCCGGCCCGGTCACGCCGCGCAATGTCATGACCCACCATTCCGGACTGCCTTCCAACTTCCTGAAAGGCATGTACGTGCGCGACCCGGACAGCTACGAAACAGTCATCGAAGGCCTGCACGAGCAATACCTGACCTTTCCGCCGGACTACGTGTTTTCCTATTCCAATGTCGGCATGGCGCTGCTTGGCGCCACCGTGCAGCGGATCAGCGGCGAACCCTTCGACCGTTATATGGAGCGTAATTTCTTCCAGCCGCTGGGTATGACCAGCAGCAGCTTCGTTTCCCGCGCCATCACCAAGGCCTACGACAGCCACCAGGAAATCGAGGTTTTCTCGCTGCGCGACATGCCGGCGGCCAATCTGCTGAGCAATGTCATTGACCTCAGCCAGTTCCTCAAGATGCAGTTTGCCGACGGCCGCAGAGGCGAACGCCAGGTGCTTTCACCGGCCAGCCTGCGCGAGATGGTGCGTGTGCAGAACGCCCGCTTTCCCCTGACCTTCCAGCAATATGTCGGCCTCGGCTGGATGCTCAGCGGTATCGAAGTACCCGGCGGAGGCCCGGTGGCCAGCCATGGTGGATCACTGCCCGACTCGCACAGCATGATGGCCATACTGCCCGAGCACAAGCTGGGCGTGGTCGTGCTTTCCAACTCGGCAACCGCTCACGCCTCGGTGACCCGCATCGCCGGCGAAGCCCTGCGCCAGATGCTGGAAGCCAAAACCGGGATCCGCCAGGAACCGGAAAAAGTCGTGCGCGCCCCCGAACGCGAGCCGACCCCCGAGGAACTGCGCCTGTTCGACGGCCACTTTGACACCCTGGTCGGCTTGGCCAAGGTATCGACCAGCGAAGGCAGCATTGATGCCGAAGCCGTCGGCCATCAATTCCGCCTGGTGCCGCACGAAGATGGCCTGTTCAGCCTCAAGTACAAGCTGTTCGGTCTGCTGCCGGTACGTGTCGGCGCCTTCGACGACATCCGCCTGTCGGTCGCCCGAGTTGATGGCCGGCAGATCATTGTCGGCCGCATCGGCAACGAGTCGCTGATGTTCGGCGAGAAGCTCAAGCCGACCACCATCCCGGAGAGCTTCCTGCAAAGCATCGGCCACTACGAAATCATCGACAAAATTGACGGCCCCGCGCCGAACCACATCGTGCTCAAGGAAGACGACGGCCTGCTGGTTGGCGAAGTACGCTTCCCGGAAAAACCTGAACTGCTGTTGCGTATCGGCTTTCATCCGGTTTCCGACAGCGAAGCCGTGACCGCCGGACTCGGCAGCGGCCGCGGCGATACGCTGCGCCTGTTCAGCCAAGACAACGAAGAACGCCTGGGCTTTTCCGGCTACCAGCTGCGCAAGAAAACGAACTGAGCCATGACCTCACTGCATCAGGAATTGAAGGCCTTCATCGTCACCACGATGAATCTGGAGGACATTGACCCGGCCGACATTGGCAGCGATCAGCCACTGTTTGCCGAGGACGGCCTGGGTCTTGACTCGATCGATGCGCTGGAGCTGGTTCTGGCGCTGAAGAAAGCCTACGGTGTCATCATCGAGGCAAATGACGAACAAAGCCGCCGACACCTGCGCTCAGTCAATGCGCTGGCGTCGCTGATCGAGGCTCACCGCCAGCACTCAGCCTGAGAAGCAAACGGGAATCGCCCGACACACATGCCGTGTACCGGGCGATTTTTTCCGTCGACCTGGGAGGGTGTCGAGCGAAACCTTCTGGGGGCACTCACCCCCTGCTCCGGGAAACCTGCTTCCCGGCAGCAATTGTGTCCTGGAGCCTGAGCTCAGTTGAGTTTCGGAGGACTGGATGGCTGGCGCTTCATTTCCTCATTCATGTGCCGAACGGCGTAGCGCCCGATGTAAATCGCCATCACAATAATGAAGAGAATGGTGGCCAGGCTGAGCAGGCCAATATCGGAAGTGAACAATAGATCCCATGCCATGACTATTCTCCGTTTGCTGTCGAAATTGCGGATTGATTTGACTACCGGAATGTCAGGGCAATATCCATGCCATTCAATCCATCGGCATAACAGGCGGTCTTTCAATTCCCTTAACAGTCTTCGGCGTCACAACGCCACGCGCGCAAGACACCATCCCAAGAGGATATGCGAGGTTTATCAACTGTCGATGGCAGGGCCAGCCATGCCGCTACCCCGGCATGCCACCCATGCCATAAATGGCGAGAACGCCATTTGCTGATGCCAATCGCGTCATTTTCAGCGCCGTGCCAATCGCCTTCTATTTATCCAAGGCCAGTCGCAAACGTTGTACCAATTGCGGAATACGCTCCGCCTCGGCCATCCCGTAGCCCAGTACCAAGCCGTTGCCGCCCCCTGCTGACGAGAAATAGGCGCTCAACGGCCGCACAGCTACCCCCTGACTTGCTGCCGCGGCCGACAGGACGACATCAGGCGGAGCCTCCGGCAACAATACCGTCAGATGCAGGCCGGCCTGCCCCCCCAGGATGACATACGGTTCCGCCAGCCCCTCCTGCAACGCCCGGCGTAACACCTGCTGGCGTTGGCGATAACGTGGTGCCATGCTGCGGGTATGGCGCGTCAGCCTGCCGCTTTCGATGAAACGCGCCAGGGCTCGCTGCTCCACCGCTTGACCGCCGCGATACAGCGCCGCGATGGCAGCGCCGAACGATGTGACCGCCCAGCGCGGAACGACCATGTAGGCGATGCGTAACCCAGGGTAAAGCAGCTTGCTGAAGGTGCCGACATAAATCACCGGCGCCTCCGGAGACAAGCCCTGGATGGCCGGCAAAGGCCGGCCACCCGGCTGGGCGTGATTGAATTCGCTGTCGTAGTCATCCTCGATCAACCAGTTCTCGCCAGCTTTCAGGTGATTGAGGAACGCCAGACGCCGCTCCAGACTGAGCACGCTACCCAGTGGATACTGATGCGACGGCGTCAGGTAGAGCAGGCGCGGCGGCTTGTCGCGCCAGAGAAAGTCCGCTGGCGCCATGCCGTCACGGTCGACCGGCACATCAACGACTTCCAGCCCGGCAGCGAGCATGGTGTTGCGTGCTGCCTGATAGCACGGATTCTCCAGCCAGACCCGATCTCCCGGATCGGCCAGCAGGCGGGCGCAGGCATCAAGCGCCACCTGCCCGCCAGCGACAATGAATATCTGTTCGGGGGCACAGACTACGCCCCGGCGCAGGCGCAGGAAGGTTGCCAGCGAGCGGCGTAGCGCCGGCTCCCCACCCGGTTCCGCATAGGCCAGCTGACGGGCGCTGACCTCGCGCCAGGCCTGTTGCAGGAAGCGCGACCAGACGGGCCAGGGAAAGACATTCAGATCGGCGACGCCGGGAGCGAACGGCAGCAACTCCTCTGGCAATCTTCTGTCCGCCAGAGCGGCCGCTCGTCGTGACAGGATTTCGTCGGGCACGGCCGTCGCTGGCGCGACAGCGGTGGGCGAAGGCAGGCTGGCGACGCGTGTTCCGCCGCGATCAGCCACCAGAAAACCTTCGCTCAATAGTTGCTGGTAGGCGAACAGCACACCATTGCGCGCCATCCGGTAATCCTGCGCCAGTTGTCGCGATCCGGGCAGGCGCACCCCGGCACTCAGGCGCCCGTCCAGAATGGCGCTGCGCAGCAGGCGATACAGGCGCTGCTGGCGGGCTTCGCCGGGCGGCAGGGGATGCTGCAGGGCAGAGAGTATGAGATCAAGCGCCATCTGGTTCCATAAATTGGCAGTAAAGTGGCTCCACTCATGGTGCCACAGTGAGCTTATGCTGGCCTGACTTTCCAGGAGAAATCATGAAACAGCCACCACCCAGCGCGCGCACGACGCTCCAGCGCAAGCCGCAGCGCGGTCATCACGATGCCGCAACCATCGCCGCCATCATCGATGCGGCACTGATCTGCCAGATCGCATTCCATGACGGCGACAGCGTGCATTGCCTGCCGACGGCCTGCTGGCGCATCGGCGACGACCTGTATATCCATGGCGCGAACAATTCGCGGCTGACCCGGACACTCCTAACCAGCGAATGCGCCGTCTGCATCGCCCACGTCGACGGCTTGGTGCTCGCCCGCTCCGCTTTTCACCATTCGATGAATTTCCGTTCGGTGGTCATCTACGGCCTCTTTACTGCGGTCGATGACCTGGACGAAAAACAGGCCGCCCTTGCCGCCTTCGTTGAGCACATCAGCCCTGGACGTTCGGCGCTGGTACGCCCACCGAACGCCGGCGAACTGACCGGCACCCGCGTGCTGCGCCTGAGTCTCGCCGAAGCGGCGGCCAAAATCCGCAACTGGGGCGTCGAGGATGATGCCGATGATCTCCGTCAGCCGGTTTGGGCTGGCGTTGTACCGCTCCGCACGGTTGCCGGTAGCGCGCAGCCGGCCGAACATTGCTCCGCGCGTCCCGAACCCACGATCCCGAGTTTTATCCTGAGCACAGGAGCGAATCCGTCATGAGGCTTTCCCCTGCCACCAGCGTCCGGGGCACTTGACACGATAGCGCAAGCTGCGGCCAAATCCCCGCTCACTACACGTGAGCGGCTCGGCGCCTCGATGCCCTTACCCTTGGCCCGAGAGGAGCGTTTGCTGATGAACCAGAAAGCCATGCTCCCCGCTGGCAGAGGGTCGAAGCCTGGCCCCGACGCTGAGCTTGCCGGCCCCCCCTCAGACCTGGCCAAGCGGATCGGCGACCTGATGGGCGACGCCATCGTCGTCCTCGACTCACAGGAATGCATCATCCAAACCAATGCCGCCTTTGGCCGGCTGTTCGGTTATGCCGCTGACGAGGTGCATGGACGGCGCATTGATTTTCTCTACGGAGAAGACGGGCATGCCCGTTACCACGAAGCGCCGCCCGCGACCGACGCCGACCAGCCAGCCGGTACCGACGTCTGCTGCCGGCACCGCGACGGCACCACCTTCTTCGCTACCCGGGTAATCACCCCGCTCTCCAGTAGCGATGGCGTCCCGGCCGGAGTCATCCTGGTTCATCGCACCCTCTCCACGAACCAGGCGGCGGAGGCAGCCCGGCAACGCAGCGAAACCGCCTTTCGCTCAATGTTCGAGCTGTCGCTAGTCGGCAGCGCCGAGGCTGACCCCGCCTCCGGCCGCTTATTGACAGTCAATGCCAAGATGGGCGAGATCACTGGCTATTCGACTGCCGAATTGCAGACGATGACCTTCCGCGAACTGACCCATCCGGATGACCGTGACAAGGACTGGGAGGGATTTCGCCGGACAATGACGGGCGGCAGCAGCGGCCTCTATGTCGTCGAAAAACGCTACGTACGCAAGGATGGGAGCATCGTCTGGGTGCGCGTGCAGTCCGCCGCGCTGCGCGACGCTCAGGGTATCGCCCTGAGGACGGTGGCCCTGATCCAAGACATCACCCTGCAGAAACAGGCCGAGGCGGCGCTGCGCCAGCAGCTCGAGATGCAGACGCTACTCAGCAAGATCATGGCCACCGTGCCCGGCGTCATCTACTCCTACCAGTTGCGGCCCGACGGCAGTATCTGCATGCCCTTTGCCAGCGCTGCCTTGGTGCAGCTGTTCGGCATCGTACCGGACGCCGTGCGCGACGACGCCTCTTCGCTCATGGAGCGCATCCACCCGGAGGACATCGCGGCTGTCCGCCAATCGATTGCTGTCTCCTACGAGGCAATGACCCCGTGGCGCGCCGAATTTCGCGCCATCCATCCGGACAAGGGAGAACTGTGGATAGACGGACACTCGATGCCCCAGCGCGAAGCCGATGGCAGCGTGCTGTGGCATGGTTATCTCTCTGATGTCACCACCCGCAAGGTGATGGAACAGACGCTGCGGCAGCGCGAGGCCGATCTACGCCGGGCCCAGTCGGTGGCGCAGACCGGCAGCTGGCAACTGAACGTGCGCAAGAACGAACTGCACTGGTCGGACGAGAACCATCGTATCTTCGGCATTCCCCGCGGCATCCCGCTGACCTACGAAAGCTTCCTCGCCGTCACCCATCCTGAGGACCGCGACTTCGTCGACCGCGCGTGGCAGGCCGCCCTGCTCGGCGCCCCCTACGACATTGAACACCGCATCGTCGTCGCCGGCGAGACCCGCTGGGTACGCCAACGGGCCGAACTGGAATTCGATACCCAGGGCAATTTGCTGGGCGGCTTCGGCAGCACCCAGGACATCACCGAGCTGAAATGTGCAGCGGCGGCGTTGGCTGCCGGCGAAGCGCGTTTCCGGCTAGCCATGGAGGCGGTCGCCGGGGTCGTCTATGAATGGCACCGGGACAGCGGTGCCACCTACTGGTCGAGCGGTCTTGCCCGCATCTTCGGCGTCAGCGGCCTGGATGCCGAAAACAGCCGTGCCTGGTGGCGCCACAACATCCACCCGGAAGACCTGCCGCGCATCCGTGCCGAGATACGGCTGGCGCTGAGAGCCGGCGATGAGCAGTTGCAGATGGAATACCGCATCCGCCACGGTGCAGGCTACTGGCTGCACGTCGCCGATTGCGCCCGTATCATTCGCGATGCCGGTGGCCGGCTTAATCGCGCCGTCGGCAGCCTGACCGACATCAGCGCCCGCAAGCAGGCGGAAGCAAAACTCCGGCGGATCAACGATTCACTCGAACTGGTCGTCGCCCGGCGAACTGCCGAGGCGGAGGCACGGGCGGTCGCCCTGCAGGAATCGGAGCGCTTCGCCCGCGCCACCATCGATGCCCTCGACTTCGCGCTGTGCGTCCTCGACGACAGTGGCCGCATCATCGCCGTCAATCGCGCCTGGCGCAAATTCGCCCGGGCCAATGGCAGCGACGAGACTCTGCTGTGCGAGGGCGCCGACTATCTCGCCGTGTGTAAGGCGGCCGCCGGTCCGGCCTGCCCCGTCGCCGGCCAGGTGGCTGATGCCGTGCGCGCCGCTATCGCCGGCGGCCGCCAAAGCTTCTCAGTCGAATACGAATGCCATGCTCCGGAAAAGCCGCGCTGGTTTGTTATGCACCTGTCGGCCTTTCCCAGCGACGGCCCTCTGCGCCTGGTGATCAAGCACGAAGAAATCACTGCTCGCAAACTAGCCGAAGAGGAGCTCCTGGCCAGCGCCCGGCGCATCAAGCGCCTGGCCGCGCATCTGGAAACCGTGCGCGAAGAACAGAGTGCGAGCATCGCCCGCGAGGTGCACGATGAACTTGGCGGTACGCTGACCATGGTCAAGCTCGGCCTGGCGATGATCGGCGACACCATGGAGCGCGCGGCGCCGCAGCACTCGGCGCTCAACCGCGTGCTCGATCAGGTCAGCGCCGCCCTAATGACGGTCAAGCGCATCTCGACCAACCTGCGCCCAGCGACGCTCGACGCCCTGGGCTTCATCGCCACGGTCAAATGGTATGCCGCACAGTTCTCACAGATGACCGGCATCGCCACCGAACTGCACCTGCCAGAGTATGTCGGCCTGTCGCGCAGCGTCGCCACCACCACCTTCCGCATCGTCCAGGAAGCCCTAACCAACATCGCCAAGCATGCCCAGGCCGGCCGCGTCGTCATCACCATCGATCGCGATGGGCAACAACTGCTCATCGCCATCCGCGACGATGGCATCGGCTTGAGCGACGCCAACCAGGCCAAGCCGGATTCCTTCGGCCTGATCGGCATGCTCGAACGGGCCCAGAACCTGGGCGGCCAACTTACCATCGCCGGTGGCCCCGGCGCCGGCACGCGCCTGGATCTGCGTATCCCACTCGGTGACAATGGCGTGGATGGAGAAAGCCAAGCATGAAGCGGATATTGATAGTCGATGACCACGCGGTGGTGCGTTTCGGCCTGCGCCAGTTCCTGGCCAACACCGAGGATCTGGAGATCGCCGGCGAGGCCGCGTCCGGCATGGAGGCACTGGCCCAGGTCAATCAGGGGCACTGGGACCTCGTGCTGCTCGATATGTCGTTGCCCGACCTCAACGGCATGGAAGTGCTCAAGCGCATCAAGCGCAGTCGCCCTGAATTGCCGGTGCTGATATTCAGCATGTTCGCCGAAGCCGAATTCGCCCTGCCCGCCATCGACGCCGGAGCCGCTGGCTACCTCAACAAGGACAGCCCGCCGCAGCAGATGCTGACGGCCATTCGCACTGTCGTCTCCGGCGCCCGCTACGTCAGCCCGACGCTGACCGAGCAGCTGCTGTCGGGCGTCACCCGAAGCAGCCAGCGGCCGCCGCACGAGTCGCTGTCGAAGCGGGAAATGGAAGTCCTACTGCTGCTCAGCAAGGGCATCGCGCTGACGCGGATTGGCGAAAGCCTGCAGCTCAGCGTCAAGACCGTCAGTACCTACCGGGCGCGCATCCTCGAAAAATTCGGCATGGAGTCCAATGCTGAACTGACGCGCTACGTGCTCGAACACAAGCTCGGCTGACACTACCGGAGCAAGGAAAACAGGCAGGTGACACCGGGGCGACGTAGGCTTATTCCTACATCGCCCCGGCCATTTTCCGACATAGGTAGGCGCATGTTCCGATATTTATTTTGCATGAGCGGTGAGAGACTGGAACCTCCGCCGGCCCCTGCATATTCTTCGGGACCGGCATTTTTTCCCGTTCCTGTGAAAGAACCAGCATGAGCCCGCAAATCGATCCGTTGTCCCGCCACCTCGATATTTCCCGCAATCTGCTGGAGCAAACCCTCTCCGGTATGGAGCAATTGCTAACCCTGGGCATCGACCACACTCAGGATTTCGTCAGCCGCAGCAGCCAGCAGTTGAAGGGCACGCTTTCCGATTCACTCGTCGTCACCGAGGCCGCGCAGTTGCCCGATGCCATGCAGCAGGGCATCCACGTCGCCATTAATCTGGCGCGCGACACCACCCTGGCGGCGACCGACTACCAGATTGACGCCCTGCGCCTGCTGCACAACCAGGCATCGGAGGTCCAGAAGACGCTGGCCGCGGCGATCACCGAGCAGTTCGCCATCGTCGACCAGAACCTCGCCGGAACCCCGCGCACGGGAACGGCCACGGCCAACGCCCGCAAGGCCAGGGCCTGAGAAACCGGCCACCCCGATCCCGACAGAGAACATAAAACAAATACGAGACAAGCCTAGCGGCCCACCAAAGGAGGATTTCATGTATACCGAGACCTCGAAGCTGCACTCCGATGAAACACATGAACAATTCATCCGTCGCGCCAGCGGATTTTTTCCTGAAGATCGCGTCCGTGACTGGTCGCGTATTGAGCGCGCCGTGTTCAACCATTTGATGGGACGATTGATCCATGAGCACAGCTACGCATCGATCACCGACGCGATGCTCACCCGCTGCCGGGATGATATGCACGAAATTGTCCGCCGATGCCACACCGGATGAGCCGTGCCTGACTCGTACCAAGTGGCTTCGCAGACCATCCAGACCGGGCACCTCGGTGCGACCGGGCGGTGGCCGGAGAGCCGCATGGACCGGGAAATAGACCCGCCCAGCCGGGAAGAACTGCTGCTGCAGAACAACAAGCTGCGTCTGGCCCTGGTCGAGCAGGAAACGGCACGGCGCCACTATGCCCGGCTCTTTGAACAGGCGCCGGTCGGTTACCTGACGCTTGATGGCGAGGGATCAATCCTGCAGGCCAACGGCACGGCCACCAACCTGCTCGGCCGGCCGTTCGGCGAACTGGCCGGCCGGCCATTGGAGCGTTTTATTCATGACCAAGACCGGGGGCTGTTTTGCCGACATTTCGCCGAGCTGCCCAGTGCCACGACACCCCGCCATTGCGAGTTGCGCATGGAAAATATTGACCAGACTGTCTTCTGGGTCCAGTTGCGCTACACCGGCAAGGCGAGGGGCGACGACGAGGCGCTGTGTCTGGTCACCTTCGGTGACATCACGGCAAGCAAGCAAGCCGAACAGGCGCTGCAGGAGCAGAAGGATTTCTTCCACCTGATCGCCGAAAACCTCTCAGATTTCATAGCCGTCCTCGATCTGGACGGCCGGCGACTCTACAACAGCCCTTCCTACCGGCAGCTGTTCGGCGCAGACCGGAATGTGCACGACACCGACTCCTTCGCCGAAATCCATCCCGATGATCGCGAGTATGTCCGCCAGGTGTTTCGCGAAACGGTGCTGACTGGCCGGGGCCAACGGATCGAATACCGTTTCATGACCGTGGAGGGCGAGACGCGCGAGATGGAATCGCGCGGTAGCGTGATCAAGGATGAACAGGGTCACGTCGTCCGCGTCGTCGTCGTTTCGCAGGACATCACCGAACGCAAGCGCCTGCAGGAGCAGGTCCGGCAGATGGCCTTCCACGATCCGCTGACCGGACTGCCCAACCGTCGCCTGTTTGATGACCGCTTCAACCTGACGATGGCGGCAACGACCCGAAGCAACGAATTCGGCGCGCTGATCTTCATCGATCTGGACAATTTCAAGCTACTCAACGATAGCCATGGCCATGATATCGGCGACCAGTTGCTGGTCGAGACGGCCAATCGGCTGAAGCATGGCGTCCGCGAAATGGACACGGTAGCGCGCTTCGGCGGCGACGAGTTCGTCGTCATGCTCGGCCAGCTCGACATCGAGCGCAGGAGTTCGCTGGCCCAGGCGCGGATGATCGCCAACAAGCTTTGTCAGGCCCTGGCCGAACCTTACCGGTTGACCGTCGGCCAGCCTGGCAGTAGCGGCAGCAGGAGCTTCGACTACTGCTGCACCGCCAGCATCGGCGTGTCCTTGTTCAATCAGCACGATACCAGCCAGTGCAAGATACTCAAGCGAGCCGATGCGGCGATGTATCAGGCCAAGAGTTTGGGCGGTAATCAGGTCCGCTTCTGTCGCTGCCGCGGGTAAGCGAAAGGCGCCATTAAGGCATAGGGCAGGCGAAACCGCTCAGTGAAAATCCCGGCTCGTCGTTTCCAGACGCCCCAGCCAGGCCGACAGGTCGACCAAACGCTGGGCGACCAGATGCACCACCTGCCCTTCCTTCTGTAGCTGACCGTAAACGCCGAGCAGCGTGGCGCCGAGCAGTTCCTGCCGCTGTTTGTCGACCAGCCACGGTTTGACGACGATGTTGGTCCAGCCCGTTTCATCCTCCAGCGTGACGAAGACGATGCCGGTCGCCGTGCCTGGCCGCTGGCGGCCAGTGACGATGCCGGCGACGCGGACCAGCGCCCGATCGCCGCATTGTTCCAGTTCGCCGGCAGTAAGGAAGCGCCGTGCCCTCAGACGTTGGCGCAGCAACAACAGCGGATGGCGGCGCAGCGTATGGCCGAGACGCTGGTAGTCGGCGACCAGGTTTTCACCCTCGCTGGGTGCGGCCAGCACCGCCGGTGTTTCCGGTGCGGCTATGCCGGCGAACAGGTCGCCTTGGCGCGGTGCCGCAACGCTGGCCGCCCAGGCCGCCTGGCGGCGGTGGCCGGCGAGGCTCTTCAGCGCGTCGGCAGCGGCCAGCAGGTCGAGGTCGCGGCGGTTGAGGCGGCTGCGCGCAGCGAGATCGGCGACATCGGCAAACGGCGCGTCGTGACGGGCATTGGCAACGCGTTCGCCGGCCTCCCGTCCCAATCCCTTGATCTCGCGCAGGCCGAGGCGAACCGCGCCGTTTTCATCGACATGGCTCTCCCAGTCGCTGGCCGCGACGTCGGCGGGATGGACGACGACAGCATGGCGCCGGGCATCCTGGATCAGCATCGATGGCGAGTAGAAGCCCATCGGTTGGCTGTTCAGCAAGCCGCAGAGAAAAGCCGCCGGATGATGGCACTTGACCCAGGCCGAGGCATAAACCAGCAGCGCAAAGCTGGCGGCGTGCGACTCGGGGAAACCGTATTCGCCGAAGCCCTGGATCTGGGCGACGATACGCTCGATAAAATCGGCCGGCACGTCGTTCCTCGCCATGCCGGCGCGCAACTTGTCCTGGTAGCGGGCGAGCGTGCCCTTGCGCCGCCAGGCAGCCATCGCCCGGCGCAGTTCGTCAGCCTCGCCGGGCGTGAAGCTGGCGGCGACGATGGCCAGTTGCATGACCTGTTCCTGGAAGATCGGCACACCGCAGGTGCGCGCCAGCACCGCGTCGATAGCCGGCGTGATGCGCTCGACCGGCTCTTTACCCTGGCGCCGCTTCAGGTAGGGATGGACCATGTCACCCTGGATCGGCCCCGGGCGCACCAGCGAAACCTCGATTACCAGATCGTAGTAATTGCGCGGCTTGAGGCGCGGCAACATGCTCATCTGCGCCCGCGACTCGACCTGGAAAACGCCCATGCTGTCGGCGCGGCAGAGCATGTCATAGGTGGCCACGTCGCCTTCCGGGATTGCGCTCAATGGCAGCGGGCGACCGCGCTCGTCCGAAATAATCGCCAGCATCCGGCGCAGCGCTGACAGCATGCCGAGCGCCAGCACATCGACCTTCATCAGGCCGACCGCATCGAGGTCGTCCTTGTCCCACTGGATCACCGTACGTTCGGCCATCGCCGTGTTCTCGACCGGCACCAGCCGCGCCAGCGGCCCGCGCGACATGACGAAGCCGCCGACGTGCTGGGTCAGGTGGCGGGGAAATCCGCGCAGCTGTTCGGCCAGCCACAGCCACTTGGCGACGCGCGGCGATTGCGGGTCCAGCCCCTGCTCGGCGAAGCGCTCCGGCATCTGCTCGCGCTTGTCCCACCAGGCCAGCGACGCGGTCAATGCTTCGATGCGGGCAAGGTCGAAACCAAGCGCCCGGCCGGCATCGCGCAGCGCGCCCTTGGTCCGGTAAGTGATCACGGCAGCAGCCAGCGCCGTACGCTCGCGGCCATATTTGCCATAGATGTAGGCGATGACCTCGTCGCGCCGTTCGTGCTCGAAATCAACGTCGATATCCGGCGGCTCGCCGCGCTCCTTGGAAACGAAACGCTCGAACAGCATCGCCGCACGCGCCGGGTCGACCTCGGTAATGCCCAGGGCAAAACACACCGTCGAATTCGCCGCCGACCCGCGCCCCTGGCACAGGATGCCGACGCTGCGGGCAAAACAAACGATGTCGTAGACAGTCAGAAAATACGCCTCGTAGGCCAGCTCGGCGATCAGCCGCAACTCGTGCTCGATGCGCTCGCGCACGGCCGCCGGCTCGCCCTGCGGATAACGGCGCTTCAACCCGGCTTCGGTTTCGTGGCGCAACCAGGACTTTGGCGTCTGACCAGCCGGTGCGATTTCCTCCGGATACTCGTAACGCAGCTCATCGAGCGAAAACGTGCACAGCGCCGCGATGCGTAGCGTCTCAGTGAGCAACTCGGGCGGATACAGGCGGGAAAGACGCAAGCGCGAACGCAAATGCCGCTCGCCGTTCGGAAACAGCGCATGCCCCGCCTCGAACACCGAAATTTTCAGGCGCAGCGCGGTCAGCACATCCTGCACCGGTCGCCGCGCCCGCACATGCATATGCACATCGCCAGCTGCCACCAGCGGCAGCCCGCAAGCCGCGCCCAGCACCTGCAACTCTGTCAGCCGTGCCGCATCGTCCGGCCCGGCGTGCAGTTCGACAGCGATCCACAGGCGCCCGGGAAAACACCCGGCCAGCCAGCGCCCATCATCAACCGATAGCACCGCGCCCGGCACCCACAGCACCAGGCAATCCGGCACCGCACCACTCGGCGAAACGGGGTTGAAATCGTGACGCTGCAGGGTATAAGCACCCTTCTCCGCTCGCCGCCGCGCCAGCGTGATCAAGGCCGAAAGATTCCCGTAGCCCTCCCGGTTCTGCGCCAGAAACACCAGCTTCAGCCCGTCGACCGTGCGCATCTCGCTGCCGATCAGCAGGCGCGGCGTTTTTTGCGGATTTTCCAGCGCCCGAAAAGCCTGATGCGCCCGCACCACGCCGGCCAGCGAACACTCGTCGGTCAACGCCAGCGCCGCATACCCCTGCCCCGCCGCCTGCCCCGCCAGCTCCTCCGGATGCGAGGCACCACGCAGGAAACTGAAGTTGGAGAGGCAATGCAGCTCGGCGTATTCGGGGAGCGCGAGGGATTTGGAGAGGGTGGTTTTCAGGGCAAAACAACTGTGTTTACGTACAGCCATCTTATATCACGCCCCAGGCACTGTAATGCCGGCAAACGAGGGTTACCGGGCAATCAACGCAGCTGTCACAGTGAATTGAGTGAAATCCGGATAAAATGACGTCCGAATTTCTCAGGTTGGATAATTTTCACTTCGCATAGATCAATTTTCAACCCGTTGAGCGCTGAAGAGACCATGAAAAAAGAAGACGCACGACAACACATCCAGCAACACCTTGAGCCAGGCGATTTTCTGGTCGGCTTTTTTCAAGCCATCCAGCCTTTCAAGTGGTGGTTGTTTCTGTTCATCGGGCCGTTGGCGGTATTAAGCATGAAATACTATTTCGTGGCCGTCACCCGGAAGGGCATCACCTTCCACCGGATCAACCTGATGGGAAAGTTCGCCGGGCAGGATACATTTGTTTTCAGCGACATCAAGAGTGTCAAGATCGGCAAGGGCATGCTGCAGCGACCGATGACCTTTCGTTTCAATAATGGCCGCAAGCTTCATCTGAAAGGCCAGCTAAAAGGTGTCGAGAAAGTGGCGAAGATCGATGCAGAAACGCAACGCTTCATCGAGGACAACGTCCGAACAGAAAAATGATCCTGTTCACAATTTGCTCACTGGCCTATTTGCTGACCCTGCTGTCGATCAGGCCAGCGCCCCTGAGCCTCAAGGCCGAAGTGCCAAGTTTCGGGCAGCATGCCATGAGTATTCGTGTTTCCCTGCTGCTCGGTCTGCTGTTGCTGGGAATCTTCATGGTGACCAGCAATTTCGGCTTCATCGAGGCCGATCCGGCCATCATTGACGGCTATGCCATGCGGGGTGGCTGGGTCCTGGAGCCACGCTCACCCCCGTTTGGCCTGACACATTGGCTGCTACACATCGATTTTCAACATTTACTGACCAATGTTGCTGGGCTGGGCTTGCTATCCATCTATGAACGCCGGGTCGGTGCACGGCGTTTTGTCGCTGTCCTGCTGGTGGCTTGCCTTGCTTCCGCCTTTTCTGTGTTTTTTTACCCCGCGTCTATCCGGCTTTGCGGCATTTCGGGTGGGTTATTTGGATTGGCTGCAGCATATTTTGTCGATGAACGCTCAATGACTACGAAAGACTGGCTGCTGGCCATCGTGTATTTTGGCGTCATAGTTGGCCTGTTGACGCTCGATGGTAACTTGCGCAGTTCCAGCGCGAGGGCGGTGGATTTCCAAATCGATCATCTCGGGCATTTCCTGGGTGCGCTGGGCGCTGTGGTTTATTGTCGTCTGCGTCCGTTGTCCTGAACGCTTGCTCAGGCAAACACCCCGTGCAAATACCAGCCCTGCGCGTCGCGAAAGATCCAGGCCCACTGCCCCTGTCCGTTGCGGGCAACGAAGTAGTCGCGGCGGATGTCGCCGGTGGCGTCGGGTTCGCCGCTGTCCCACCAGCCGCTTTCCAGGCGTTCGCCACGGGTCAGCAGTTGTAGCGGGCCGTGCCAGTGTGGGCCGTCGGCACGCTCGGCCAGCGGCTGCGGGGTTGGCAGCAGCCATAGCGGATGCGATGCGCTGAATGTTGCCTCGGCTGATGACAGCTCCCGACCGGCGCCGGCGGCCAGCGGATCGCTGGCGACCGTAGCGCATTCCGGCCGGTAGTCGGCACGTAGCCCGAGCACCTGCACTGCCGCCTCGCCGAGTCGGGCACGCAGGCGTTCCAGGCAGGCCGCCGTGCCCTCGCCGGCCGTGGCTTCGGTGAACAACCGGCCGCTGTCGCCGGGCCGGGCGATCACCTCATCGGCCGTCAGGCGCAGGGCCTCGACCGGAGCTGGCAGCGTCAGCCGACCGAGATGCTCGCGCAGCAGGCGCAGCAGCCGGGCCTCGTCGGCGCAGGGTTCACCGAGGCGTAACGGCAGCACGCTGGTGCTGCCGTCGTCGTGCGTCAGCTGCAGGCTGCAGGCACGGACCAGCGACTGGCGGATGGTCAGCCAGCCAGCCAGTGCGGCGAACAGGCGCTGACCGGCGAAGGCCAGGCCTTCGGCATACTCGACGCGCGATGGCAGTTCGAGGGCAGCGGCGAACTGTTCGGGAAAAACAAAATAGCGCTGTGGATCGGGCACTTCGCCGCGAGCCCGCAGCAGGTCGTCAACCGGGCCGTGGCCGAGACGCTGGCGCAGGCCGGCCGCCGGCAACTGCATCAGATCGCCGAGGCGCGTGCAGCCGAAGGACTGCAGCCGGGCGACAGTTTCCGCCGGCCAACCGGGCACGGCGCAGGACAAGGGAACAAGCGCCGCCGGCAGTTCCACCACCGTATCGACGCTTTGTCGCGCGCCGGCCCGCGCCAGCCAGCGCGCCGCCAGTGGCGTTGGCGCCACCGCCCATTCGGTCGACCAGCCCTGTTCACCGCAGGCCGTCCGCACCGCCTCGACAATGGCCGCCACCCCGCCGAACAGGCGCAGGCAGCCGCCGATTTCGAGCAACAGGCCGTCTGGCGGCGCCAGACTAACGCTCGGCGTGAAGCGGCCGGCGGCACAGGCGAGATCGGCCAGCGCTCGCGCCTCTCGCCCCGGGTCGCGCTCGAAAACGCGTAGCCCCGGCGCCAAGCCAAGGGCCGTGGACAGCTTCTGGCCGCTACCGACGCCGGCGGCCGCCGCACCCGGATCGCAGGCGAGGATGCGCCCGCGACCGACAACGGCGCTAGGCGACAGCCTTAACGGCAGGGCTTCCAGCGCGAACAGGGGAAAATGCAGGGCCAGCCACAACACGCGAGTTCCTTCCCGGCCGGGGCACGGCCAGCGTCAGCGGCCGCGAGGCCGGCCGGCCGCGTCGTTTGAGGATGCGCAGCGACAAGCCGTCGGCGGCGGTTTCAAGAGCGATGCGCAGGGGCGCCGGCGACGGCGTCTGCGCGGCGCTGGCCGGGCGCCACAAGGCAGCGAACACCGGCCGCCCTTCGGCAGCGACCTGCAGGCGACGCAGCGCCCGGGCATCGATGTTGCGCTCCGGCCAGGCGAGCACGCCGGCAAAGCCGCCGCTGGCCAGCAATTGTTCGCAGCACCAGGCAATCTGCCGGGAGGCGCGGACGACGACCAGCCTCTCCGGGCGCAATCCGGCTGCAACGCAGGCCGGTCCGTAGGGCAGCCAGGGCGGCGCCACCAGCGCCAGCCAGCCACCGGCGGCCGAGAGGCGGGCCAGCGCCGGCAGCAGCAGACTCATTTCGCCGATGCCGTCGCGCTCGACCAGCAGTTCGGTCAGCGTGCCCTGCGGCCAGCCGCCACCCGGCAGTTCGGCATCGAGTTCGGCATGGCCGCTGGGAATGGTGGCGGCCGGCAGCTCAGCCAACGCATCGCCGCGCCAGATGTCGCCGCGGGCTAGTACCTCCGCCAGCGGCGACGGTAAGGCGTTCATGACAGCTTCGAGACAGCTCCGCGAATCAGGCCGACGGCGATGCCCTCGATGGCGAACTCGACCTCTTCCGGATTGACGACGATGGGTTGGAAATCCGGATTCTCGGCGATCAGGCGGATCTGTCCCTTGCTGCTGTCCAGGCGTTTGACGGTAACTTCCTCGTCGATCCGGGCGACGACGATCTGGCCGTCGCGCGCCTGGTTGGTCTTATGCACGGCGAGCAGATCGCCATCGAAGATGCCGACGTCGATCATCGACAGGCCGCGCACCTTGAGCAGAAAATCGGCGCGCGGGCTGAACAGGCTGGCATCGAAGTTGTAGCGCCCCTGCACGTTCTCGACGGCAAGGATGGGCGAGCCGGCAGCGACGCTGCCGATCAGCGGCAGGCCAAGTTGTTCAACTAGGCGGATGCCGCGCGCCGAGCCAGGCTCGAGGACGATGGCGCCCTTCTTGGCCAGGGCCTTGAGATGATCCTCGGCCGCATTGGGCGAGGCGAAGCCGAAGGCATGGGAAATCTCCATGCGCGTTGGCGGCGCACCGAGCATCTCCAGCGAATTTTTGATGAAATCGAGGATTTCCTGCTGACGCGGCGTGAGTTTCATGTGGTGCTCCACCAAGGACCGATAACTGTATTTTTATACAGCCATCGGCTTTTGGCAAGCCCAAATCAACTCAATTCAGCTTGTCCGGGTGGCCGCAGCACTGCTTGAATTTGCGCCCGCTGCCGCAGGGACAGGGGTCGTTGCGTCCGGTTTTTGGTTCGTCACGGCGCACGGAGGCGGTGGCACCAGCGCGTTTGTTGCGCCAGAAGTTGTACAGCGTCTGCACGATGACCGGCAGGTTGTCCTGGATATCGGTCAGCAGGCGTTCTTCTTCCGCCGGCGAGAACCAGCGTTCGCCGCTTTTTTCAACATCTTCCTTGAGCATGCCGTTGAGCATGAACAGCGGTTCAAGCAGTTCCGACAGATCGTCCGCGTGCTTGCCGGCCAGTTCGTACCAGTCGCCGGCCAGACCGGCACCGAAGACGTAGGAATCGGCCCAGGCGGCGTAGTCGTATTCCTCGCAAGTCTCATCCAACGGATAGAGTACCGGGGCGACAGTATCGTCGGCCAGCAACGCGGCGGCGATGTCGTTGTTCAGGCGCATCAGCAATTCGATGGCTTCGCCGACAGCCGGATCGTTGGTGCCTTCCATGCCCTGGCCCAGGGCTTCCGGCAGCCAGACGCCGGGTGACACCGGTTCCGGTCCGCTGACAACGGCGCACAGCATCGCCTGGATTTCGTCGAGGCGCATCGCCTCATCGCCAAAGATTTCAGCTTCGAGCAATTCCTCCAGACGGTCGAGATCGCTATCGGTAAGGGGGGTCGGGTTCATGTCGGGGTATCCTGTGGGGCTTGATGAATCTTTGCCGAGTATAGGTGTCCGACACCGCGTCGCCAACCCGTAGAGTGCCCTGTCATGCCGAAAATCGAGAAATCCGACGCCGAATGGCGTGCCACGCTGAGCCCCGAGGAATACCGGGTCGCCCGCCAAAAAGGAACCGAACCCGCCTTCAGCGGCCGCTATTGGGATAGCCATGAAGACGGCACCTACAGTTGCATTTGCTGCGGCGCCCCGCTGTTCCGCTCCGAGACCAAGTTCGATTCCGGCTGCGGCTGGCCGAGTTTCCACACGCCCAACGACGACAAGCTGATCGACGAGCATGTCGACCAGAGCTTCGGCATGCGACGCACCGAAGTCACTTGCCACGACTGCGGCGCCCATCTCGGCCACGTCTTCGACGACGGCCCGGCGCCGACCGGCCTGCGCTACTGCATCAACTCGGCGTCGCTGAAGCTGGAGCCGGACGCTTCCTGAGCCAGCCAACGGTCATATCACCACCAAATGCGCAAACCGTCCGCCCTGTTTTCCTGACCGCTCCGAAATCATGCGCTTAGGTGCGCCCGCGCACCAAGAGTTTTCGGCTGGTGCTCTATAACTCCGTACAGCAGCATCGCTGCCTGTCCATTTAGCGACAGGACTTAACGGAGAAAAAGCAATGAACCTGAATTCCCGACCCTGGGTCGCGCTGACCTTGTTGTGCGCAGCCACTGCGCTCAGCGCCTACGGCTGCACCAGTCTGAAAACGCCGGCCACTGCCGATGTCGCGGTCTCCAAGGCCGCCGTGGATAACGCGGCTAGCGCCGATGCTGCGGAATACGCACCGATCGAGATGCGTCTGGCCCGGGAGAAACTGGCACTGGCAAACAAGGCGCTGACCAACAAGGATTACGAGTTGGCTTCCCAGCTGGCCAACGAAGCCCGGGCCGATGCCCGGCTGGCACAAGGCAAGGCCAATTCGGCCAAGGCCAAGGCTGCGGCCGACGCACTTGACTCCGACCTCCGGGTTCTCGATGAAGAACTGCAACGCACCCGCAAGTAAGCCGTAGCGCGCACTTGCCGCGCCAGAACCCTTTAAGGAAAAACCATGAAAAATCGTATTCTGATGCCCGCCATGCTGGTGATCGCCACCTTGCTTGGCGCTTGTACATCCATGCCCCGAACGACCAGCCTGCTGGACCAGACGCACGTCGAGTACCGGGCGGCGCAAAACAATCCCGATGTCGGCCGCCATGCGCCACTGGAACTGAAACAGGCCGGCGAAGCGATGGCCCTTGCCGACGCGGCCTCCGCCGAGCGCGAGAGCGCTGAACGCATTGATCGGCTGGCTTATCTGGCCCGGCAGAAAGTTGCCCTGACCCAGGAAGTGGCCAAGCGCAAGGCGGCCGAGGGCGATGTCGCCAGCGCCGAAAAAACCCGCGATGAAATGCGCCTGGCGCAACGCACCAATGAAGCAGATCGCGCGCGTCAGGCGGCCGATGCGGCGCGTCTGGCAAGCGATGCCGCCCGTCGCGACACCGCTGCGGCCAACGCCCGGGTTTCCAGCCTGGAAGCGCAACTGGCCGATCTGGCGGCAAAGAAGACCGAGCGCGGCATGGTCATCACTCTTGGCGATGTCCTGTTCGCCACCGATGAGTCCCAGTTGAACGAGCAAGGCCAGTCCACGATCCGGAAATTGTCGCAGTTCCTGCAGGAGCATCCGGCGCGCAACGTGCTGATCGAAGGCTTTACCGACAGTACCGGCAGCGCTGCCTACAATCAGCAGCTGTCCGAGCGCCGGGCGGGGGCCGTGGCGCGGAGTCTGAACGACCAGGGTATTGCCCACAAGCGCATCGAAACGCGCGGCTATGGCCAGGAATATCCGGTGGCTTCGAATGCCACGATCACCGATCGCCAGTTGAATCGGCGCGTCGAAATTGTGTTGTCGGAGGATGGCGGCAGGATCAAGCCGCGCTGAAGTAGCCTGGCGGTCCACTCGCGCTGAAAGGCGCCTCTCTGCTAATCGATTGTCAGCAGAGGGGCGCCTTTTTCGCAATGCAGGCAGCCCCTACAGCCCCCGCGCCCACTCCGGCCGGAGTGCCACCTGCTCCGGCGCAGCGATGGCTTGGCGAACCTGCGCCAGCAGGCGTTCTTTGTCGGCGCCCAGGGTGCCTTTGAGGACCAGCCAGTTGGAAGCGTGGTCGCTGCGGAAGACAGTGCGCTTCAGCTCCAGTGCCGACAGGAAGCGCTCCATTTCGACGAACAGTTCCGACTGGCCAAGCGGTTCCCATTCAGGGAAATCGGCGCGGAAGCGCTGTTCGCCCTTGGGGAAGCTGACCACCAGCGTCGCCAGGTATTCCGGCTGCACGGCATTGGCCAACCGGGCAGAGTTCTCGGCATGCTGTTGCGAGAAGACCTTGCCGCCGAGGCCGTTGAGGATCATCACCGAGCGGCTGATGCCAGCGGCGCCGAATTTTTCCAGCGCCTCGCAGGTGCTGATGAAGGTTTCGCCCTTGTTCACCTTGGTCAGCACTTGGTCATCGCCCGATTCGGCGCCGACATAGACCATCGACAGGCCGGCGGCGGCCAGTTCGTCGATTTCGCTCTGGGCTTTCTTGCGCAGGTTGCGCGGCAGGCAGTAGCTGGAAATGCGCCGCACCGCCGGCAGGTGGGTGCGGATCGCTTCGAGGATGGTCAGCAGCCGGCGGGTCGGCAGGACCAGCGCATCGCCGTCGGCGAGGAAGACGCGGCGGATCTGGTCGCCGTAGCGCTCGCCGGTCAGACGCAGGCTGTCGATGATCTCGGCATCATCGCGGGCGCGGAATTTTTTCTGCGGCGCCGTGTACATCTCGCAGAACGTGCAGTGGTTCCATGAGCAGCCGTCGGTGACTGGCAGGATCAGCGATTCCGCCTCACTGGGCGGGCGGAATACCGGTTCGACGTAGCGGATCGGGATCATCGCTCAGCCACCGACCTTGGCAACGAAGGCGGCCGGCGCCGCGGTCGGTTTGCGCGCCGCGTAGTCGAAGAACATGATGCCGTGCTTGCCGCGCGCCACCTCGCGGCCGCTGGCCTTGTCGGAGAGGCGCCAGACCAGATCGCAGCCATACTTGTTGAAATCATTGGCCGCCATATTGATGACCATGGTTTCGCCGTGGAAAGCCTCGGCCCGGTACTGCACGGCGGCATCGGCGACGATGATGCCGACGCCTTCGACATCCAGCTCGCTGTAGCCGAGCGACTTGAAAAAGCGCACCCGGGCTTCGGAGACCAGCGCCAGCAGCGCCGAGTTGTCGAGGTGATTGCCGTAGTTGATGTGGTTGATGTAGATGAGGATTTCGGTGGCGAAGGCGAAATGCTCGGGCAGATCGATCTTGATGCGGGGCATGGTCGGGCGGTCGTCGGCAAAAGGAAGCGATTTTACGGGCAGCCTCGCGGCCGGCGTTAGAATCTTCCCATCACTCAGGAGAAGCACCGATGACATCCATTAACCACGCAAAGCTCGACAAGATCGTCGCCGACGCCCGCAAGGCGGCTGATACGCGCGCCGAGGGCTATCGCGAGAAGGCGCTGAAAATCTATCCGTGGATCTGCGGCCGCTGCGCCCGCGAATTCACGGTAACCAACCTGCGCGAACTGACCGTGCACCACCGCGACCACAATCACGACAACAACCCGGCCGATGGCAGCAACTGGGAGCTGCTCTGCATCTACTGCCACGATAACGAGCACCAGAAGCAGATCGAGGCCGACCGCGGCCGCACCGATGGCCGCACCGGGCGCGGCGGCGGCGCCACGCACAATCCCTTCGCCGCATTGCAGGGCCTGCTGAAGGACAAGAAGTGAGCGAGCAGCACCATCTCACTTTCAATACACACGGCCGCGGTGCCAGCGAAATCACCGCCGACATCGCCGCGCTGGTCGCCCACAGTGCCCTGCCCTGCGGCCTGGTCCATGTCTTCGTCCGCCATACCAGTTGCGGCGTGGCGATTACGGAAAACGCCGATGCCAGTGTCCGCCGCGACCTGGAAACCCTGCTCCAGCGCTGGGCCCCGGACGGCGACCCGGCCTACCGACATGATATGGAGGGCGACGACGACATGGCCGCCCACGCCCGTTCGCTGCTCACCGGCTGTTCGCTCAGCGTGCCGTTCGCCGACGGCCAGCTGTTGCTTGGCACCTGGCAGGGCATCTATCTGTTCGAACACCGCAGTCATGGGCACCGCCGGGAAATCGTCGTCACCCTGAACGCCTGAAAACTCCGCCTACGGGTGGTCGAACGCCCCGTCTTGCTTCTCTGGCAAGGCCCGCCGCGTTTGTGCATCGCAGCATTTTTTGTTACGATTCGCCCATCCAACCCCAGCCAGAGTCTCTACCCATGTAGCCAACCGCGCCGCGAGCTCCGCTTTTTTCCAGCAATTGCCACGCAACTGCTGCCGCTCGCGCCAGGCTTCATGCTCGGCACCGTTTTCAATGGTCGCCCGCTGCTTTCCCCGACAACCGCACCCGTTGCGGCAACAAAAAGACAATTCATCATGCTGAGTTCCATCAAGCAGGACTGGTTATCCAACGTCCGCAACGATCTGCTGGCCGGCCTCGTCGTCGCGCTGGCGCTGATTCCAGAAGCCATCGCCTTTTCCATCATCGCCGGCGTTGACCCCAAGATCGGGCTCTATGCGTCGTTCTGCATCGCAGTCGTCATCTCCTTCGTTGGCGGCCGGCCGGGCATGATTTCGGCGGCTACCGGCGCCATGGCGCTGGTCATGGTGACGCTGGTCAAGCAGCACGGCCTCGAATACCTGCTCGCCGCCACCGTGCTCACCGGCGTGCTGCAGATCATCGCCGGCTGGATCAATCTCGGCGCGCTGATGCGCTTCGTCTCGCGCTCGGTGGTCACCGGCTTCGTCAATGCGCTGGCGATCCTGATCTTCATGGCGCAACTGCCGGAACTGACCAACGTCACCTGGCACGTCTACGCGATGACCGCCGCCGGCCTCGGCATCATTTACCTGTTCCCCTACATCACCAAGGCCATCCCGTCGCCGCTGGTGACCATCGTCGTGCTGACTGCCGTCGCGCTCTTTCTCGATCTCGACATCCGTACCGTCGGCGACATGGGGCAACTGCCGGACAGCCTGCCGGTCTTCCTGATTCCCGACATTCCGCTCAATCTGGAAACCCTGGCCATCATCTTCCCGTATTCGCTGACGCTGATGGTCGTCGGCCTGCTCGAATCGCTGATGACGGCGACCATCGTCGATGACCTGACCGACACCAGCAGCAACAAGAACCGCGAATGCGTCGGCCAGGGCGTCGCCAACATTGCTTCCGGCTTCATCGGCGGCATGGCCGGCTGCGCGATGATCGGCCAGTCGGTGATCAACGTGAAATCGGGCGGGCGTGGCCGGCTGTCGACCTTCTCCGCCGGCGTTTTCCTGCTGGCACTGCTGATGCTGGTCGGCGACTGGGTGGCGAAGATCCCGATGGCGGCGCTGGTCGCGGTGATGATCATGGTCTCGATCGGCACCTTCAACTGGGGGTCGATCCGCAACCTCAAGGATCACCCGGCCAGTTCCAGCGTCGTCATGGTGGCGACCGTGATCGTCACCGTGTTCACCCACGACCTGGCCAAGGGCGTCGGTGTCGGTGTGCTGCTTTCCGGCTTCTTCTTCGCCCACAAGGTGGCGCTGCTGTTCCGCGTCCGCTCGCGCTCGGAAGATGAAGGCCGCGCCCGCGTCTACCAGTTCTCCGGCCAGATCTTCTTCGCCTCGGCCGATCGCTTCGTCGCCTCCTTCGACTTCCGCGAAGTCATCGAGAAGGTCGTCATCGACGTCTCGAAGGCGCATTTCTGGGACATCACGGCAGTCAGTGCGCTCGACAAGGTGGTGTTGAAATTCCGCCGCGAAGGCGTCGAGGTCGAGATCATCGGCCTCAACGAAGCCAGCGCCACGATGCTCGACCGCTTCGCCATCCACGACAAGGACGGCGCCGAAGACCTGCTGGCCGGCCACTGAGGAAAACCATCATGACGACAAATGAAAAAAAGGTCCTCGCCTGCGTCGACCGCTCACACTTCGCCAACACCATCGCCGACGCCGCCGCCTGGGCGGCCAGCCGGATGAATTCGCCGCTGGAATTCCTGCACATCCTCGACCGCCACCCGGAAATCGGCTCCGGCGAGGACCACTCCGGCGCCATCGGTTTCGATGCCCAGGAACATCTGCTCAAGGAACTCGCCGACAAGGATGCCGAAAAGACCAAGGCCATGCGCGAAGCCGGCCGGCTATTCCTCAACGGCCTGCGCGAACGCGCCATCGCTGCCGGTGTGCCGGCACCGGATACCCGCCAGCGCTACGGCCACCTCGAAGAAAGCCTGGCCGAGCAGGAAGCCGGCGTGCGCCTGTTCGTCCTCGGCCGCCGTGGCGAATCGGCGGAAACCACGCAACGTGACCTCGGCCGCAACGTCGAAACCGTCGTCCGCGCGCTACACAAGCCGATCCTCACTGTCACCGAAACCTTCAAGGCGCCCGAACGCTTCATGATCGCCTTCGACGGCGGCGAAGTGACCCGGCGCGGCGTCGAGATGGTCGCCGCCAGCCCGCTGCTCAAAGGCATCCCCTGCCAGCTGCTGATGGCCGGCAAGGCCAGCCAGGACAATCCGAAAAAAATGGACTGGGCGAGCAATACCCTGCAAGCGGCCGGCTTTGCAGTCGAAGCCAACATCCTCCCCGGTGACCCCGAAACCGTCATCGCCCGGCAGGTCCGTGAACAAGGCATCGACCTGCTGCTGATGGGCGCCTTCAACCACTCCTGGCTCAGGAGCCTGCTCTACCGCAGCCCGACCAATGAAGTCCTGCGTTCGGCGACGGTGCCGACACTGCTGCTGCGCTGACACCATGGCCAAGCAACAGCCCGTCAGCACGGAACGGCGCCTGCGCGATGAATTGCGGAACATCGATGATGCCATCGCCGAATCGGGCCAGTCGGCAGCCATTGTCGAACTCGATCAATCGAGCGTTGGTCGCGTCTCGCGCATCGATGCGCTGCAACAACAAGCCATTGCCCAGGCCGCCGGCGAACGGCTGAAGCTGCGCCAGCGCAAGCTGGAAGCCGCCCTTGCCCGCCTGCAGGCGGGCAGCTACAGCATCTGCTGCGATTGTGGCGGTGAAGTCGAAAGGCGACGCCTGGACGCCGACCCGGCGACGCCCTTCTGCAACGAGTGCGCGGCGGAGCGCGAAAAGCCCTGACGCCCCCCCTGCTGGCCCGGCCCGATCAGGGATAGAAGCCCACCGCCGGCCGAAAACGCCTGCGACAAAACAGAACACGACAGTGACTTGATTTCGCAGAAACGGAAACCAGCAAGGTGAGTGTGTTTCTTCAGGTTTCGTCCGGTCAGCTACGGGCAAAGACAAGCAGGGGTTTGATGTCGCGGGAGTCGACAGCTTGCAGGGCGGCGATGTAATTGCGCCGGATCGGGGTGGCATCGAAAAGATTGCCGTCCGCCAGGCTGCGCTTGCCCCAACTGAAGCGCGGCTGGCCCAGTCGCTCAACGAGCAGGTCGGCCATCATCCGGGCGTGACGCCCGTTGCCGTTGGGAAAAGCGTGGATGGCCACCAGCCGATGATGGAAGCGGACGGCGATTTCATCGGCAGGAAAGCTGCCGTGCTCAATTTGGTAGCGCACATCGTCGAGCAATTTTTTGAGTTCTACGCCGATGTGCAGCCAATCGACACCGATGTTTTTGTCCGACTTGCGAAACTCGCCAGCCCATTTCCAGGTTTCGCCGAACATTTGCCGGTGGAGTTGGCGGAGGAAGTTTTCGTTGAGGATTTCCTTGCGCTGTTTGCGCGCCCACTTGTCGCCTTCACCGATGTTGAGTTGTTCCCACTCGTTGAGCTCTGCCTGCGTGCTGAGGTGGCCCGGGATCAGGCTGGCCAGCTCGTCGGCATCCAGCGGCGTGGCGCCGGGCGGGTAGTCAAGATTGACGGTTGTCTGGGCGGCCATCGGCTCAACGTTCCCGCCACAGCGCCCGACGCGAACCTTTGAGCAGGCTTTCGGCCAGGGCACGGGTTTGCGCTTCGACGGTTTCGCGCGAGGTGGCCTGGGCCTCCAGCGCCATGCTGTGGCTGATGGCGGCCATCTGCTGGCGCGCCAGGGTGGTAGCGCGCGCTTCCAGCGTGTCGGCCAGCGACTGCTTTGGCACCAATGCGTATTGCAACTCGCAGTCCAAGGCCTCGGCGGCGCGGCGCAAGGTGCCAAGGCTGATGGTGTCATCGGCCTCCGAGATTTCGAGGCGGGTGACAGTAGACGTGGTCACCCCGAGCTTTTTTGCCTGATGGGTCGCCGTCATGCCGAGCGCCTCCCGAATGACTTTCAACCAACCCGATGGCGGGCGTGCCGGCAAATCGGCAGCACGCCAGCGGCTGAGCGTGACGTCAAGTTGACGGAGCTTGAGTTCGGCGAAGTCGGATGCCATTTTTTTGCACCTTAATGCAATGTTAAAAGAGAATATCTTGCATTATAAAACAACAACGATAAATAAATAGTTGCATCATGACGCAAAAAAAAGCCAGTTCTGCTGAGCTTCACCGCCAACGGGTTCATGGATGCTCCTCGCCATGACTCGGCCCGCGCCGGGCACTTCATGAATATTGGTAGCGATTCTCCTGCTGCATCGCAGCTACAATTTGCACCCCTCTGCCCGATGGCGACAACGATGAGCGATACCGGCACGCTGAACTTTCTCTGGTCGCAGGCCCTGGTGGCCGGCCTGGCCGCTGCTGGCGTCACCCATGCCGTGCTCTCGCCCGGTTCGCGCTCGACGCCGCTGGCCCTGGCCCTGCTACGCCAGCCGCAACTGCACACCAGCGTCGCCATCGACGAACGCAGCGCCGCCTTCTTCGCCCTTGGCATGGCCAAAGCCAGCCGCCGTCCGGTCGTGCTGCTGGCCACCTCCGGCACGGCGCCGGCCAACTGGCTGCCGGCGGTGATCGAGGCCAGCCAGGCCGGTGTGCCGCTGATCCTGCTCTCCGCTGACCGGCCGCCGGAACTGCAGGGCTGTGGCGCGAACCAGACCATCGAGCAGATCGGCCTGTTCGGTGCCCACGTCCGCGCCAGCCATGCCCTCGGCGTGCCCGAAGCCGGTTTTGCCCCGGCCTGGCTGCACCGCCTTGCCACCCGCATCGTCGAACAAAGCCAGTGGCCGCATCCGGGACCGGTACACATCAACCAGCCCTTCCGCGAACCGCTACTGCCCACGGGCGATACCGCCGCCAACGAGCAGCCACCGCTGCTTCACGTCGCCCGCCCGCAACTTCAAGCCGATCCCGCGGCCATCGCGCAACTGGTAACCGCCATAGCCGGCCGGCCAGGCGCCATCGTCTGCGGCGAACTGGCGCCAACAACCGGCCTGGCCGAAGCCATGACCGCCCTGGCCGCCCGCTTGAATTGCCCACTACTGGCCGAACCGCTATCCGGCCTGCGTTTTGGCGCGCATGACCGCAGCCGCCTCAGCGTGCGCTACAACTGCTGGCTGGCCGACCCGGCAACCGCCGAGCGCCTGCGCCCGGAATGGATCCTGCGCTTCGGTGCCTTTCCGGTCACCCGCCGCCTGCAGGACTACGTCGCCAGCGCCACCAGCGTCCATGCCCTGGTCGAACCCTGGCCGCGCTGGAGCGACCCGAGCCACAGCCTGACCCACCTGCTGCGCGCCGATCCCCTCGCCGCCTGTCAGGCCCTGCTGACCGCCACTACGGCCGCCAGCGCAGACGCCTGGCTGGCCGCCTTCATGGAACAGGAGCGGAAGGCAACAAGCGACGACAGCGCCTGGCACATCCCCGCCCTGCTCGCCGAACTGCCCGCCGGGATGCCACTATTCATCGGCAACTCCCTGGCCATCCGCCAACTCGATAACGCATCCGGCAGCGGCGAAAAGCCCCTGCTTTTCTACGGCAACCGCGGCGCCAGTGGCATCGACGGTAATATTTCCAGCGCCCTCGGCATCGCCGCCATCCACGGCCGCGTCGTCGCCCTGCTTGGCGACCTGACCACCCAGCACGACCTCGGCGGCCTGGCCCTGGCCGCCAGCCGTGACGCCATCATCGTCACCATCAACAACGGCGGCGGCGGCATCTTCAGCCTGCTGCCGCAGGCCGGCCTACCCGAATTCGAACGGGGCTGGCGGACGCCGCAGCAGATCAGCTTCGAACACGCGGCAGCGACATTCGGACTGGCCTATACGCGGGCCAGCAATGCCGAAGGGCTGCGCGACGCCTTGCAACTGGCCTTGGCCAGCGGCGGGCCGCAACTGATCGAGTTGCGCGCCGCATAGGCGGGCGTCGCCCAGCCGTTCATCAGGCGGCCAGCCTGGTCTTGAGATAAGACACGGCAACGCGGGCCAGTTCGCCGGGCCGGTAGCGATTGCGCAAGTTGCACTGATCGCAGATCTCACCCTGTTCGGTCAGTTCCTCCCGGCGCTGCAAGGCTTCGCGCAAGCTCAGATCCGCAACATGACCGAGCGGATAGCTTTCGCGGATGTCGTTGAAACAGTAGGTGTAGTGGCCGCTGGCAGAAATCAGCATGTTCGTGTTGCGTGGCACGCACTTGAACTGGTTGTTGCGCCACTGTTGGAAAATATCGGCGGCACCTGGAATGAAGGCCGTTTCCTGGCTACCCAGTCGATGACGCTTGATCTCGGCGCGCAGGCGCTCGTGCTCCGGCTGGCCGGCAGTTTGCTGGGCGCCGGCACGGTCGTAGTAGGTCGGCGACATGTGCAGGTTGTCGATGCCATTGCCGCGCAACCAGGACACGGTATCGTCGAGCGTATCGAGGCATTCGCGGGTTGGCGAGAGATTGATCACCAGCCGCGTCTTCTTCAGCAGCCGCCCGGCGGCCAGGATACCGTCCATCACCGCGTGCTGGTCGAGATTGGTATGCACCGACTGGTAGATCGCCGGGTCGATGCTGGAAAACGAGATCATCAGCGTATGAATGACGCCGTCCATCTGTTGCAGGCGTGCCTCGGAGAGCCGGCTGCCATTTGTCGCGATATCGAAGGTCAGCGGATTCCCACGCAGGCGCTCGAGGAAGTGCTCGAACTGCGGATGCGTGGTTGGCTCACCGTAACCGGCGATGACGCAGCGGAACACGTCCTGCGGCTGCAGACGGGCAAGTGTTTGCTCGAAGGTCTCCACGGTCGAGATCGTCGGGTTGTCGATCATGTGACGTGGGCACATGGCGCAGCGGGCGTTGCACTTGCTGGTCCATTCCCAGTTGGCGACGACACGGTAAGGGGCTTTGCTCATCAATTTGCACTCCGGTTACGGCCGGACCATCCGGCAACGGCGGCAAGCCTGAGCTACGGGGATTAAGGGAACCTTAAGCAGAACGCATAACAAGGGACTTATTTAGGTACCTTACGCCAGCAGCGTGTCAGCAAGGATCTGTAGGAAAATAGCGGCCTTTCGCGTCAGACTTACGTCACATGACCTCAGTCCCCCCTGACAACCTCGCAAAACACACCCCGATGATGCGCCAGTACCTGGCGCTCAAGGCCAATCATCCGAATACCCTGCTCTTCTACCGCATGGGCGACTTCTATGAGCTGTTCTATGAGGACGCAGAGAAGGCTGCACGGCTGCTCGACATCACCCTGACCACGCGCGGGCAGTCGGCCGGGGTACCGATCAAGATGTGCGGCGTGCCCTTCCATTCGCTGGAGCCTTACCTGGCACGGCTGGTGAAGTTGGGCGAGTCGGCGGTGATCTGCGAGCAGATCGGCGATCCGGCGACCAGCAAGGGGCCGGTCGAGCGGGCGGTAGCGCGCATCGTCACGCCGGGCACGCTGACCGACGCGGCGCTGATCGACGACAAACTGGACATCTGGCTGCTGGCGGTGACGACGCTGCGCAACATGGCCGGCATCGCCCGGCTCAATCTGGCCAGCGGCGAGTTCATCCTGATCGAGGTACCGGCCGAGCAGATTCCGGCGACGCTGGAGCGCATCCGCCCGGCGGAAATCCTCTATCCAGAAAGCTGGACCCCGAACTTTGGCGTCGATGTGGCGCGCACGCGCCAGCCGGACTGGTATTTCGATTTTGATTCGTCCCGGCGCCTGCTTTGTGAGCAGTTCGAGGTCGCCTCGCTCGCCGGTTTCGGCGCCGAAGGCCTGAAGCCGGCGATTGCCGCCGCCGGCGCGCTGCTGCAGTACGCGCAGGCGACGCAATCGGGCAAGTTGCCGCATTTGCGCGGCCTGACCGTGGAAATCGAGGGCGCCTATCTCGGCCTCGACCTGGCCACCCGGCGCAACCTGGAACTGACCGAAACCCTGCGCGGCCAGGCGTCGCCGACGCTGTTTTCGCTACTCGACAATTGCGTCACCAGCATGGGCTCACGGCTGTTGCGTCACACGCTGCACCATCCGCTGCGCGAGCGGGGGATTCCCGCCGCCCGCCACAGCGCTGTCGAGGCGCTGCTGGAAGATTACGGCCGCCTGGCCGGTGAAACGCGCAAGGCCCTGCGCGGCATTGCCGACATCGAACGCATTGCTGGGCGCATCGCCTTGAGGAATGCCCGGCCGCGCGATCTGGCCAGCCTGCGCGAATCGCTGGCCCGCCTGCCGGAACTGCGGGCGCCCCTGGCCGGCAGCGCGTCCGACATGCTGACGCAATCGTTCAATGAACTGGCAACGCCAGTTGAAGCCCTTGACCTGCTGGTTCGCGCCATCGCCGCCGAGCCGGGTGCCCAGGTGCGCGACGGCAGCGTCATCGCCCCAGGTTTCGATGCCGATCTCGACGAGCTGCGCTCGCTAAACGACAACTGCGGCGCCTTTCTGGTCGACATGGAGGTGCGCGAGCGCGAGCGCAGCGGCATCAACAGCCTCAAGGTCGAATTCAACAAGGTGCATGGCTTCTACATCGAGGTCACGCACGCCAATGTCGACAAGATTCCCGACGACTACCGCCGGCGGCAGACGCTGAAGAATGCCGAGCGCTACATCACGCCGGAGCTGAAGGCTTTCGAGGACAAGGCGCTGTCGGCGCAGGAGCGTTCACTGGCGCGCGAGAAGCTGCTTTACGAGGGCATCCTCGATGCGCTGCTGCCGGTGGTGCCGACGCTGCAGACCATCGCCCGCGCCATCGCCCAGCTCGACCTACTGGCTGGTTTCGCCGAGTCGGCGCTGAAGCGCAACTGGTGCAAGCCAGAATTCGCCGAGGAAACGCAGCTGGCCATCGTCGCCGGCCGCCACCCGGTGGTCGAGGGGGAACTGGCCAACCAGGCCGAAACCTTCATCGCCAACGACTGCCTGTTGGCCGAGGACCGGCGCCTGCTGCTGATCACCGGCCCGAACATGGGCGGTAAATCGACCTACATGCGCCAGGTGGCGTTGATCGCGCTGCTCGCCCACATCGGCAGCTACGTGCCGGCCGAGCGCTGCCGGCTCGGCCCGCTCGACCGCATCTTCACCCGCATCGGAGCCTCCGACGACCTGGCTTCCGGGCGTTCGACCTTCATGGTCGAAATGACCGAGGCGGCGGCCATCCTGCACCACGCGACCCACCAGAGCCTGGTGCTGATGGACGAAATTGGCCGCGGCACCTCGACTTTCGACGGCATGGCGCTGGCCATTGCCATCCTCCGTCACCTGATCGAGAAGAACCGCAGCCTGACGCTGTTCGCCACGCACTATTTCGAGATGACCCGGCTGTCGCACGAGTATGCCGAACTGGCCAACGTCCATCTCGGCGCAGTTGAACACGCGCACAAGATCGTTTTTCTGCACGCGGTCGAGGAAGGCCCGGCCAACCAGAGCTACGGCATCCAGGTAGCGGCGCTGGCCGGCATTCCGTCGACGGTGGTGCGCGCGGCGCGCAAGCAGTTGCGCGAGTTCGAACAGCGCGCCGCCGTCGATCCGTTGCAGCCCGACCTGTTCGCCCAAGCTGGCCCGGACCCCGAGCCGGTCGAGGCCGAGCCGCACCCGGCCATCGAACATCTGGCCGCCATCGACCCGGACAGCCTGACGCCGCGTGAGGCGCTTGATGCGCTGTATGCGCTAAAGAGCCTGCTGCGTTGAGGTGCTGGCTGGTCCTTCTGCTGCTGCTCGGCGCCTTGCCGGCCAGTGCGGAGATCTGGCGTTTCGGACTGATCGGCGACACGCCCTACAGCGAGCGCGAACGTGCCGAGCTGCCGAAGATGCTGGCGGCGATGTCCGACAGTTCGGTCGACTTCATCGTCCATGTCGGCGATTTCAAAGGCGGCATTTCGCCCTGTGACAACGCCTTGTTCATCGACCGCTTCACCCTGTTCGATGGCAGCCGCGTGCCCTTCATCTACCTGCCGGGCGATAACGAATGGACCGACTGCCGGCGTGTTGCCAGCGGTTCCTACGATCCCGTGGAACGCCTGGGCAAGCTGCGTGAGCTGTTCTGGCGCGAGCCGTATTCGCTCGGCCAGCAGCGCCTGGCGCTCGAACGCCAGCCCGGTGGCTATCGGGAGCATTCGCGTTTTCGCGTCGGCCCGGTACTTTTTGTCACCTTCAACCTGCCCGGCGACAATAACCACTATGGCCCGGAGGCAACACCACGGCCCGAATTCACCGCCCGCAATCCGCAGGTACTGGCCTGGCTCGCCGACAGCTTTGCCCTGGCCCGGCGCAACAAGCTGGCTGGCGTCGCGCTGATGTTCCAGGCCAATCCGGGCTTTGCCAACTTTTCCCGCGGCTTCCCGCATCGTGGCTACCGGGATTTTCTGCACGAGCTAAGACGCGAAGTGGAGAACTTTGCCGGCCCCGTGGTGGTCGTACATGGCGACACCCACATCAGCCGCATTGACCATCCGTTGCGCGGGGCCGACGGCCGGCCGCTAGCCAATTTCACCCGCGTCGAAACCTTCGGCTACCCCTTCATGGGCTGGACACGCGGCATCATCGACACCAGCCACCCGCAGCTTTTCCATTTCGAAACCCACCCCTGGCCTCCGCGCAAGGATTGATCATGACGACGGACAACACCTCTGACCAGCAAGCAGAACCCGAACGCAGCGCCATTGATGCGCTGACTCACCCGGTGCTGCTCGAATTCGGTGCCACCTGGTGCGGTCACTGCCAGGCGGCCCAGCCGCTGATTGCCACAGCCCTGAGCAAGTATCCTGATCTGGCGCACCTGCGCATCGAAGATGGTCCGGGTCGCCGGCTCGGCCGCTCCTTCCGCGTAAAGCTATGGCCAACCCTGATCCTCATGCAGCGGGGCGAGGAGCTCGCCCGTCTGGTCCGTCCAGGCAGCAGCGAAGAGATCGCCACCGCCCTCGCCGGCCTGCGGCCAGCCTGAGTCTTTCCGCAGGCCGCGGCTGCCGCTCAGTTGCCGCTCAGGCGGACACGCGCCGGGCGGCGCCAGCAGGCCGGCATCTGCAGGCTGCTCAGGTCCGGATCATCATTGGCAAAAATTTCCCGGGCGCGCGCCAGACGCGCCATCTCGTCCCGCGAAATGCCGGCGATAAGGTCAAACCATGCCTGAATCTGTTTCATGTCGGCTCCCATCTCAAAGTCGATTGAACTGAAGCGGCGCATGCTGTCGGCGCCACGCATGGGAGGAATATATACAACTACTGTTTATTTGTACAGTATTTGCATTTTATCGCCGGCCAGAAACGACAATGCCCGTCGAAACGGGCATTGGTGCGGGATGGAGGGCTGCGCTTAGTGGCAGGTTTCCTCGTCGTCATCCGGGTTGTGCACGTGGCCGTGTTCGATTTCCTCGGCACTGGCCGGACGGATCGTCCGCACCGTGCAGGTGAACACCAGGGCCATGCCGGCCAGCGGATGGTTGCCGTCGAGCACCACCTTGTCGTCGGCAATATCGGTCACCCGATAGATGACGAAATCATCGTCACTGCCGTCTTCCGGCCCGCCTTCGAACTGCATGCCGACCTGCAGCTCCTTGGGGAAGTCCTGGCGCGGTTCGATCTGCACCATCTCGGCATCGTAGTCGCCGAAGGCCTCGTCCGGCTGCAGCTTGACCTGAACCGATTCGCCAACCTTCTTGCCCTGCAGGGCTTCCTCGATCAACGGGAAAATGTCGTCATAGCCGCCATGCAGATAGATGAGCGGCTCGCGGCCTTCGTCGACCACCTCGCCATCCGGATCGGTGACGTGGTAATCGAGGGTGATGACGGTATCCTTGGCAACCTGCATGTTCATGAATTCATTTCCTTGACCAGGCGCAGCACGTCCAGTGCGTGGCCTTTGTAATTAACGTTGTACAGCGCGTGGCGAATGATACCCGTGCGCTCGATGATGAAGGTGGAACGGACGATGCCGAACTTCTTCTGGCCATCCACCTCCTTCTGCTGCCAGACACCGTACTGCTTGCAGACTGTGCCTTCGGCATCGGACAGCAGTTCCAGCCCGATGCCTTCCTTGTCGCGGAATTCCGCGTGTTTCATGCAATCGTCGCGGCTGATGCCGAAGACCAGGCAATCCTGTTTGTGAAAATCAGCCTCGTGATCGGAAAAATCAGTGGCTTCCTTGGTGCAGCAGGGCGTTCCATCCTTGGCATAGAAGAACAGCACGATGTGCTGGCGACCGAGATGGCTTGCCAGATCGACAGTCTCCATATCGGCATCCGGCAAGGCAAACGATGGGGCAACTTCGCCAACCTTGAGCAGCATGGGGTTCTCCTGGAGCGCTCTCTTCGGGGGATTGCTGAGAACGATTCTAGCGGAGGCATCTGCCGTGGTCGACGCCTTTGTTTCGTTATTTACCGGGAACTTTTTCGGGGATCTGAATGAAACTTTCGTCCTGTCGGATCATGCCTAGTTCGAAGCGGGCACGCTCCTCGATTGCATCGTAACCCTGCTTCAGATCACGGACCTCGGCGTCTAGGCCGGCGTTGCGGATTTCCAGTTTGCGCGTGGCTTCCTTCTGTACCTGCAGCTGACGGTCGTGCTCCCAGACCCTGAGCCATCCTCCCTTACCCAGCCAGAGCGGGTACTGGATGATGACGATGAGGGCGACGAGGCCGCCCGTCAGCCAGCGCATGGCAGGTTATTAACGCAGGTTGTAGAAGGTTTCGCGGCCCGGGTAGGAAGCGGTATCGCCGAGATCTTCCTCGATGCGCAGCAGTTGGTTGTACTTGGCGATACGGTCGGAGCGCGACAGCGAACCGGTCTTGATCTGGCCGGCATTGAGACCGACAGCGATGTCGGCGATGGTGCTGTCCTCGGTTTCGCCCGAACGGTGCGAGATCACCGCGGTGTAGCCGGCGCGCTTGGCCATTTCGACGGCGGCGAAGGTCTCCGACAGGGTGCCGATCTGATTGATCTTGATCAGGATTGAGTTGGCGATGCCCTTCTGGATGCCTTCCTTGAAGATGCGGGTGTTGGTGACGAAGATGTCGTCACCGACGATCTGCACCTTGCTGCCGAGACGGTCGGTCAGCAGCTTCCAGCCATCCCAGTCGGCTTCGGACATGCCGTCCTCGATGGAGACGATGGGGAACTGGTCGGCCAGGTTGGCCAGATAGTCGGTGAACTGGGCCGAGCTCAGCTGCAGGCCTTCGCCGGACAGGTGGTACTTGCCGTCCTTGTAGAACTCGGAAGCGGCACAGTCGAGGGCCAGCAGCACATCCTGGCCCGGGACGTAGCCAGCGGCCTCGATCGCCTGCATGATCAGTTGCAGGGCTTCGGCATGGCTACCCAGGTTCGGGGCGAAACCGCCTTCGTCGCCGACAGCGGTGGAGTGGCCTGCCTTGTCCAGCAGCTTCTTCAGCGCATGGAAGATCTCGGCGCCACAGCGCAGCGCTTCGCGGAAGGTGTTGGCACCGACCGGCATGACCATGAATTCCTGGATGTCCAGGCTGTTGTTGGCATGCTCACCGCCGTTGATGATGTTCATCATCGGTACCGGCATCTGCATCGGGGCCATGCCGCCGAAGTAGCGGTACAGCGGCAGGCCGGATTCCTCGGCAGCGGCCTTGGCGACGGCCATGGAGACGGCGAGGATGGCGTTGGCACCGAGACGCGACTTGTTGTCGGTACCGTCGAGATCGATCATCGTCTGATCAATGAAAGCCTGTTCCTGGGCATCAAGGCCGATGATCGCTTCGGAAATCTCGGTATTGATGTTCTCGACCGCCTGCATCACGCCCTTGCCGAGATAACGGCTCTTGTCGCCATCGCGCAGCTCAATGGCTTCGCGGGTACCGGTGGAAGCACCGGACGGCACGGCGGCACGCCCCATGACGCCGGACTCGAGGAGCACGTCGGCCTCGACCGTGGGATTGCCACGGGAATCGAGGATTTCACGGGCGACAACATCAACAATTGAACTCATATTTCTTCCTTATAAACAGAAGGTTGAGAAAACAAATTAAAGTGGATTATCCACACCGGAGACAAGCAGCATGTTCATCTCGGCCGCCCCTTCGCGGGTCTGCCGGGCCTGCTGGTACTCCGGTGAATGGTAGAAATTTTTGGCCTGCTCGACCGAGTCGAACTCGACGATGACCAGGCGCTGCGGGGCACTCCACGGGCCTTCGAGAATCTCGGCCGGACCACCGCGGACGATGAAACGACCGCCGTATTGCTCGACGGCAGCCAGGGACAGGGGCTTGTAGCGTTCGTAGGCAACGGTGTCGTGCACCTTGGCTTCGGCAACGATATAGCCCCTGGCGCTCACTTCAGTTCCTCGAAACCGGCTGCCTTGGTCGCCTTGTCGAGCGCCACCAGCGTCGCCAGCAGGCTTTCCATGCGCTGCAGCGGCCAGCTGTTGGGGCCGTCGGACCAAGCCTTCTCCGGACAGGGATGGGTTTCCATGAACAGTCCGGAAATACCCACCGCTACCGCCGCCCGCGCCAACACCGGGACGAACTCGCGCTGACCGCCGGAAGTCGTGCCCTGACCACCCGGCAACTGCACCGAATGCGTGGCATCGAAGACGACCGGACAGCCGGTTTCGCGCATGATGGCCAGGCTACGCATGTCGGAAACCAGATTGTTGTAGCCAAAGGAAGCGCCGCGCTCGCAGACCATCAGGTTGTCGGCGCCGTTGTTCACCTCACGCGCCTTGTCGACGACATTCTTCATGTCGCCCGGCGCCAGGAACTGGCCCTTCTTGATATTCACCGGCTTGCCGCAGGACGCCACGGCATGGATGAAATCGGTCTGCCGACAGAGGAAGGCCGGCGTCTGCAAGACATCGACCACCGAGGCGACCTGGGCGATCTGGTCGACTTCATGCACGTCGGTCAGCACCGGCACGCCGATCTGGCGCTGCACTTCGGACAGGATGCGCAGCCCCTCGTCGATGCCGAGACCGCGTACCGACTTGCCGGAACTGCGGTTGGCCTTGTCGTAGGATGCCTTGAAGATGTAGTTCACGCCGAGACGGGAACAGACTTCCTTCATGTAACCGGCGACATCCAGGCACAGGGCTTCGGATTCGGCCGTGCACGGCCCGGCGATGAGAAACAGGGGTTGGTCAATCCCAGCTTCGAATCCGCAGAGTTTCACCGTTTTTTCGCCTTTTGCTGACTGGCCAGCGCCGCCTTGACGTAGGAGCTGAACAGCGGATGCCCTTGGCGCGGGTTGGAGGTGAATTCCGGATGGAACTGGCAGCCGACGAACCACGGATGGACGGCGGACGGCAGTTCGACCATTTCGCACAGATCGGTGCCCGGGGCACGACCGGCGACGACCAGGCCCTTCTCTTCAAGTTGGGCGAGCAGCGTGTTGTTGACTTCGTAACGGTGACGATGGCGTTCAGTGATTTCCGGCGCCCCGTAGATTTCACGGGCCAGCGACCCTTCGGCCAGCTTGCAGACCTGGGCGCCGAGGCGCATGGTGCCGCCGATGTCGGATTCTTCGCTGCGCTTCTCGACCTTGCCGGAGGCGTCGAGCCACTCGGTGATCAGGCCGATCACCGGGTACGGCGTGTCGGCGACGAATTCGGTCGAATGGGCGTCCTTCATGTCAGCGACGTTGCGGGCGAATTCGACGACAGCCATCTGCATGCCGAGACAGATACCGAGGTAAGGCACCTTGTTCTCGCGGGCATAGCGGATCGCCGCGATCTTGCCTTCGGTACCGCGGCGGCCGAAACCGCCCGGCACCAGAATGGCATCCATGGTCGCGAGGACGCCGATGCCGTCCTTCTCGATGTTCTCGGAATCGATGTATTCGATGTCGATCTTGCTGCGGGTGTGGATGCCGGCATGCTTGATCGCCTCGATCAGCGACTTGTAGGACTCGGTGAGATCGACGTATTTGCCGACGAAGGCGATGCGCACCGTGTTCAGCGGGTGCTCCATGGCGTCGATCAGCTTTTCCCAGACGGTCAGGTCGGCCGCCCTGGCCAGGATGTTCAGCTTGTGGCAGACGATCTCGTCGATCATCTGGTCGTGCAGCATGCCCGGGATCTTGTAGATGGAATCGGCGTCCAGACACTCGATGACGGCTTCCGGCATGACGTTGCAAAACAGCGCAATCTTGCGCCGCTCTTCCACGGGAATCGAACGGTCGGCACGGCAGAGCAGGATGTCCGGCTGAATACCGATCTCGCGCAACTCCTTGACCGAATGCTGGGTCGGCTTGGTCTTCAGCTCGCCGGCAGTCGGGATGTAGGGCAGCAGCGTCAGGTGCATGTAGCAGACGTTATTGCGGCCTTCCTGAATACCCATCTGGCGAATGGCTTCGAGGAAGGGCAGCGACTCGATGTCGCCAACCGTGCCGCCGACTTCGACGATGGCCACGTCGGCACCTTCAGCGCCGGCCTTGATCTTGATCTTGATCTCGTCGGTGATGTGCGGAATGACCTGGACGGTCTTGCCGAGATATTCACCACGGCGTTCCTTCTTGATCACGGTGTCGTAGATCTGGCCGGTGGTGAAGTTATTGCGCTTGGCCATGCGGGCGCTGGTGAAGCGCTCGTAATGCCCCAGGTCGAGATCGGTCTCGGCGCCGTCTTCGGTGACGAAAACCTCTCCGTGCTGGAAAGGACTCATCGTGCCGGGGTCGACGTTGATGTAGGGGTCAAGCTTGAGGTGGGTAACCTTGATGCCGCGGGATTCCAGAATGGCCCCCAGCGACGCGGCGGCGATGCCTTTGCCCAGAGAGGACACGACACCACCCGTAACGAAAACGTATTTGGTCATGGAAAGACAGGCTGCGGGAAAGCCGAATGATAGCCGATATGGCGGAAAATCCCCAAGTCTCGCCAGCCGCTGATGCATTCCGTTCAGGTTTTACCGCGCCGGCCGCGGCACATAAGCAGGCGACGATTTGTTAGAATTGCCGGCTTTTCCGCCTGCAGACACGAGCTTGAAAAACGTTCTCGTCATCACCTACTCCCAGACCGGCCAACTGGCCGACGTTACTGCCCAGGTCGTCGCTCCGTTGCGGGCGGCCGGTCATTTCGTGCATCAGGAAGTGCTGCAGCCGGTCACGCCCTTTCCCTGGCCGTGGCCCATCGTCCAGTTCGTCGATGCCATGCCCGAGTGCGTCCAGGAAGATCCGCCGCCGCTGAAGCCAATGACCATCCCGACCGACGTCGATTTCGATCTGGTCATCCTCAGCTATCAGGTCTGGTATCTCTCCCCCGCCCTGCCCATCACCGCCTTCATGCAGTCAGCCGAAGCCCGGCGCCTGCTCGCCGGCAAGCCGATCGTCACGCTGGTGGCCTGCCGCAATATGTGGCTGGCGGCCCACGATGCAATGAAGCGGATGATCACCAGCGTCGGCGGCAAACTGCGCGACCATGTGGTACTGGTCGACCAGGGCCATGCCCTGGCCACCTTCGTCACCACCCCGCGCTGGGTGCTGACCGGCAAGCGCGACCGCTGGCTGGGTCTGCCGCCGGCCGGCGTCGCGCCGGCGGAAGTCCGGCGCGCCAGCCGCTTTGGCCATGCTCTGGTCGACGCCCTGGCCACTGATGCTGAACAACAAGAGGCGCCGATGCTGACCGGCCTCCAGGCGGTCGCGGTGAATCCACGCCTGGCCATCAGCGAACGCGCCGTGCGCCGCGCCTTTGGCGTCTGGTCGCGGCTGATCCGCAGCTTCGGCCAGCGCGGCGACTGGCAGCGCCGGCCGATCCTGCTGGTCTTCGCCCTCTACCTGATCACCATGATCCTCACCGTGGTCCCGGTCAGCCTATTGTTACAATGGCTGCTCGCCCCGCTGCTCAGGCCGCGCCTGGAGCGCATGCGCCAGCAACTGGAACTGCCGTCCGGCTCGCAGGTTTTCAATCTCGCCAAATATGAACACTAGCAATACGGTTTACATCACCCGAACCGCCTCCTTCATGCCCAACTCCCCGGTCGATAACGACGGCATCGAGGGCATTCTCGGCATGATCGGCGGCAAACCGTCGCGGGCGCGGCGCATCATCCTGCGCAGCAACGGCATCCGCCAGCGCCACTACGCCATCGACCCGGCGACCGGCAAACAGACGCATACCAATGCCCAGATAAGCGCCGCGGCCGTGCGCGGGCTGTTCGCTGACGAGGCCGCGCTCGCCGCCATCGACTGCCTGGCCACCGGCACCTCGCGTCCCGACCAACTGATGCCCGGGCACGCGGTAATGGTGCATGGCGAACTGGGCAGTCCGCCGTGCGAAGTGGTATCCACCGCCGGCATTTGCGTCTCCGGTGTCACCGCCCTCAAATACGCCTTCATGTCGGTGCTCTGCGGCTTTGCCCAAACCGCTGTCGCCGCCGGTTCCGAACTAGCCTCGGCCGGCTTGCATGCGCGCAATTTCGAAGCCGAGTCGGTACATCGTCTGGCCGAACTGGAAACCAACCCGGAAGTTGCCTTCGAGAAGGACTTCCTGCGCTGGATGCTGTCCGACGGCGCCGGTGCCTTCCTGTTACAGAACCAGCCGAACCAGAACGGCATGTCCCTGCGCATCGACTGGATCGAAGTCTTGTCGCAGGCCGACACCATGCAGGTCTGCATGTACGCCGGCGGGGAAAAGCAGGAAGACGGCACGCTCAAGGGCTGGCAGGAGTTCTCCGCTGAGGAATGGACCCAGCGCTCAGTGTTCGCCGTCAAGCAGGACGTCCGCCTGCTCAACGCCGCGGTGATCGACGAAACCTTCGGCAAGCCGGTACGTCAGGCGATGCGCAAGTACGGTCTGCGTGCCGAAGACATCGACTATCTGCTGCCGCACATGTCTTCCGAGTATTTTCACCAGCCGATCGCCGAGTGCATCGCAGCCTCGGGCTTCCCCATCCCCGAGGAAAAATGGTTCACCAACCTTCACACCAAGGGCAACACCGGCTCGGCTTCGGTCTACATCATGGTCGATGAACTGCTACAGAGCGGCCGTCTCAAGCACGGCGACCGCCTGCTCTGCATGGTGCCGGAGAGCGGTCGCTTCACCGGCGCCCTGATTCATCTGACCGCCGTCGACCATGCGTGAAGACGAGGTCCCGCAGGAGGGCAACAGCACCCTCGGCGGCTATCGCAAGGCGGTCTATGCCCGTGGCGACGACGGCCGCATCCACCTGGTGGCGTCGGCCGGCTGGGAGGTCGAGGAGATCGTTACCCGCCAAGCTGTCGAAGACCTCGACCGCCTGGCCGAGGATGCGCGGCAGCGTGTACTGACCGGCCAGACCAGCCCACTGGAATACCACATGCACCGACTGCGCATGGATGTGCTACTGCTCTCCCAACTCACCGGTCTCTGGCAATGGCGCATCCGCCGGCACCTGCGTCCGGACGTCTTCGCCGGCCTGAAGCCGTCACTGCTCGCCCGTTACGCCGAGGTCATGGGCATCGGCTTGGAAGAACTGAAGAAGGTCGATTGATGGAATTCCAGCACCGCCACGCCTCCCACTGCGAGAGTGGCGTCATGTCCTCGCTGCTCAGTCATCACGGCCTGCCGATCTCGGAAGCGATGGCCTTCGGGCTGTCGTCAGCGCTGTCCTTCGCCTATCTGCCGATCATCAAAATCAATGGTCTGCCGCTGGTCGCCTACCGGATGCCGCCGCGGCACATCGTCAAGGGGCTGCAGAAGCCGCTCGGCGTGAAGATGCGCTTCGAGACCTTTAGCAGCCCGCAAGCCGGCGAGGCACGGCTGAACGAGTTGCTGGCCCAGGACAAGCTGGTTGGCATGCAGACCTCGATCTTCTGGCTGCCGTACATCCCGCAGGATCTGCGCTTCCATTTCAACGCCCACAACGTGCTGGCCTTCGGTCGCGACGGACAATCCGGCGATTACCTGCTCTCCGACCCGGTGGCCGAGCACGCCGTCACCTGCCCGCCGGCCGACCTTGCCCGCGCCCGCTTCGCCAAGGGCATCATGGCGCCACGCGGTCTGCTCTACTATCCGGAGAACAAGCCGACGACGCCGGACTGGCAACGCATACTGCCCAAGGCCATACGCAAGACGACGCGGGTCATGCTCGATGCCCCGCTGCCGATCATCGGCGCCCGCGGCATCCGCCGCCTGGCCAATGCCTTCGACCGGCTCGACGCGAAGAAAGCCCCGGCAGCAACCAAGCTGTTCATCGGCCAGGTTGTCCGCGCCCAGGAAGAAATCGGCACCGGCGGCGCCGGTTTCCGTTTCATCTATGCCTCCTTCCTGCAGGAGGCGGCCGCACTGCTGGGCAAGCCGCAGCTCGATGAACTGGCGGAATCGTTGATCGACATCGGTGACGAGTGGCGCGAATTTGCCCTGGCCACCGCCCGCATGATCCGCGACCGCGATCCGCTGGAGCCTTCGGCGCTGTCCGGCAAGCTGCGCAAGCTCGCCGACCGCGAGCAGGCCTTCTTCCTCGACCTGCGTCGCGCCCTCTGATGCTGTCCGTCGACAGCCTCTCCTATCGCTACGAATCGGCTGCCGCGCCGGCGCTCGACAACGTGTCGCTGAACATACCGGCCGGTGGCATCTACGGTCTGCTCGGCCCGAACGGCGCCGGCAAGACGACCTTGATCTCGCTGATTGCCGGCCTGCTGAATCTGTCCACCGGTCGCATCACCCTCGGCGGCGAGCCGCTCGCTACCGCCCGTGCCGCCCAGCCGCGCGCCATCGCCCTGGTGCCGCAGGACTACGCCTTCTACCCGATGCTGACGACGCGGGAGAACCTGCGTTTCTTTGGCGGCACGCTGGGCCTTGCCGGCAACGAACTGGCGACGCAAGTGGAACATGTCATCGCCTTCGCCCGCCTCGAACAGGTGGTCGGAAAACGCGCCGAACAGCTATCCGGCGGCCTGCGCCGGCGCCTCAACCTGGCCATCGGCCTGCTCGGCAAGCCGCAATTGCTGCTCCTTGACGAACCCACCGTCGGCGTCGATCCGCAGTCGCGGCACTTCCTGCTCGAATCCATCGCCGCCTTGCCGGCCGCCGGTACGACCGTGGTGTATACCAGCCATTACATGGAAGAAGTCGAGGCCATCTGCCAGCGCATCGCCATCATCGATCAGGGACACCTGCTCGCCGAGGGGACGCTGGAAAACATCCTGCACAGCCCGCAGCCGCTGCTCGAGATTCATCTGGACCGCTCCCTGCCGGTGGAACTGGCGGAGCGCTACGGCGCCCAAGCCATCGCCAGCAGCAAATACCGCCTGGAACTCCCCGCGGCCGCCGAACTGCCGCGCCTCCTTGACGAACTGGCCGGCCACGGCTGCTTGGTGCGCGACCTGAGCTTCGGCCAGCACAACCTGGAACAGGTCTTCATGCGCCTGACCAACCGTTCGTTGCGCGACTGACATGTCACCCCGTCTACTTGCCCTCTGGCTCAAGGAAGTCATCGCCCTCAGCCGCGACCGCCACGGCCTGATGGCCCTCTTCATCATGCCGACCATCTTCATCCTGGTGATGACGATGGCCCTGCGCGATGCCTTCACCCCGGGCACCACCATCGACGCGCCATATGTCGTCGTCGACCTCGACCACAGCACCCACTCGCAGTCCCTGATCCGCCGCCTGGAGAAAACAGCCAGCTTCCAGCGGGTCGCCGCCGACGATGACGCCGAAGGCGCCCGCCAGGGCATCGCCACTGGCCGCCAGGCGCTGGCCCTGGTCCTGCCAAAGGGTTTCGGCGAACGTCTGCTGACACCTTCCGGCGCCGACGGCCAACCAACCGAACCCTTGCAACTGATGGTCGACCCGACCCTCAATCCCGCCCTGCAACTGGCCTTCCGCAACCAGGTGATGGCCACCCTCGGCGCCTTGCGCGCCGACGAGCTGACCCAGCGTGCCGGCAAGCTGTTCGGCCTGCCGACCATCCCCGGCGCCCAGGCGGAAAAGGAGTGGCCCGACGAAATCATCAGCGTCGCCGTGCGCAACGACAGCAACGTCCGCCCCCCCTCCTCGGTGCAGCAGAACGTTCCGGCCTGGCTGATCTTCGCCATGTTCTTCGTCGTCATTCCCGTTTCCTCGATTTTCATCACCGAACGCCAGCAGGGCACCCTGCAGCGCCTGCGCAGCATGGGCGTGCCCTTCCGGCTGATCCTCGCCGGCAAGCTGCTGCCCTTCTTCGTCGTCAATCAGCTGCAGGCGCTGCTGATGGTCACTGTCGGCATGTTCGTCGTCCCGCTGTTCGGCAGCGAAGCACTGGAAATGCCTGGCACGCTAACGCAGTTAGGCAACTGGTTGGCCGTCTCGACCGCCGTCAGCCTGGCCGCCGTGGCCTGGGCCTTGCTGATCGCCAGCATCGCCCGCACCTCGGAACAGGCGACCGTCGTTGGTGGTGTCGGCAACATCCTGATGGGCGCCATCGGCGGCATCATGGTGCCCAAGTTCGTCATGCCGGCCGGCATGCAGACCCTGGCCGGCTTCTCGCCGATGAGCTGGGCCCTCGACGGTTTCCACATGGTGATGCTGCGCCACGGCAGCTTCGCCGACCTCCTGCCCAGCCTGGCCAAACTGCTGGCATTCGCCATCCTGGCGCTGACCGCCGCCATCTGGCTCAATCAGCGCGCCGTCGCCACCCGCTCATGAACCCAGACCTCCGCCACGAACTGAAAGCCCTGATCATCGAAGCCTGCGACAAGGAGTGCACGCCGGCCGAGATCACCGACGACGAAGTACTGTTTGGCCCGGAGGCCCCGCTGCAGCTCGATTCGCTCGACGCCCTGCAGATTTCCATGGCGATCAAGAAGAAGTACGGCCTGCGCCTGCCGGACAGCAAGGACACCCGTCGCATCCTCTCCAGCGTCACTAACCTGGCCGAGCATCTGGAAAGCTGGCTCGCCAGCCGCCGATGACGCGGCCGGTCTATCTCGGCGCCAGCGGCCTGGTTTGCGCCCGCGGCGCCTCGCCGACGGCTGTCGCCGCCGCGCTCGCGGCCGGTGAATCAGGTAGTGACTGGCGCCAGCACGGTAACCGACGTTTTCCCTGGTTCGCGCTGCCGCTCGCCGAACAGGACTGGCTGACCCGCGCCGAAAAAGCGATCTGCCTGGTTGCCGAAAGCCTCGGCCCGCTGCCGCCGACCACACCGCTGTTCGTCGCTTCCTCGTCCTTCCAGATCGGCCTTTGCGAAACACGGCCGCCGCCCTATGAGCTGCCGATCGCCAATGCCTCATTCAGCCGCCAACTGGCGAGCTGGATGCAACTCGACGGCCCGCGCTACAGCTTCTCCAACGCCTGCATCTCCGGCTTCTCGGCCATCGACGCCGCACGCAGCCTGATCGCCGCCGGGCAGATCGACGGAGCCGTGGTCCTCGGCTGCGAACTGGCCAACGCCAGCACCCTGGCCGGCTTCGCCGCCCTCGAACTGCTCTCGCCAACTGCCTGCCGCCCCTTCGACCGTGACCGTGAAGGGCTCGTTCTCGGCGAAGCGGTTGCCGCCATCCACCTCACCGCCAAATCGACCCCCTGGCGCCTCGCGGCGCTGCGCACCGGCATCGATGCCTGGTCGATCACCGGCCCCGACCCGGAGGGCGGTCCGATTGCCGAACTGCTCGGCGAATGCCTGCAGGAAGCCGGCCTCGCCGCCGATGACATCGACCTGGTCAAACTGCAGGCTGCTGGCTCACCGGGCACCGACCTGGCCGAAGCCAACGCCCTGCGCCAGGTGTTTGCGACGAGTCCGCCGCCGTTGCTGTCATTCAAGTCGGCCTTTGGCCACACCCTGGGCGCCAGCGGCGTCGCCGAACTAACCGCCCTGCTCGCCTGCCTGGATAGCAATTGCATTCCGGCCACCGCCGGCTTTGCCACGGCCGATCCGCAACTCGGTCTGCAGCCAACGACCCGCAACAGCAGCCAGCCGGTTCGCCACGCCCTGCTCAACCTGATCGGCTTCGGCGGCGGCCTGGCCAGCATGATCGTGACCCGCGAACGATGATTTATCTCGACGCCATCGTCAGCCAGCAGTTCGCGCCGGCAGACTTGCCGGCTGCCATCCGCGCCGCGCTCGGCAAGCCACTGCGTCGGGCGCCGGTACTGGCCCAGCTGGCCGTGCTCGGTGCCCTCGCCTGCCTGCCCGCCGAACGGCGCAGCCGGCCGACGGCACTGCTCTGGCAATCAACCAGCGGCCCACGCCTGGAAACCCTGGAATTGCTCGACGAAGTCTGTCAGGGCAGCGGCGAGCCAATGCCCTTCACCTTTCTCGCCACGGTCCCTGCCAGCGCCGCAGTGCAACTGCGCCCCTTCGTCCCCGGCCTGCGTTCGGCCTCGACGCTGCCGCTCGATACGGAACAGGAAGCCAACTGGCGCCTGCTGCTGACTATCGCTGCCAACTGGCTGGCGGAAGGTCGCTACGAACAGGTACTGTGCGCCCATCTCGACCACTGGGCCGACTGCCTGAGCGGCCATTGGCTGGCGCTGTCCGCCTCGCCATCGGCCAGCACGCTGGCGACCCTGCGCACCAGCGCCGGCGCCCCAGTCACGCAGGCGACCGACACGCCGGATTTCCCCGTCGCCCTCGGCCGCTGGCTAAGCGCTCCGGCCGGTCCGTCGCTGCAACTTCATTCTCCCGCCGCTCCCGGGCTGACGGTAGAATTCGCCCGAACCTAATTTTTCACCGAGATCGCCATGTCCCAATTCGCCTTTGACGTAACCCTCGAAGATTTCGAAGCCAAAGTGCTGCTGGCTGCCGAGACCGTGCCGGTGCTGGTCGACTTCTGGGCGCCGTGGTGCGAACCCTGCAAGGTCCTGAAACCAATGCTGGAGAAGCTGGCCGAGGAATACGCCGGCCGCTTCCTGCTGGCGATGGTCAATGCCGACGAATGTCCGGAACTGGCCCAGCACTTCGGCGTGCGCAGCATCCCCTCGGTCAAGGTCCTGTTCCAGGGCCAACTGGTCGACGAATTCAACGGCGCCATGGCGGAAAGCCAGCTGCGCGAATTCATCGACCGCGTCGCCCTGCCAGCCGGACCGGCCAGCGCCTCGCCGCGCGAGCAGGCGGTGGCACTGATTGGCGAAGGCCAGCTTGATGCCGCCTTGGCCATCCTCGTCGAAGCCAGCCGCGAGGCGCCGGACGACGAGGCAATCCGCCTCGATGCCATCGAACTGCTGATGCAACTCGGCCGCACCGAAGAGGCGCAGCAATTGCTCGCCGTCGAGTACAAGCAGGAAGCCGATCGCGCCACTGCCCTGCGCGCCCGCCTGGCGCTGGCCCAGGGCGCCGCCGACACGGCGCCGCTGGAGGCGAAGCTGGCCGCCAACCCCGACGATCACGCCACGCGCCTCGAACTGGCCCGCGCTTACGCCGCCCAGAGCCGCTTCCGCGAAGCCCTCGAAGCGGCGCTGGAAGTTGTCAGCCGCGACCGTTTCTTCGACGAAGGCGCCGGGCGCAAGGCTCTGCTGCAGCTGTTCGAGGCCCTGGCCAGCGAACAGTACGACGATCTGGTCCGCGAGTTCCGCCGCAAGCTGTCGGCCGCCCTCAACTGAGGCCACCAGGCGTCCGCCTGCCGTGCGCCTGTTCTACACCGATGTCTTTGTACTGCCGCTGCCGGCAGGGCATCGCTTTCCGATGGAAAAGTACGCCCGCCTGCGCCAACGCCTGCTGAGCAGCGGTGATTTCGCCGAGGACAACTTCCATCTGCCACCGCCGACCAGCGACGAAGAGCTGGCCCGGGCGCATGATCCCGAGTACATCCGCCAGGTCGCCGACGGCACCCTACCCGAACGCATGCAGAAGGCCATCGGCTTTCCCTGGAGCGCCGGCATGGTCGAGCGTTCGCGGCGCTCCGCCGGGGCCACCCTCGCCGCCTGTCGGGCGGCGCTGGCCGATGGCGTCGCCGCCAACCTGGCCGGCGGCACCCACCATGCTTTCCGTGACCGCGGCGAAGGCTTCTGCGTCTTCAACGATGCCGCCGTCGCCGCCCGCGCCATGCAGGCGGAAGGAAGGGCCGAGCGCATCCTGATCGTCGATTGCGATGTACACCAGGGCAACGGCACAGCCAGCATCCTGCACGGCGACGACAGCGTCTTCACCTTCTCCATCCACGGCGCCCGCAACTTTCCCTTCACCAAGGAAAGCAGCGACCTTGACATCGAACTGCCCGACGGCTGCAGCGACGAGGCTTACCTGCTGCAGCTCGATGACGGCCTGACCACTGCCTTCGATCTGGCCCGGCCGCAACTGGTCATCTACCTGGCCGGCGCCGACCCCTATGCCGACGACCGCCTCGGCCGGTTGTCCCTGAGCATGGACGGTCTGGCCGAGCGTGATCGCCGTGTCTTTGCCCGCTGCCGGCAAGCCGGCATCCCTGTCGCCGTCGCCATGGCCGGCGGTTATGCCCGCCAGATCGACGACACCGTGGCTATCCATGCCAACACCATCCGCCTCGCCCGCCAGCATTGGGACTAGAATTGCCGGATGGATAACGCCCTTTATCTCAGCCCGGCGCTACGCGCGCTGGAATCCAGCCACGCCAACGAAGCCCTGATGCAGCGCGCCGGCGCCGCCGCTGCCGATTGGGCCGGTGAACTGGCCGCGCCACGCGGCCTGCCGATTCTGGTCATCGCCGGCCCCGGCAACAATGGCGGCGACGCTTTCGAAGCCGCCCGTCTGTTGCGCCAGCGCTTCTTCACGGTTTTCGTCGTCTTTGCCGGACTGCCGGAACGCCTGCCGGCGGACGCTCGCGAGGCGTGGCAACGCTTCATCGATGGTGGCGGCAGCACCTTCGAGACGATCCCAGCCGATCACCGCTGGTCGCTGATCATTGACGGCCTGTTCGGCATCGGCCTGGGTCGTCAACCGGCCACTATTGCCGCCAGCCTGATTGAGGAAATCAACACCCTCGCCCAGCGCGACCGCTGTCCGCTGCTCGCTCTCGACTGTCCTTCCGGCCTGGCCGCGGATACCGGCACCGCGCCGGGGGCAGTGGTTTGCGCCACGCACACCCTGACCTTCATCGCCGCCAAACCGGGCCTGCTGACCGCTGATGGTCCCGATCATTGCGGCGAAATCCGCGTCGCCACGCTGGAACTCGATCCCGCGCGCGAACGGCCAGCGGACGGCCATCGCCTGACGCGCCGCGATTTCAGCCAAAACCTGCAGCCGCGCCGGCAGAACAGCCACAAGGGCAGTTTTGGCAGCGTCGGCGTGCTCGGCGGCGCCCCTTCGATGGTCGGCGCCGCCTTCCTGACCGCCCGCGCCGCCCTCAAGCTCGGCGCTGGCCGTGTCTACGCCGGCCTGATCGATGCCCAGGCACCGAGCTTCGACCCGCTGCAACCGGAACTGATGCTGCGCCGGCCCCATGCCCTGTTGCAGACGGCGCTCTCGGCACTGGCCTGCGGTCCCGGCCTGGGTGTCTCGCTGGAAGCCTCCGAACTGCTCGAGGCGGCCATTCTGCTTGACCAACCGCTGGTCCTCGATGCCGATGCCCTCAACCTGATCGCCAGCGAAGCCAACCTGCAGCAGGCCTTGGCCAGCCGCCAGGTGCCGGCCATCCTGACGCCACATCCGGCCGAAGCCGGCCGCCTGCTCGACAGCACGTCGGCTGAAGTGCAATCCGATCGCATCGCCGCCGCCCGCGAAATCGCCGGCCGCTACCGCAGCCATGTTGCGCTGAAGGGTTGCGGCACGGTCGTCGCCAGCGTCGACGGTGCCTGGTGGATCAACAGCACCGGCAACCCCGGCATGGCCACGGCCGGCATGGGCGATGTGCTGAGCGGCATCGTCCTTGCCCTGCTCGGCCAGCACTGGCCGGCGCTGCCCGCCCTGCTCGCCGGCGTACACCTGCACGGCGCCGCCGCCGATCGCCTGGTTGCCGCTGGCACCGGCCCGATCGGCCTGACCGCCGGCGAGGTGATCGATGCCGCCCGCGACGAATTCAATGACTGGCTACGCCAGCCGTCCTCCGCCTGACGCCCGGAAGGTACAATTCGCCACCCACCTTCGTCCCCACGCATCATGGCCATCGACTTTCCCGTTCCGCTTGCTCCCGAAATCGCCCGCAACGTCTCTGCCGCCCTTGAAGAAGATCTCGGTGCCGGCGACCTGACCGCCAGCCTGGTCGATGGCAGCCGCCAGACGCGCGCCACCGTCATTTCCCGCGAGCCCGGCGTGCTCTGCGGCACTGCCTGGTTCGACGAATGCATCCGCCGCCTCGACCCGCAGGCCCGCGTGCGCTGGCACGCCGCCGATGGCGATCGCATCGCCGCCAACCAGGCGCTCTGCGACATCGACGCCAACGCCTGCGCCCTGCTCTCGGCTGAGCGCAGCGCCCTGAATTTCCTCCAGCTTCTTTCCGCCGTCGCCAGCAAGGCCCGCATCTACGCCGATCTAATCTCGGGCACCAAGGCGCAGGTGGTGGACACGCGCAAAACCCTGCCCGGCCTGCGTCTCGCCCAGAAATTCGCCGTCCGTTGCGGTGGCGGCGGCAATCACCGTCTGGCCCTGTGGGACGCCATCCTGATCAAGGAAAACCACATCCACGCCGCCGGCGGCATCGCCCCGGCCATGGCAGCAGCGCAGCAGGTCGCGGTAGCGGCGGGCGAGCGTTGCCGCTTCATCCAGATCGAGGTCGAATCGCTGGATGAGCTGGAAACGGCGCTAGCAGCCGGGGCGACGATGATCCTTCTGGACAATTTCAGTCTCGAGATGATGCGCGAAGCCGCCCGTCGCAATGCCGGCCGCGCCATCCTCGAAGCCTCCGGCAACGTCACCCTGGAAACCATACGCGGCATCGCCGAAACCGGTGTCGACCGTATTTCGGTCGGGGCGCTGACCAAGGACGTCAAGGCGCTCGACCTGTCGATGCGCTTCGTCGGCTAGAACGGATTGCTAATTGACGTCATAATCCGGACAACATACCGATAACGATTGCCCAAGGGAGCCCTACCGATGTTGTTCGCGCTGTTTTATGTGGTCGCCATCGCCATTCTGGTACTGCATTTCACCGGTTTTCTCGCCCGGCACAATCTCGAATGGCTGGTTCTGGTACTCGCTGTCGCCGTCTTCCCGGCAGTCATCTATCTCTGACCCGCTCCGGCCTTCCGGCCGGAGCTTGAGCGCCGCCGATCAGACGTGATCGACGATGAAGCGCTTGATGGCATCGACATCGGGCGCCATGACGACAACCCGCTGCGGCAGCTTTTCAATGCCGGCCAAATCTACCGGACGCACCGGCTCGGCACCGAGCGCCTCGCGAATGGTTTCCTCGAACTTGGCCGGTTGCGCTGTTTCCAGCACGATCATCGGCACGCCAGCCTGACGCTGCTCCAGGGCCACCTTCAGAGCGTCGGCGGTGTGGGTGTCGAGCATCACGTTGTAGCGCCCCTGGGCGAAGCGGATGGTCTTGATGCGGTCGCTATGCGTACTCTTGCCGGAAATGAAGCCGAATTGCGGCATCTTCGCCCAATGCGGAGTTGCCGACAGGTCGAAAGCCTGACCCTTGTCGACCTTGGCCCACAGTTCACAAACGATGGCCGGGTCGCGGCCGACCAGATCGAAGACGAAGCGCTCGAAATTGGAGGCCTTGGAAATATCCATTGACGGGCTTGAGGTGATGCTGGTTTCGACCGAGGTCCGCGGGCGATAGACGCCGGTCCGGAAGAATTCGTCGAGCACGTCGTTTTCATTGGTGGCCAGGACCAGTTTGGCAATCGGCAGGCCCATCTGGCGAGCGATGTGGCCGGCGCATATGTTGCCGAAGTTGCCGGACGGCACGGCGAAGGCGACCTGCTCATCGTTCGACTGCGTGGCCAGGAAATAGCCCTGGAAGTAATAGACGATCTGTGCCGCGACACGCGCCCAGTTGATCGAATTGACGGCGCCGATCTTGTACTGTTTCTTGAAGGCGGCATCGTTGGACACCGCCTTCACAATGTCCTGGGCATCGTCGAACATGCCGGTGACGGCGATGTTGAAAATGTTTTCGTCCTGCAGCGAGTACATCTGGGCCCGCTGGAAGGAGCTCATCTTGCCATCCGGCGAGAGCATGAAGACCTTGACGTTGTGCTTGCCGCGCATGGCGTACTCGGCCGCTGAGCCCGTGTCGCCGGAAGTCGCGCCGAGGATGTTGATCGACTCGCCGCGCTGTTCGAGCACGTACTCGAACAGGTTGCCAAGCAACTGCATGGCCATGTCCTTGAAGGCCAGCGTCGGGCCGTTGGACAGTTCCTGTGTGTAAAGGCCATCTTCCAGTTTGGTCAGCGGCGTAATCTGCGTTGCGTCGCCGCCGTTGCGCGTATGACGATAAACCTGCGCGGTATAGGTCCTAGCGACCAGCACCTTGAGATCGGCCGGCGGGATGTCAGTGATGAACTTCGCCAGGATTTCGTAGGCCAGGTCGGCGTAAGACAACTGGCGCCAGGCATCCAGCTCGCTGCGGCTGATCTGCGGATAGCTCTCCGGCAGGTAGAGACCGCCATCTGGGGCCAAGCCGCCGAGGAGGATGTCGCAGAAAGCCTGGGGGGCGGCATGACCGCGAGTCGAGATGTAGCGCATGGCGAAACCCTGAAAGCGAAAAAAGGCGATTTTACCGTGTCGGACGACGGACGCGAACGGCTTGCACCAAGGCGATGGCAAAGAAGATCAGGCCGCCCGCGGCAAAACCGACGGCGACGGTGGCGAAGCCGGCCAGGGCGTGGGCGGCGGCGAGCAGAAAGAAGAGTGCCCGCCAGTTGCCGCCAGTCGCCAGTCGCCGGCGCATTTCCAGCCGGGCCGGCGATTGTGGCCCCGGCCAGCGCCACACCGGCAGCAACTGGCTGAGCGCCCCGCTAACCAGCGGCAACAGGAAGCCTACCAGCCAGGCAAGCAAGGTCGGCGGCGCCACCATCAGGCCGGCGCCGTGGGCGATGCCGGCCGCCAGGGTCAGCACCAGTCCGCCGGTCGCCGCCAGCAGCGAAGCACCGACACCGTCAGCGACGATGGCCCGGAAGCTGAAGCAATGCCCCCACTGGCCGAGCAAGCCCAGCGTCGCCACCAGCGTCAGCCCGGCCCCGATGGCGGCGAGCAGCCAATGAAAGGCCGCACCGGCGGCGACCAGCAGCACCCCGCCGGCCGCCAGCCAGAGGCGCCGGCGCAGCCAGGAAGCGGCATCCGGATCGGCGCGTCCCATGGCGGTCGGCAGCAGCACCGGCAAGGTACCGAGCGCGGCCAGCCCGACCAGCCCGAGCGTATTCAGATGCAGATGGAGCTGGCGCCAGGCCGCCCACTGCGACGGCCAGGCGGCCATGGCCAGGATGGCCGTCAGAGCGAGCATCAGACAGGCCAATGCCGCCGCATACCAGCGCCAGCCTGGATGCGGTGCCCCCAGCGTAGCGCGCGCCCGGCCGACGATCCAGCTCAGCAGGACGAGGGCCAGCACCAAATCCAGCAACGCGGCCAGATGCAGCAGCCCATAGGGCAACAGGCCCTGCAGCGCGCCAACGACCAGCAGCCCGCTGCCTTGGGCGACGGACGGCAGGCTGGAAAGCAAACGACCGGGATTGCCGGTGCGCGTCAGCACCGGCACGAAATGCATCATCGCCGCAAAAATCAGTGGCACGATGCCGACGGCAAAGGCCAGATGCAACACCGCCACCGGCACCCCGACCCCGGCCAGCGTCATGGCGACGCTGGCGAACAGGGCAAGCAGGGTCAGGCTGGCGGTCTTGATCAATCAGCCAAGAACCGAAAAGTCGATGACGATGGCGCCCGGCTCGCGCTGGCGGTACTCGATGGCCACGTGTTCGCCGTAACGCTGCTGCAACTGGGCAAGCAGCGGCAGCGGGTCGTGATCGTTGCAGAAACGCATGGTTTCGCCGGGCTGCAGCGAATCGAGCGCGCCGAAGATGGCGGCGTGGCGGAAACGCTTGGCGACGCCGCGGGCGTCAAACGGGTAGAGGGCTTCGGGGGTGGTATGGTTGCAGGCCATGGGTTTCTCCTTGAGGGTTGCGCCAGAATCAGGGCGTTCGCGGATTGTGCCGGCCTGCTGATCCGCATTCCTTGATCGGTGTCGTAAACGCCAGCAAAAACGGGGGCCGCAGCCCCCGTCGAAAAACACCGTGCAAGCTGCGAAACCTTACTGCAATTCTTCCAGGCGGATACGCTTGACCTTGCCCTTTTGCGCGGCCAGACCCTCGATCCTGGCAATCGCCGCATCGGCAGCGCTTTCCTTGCAAACGTGGGTCAGGATGATGATGTCAGTCTCGCCCTCGCCTTCTTCCGGCTCGCGCTGGAGCATGGCATCAATGGAGATGCCCTGGTCAGCCAGGATGCGGGTGACGTCGGCGAGCACGCCGGCCTTGTCCTCGACGCGCAGGCGCAGGTAGTTGCCAGTTTCGATCTCGCTCATCGGCAGGACCGGCAGGTTGGACATGGCATCCGGCTGGAAAGCCAGGTGCGGTACGCGGTGGGCGGCATCAGCGGTGGCGAGACGGGTGACGTCGACCAAGTCGGCGATAACCGCCGAAGCCGTCGGTTCGGCGCCGGCGCCCTTGCCATAGTAAAGCGTCGTACCAACGGCATCGCCCTTGACGACAACAGCGTTCATCGCCCCCTCGACATTGGCGATCAGGCGCTTGGCCGGAATCAGCGTCGGGTGCACACGCAGTTCGACACCGTTGTCGCGGCGCTTGGCGATGCCGAGCAGCTTGATTCGGTAGCCGAGTTGTTCGGCGTACTTGATGTCCGAAGCTTCCAGCTTGGTGATGCCCTCGACGTAGGCCTTGTCGAACTGCACAGGAATACCGAAGGCGATGGCCGAGATCAGCGTCGCCTTGTGCGCCGCATCGACACCTTCGATATCGAAGGTGGGGTCAGCTTCGGCATAGCCCAGGCGCTGGGCTTCCTTGAGCACGTCATCAAAGGACAGACCTTTGTCGCGCATTTCGGAAAGGATGAAATTGGTCGTGCCATTGATGATGCCGGCCGCCCACTCGATGCGGTTGGCGGTCAGGCCTTCGCGCAGCGCCTTGATGATCGGAATGCCGCCGGCAACCGCCGCTTCGAAGGCAACCATGACGCCTTTCTGCTGCGCCGCGGTGAAGATCTCGGTGCCATGCACGGCGAGTAGCGCCTTGTTGGCGGTAACGACATGCTTGCCGTTGGCGATCGACTGCATGACCACTTCCTTGGCCACGCCATAGCCGCCAATCAGCTCAACGATGATGTCGATTTCCGGATCATTGACCAAGGAAAAGGCGTCATCGGTAACCCGGGCAGCACCACCGGTGATCTGCTTCGCCAGTTCGACGTTCTTGTCGGCCACGGCGACGATCTGAATCGGCCGACCGGCGCGGCGGGTGATTTCTTCCGCATTGCGCTTGAGGACGGTCCAGGTGCCACCGCCGACGGTGCCGATGCCGATAAGGCCAACATTGATAGGTTTCATTTAGGATCGAGTTGCTTAGAAGTTAGGATCGAGTAAAAAGTTAGGGGCTGCGCCTGACTACTAACAGCTCAAACCCCTAGCAGCCAATAGCTAATTTGTGCCGTGCCGCTTGCGGTAGTTTTCCAGGAAGCGGGCGAGGCGGCCGACGGCTTCGCGCAGGTCGTCCTCGTGCGGCAGGAAGACCAGGCGAAAATGGTCGGGATGCGGCCAGTTGAAGCCGGTGCCCTGGACTAGCAGCACCTTCTCTTCCTGCAGCAGTTCGGCAATGAAGGCCTGATCGTTCTTGATCGGATAGATCTGCGGATCAAGTTTCGGGAACATGTACAGCGCCGCCTTCGGCTTGACGCAGGAAACACCCGGAATGGCATTGATCAGCTCGAAGGCGATGTCGCGTTGGCGCCGCAGGCGACCGCCCTCGGCGATCAGGTCATCGATGCTCTGGTACCCGCCCAGCGCCGTCTGGATGCCGTGCTGGCCGGGCGCATTGGCGCACAGGCGCATCGAAGCCAGCATGTCGAGACCTTCGATGTAATCCTTGGCGTGACGTTTTTCACCGGACACAATCATCCAGCCGGCACGGTAACCGCAGGAACGGTAGTTCTTGGAAAGGCCGTTGAAAGTAATGGTCAGCACATCCTCGGAAAGCGCGGCGATCGAGGTGTGCTTGACGCCGTCGTAGAGCACCTTGTCGTAGACTTCGTCGGCGTAGATGATCAGGTGATGCTCACGGGCGATGTCAATGATCTCATGCAGCAGGTCATCCGGATACAGCGCACCGGTCGGGTTGTTCGGATTGATGATGACGATGGCGCGCGTGTTCTTGTTGATTTTGCTGCGGATATCGTTCAGATCAGGCAGCCAGCCCTTTTCCTCGTCACACAGGTAATGCACCGGCTTGCCGCCGGACAGGCTGATCGCCGCCGTCCACAGCGGATAGTCCGGCGCCGGCACTAGCACTTCGTCACCGGCATCGAGCAAGGCGTTCATGGCCATGACGATCAGTTCGGAAACACCGTTACCGACGTAGATGTCTTCCAGCGTCACACCCTTGATGTGCTTCTGCTGGGTGTAATGCATGATCGCCTTGCGCGCCGCGAAAATACCCTTCGAATCCGTATAACCGGCCGCATTCGGCAGGTTGCGGATGATGTCCTGCTGGATTTCCTCGGGCGAGTCGAAGCCGAACGCGGCCAGATTGCCGATGTTCAGCTTGATGATCTTGTGCCCTTCCTCTTCCATCTGCTTGGCCATCTGCAGCACGGGGCCGCGGATGTCATAACAGACGTTGGCGAGCTTGGCGGATTTCTTGACGTGTTTCATGAAGGCATTCCGGTTTGGCGCAATTCGGCCAAAGGTATAATCCTACTTTATCGTATGGTGCACCGCAATTTCGGCGGGCCTTTCCGGGACTATCGTTTGTGAAACTACATCTCTCCAGCGCCACCGGACTCAATCTGTTCACTGCTCATGGCGAAGGCTACGTCGCCGTCAATAACGAGCGCCATGAAACGAACCTCATCGTGCTGCCGGAATCGATCATCGCCGACTGGACAAAAGCCAACGTTCTGACGCTGACCATGGACGACATGGACAAGTTGCTGGCGCTGCAAACCAGCATCATCCTGCTCGGCACCGGCAACCGCCTGCGCTTCCCGCCGGGCCAGCTGCTCAAGCCCTTCGCCCAGGCCGGCATCGGCCTGGAGGTCATGGACCTGCCGGCCGCCTGCCGCACCTACAACATCCTCGCCAGCGAAGGCCGCCAGGTCGCGGCGGCCCTGCTCTTCGACTGATCAGCGACGACCGTAGGTATCCTCAAAACGGACGATATCGTCCTCGCCGAGGTAACTGCCGGACTGCACCTCGATCATCTCGAGTGGCACGATTCCCGGATTCTCCAGGCGGTGCTTGACGCCGAGCGGGATGTAGGTCGACTGGTTCTCGGTCACCAGGAAGACCTCATCGCCCTTGGTCACCCGCGCCGTACCGCTGACCACGATCCAGTGCTCGGCGCGATGATGGTGCATCTGCAGTGACAGGGCGGCACCCGGCTTGACGCCAATGCGCTTGACCTGGAAGCGCTCGCCAGAATCCACACCGTCGTACCACCCCCAGGGCCGGAAGACCTTGCGATGCCACTGGGCAACCGCCCGCCCGTCCGCCTTCAGGCGATCGACGATCTTCTTCACATCCTGCGTTGCATCGTGATGGGCAACCAGTACCGCGTCATCGGTCTCGACCACCACCAGATCGCTCAGGCCAACACAGGCAACCAGCCGGCTCTCGGAAATTGCCAGGGTGTTGCGGCAACCTTCGAGCAGCACGTCGCCGCGCCAAGCATTGCCATCGTCGCACTTGGGCAGCACCTTCCACAACGCATCCCAGGCACCGACATCGGACCAGCCGGCGGCCAGTGGTATTACCGCACTCTTCGGCAGCCCGGCTACGCCCCCGGTCAGGCGCTCCATCACCGCATAGTCGATGGAGTCGGCAGGACATTGGCCGAAGGCCGCCTGATCGACGCGAATGAAGTCACCATCCTCGCTGCCGCCCTGGAGGGCCAGCCGGCAGGCGGCAAGAATGTCGGCCCGGCAGTGCTCGAGAGCGGCCAACCATGTGGAAGCGCGCATGACGAAGATGCCGCTGTTCCAGAGGAAGTCGCCGGCATCCAGATAAGTCTGCGCCGTCTCGCGATCGGGTTTCTCAACGAAGCGCGCCAGTTCGAAGGCCGAACCGCCGCCCAGCGCCATCCCCTGCTGGATGTAGCCATACCCCGTCTCCGGACAATCCGGCGTGATGCCGAAAGTCACCGCCATACCCGCCTCGGCGAGCGCCACCGCACGCGTCACAGTCGTTTTGAAGGTTGCCGCATCAAGAATTACGTGATCGGCCGGCATCACAACCAGTACTGGATCGCCGCCTTGCTGTTGCGCCCAGAGTGCCGCCAGAGTCAGCGCTGGCGCCGTGTTGCGACCGAATGGCTCGAGCAGCGCCTTGCCCTTCTTGCCGAGCAGGCGCAATTGCTCGGCGACGACGAAGCGGTGTTCCTCGTTGCAGACCAGCAGCGGCTCACCCAGCCCATCGATACCGTCGAGACGGGCAACGGTTGCCTGCAACATCGACTGCTCGCCGACCAGCGGCAACAACTGTTTCGGATACTTTTCGCGCGATAGCGGCCACAGGCGCGTTCCTGAACCACCAGAGAGGACGACGGGAAGAATCGTGTTCATGATTTATTGAAGTAATGACGAGGGCACAGCATAACCGATCTGCATGTCAGAGTTTTTTCAGGTATTCCTTGGTGAACACCCGGTCCGGCAGCTCACGTAGCTTCATCTCGCTGTACTCGAGCACCGACTTTTCACCGCTGCGCAGCGCGTCCTCCATCACCAGCCGGGTCGGCCGCAGCTTGCCCGCCAGCGTCTTGAAGTCTTCATAACTCGCCTTCTTGAGCAGGCGGTTCGACAGCGAATAGAACTCCGCCTTGAACGGCCAGGAATTCTTCTGATTCACCCAGTAGACAACCTTCTGATAGGTCACCGAACGATCGACGGCAGCCAGTTCGAGTACCACATAATTTTCCCCATCAATGGTTTCCTTGCGCAGCACCTTGGGATTGTAATCGCCGGCAAAATTGGCGCGCGCCAGGTCGCCATTGGCCACCTGCCCCGTCAGCCGCTGGGCGAGCGAGATGCGCACCGGCTGCGAAACCTCAGGCATGAAGACCCAAAGATCGCGGCCCTTCATCAGGATGATCTGGCCGCGCTCGGAAGCCGGCTCGGTCACCATGACCACGGTATTTTCATTACCCTTCGACAACACCCGGTACTTGCGCTGCTCCGCGGCACCATCGCTCTTGTTCGTATTGATGACGATATCAACCTGGAAACCCTCGCCCGGGAAGCGTACCTGGTCGGCCTTTTCCACTATACTGCGCGCATAGGCGTCGTCCGCCGGATCGGCGGCAGCCTGCTGGGCCAGCGCAACAACCGACTGGAACATCAGGAAGATGCCGGAGAGCAGCAGGCAAATCCAACCATTCAGCGGCTTGGCACAATTGCGTAACAACATAGGCATCTCCTCGCACATGTTCATCGTCATTCTTCCCGCAGCCCGTCCGGCATGAGCAGCGTCGTCCGCATTGAACGCGTTTTCAAGGAATATCTGCTCGGCGAGCAGATTGTCCAAGCGCTCAATGATATTACACTGGCCATCGAACCCGGCGTCTTCCTGGCCATCTCCGGCCCCTCGGGCAGCGGCAAGACGACCATGCTCAACCTGATCGGCTGCATCGACCGGCCGACCAGTGGCAATATCTACATCAACGAAGAAAACGTCTCGCAGAAATCGGCCAATGAACTGGCCGATCTCCGTTCCCGTTCGATCGGCTTCATCTTCCAGACGTTCAATCTGCTGCCCGTCCTAACCGCCGCCGAAAACGTCGAATACCCGCTGCTTCGGCGCAAGGACATTTCCGCCGCCGACCGCAAGCGCCGCGTCGATTATTTCCTCGACATCGTCGGCCTTAGTAAATATGCCAACAACCGTCCCAACCAGCTAAGCGGCGGCCAGCGGCAGCGCGTTGCCATCGCCCGCGCCCTGGCCGTCAAACCGGCCATCGTGCTAGCCGACGAACCAACAGCCAATCTCGACAAGACCACGGGCATCGAAATCCTCAAATTGATGAAACTAATCAACGAGCACCTCGGCACCACCTTCATCTTCTCCACCCACGACCAAAAAGTCATCGACCATGCTAACCGGCTGGTCAAGGTCGAGGACGGCACCATCAAAGCCTTCGGCGTGCGCAGCGCAAAACGCAAATGGAACATCGCCCGCGTCCGCAATCTGTCGGACATCGCTGCCGAAAACATTCCCGGATAACCTCTCAGGACCATCGCCGTGTCAAACAAGTACCGCCCATTTCCCTGCCTGACGCTCATTGCCGCCGCCTGCATCAGCCTCGGCGCCCAGGCCGCCGACGACCGCGAATCGCTCTTCGGCGACGACCTGCCTGCCATTGACAAGAAGGAAGAACCATCCGGGTCTGGCATCAAGGGCTTTGTCCAGTTCGAACTGGCCCGCACCACCGGCGATCCGGACCACTGGTCGAAGATGCGCACGCGCGCCGACCTCTCCAGCCAGGGCAAACTGGGTGACGGCATCAAGTGGAAACTGGGTGCCCGCATTGACTACGACGCTGTCTACAGTGTTGAACACAACTTCTATCCTGGGGCCGTCGAAAGGGATCAGCGCTTCAATGTCGAACTGCGCGAAAATTATCTCGACTTGAGCGCCGGCAGCTTCGACTTCCGCCTCGGCCGCCAACACGTCGTCTGGGGCGAAATGGTCGGCCTCTTTTTTGCCGACGTCGTCTCTGCCCGCGACCTGCGCGAATACATCCTGCCCGACTTCGACCAGATGCGTACACCGCAGTGGGCCGCCCGCGCCGAATACTATGGTGATGATTTGCACGCCGAACTGCTCTGGATTCCCGTCGCCACAGTAGACAATATCGGCAAGCCCGGCGCCGATTTCTACCCCTACCAACCGGTACCACCCGGCTTTGCCGTCCGCTACCGCAACCAGGAGCGGCCAACCCGCGACCTGAACAACATGAACTACGGCCTGCGCGTGTCCACGCTGCAAGACGGCTGGGACATCTCCGGTTTCTATTACCGGAGCAGCGACATCAACGCGACCTTCTACCGCGACCCGATTACCGGCCCCACCATTACCTACGAACCCCGACACGACCGCATTCACCAGCTAGGCGGCACCCTGACCAAGGATTTAGGCAATGTGGTGCTCAAGGCCGAGACGGTTTACACCCGTGGCCGCAGCTTCACCGTACTCGACCTGACCGATGCCAACGGCGTCGCCCGGCAGAACACCCTCGACTGGGCTGCCGGCCTGGATTTCACGCTGGGCGCTGACACCCGCCTCAACCTGCAGCTCTTCCAGCGCAATTTCTTCAACCACAACCCTAACCTGATTTCCGACAAGCGCGAGAACGGCTACAGCGTCCTGGTCAACAGCAAGTTCCTCAACAACTGGGAAGCCCAGGCCCTGCTCATCGCCAGCACCAACCGTACCGACTGGCTCTTCCGCCCGCGCCTGACCTGGAATTTCGAACGCAACTGGCGTTGGCTGCTCGGCGCCGACATCTTCAAGGGGCACGATCTCGGCATGTTTGGTCGCTATGACCAGCAGGATCGGGTGTATTCAGAGATTCGTTATAGTTTCTGACTTGGGGAAATTCGTCGCCACTATCGCTTGAAGAACCACCCGAAGGATTGTCGGTTTTTTTTACACTCTTTCGTCACCACCGCCAATAAATAAAACCAACATATTGATTTAATTAAAAAAACATGATCTGGCCCAAGATTTGCTCTAGGCTATACAGCATCATGCATCTAATACCCAACAAGGAGATTCTCATGAAGATTTCGTATATTGCCTCTGTTCTGGCTCTCGGCTTGTTCGCCAGTACCAATGCATCCGCGGTTGTCGTTGGCGGAGTTGATTTTGGCGCCACCGGTACTTTCCAACACATTGAAACAGCCACGTTTGCCAACACTTTCATTGCACCCGGCAGCGCGGTCGGAACGCAGACCATCGGTTACGGCAAGGTATCCACAATTAATAGCAGCAGCGACTATTGCGCAGGCTCTTGCACTCTTTACTATACCTACAGCGCCGAACTGTCCCAAACTGCGGGTGTTCCGGTCATCAACTTGACCAACTCGGTCTATTCGTTCTACCTTTCAGGTGCTAGCGATATCGATTTCTACACCCAGACGTCGGCGCAAAACATCGCCTACATTCAGGCTCAGTCTGAATGGGTACGCCTGACCGGTCACGACATCACACCGCTGATCTTCCCCGCACCCGCCGGCACTGACTATCAAATCATCACTCTGACCTATAACGCTACTTCGTTCCAGGGCCTTGGTTCAGGTCTTGCGGATGTTGATCAGAATTGGGGCTTGGCTGACGTTGTGTCGTATCTTGATAGCGATCAGGTTACTGACGGCTCAGGCGGATTTGCCGATGTAACGATCACCAGTTCCGTCAGCAGCGCCGAGCGGAATCCGATGGACACTTGCACCTTCCTTACCGGTCAGTTCTGCCTGGACGGTACTGCCAACCTGCGTGGCAGCACCAATTACGTTCCCGAGCCGGGCGGCCTTGCTCTTCTGGGCCTCGGCGCCCTGGGTCTTGGTGTTTTGCGTCGTCGCAAGGTGGCATAAGCCAGAGACATTATGCAAGGCAAGACAGTACTCCTTGCTGTCTGACACAAAAAGCACGCCAGTTTCATGGCGTGCTTTTTCCTTTTGCAACCAAGCCGTAAGATTCCGTTTGCCGTCCGGCTATACAAGCAACCCCGACTTCAACCCACCCATGCGGAAAAATCGGATGATGTCAGCGAGATCGGTCTGGTGACATGTAGGCAGCGCTTGAATGAGTTCCTGGAAGCGAGCGTGCAGCTTCGGATTGGCAGGCTGCCTGATTGAACTCTTAAGTGATGCCATGAACGGCACCAGCCAAGTCGAAGACAGCGTGGCCTGCCCCATGAGCGGCAAAGCAGCAGCTTTGAGTTCCTCCAGCGTGAATGCTGCAAGCAGTGAATTCAAATAGTCCTGAGTAAATAGCAGCGGTTGCTTGTTCCTGTACTGATAGGCAAAGTATTCAATCGACGAACGCACCTTCAATCGACTGAAATCCGTGATATAGATTCCTCCATTCGGCCGAAGCACACGAGACGCTTCCACAAAGGTCTGCTGCAACATCTCAATCGTTGGTAAATGATGAAGCGAAAGCGTCGATACAACCGCATCGAAGCTGCAATCACTGAATGCTGACAGGCAAGTAATATCCCCCGCCTGGAATGAGACATTGCTGAGGCCCTGCGCTTTAATGAGCGCCTCTGCCTGCACAAGCATCGCGGAGGAAAGATCAATTCCGACGAAGCTGACATCGGGATTCAGACGCGCCACCAGCGCCAATTGATTGGCCGGCCCACAAGCAAGGTCAAGCACGCAATCACCGGGTCTTATCACATCAGAGATGTTTGCCCCGTGAAATACGTAGGTTGGAGCCATCACGCCGGTTTCACGCCCGGCAGCCACATAGGCCCGTACCTGGTCTTCATCGTCCATGACTAGGCTGGGCTCCGGTGTCCGTTCCATTCGCTCACGCGCCAAGGTCTCCCGGGCAATGATCTTCAGCATTGATAAATTTGGCATCGTGTTCTCCAAAGTAGTTGCCCGGCGCGTCGAGACTTTCTCATGTCCCAGCTTAGTCATGCAAATTGTGAACAGTCTCCCAGAATGCACATGACAGAAGGAAACAGCTGTTCTGGTAGGATAAGCTGACCGCTAAGTGGTTCTTTCTGGGAAATCAATCATGACTGTAGCGCATCCGGAAAATGTTACGGGTAGTACGCAAACATTGGCTGGAATTCTGTATCCGACCTCTGCCGAAGAAGTAGTCGACATCGTTCTAAGCCACCGCTTACCACGCAGCCCGTTGTACCCAATTTCCCATGGGCTGAACTGGGGTTACGGCTCGCGCTCTCCAGTAACTGCCGACAATACTGTCGTCGATCTCTCGCGCATGAATCGCATCCTCAATGCAAATGAGATTTCGCTCGACAATCCGATTGCGCTCATCGAGCCTGGCGTCACCCAGGCGCAGCTGTCAGTTTTTCTTGCCGAACACTGCCCGGAGCTGACCTTCAACGTCACCGGTGCTGGCTGCGATACCAGCATTCTCGGTAATGCGCTCGACCGCGGTGTCGGCTATTTCGGCCCGCGCAAGGAAGACCTGTTCGGCCTGGAAGTTGTCACTGGCACTGGCGAAATCCTGCGCACCGGTTTCCGCCGATTGGGAGAGGAATCGCCACTGGCGCACTGTCATCCTTACGGTCTCGGCCCGATGCTGGACGGGCTTTTCTTTCAGGGAAACTTCGGCATCGTGACCAGTGCCTGTTTTCGCCTCATTCCCCGCCGCCCAAAGGAAGTCGCCGTCTCGATGGCCTTGCGCGATGTCCGTTTTCTGGCCGAATTCATCGATCAGCTGGCACGCCTAAAGCGTGATGGCCTGCTGACCTCGGTCACGCATATCGGCAACAAGGCACGCACCCAGTCCACCCTAGCTTACGGCGTTACCCGCTATCTCGAAAAAGAATGCGGTTATACGCCGGAACGCGCCATCGCCGAAGCCGCCAAGGCCATTGACCTGGTTGCCCCGGATGAATGGGCCAGCCTGGCGGCGGTCACCGGCAACGCCGGTCAGGTGCGGGCGGCGATTCGGGAAATCAGGCAACGCGTCGGTCGCATAGCCCGGGTCATGGTCATTACCGACACCCTGCTAGATGTCGGCTATGCCGTCACTCACGCCTTCCGTTTCATCTCCTTCGCCCGTGCCAATGCTGCTGCCATCCATTCCATCCGACCGCTGCACGCCCTGGCACTTGGCGTGCCGACCGATGTGCCGATCGACAATTTATTGTGGAAGTTCGGCCGCGCCGATTTGCCGGCCAAGGCGCTGGACGAATCGCCCTGCGGCCTGCTCTTCGTTAACCCGGCCCTGCCACTGAATGGCAAGGCCGTCGTCGCCGTCGTTGATGAACTACAAGTAGTCGCCGAAGGCCATGGACACAAGCTTTACATGACCTTGAACATCGAAACATCGACCTCCATGGTGGCAGTAATCAATCTGCTGTTCGACCGCTCGCAGCCTGGTGAAATCGAGCGCGCCCACCGCTGCGCCGACGACATGCTGGCCTGCATCCGTCGGCACGGCCTGGAGCCTTACCGCGCCCGAGCCGACATGATGAAGGATGTGGTAACCGACAACGAGTATTGGCGGACGATTCGGCGCCTCAAGGATGTGTTCGATCCCGACAACATAATTGCTCCCGGCAGGTACAATCTACCGACTTGACCGTTACGGGGCTCCATGATTTCCACTACGTTCCGGCTGGCCCTGCGCAATCTGGCTCGCAACCGCAACCGGACGCTAGTCGCCTTGCTGACAGTCGCCGGTGGTGTCATTGCCTTCCTGCTGGCCGGTGGATTCATCAACTGGATGTTCGACAACATGCGCGAAGCGACCATCCGGTCGCAACTTGGTCATATTCAGATTGTTCGCCCCGGTTATTTCGTCAAGGGAATTGCCGACCCCTACGCCTTCCTGCTACCGGGCAAGTCACCGGTTGAGGAAGTCATAAGGAAAACCGCTGGCGTGTCGACACTCACCCCACGACTTGCCTTCAGCGGATTGGTCAGTTTCGGCGATATCACCATCGGCTTCGCCGGCGAAGGCATCGACCCGGTTCGCGAACGGCCAATCAGCAGCCGCATCACCATCAAGGAAGGCCGCGACCTCGAGAACATCGACGAGGCCGCCGCCATACTCGGCGAGGGCTTGGCCAGAACTCTTGGCGTCAAGCCTGGCGACTCCATTGTCCTCCTCGGCACTGCTGCCAACGGCAGCCCGAATGCCATCGAAGTGACGGTTGCCGGGACCTTCTTCACCATCTACAAGGAATACGACGACACCGCATTGCGCCTGCCAATCCCGCTCGCCCGCAAGCTGATGCGCGTCGATGGCGCCACCTCATGGGTGGCTCTGCTGGACAAAACCGAGACGACGAGCACAACCATCGAGACGATTCGCCCACACCTGCCAGCCAAGGAATTCCAGATTGTCCCGTGGAGCGAATTGGCCGATTTCTACAACAAGGTGGTAGTGCTTTTCTCGAAACAGGTGGATGTCGTCAAGATCATCATCGGCCTGATCATTGTCCTGACCATTTCCAACACCCAGACCATGAGCGTGCTCGAACGCACCACGGAAATCGGTACCAGTCTGGCCATCGGCCTGCGCGGTAGCGATGTGCTCCGCCTCTTCCTGCTCGAAGGGGCGCTGATTGGCATTGTCGGCGGCATTATCGGCATCCTCCTTGGCTATCTTCTCGGCGCCCTGATCTCGGCTATCGGCATCCCGATGCCGCCGCCCCCTGGCATGGCCCGCGGCTATACCGGCCAGATACTGATTAGCGCCTCGCTGGCGGTGGACGCCATGGTGCTCGCTCTAGTCACCACGCTGGTTGCCAGCATCATGCCGGCCTGGAGAGCCAGCCGCATGAACATCGTCGACGCCCTGCGCTGCAACCAGTAATGGCTACCAACATCTTCTCCCTCGCCTTGCGCAACATCTTTCGCCAACGCGCCCGTTCGGCGGCCACACTGACCGCCATCGCCATCGGTGTCGCCGGCCTCATCCTCGCGGGCGGCTTCGTCAAGGACATCTTCATCCAGCTGGGCGAAGCCATCATCCACTCACAGACCGGACATATACAAATCACCCGGGAAGGCTATCGCGAAGGACGCATCCGGGCCCCGGAAAACTACCTGATCGCCGAGCCCGAGGTGCTAAAGGCTGCTGTCGCCAAGGCCGTGCCGTCAGCCACGACGATCATGACCCGCCTCGGCTTTTCCGGCACCCTGAACAATGGCCGTCGCGATCTCGGCATCATCGGCGAAGGTATCGAACCAGACGCTGAAGCCGATATCGGCACTTATCTGCGCTACGTCGAGGGCCGCGGCCTGAAAAGCGACGATATCGACGGCATCGTCGTCGGCCAGGGAGTTGCCCGCTCCCTCGGCTTGCAGGTCGGCGATCGCGTCACCCTGCTGATGACGCTGTCGGCCGGTGCTGTCAATACCCTTGATTTCGAACTCGTCGGCGTATTCCAAAGCTTTTCCCGCGAATTCGACGCCCGCGCCGTGCGCATTTCGCTCGAGTCGGCACGCACCCTGATGGATACGCCGTCAGCCCATCTGCTCGTCGTCATGCTCGACCACACTGAAAACACCGTTGCCGCCAGTTCCGCCCTCAAGCAACAACTGGCCGGGCAGGGTTACGAAATCACCGCCTGGAACGAGCTTTCCGATTTTTACGAAAAAACCGTTGATCTCTACGATCGCCAGTTCGGTGTCCTGCGCCTGATCATTCTGGTCATGGTGCTACTCAGCGTGGTCAACAGTGTCAACATGACCCTCTTTGAGCGCACCCGCGAATTCGGCACCATGCTGGCGGTCGGCGATCGTTCGAGCACAGTGTTTCGCCTGATCATGATGGAAAGCATCTGCCTGGGGGCACTCGGCGCCCTGCTCGGCATGACCATCGGGTGCCTGGTTGCCCTGGGCATTTCTGCCATCGGCATTCCAATGCCACCGCCGCCCAATGCCAATCTCGGCTATACCGCCCTGGTCCGCATCGTGCCGGAAACCGTATTCACTGCCGGGGCCATCGGCTTTGTCGCCGCCATCCTTGCCACCGTCATGCCTGCACGCCGGGCCTCGCGCCTCGATGTCGTCGATGCGCTGCGCCACGGCGTCTGAACCTAATCGTGAAATACTGCGCAGAGACAATGCGTTGGCAACGCCTTTTCAGGCAGCTTTCCGTTATGATTACGCCCTATTGACCGGGCCCGGCGGGCTCGACCAACGACCAGACAGAGGGGAAATTCAATGAATGGCAATATCATCAAAAACACGTTGAACTGGCTGGCGATCGCCGTCGCTGCGCTGGTCATCTCGGGCTGCGCCAGCAGCCATCCGCCGGCACCGGCTGCTGCCGCTTCGGACGACTACAGCTACAAGATCGGCCCCGGCGACAACCTCAACATCGTCGTCTGGCGCAATCCCGAACTGTCGATGTCGGTTCCCGTTCGCCCGGACGGCAAGATTTCCGCCCCGCTGATCGACGACCTGAATGCCATGGGCAAGGACTCGACCAGCCTGGCCCGCGATATCGAGAAGGAACTCGCCAAGTTCATTCGCGACCCGGTTGTCACCGTCATCGTCACCGGCTTTGTCGGCCCCTACAGCGAACAGATCCGCGTCATCGGCGAAGCCGCCAAGCCGCAGATCCTCGCCTACAAGCAGAAAATGACCGTCCTCGACGTAATGATTGCCGTCGGCGGCATCACCGACTTCGCCGACGGCAACCGCGCCACCATTCTGCGCACCAGCGAAAACAACGCCCAATACCGAGTCCGCCTGAAGGATCTGGTCAAAGGGGGCGACGTTTCCGCCAACGTTGAAATGAAGCCGGGTGATGTGCTGATCATCCCGCAAAGCTGGTTCTGACCTTTCCCGCATCAACGTATGCCGCGCCGCCATATGGCGGAGCGGCAGCTAGCTTGGATTCCTAATGGAAGAGATTCTCCGCCAGGCCCAGACTCTCCTGCGCGCCACCTGGAAACATCGCCGTCTCGGCATGCTGGTCGCCTGGATCGTCGGCGCCATCGCTGCTGGCGTCATCCTGCGCATGCCTGATCGTTATGAGGCCTCGGCCCGCATTTTTGTTGATACCCAATCGATCCTCAAGCCGCTGATGTCAGGACTGACTGTCCAGCCAAACATCGAACAGCAGGTCATGATGCTGAGCCGAACGCTGATCAGCCGGCCCAATGTCGAGAAAGTGATCCGCATGGCCGATCTCGATCTCAACATCAAGGGCAAGGCCGAACAGGAAGCCCTGATTGACCAAGTGAGCAAGAGCCTGAAAATCCAGAGCGTCGGTCGCGACAATCTCTACACCCTCTCCTATCGCGATACCGAACCGGGCAAAGCCCAGCGCGTGGTCCAGGCCCTGGTTTCGATCTTTGTCGAGTCCAGCCTCGGCAACAAGCGCCAGGACTCGGACTCCGCCCGCAAATTCATCGACGATCAGATCCGCAATTATGAAACCAAGCTGCAGGAAGCCGAGAACCGCCTCAAGGAATTCAAACTGCGCAACATCGATCTCCAGACCGGCGAAGGCCGAACCAGTTTTGACCGCCTTTCGGATCTTTCGATCCAGCTCAGCACGTCGCGTCTGGCTTTGAGCGAAGCGGTCAATTCCCGCGACGCCCTGCGCCGTCAGATCACTGGCGAGGAACCCGTACTGTTGCCGGAATCATCCGGTGCCGACTCCCTCATTTCGCTGCCCGAGATTGACGGTCGTATCGACACGCAGAGGCGCAATCTCGATGCCCTACTCCAACGTTACACGGACCAGCATCCGGATGTCGTCGGCACCCGTCGGCTAATCAAGGATCTGGAAGAGCAGAAACGCCTGGAACTGGTATCCCGTAAAAAATTTGCCGCGGCCAACCCGGGTTCGTCGATCAGCAACAACCCTGTCTACCAGCAACTGAAGGTATCCCTTGCCGAAGCCGAGGCCAATGTCGCCTCGCTGCAGGCCCGGGTTGCCGAATATGAGGCGCGCTACAAGCGCCTGACCGACCTGATGAAGACGCAGCCGCAACTGGAGGCTGAGTTCACCCAGCTCAACCGCGACTACGAAATTCACAAGAAAAACTACGAGCAACTGGTCAGCCGCCGCGAATCGGCAGAACTTTCCGGCGACCTCGAAGCCGCTGGTTCAGTCGCCGATTTCCGCCTGATCGACCCGCCGCGTGCCTCGAACAACCCGGTCGCACCGAACCGTACCCTGCTCTTCCCACTCGGTCTGTTACTCGGCCTCGCCGCCGGCCTGTTCGTTGCCTTCGCCGCCAGCCAGATCCGCCCGGTCTTCTTCGATGGTAAAAATTTGCGCGAGGTAACCGGCCTGCCGCTGCTCGGTACCGTATCGCTGATTCCCAACGAAGCACGGCGACTTAAGGAGCGTGCCAGCTTGCGGCGTTTCCTGGCAGCCACGGCCGGACTGTTCGTCGCCTATGGTGCCGGCATTGCCGCCCTCCTCTTCCTTTCCCAACGTGCTGCCTGAGAGTGATCGATGAGTCTGATTGAACAAGCAGCCAAGCGCCTGGAACAACTTCGTCAGGCCGGCGTCGAGCTACCAGAGGAACCGGCTGTACAGACGCCGGCACAAAAATCGCACGCGGCGGCGACAGCACCCGATCCCTACGATAGGGCAATCATCCAGCCAAGCGCCTCCGTTGGCGAGCTGAAGAAGACGGCGACTCAGGTCAGTAAGCGCGTGGAACTCAATCTGGAGGCAATATCCGCCTCCGGCCTGCTCGTGCCGCAAGCCACCCGCAGCCAACTGGCCGACGAATACCGTGTCATCAAGCGCCCGCTAATCGCCAATGCCATGGGCAAGGGCGGTGAACAACTGGCCAACGGCAACCTGATCATGGTCACCAGCGCCCTTCCCGGCGAAGGCAAGAGCTTCACTGCCATCAATCTGGCCATCAGTATCGCCATGGAACTCGACAACACGGTGATGCTGGTCGATGCCGACGTCGCCCGTCCGTCCGTCCTTAATATGCTCGGCCTGCCACCGGCTCCCGGTCTGCTGGATGTAGTAGACAAGAACTCGGTCGATATTTCCGGCGTACTCTTACGCACCAACGTCGAGAAGCTGTCGATCCTGCCCAGCGGCACGCAACACCCACGAGCCACCGAACTGCTCGCCAGCGATGCCATGGTCCGTCTGCTTGACGACATGGCCAGCCGCTACAGCGACCGCATCATCATTTTTGACTCCCCGCCGCTGCTGCTGACCACCGAATCGCGCGCCCTGGCCACCCACATGGGCCAGATTGTCATCGTCGTCAATGCCGAGAACACCGCCCAGGCAGCAGTCAAGCAGGCGGTCGATGCGATCGATGCCTGCCCCGTAAAGATGATGGTGCTCAATCAAGCAAGACAGGCTTCAACTGACGGCTATGGTTACGGTTACGGTTACGGCTACGGATATGGCAATGAGAAGTAGGATTCCCGTACGCCTTCCACTGGTCGCAGCACTGCTCCTGACTACCGCTTCGGGTGCCTGGGCGCAGCAAGCTGGCGGCGGAGCGCTACCGACTCCAGCCATGGGGGCAGTCTCTACAGTCAATACCGCGCAGACCGCAGGCGGCGGCGCCGGCCCGACCGGTGGCCGCGCCTGGTCGATCCGGCCACGCATCGGCATGACCATGACAGCCACCGATAATGGCCGGGTCGGCGGCAATGCCAACAGCGAAAGCGACCTGATTACCGAACTGTCCCCCGGCATCCGCATTGATGCGCGGACAGCCAGACTACGCGGTTATTTCGATTACTCGCTGCGCGGCCAGCATTACCTGAATAACAGCAGTAGCCGCACTCAGAATGCCCTGAATGCATTCGGCACCTTCGAGGCCGTTGAAGACTGGCTGTTCATCGACGTCAGCGGCAACATCGCGCAGCAATCCATTTCGGCTTTCGGCACCCAGTCCAACGACAGCCTGCAAAACAGCAACAGCACGGAAACAGCCACCTACCGGCTGTCCCCCTACATTCGCGGCAAGCTGGGCAACGCCGTCGATTATCAACTACGCTACAACGCCTCGACTACCCGGGCCGACGCCAGCAGTGCCTCGAATGTCGATATCGGTCAGTGGGTGGGCCGCCTGGGCGGTAGCACGCCTTTCCACAACCTGCGGTGGAGCGTCGACGCGAACCGCCAGACAACCGACTACAGCAACGGCCGCAAGACCGACGCCGACTTGCTGCGCGCCATGGTCACGTACGCCATTACACCGCAGTTCCGCCTCTCCGCCAGCGGCGGCTGGGAGCGAAACAATTACGCTTCTCTGGACCAAGAAAGCCGCAGCATGCATGGCTACGGCTTCGACTGGAATCCGACTACTCGTACACAGATATCCGCCTTCAAGGAAAGCCGCTTTTTTGGCGATGGTCACCGGTTTTCGTTCAATCATCGCTTCCCGATGAGCAGCATCCGCTACACCGATACCAAAGATGTCTCGGTGAACCCGAACCAGTTCGCCACCGCCGGCATGGGCAGCATCTATGACATGTATTTCGAACATTATGCCGCCCAGTTCCCCGACCCCATCCTTCGTGCTGCCAAAGTCAATGATCTACTGGCGGCAAGCGGCATCAATCCGAATCAACAGGTGGTCAGCGGATTCCTCTCATCGCAAGCCAGCCTCCAGCGTCAGCAGCAACTCGCCTTTGTCCTCTACGGCGCGCGTAATTCGCTGACGCTGCAACTCAATCGCAGCGAAAACTCATCCCTTCTCACAGCCGCTGTCGTCGACGATTTCGCACAAAGTACGGTCATCCGCCAGCGCGGCATCGGTCTCAGCCTCTCGCACCGCCTGACCCCGTTGTCGAATCTCAATGCCTCAGTCAACCGCCAGCAAAGCACCGGACAGGGCAATGGCAGCAATCTGAAGACGACAACCACCGCGTACGTGGTCAGCGCTTCGACCAAGCTGGGTGCCAAGACGACCGGTTCGCTCAGCCTGCGCCACACGAATTTCGACACCACGACCAATCCCTATACCGAGAATGCCCTGGTCGGCACGGTCACTTATACCTACTGACGCATGTACGAAGCTTTCTACGGCCTGACCAACAAGCCTTTCCAGCTCAACCCCGACCCTTCCTTCTATTTCGGCAGCAAGCAGCACAAGCGCGCCGCCGCCTACCTCGAATACGGGATGCACCAGAACGAGGGCTTCATCGTCATCACTGGTGAAGTCGGGGCCGGCAAGACCACCATTGTTCGCGGCATGCTTGACGCGCTTGATCAAAAAAAGGTCGTCGCCGCCCATCTGGTCAGCACCCAGCTCGATGCCGACGACACCCTGCGTCTGGTCGGCGCCGCCTTCGGCCTGCGCACCAAGGATGTCTCCAAGGCCGATGTCCTGATGTCGCTGGAAGCTTTCCTGATCAGCGCTACCGGCAAGGGCAAGCGCTGCCTGTTGATCGTCGATGAAGCCCAGAACCTGACCGCCCGCGCCGTCGAAGAACTGCGCATGCTGTCCAACTTCCAGTTCGGCAACCATGCCCTGCTGCAGAGCTATCTGATCGGCCAGCCGGAGTTCCGCCAGATCCTGCAAAGTCCGCACATGATGCAGTTCCGCCAGCGCGTCATCGCCGCCTGCCACATCGGGCCGCTCGATGTCGCGGAAACCCGCGCCTACATCGAACACCGCCTGAAATGTGCCGGCTCCACCGGATCGCCGGTCATCAGCGCGGCCGCCCACGAAGCCATCTTCAAGGCCAGCAGCGGTATTCCCCGGCGCATCAACTCGGTCTGCGACCGCCTTCTGCTGTTCGGATTTCTGAGCGACAAGAAAGAATTCGACGAAGCGGATGTCGAGGAAGTCGCCCGCGAAATCCATGATGAGACCATGGGTGGCAATACTCAGGTGGGAATCAGCTACTCCCCGGCCACCTCACCCTACCAGCCGTGCAGCCCTCAGGCCTTTGGCGATGGCGATTTTTCAGGCAATCCATCCGCCGTGCTTGCTGGGCTCAATGCCCAGCAGTTTGGCGAACGCCTGGCCCGCCTCGAACGCAGCCTGCTGCAACTGGAAAAGATCAATAGCACCACCCTGAGCCTGCTCCAGCAACTGGTTGCCGGAGGCCAGCGTCTCTCGCCCCCCGACACCAACGAAAGCGAAAAAACTGATGCCTGAAACCTGGCCCGCCGATCTCGGCCCCGTCATCTGCGTTGTCGGTGCCCGTCCCAATTTCATGAAGATGGCACCCATCCTGCGCGCTTTTGCCGCCCATGTGCCGGCCATTCCGACCCTGCTGCTGCATACCGGTCAGCACTACGACCGCGACATGAACGACCGCCTCTTCGAGGATCTGCGTCTGCCGCAGCCGGACATCAACCTGGGCATCGGTTCCGGCTCACATGCCGTACAGACTGCGGAAGTCATGAAGCATTTCGAGCCGGTTCTCGAAGAGCACAAACCATCCTGCGTGCTCGTCGTCGGTGACGTCAATTCGACCCTCGCCTGCACCCTGGTTGCCGTCAAGAAGGGCATTCCGGTCGTCCACGTCGAAGCCGGCCTGCGCAGCTACGACCGCGCCATGCCGGAAGAGATCAACCGCGTCCTCACCGACCAGATTGCCGACCTGCTCTACACCACCGAACGCAGCGCCGCCGACAACCTGGCCCGTGAAGGCATCGCCGCCGAGCGCGTGCGCTTCGTCGGCAACGTAATGATCGACTCGCTGCTCAGCAACCGCCAGTTTGCCCGCGCGCCGGCCGCCACCGTTGCCGCCGGCGGCGGCGATCCGACGTTGATCGCCGGCCCGCAGGGCTATGGCATCGTCACCATGCACCGGCCGTCGAACGTCGACGACCCGGGCGTGCTCGCTTCGTTGCTCGGTGTGCTGCGTGAAATCTCCGAAGCCCTGCCCCTGGTCTTCGCCCTGCACCCGCGCACGCGCAACAACATTGAACGCTTCGGCCTGCAGCACCTGATCGACTCGCCGAGCATGATCATGCTGCCGCCGCAGGGCTACCTGGAAATGCTCGGTCTGATGGCTGGCGCCCGCATCGTACTCACCGACTCCGGCGGCCTGCAGGAAGAAACCACAGCTCTGGGCGTTCCCTGCCTGACCATGCGCGAGAACACAGAACGGCCAATCACCGTCGACCAGGGCACCAACACCATGGTCGGGCGCGATGTCGCCGCCATCCGTCGGCAGACGGCGGAAACCCTGGCCGGCCATGGCAAGAGCGGCCGCGTACCAGAACTCTGGGATGGCCACGCCGCCGAACGCATCGCCGCAGATCTCGCCAGCTGGCTGCTGGCCCGCCACGTCATTGCCAACTGAGATTCAGGACATGGCCAGACGTTCACCGAGCAACGCCTTCACCATCGACGTGGAAGACTATTTCCAGGTCTCCGCCTTCGCTCCGCACATCCCGCGTAGCGAATGGCCGGTGCGCGAATGCCGCGTCGAGCGCAACGTCGACTGCATCCTGGCCATGCTCGACGAACACGACACCAAAGCCACCTTCTTCACCCTCGGCTGGATCGCCGAGCGCTACCCCGACCTGATCCGCCGCATTGCCGCCGATGGCCACGAGATCGCCAGCCACGGCTACGGCCATGAACGGGTCAGCGACCAGACGCCGGAAGCCTTCTATTCGGATATCAACGTCGCCAAGCTGATCCTCGAAGACCTGACCGGCGATGAAGTGCGCGGCTACCGGGCACCGAGTTTCTCGATTGGCGAAAAGAACATGTGGGCCTTCGACTGCCTGGAGCGCGCCGGCTATCACTACAGTTCCAGCGTCTACCCAGTCCGCCACGATCACTACGGCATGCCGGACGCTCCGCGCCATGCGCACCGGATCGGCAAGCTCCTGGAAATCCCGCCGACCACCCTGCGCCTGCTCAATCGCAACTGGCCGGCCAGTGGTGGCGGCTATTTCCGGCTAATGCCCTATACCCTGTCGCGCTGGATGATCCAGCGCGTCAACGACGTCGACCAACTGGCCGCCGTCTTCTACTTCCATCCCTGGGAAATTGACATCGGGCAACCGCGCATCGAAGGCATCAGCGCCAAGACCCGCTTCCGTCACTACATCAACATTGAGCGCATGGAGCACCGCCTCCATCGTCTGCTGGCCGACTTTTCCTGGGGCCGGATGGACGAGCTGTTCCTCGGCAAGGCCTGATCCCGATGATCGTCGACCGACTGGACCTTGCCGATACCAAGGGGGCGACCCGCTGGGACGAATTCGTCTACGCCTGCCCGGAAGCCACCTTTTTCCACCGCGCTGCCTGGCAGAGCATCATCGGCGACATCTTCCGCCACGCCACCTATTTCCTCTACGCTCATGAGGGCGGTGAAATCCGCGGCGTCCTGCCGCTCGCCCACGTCAACAGCCTGCTCTTCGGCAACGCCCTGGTCGCCCTGCCCTTCGCCGTCTATGGCGGGGTGGCGGCAACAACGCCAGAAGCCGCTGCAGCGCTCGAAGAAGAAGCGCAGAAACTGGCCGTCCAACTCGGCGTCGACCATCTCGAATTCCGCAACGTCACGCCGCGCCATGCTGACTGGCCGTCCCAGGACCTCTACGTCACCTTCCGCAAGGAAATCCTGCCCGACGTCGAGGCCAACATGTTGGCCATCCCGCGCAAGCAGCGGGCGATGGTGCGCAAGGGCATCAAGAACGGCCTGGTCAGCCACATCGATGACAACGCCGACCGCTTTTTTGCCGTCTTCGCCGACAACGTCCATCGCCATGGCACACCAGCCATGCCCAAGCGCTATTTCGAATACCTGCTGCGCGTCTTCGGCAAGGATTGCCAGATTCTCACCGTCACCACCGCCGACGGCCAATTGTTGAGCAGCGTCCTCTCCTTCTACTTCCGCGATGAAGTGCTGCCCTATTACGCCGGCGATGATGAAGCGGCGCGCGATCTGGCAGCCAACGACTTCAAATACTGGGAACTGATGCGCCGCTCCTGCGAGCGCGGCCTGCGCCTCTTCGACTACGGGCGCAGCAAGGTCGGCACCGGCCCCTATTCGTTCAAGAAAAACTGGGGCTTCGAGCCACAACCACTGCACTACGAATACCGCCTCTACAAGCGCGACAGCATTCCGCAGAACAATCCCAACAACGCCAAATACAAACTATTCATCGAAGCCTGGCGGCGCATGCCGATCGGGCTGGCCAACTGGCTCGGGCCGCACATCGTGCGCAACCTGGGCTAGGGATACAACATGGCCAACATCCTCTACCTCGTCCATCGCCTGCCCTACCCGCCCAACAAGGGCGACAAGGTGCGTTCCTACAACCTGCTCAAGCACTTGCTCAAGCAGCATCGCGTCTTCCTCGGCACCTTCATCGACGACCCCGAGGACGCCGTCCATATCCCGGTGCTCCAAGGAATGTGCGCCAACCTGCACGTCGCCCGCATCGACCCGCGCCTGGCCAAGATCCGCAGCCTGAACGGCCTGCTCGCCGGCGAGCCGCTGACCCTGCGCTATTACCGCGATGCCGGGTTGATGAACTGGGTCGACGACATCTGCCGCTTTCAGAAGATCGACGCCGCCGTCGTCTTCAGCTCGGCCATGGCGCAATACATAGAAGACAAGCAGCGGATGCCGGTGCTGATCGATTTCGTCGATGTCGACTCAGCCAAATGGACGCAATATGCCCCCAAGCACCGCTGGCCGTTGTCCTGGATCTACCGTCGCGAAGGCCGCCTGCTGCTTTCCTATGAACGCCTGATGGCCTCAAAGGCAGCGCGCTCATTCCTGGTCACCGCTGCCGAAGTCGAGCTGTTCGGCAAGCTGGCCCCGGAATGCAGCGTCCGCGTGGAAGCCATGTGCAATGGTGTCGATGCCGACTACTTCGCCCCCGCCGCCGACCGGCCGTCGCCCTTCGCGGCAGATGAAGAAACCGTCGTCTTCACCGGTGCCATGGACTACTGGCCCAATATCGACGCCGTCACCTGGTTCGTCGGCGAAATGTTGCCGGCCCTGCTGCAGCGCCGGCCCAAGCTGCGCTTCTACATCGTCGGCCGCAGCCCCACTCCGGAAGTCCAGGCCCTGGCCGGCGACCATGTCGTCGTCACCGGCACCGTGCCCGATGTCCGCCCCTACCTGCAACACGCCGGCGTTGTCGTTGCTCCGCTGCGCATCGCCCGCGGCATCCAGAACAAGATACTGGAAGCCATGGCCATGGAACGGCCGGTGATCGCCGCCAGAGAATGCGCCAGCCCGGTTGATGCAACGCCAGGCAGCGAACTGCTGACCGCCGACAGCGCCGACGAATTCGTCAGCGCCATCGATGCTCAGCTGACCGACCCGGCAAGCGCCGCCGCCATCGGCCGCGCTGCCCGCGCCCGGGTCATCGCCCGCTATAGCTGGGAAGCGCACATGAGCCGGATCGATCCCTATATCGGCCAAGGTGGCGATGCTTCAAGATGAACAAGCGGAACGAATACCCAGCCGTCCGGAAACAACTCCTGCCGCTGCGGCTCACCAAGATCGAAGAGGCGTCTTCCGAATGGCTACTGCACGAAGCCGCCAGTTACTATATAAAAAAATATTTTGTATAGTAACTCGCCATGCGCTACGCCAACCTCACCCTTGCTGCTCAAACAACCTACGCTGAACTGTTCAGCCAGACCCAGGCATTCGAGTTGGCAAATGCCCTTGGCGGCCTCGTTGGCAAGTTCAGCAAGCGAACACTCAAGGGACGCGACTATTGGTATTTCGGCTACCGGGACATCGACCAGAAGCTGCGCATGGCTTATGTGGGGCCCGACAACGAACGTGTACAAAACCTTGTTCACCGTTTCAACGAAAATCGCCAAGACAAGCCGCTGGCAACGGTTTCGCGAATTGCCACCGCTGCCGGAAATACGCCGGTGGCCCCCAAGCACTTCCGCATCATTCGCCGTCTTGCCGAGTACGGCTTCTTTCGTGCTGGCGGCATTCTGATCGGCACACACGCTTTCCTGGCCATGGGCAACATGCTGGGGGTCGGCTGGCGTGACGGAGCTGCAACGCTTGACGTTGATTTCGCCCATGCCGGGCGCAACGTCTCGCTGGCCCTGCCCGCCGATCTGCGTATCGATGTGCATGGCGCACTGGAATCTCTGGAAATGGGCCTGCTGCCAATATCCCAGTTCAACGGCAAGGCCGGTGCACAGTATCGCAATCCGAAGGATCAGGAACTCCGCCTCGACTTCGTCACCAGCATGAGCTGCGATGGCCAGCCGGTGATCATGGAAGAACTCAACCTGACGCTGGAACCGCTCAAGTTCATGGAGTTTTCGCTGGAAAACCCGGTTCAGGCCTGCATTTTCTCGAACCTCGGCGCCTGCGTAGTCAACCTGCCGGCACCGGAGCGCTACGCCGTTCACAAGCTGATCGTTCATGGCGAACGGCCGGTCGCCGAGCGCGTCAAGGCGACCAAGGACATCCTGCAAGCAGCCAGCCTGGCCAGCTATTTTCTGGAGAACGGCCAAGCCGACCTTTTCAACGACGCCTGGCGCGACGCCATTGGCCGAGGCCAGGGGTGGCAAGCACGTGCCGAACAGGGACAACAAGCCCTGCTGCGCATCGCCCCTGACCTAGCGCAAGACGCCCTCTGGCAATTCTGAAGAGCGCACAGGCACCGCAATGAAAAATTTCCTCACAGCCGATTCCCGCCCACTCATTGCCCACGTTGTTTATCGTTTTGACACAGGGGGGCTCGAAAATGGTGTCGTCAATCTGGTGAATCACCTGCCGCGTGAAAAATACCGGCACGTAATTATTGCGTTATCGAAAATTACCGAATTCAGGCAACGCGTCATACGTGATGACGTCGGATTTATCGCGCTGGAAAAGAACCCTGGCCATTCCATCTCCCTCTATCCGCGACTGTTCAAACTTTTCCGCGAACTGCAACCAAGCATTGTGCATACGCGCAATCTGGCGGCACTCGAGATCACGGTACCGGCCTGGGCGGCTGGAGTGCCGGCAAGACTGCATAGCGAGCACGGTCGGGAAGGCACCGATCTTGACCCGAACAATCGGAAGTATCAGTTGATTCGCAAGCTTTACCGACCCTTCGTGACAAATTACCTCGCATTGTCAAAGGACCTCTCGCACTATCTGAAGGACTTCATTGGCATTCCCCAGCATAAATTGACCCAGATTTACAACGGTGTCGATAGCGCCCGGTTTTATGGCCAAGGTCAGCGACTCACCATAGCGGACTGTCCATTTCAATCGCCTCAGCTTCGACTCTTCGGGACGATTGGAAGAATGCACGCCGTCAAGGATCAATTAAATCTGGCCAAGGCTTTCGTCCATGCGTTACATCTTCGCCCAGCCCTGCGTGACAACCTGAGATTGCTAATGATTGGCGACGGCCCGACGCGTAATCAGATAATCGACTACCTGCAACAAGCCAGCGTTGCCGACCTCTGCTGGTTGCCGGGTGAGCGCACCGATGTCCCGGAAATTCTTCGCGGACTCGACTGTTTTGTCCTGCCGTCCCGATCCGAAGGCATATCCAACACGATACTGGAGGCCATGGCCTGCCAGCTACCGGTCATTGCCACCGAGGTAGGCGGCAATCCTGAACTGGTCAACGATGGCCTGACCGGCAAGCTGGTTCCGGCGGAAAATCCCCCGGCACTTGCTTCTGCCATCATCGACTACGCTGAGCATTCCGCTACCGCATTGCAGCACGGCAAGGCCGCACGCCTTGCCGTTGAACAGCACTTCAGCATTGAAGCGATGACCAGTGCCTACAGCGCGCTCTATGACTCGCTACTATCGACAAAAAACAATACTAAAAGCCATTAGGATCCAACAGCATGTGCGGCATCACCGGCATTTTTGACACCCGTGGCAAGCGCGACATTGATCGCGCCGTGCTGCACCGCATGAACGAATCGCAGTTTCACCGCGGCCCCGACGAAGGCGGCACCCATGTCGAACCCGGTGTCGGCCTCGGCCATCGCCGGCTCTCCATCATCGACCTGTCCACCGGCCAGCAGCCGCTGTATAACGAAGACAACAGCGTCTGCGTCGTCTTCAACGGCGAAATTTACAACTACCAGGAACTCATCCCCGAACTGCAAGCGCTCGGCCATGTTTTCCACACCCGCAGCGATACCGAAGTCATCGTGCACGCCTGGGAAGCCTGGGGAGAAAGCTGTGTTGACCGCTTCCGTGGCATGTTCGCCTTCGCCCTCTGGGACCGTAATCGCGAGAGCCTGTTCCTGGCCCGCGACCGCCTCGGCGTCAAACCGCTTTACTACGCCCTGCTCGATGACGGTAACTTCCTCTTCGGCTCCGAGTTGAAATCCCTGCTTGCCCACGGTGGCCTCAAGCGTGACATCGACCCCTGTGCCGTCGAGGAATACTTCGCCCTCGGCTATGTCGCCGAACCGCGCGCCATCTTCAAGCAGGCGAAGAAACTGCCGCCGGCCTGCACCCTGCTGCTACGTCGCGGTCAGCCGGTCGGCCAGCCGCGTGAATACTGGGATGTCCGCTTCACCCTCGACAACACGATCAGCGACGCCGACGCCCGCGCCGAACTTACCCATCGCCTGGAAGAATCGATCAAGCTGCGCATGATCTCGGAAGTACCGCTCGGCGCCTTCCTCTCCGGCGGCGTCGATTCCAGTGCCGTCGTCGCCATCATGGCCGGCCTTTCGGAAAACCCGGTCAACACCTGCTCCATCGGCTTCTCCGACCCCGCCTTCAACGAATCAGAGTTCGCCAAGATGGTGGCCGACCGTTACCAGACCAACCACTACCTCGACATGGTCGAAAGCGACGACTTCGACCTCATCGACACCCTGGCCCGCCTCTACGACGAACCCTACGCCGACAGCTCGGCCATCCCCACCTACCGCGTCTGCCAGCTTGCCCGCAGGCACGTCACCGTTGCCCTCTCCGGCGACGGCGGCGACGAAAGCTTCGGTGGCTACCGCCGCTACAAGCTGCATCTGATGGAAGAGAAGATGCGCTCGGCCCTGCCGCTCAGCCTGCGCCGCCCGGTTTTCGGCACCCTCGGCAAGCTGTATCCGAAAGCCAACTGGGCACCTCGCGTCTTCCGTGCCAAGACAACGTTTGAAGGCATGGCACGAACACCCGTGGAGGGGTATTTCCACGAGATTTCCATCCTCCGCGCGCCGATGCGCAATCAACTGTTCAGCCCTCAGTTCAAGGCCGCCCTTGGCGGCTACGATGCTCTCCAGGTATTAACCGACCACGCCGCCAAGGCAGGAACTGACGACCCGCTGGCCCTGATCCAGTACCTTGACCTGAAGACCTACCTGATCGGCGACATCAACACCAAGGTTGACCGTGCCAGCATGGCGCATTCGCTGGAAGTGCGCGAACCGCTGATGGACCACAAGCTCGTCGAATGGCTGGCCACCCTGAACTCCTCGCACAAGGTTCGCGGCCAGGAGGGTAAATACCTGCTGAAAAAGGCCATGGAACCGTTTCTGCCGAACGATGTTCTTTACCGTCCCAAGATGGGCTTTTCCGTGCCGCTCGCCCGCTGGTTCCGGGGCCCGCTAAAGGGACGCGTGAAGGAATCCATCCTCGGCTCGCGGCTGGCCGACACTGGCTGGTTCAACCGTAACTACCTCGAAGAACTTGTGCGCGATCACAACAACAGCAGCCGTGACTACAGCGCCTCGATCTGGAGCATCCTGATGTTCGAAGCCTTCCTGCGCACCCAGGATGGAACAACCGCTCAATCCGAACAACCCATCGCGCTTGGTGCCGCGTGAGCGTTGCATGTAACGTGCAAAAGACCATCGTTCGCAAATAATGATCGACAAACTCATGACTGTTCCACGCAGCGAGGTCGGCCCAACACTCGGCAAGCTGACGGAAGACGAGCAGATATCCGTCAATCGGTCGCTGATGCTGTTCCTGGGACTCGCCTGAGCAAAATCCAATGCGTATCCTCCACATTCTCGACCATTCAATCCCCTTGCACAGCGGCTATACCTTCCGCACTGCCGCCCTGTTGCGCGAGCAGCGTGCCCTGGGCTGGGAAACCTTCCACCTGACATCGCCCAAACAAGGCGAGACGAGCGTCCCATTCGAGGATGTCGACGGCCTGCGCTTCTACCGCACGCCAGTCGCCAAGGGCACGCTGGCCAGAATCCCAGTCGGCAAGGAACTTGCCCTGATGAAGCAGCTTGAAACACGACTGGAGGAAGTCGCCCGCGAAATTCGCCCGGACATCATCCACGCCCACTCGCCGGTACTCAACGCCCTGCCCGCCATCAAGGTCGCCCGCAAACTGGGCATCCCGGTCGTCTACGAAATCCGCGCCTTCTGGGAAGACGCCGCCGTCGACCACGGGAGCACCCAGGAAGGCAGCCTGCGTTACCGCGCCACGCGCAAACTGGAAACCCGCGCCATCCAGCAAGTCGACCATGTATTCACCATCTGCGAAGGCCTGCGCGCCGACATCGTGGCGCGCGGCATTCCAGCCGGCAAGGTAACGGTCATCCCCAATGCCGTGAATGTCGAATCCTTTCAGCTCGCCAGCCCGCCCGATCCGCAACTCCAGGAAGAATGGGGGCTGACCGGCAAGACCGTGGTCGGTTTCATCGGCTCCTTCTACGCCTATGAAGGCCTCGATCTACTGCTCGACGCACTGCCTGAACTCGTCAGGCAACGCCCGGACGTGCGCGTCTTGCTGGTCGGTGGCGGCCCGCAGGAAGCCAACCTGCGCCAGCAGGCCGAACGCCTGGGCCTCAGCGAATACGTCATCTTCACCGGCCGCGTCCCGCACAAGGACGTCAGTCGCTACTACGACCTGATCAACGTCCTCGCCTACCCGCGCCACCCGATGCGCCTGACCGAACTGGTCACCCCGCTCAAGCCACTCGAAGCCATGGCCCAGGGCCAACTCTTCGTCGCCTCCGACGTTGGCGGCCACAAGGAACTGATCGAACACAACAAGACCGGCATCCTGTTCAAGGCGGGCGATTGCAAAGCATTGACCGATGCCCTGCTGACGCTGCTCAACGACCGCCAGCGCTGGCCTGAGCTCAAGGCCAATGGCCGCCACTTCGTTGAGTCCGTGCGCAACTGGCGCAACAGCGTCGCCAACTATGTCGCGCCTTATGCGGCTTTGCTGAAAAAGACGGTGGTCTGAGGTGAATCTGGCTCTACACGTCGGTCTGGTTGGACCTCTTCCACCACCCTCGGGGGGCATGGCCAACCAGACCCGACAACTTGCCGAATTGCTGCGCAGCGAAGGGCTGGATGTCTCCATTGTTCAAACCAATGCCAGCTATCGCCCGGCATGGATTGCATCAGTGCCGGTCGTGCGGGCAGCATTCCGTCTGATCCCTTATTTGTTCGCCCTGTGGAAACTGGCAGGTCGCTGCGACCTGATCCACATAATGGCCAATTCCGGCTGGTCCTGGCATTTGTTTGCGGCCCCGGCAATCTGGATCGCAAAGCTGCGCAAGCGTCCTTCGGTGGTCAATTATCACGGCGGAGAAGCTGAAAGCTTCCTGACAAAATCCTTCCGGGCAATACGTCTGTCATTGCGCCACACCGCCGCATTGATTGTCCCGTCCGCCTTCCTGGAAGCCATTTTCTCTCGTTTTGGCCTGGCTGCTGAAATTGTCCCCAACACCATCGACACCGAGCGATTCAGCAACCCATGCCCTCAGCGCAAGTTACGCCGTCAGTTGCTTGTTTCACGGAATCTTGAACCGATCTATGACAACGAAACGGCAATTCACGCCTTTTCGATTGTTCATCAAGCCTATCCGGACGCCACCCTGACCATTGCCGGCTCCGGCCCCCTGGCAACACAACTTGCCAAACTCGTCGAAGATCTGGGACTTGCCGAATGCGTACGTTTCACGGGCCGCCTTGACCGCAACGAAATGGCCAAGGCTTATCGTGAAGCCGATATTTCGATAAACCCCAGCCTGGTGGACAACATGCCGATTTCGATCCTTGAGGCCATGGCAAGCGGAACACCGATCGTCAGCACCCAGGTCGGCGGCGTTCCATTTGTCGTTGAGAACGGGAAAACTGCACTCCTTGTGCCACCTGGTTCGCCCGAGGCCATGGCTGCTGCCATATGCAAACTCATGGATGACTCAGACTTGTCAAATCAATTGGTTACGAATGGCTTGCTGGAAGTACAGAAATATACGTGGCAAAAAACATGGCCGCTGCTGGCCAACGTATACCTGAGCGCTTGTTCATTGAAACCCGGCGCCCGGTAAGGAAAAACGATGGGACTCTACACACGGCTCGTTGCCAACCTACTGTTTCCGCTTCAGGAAAAGCTGAAGAAGCATGACACGGTGGCTATCCATGAACAGATGGAAAAGTCTCAGTGGTGGTCGGCGGAACAACTGGAGCAATTCCGCTTGAAACGCTTGCGCACTTTGCTCGTCAGCGCTGAGAAACATGTTCCCTACTACCGGCAATGCTTTCAGGAAATTGGCTTCAATCCTGCGCAAACAAGCTCCCTTGCTGATCTCCAGAAGCTCCCGCTGCTGACCAAGGGAATCATCCGCGCCGCAGGCGAGCGGATGAAAGCCGATAATGCACAAGGCCTGGCCCGTTTCAATACGGGCGGCTCATCCGGTGAACCGTTGATCTTCTTCATTGGCAACGAACGCGTCAGCCACGATGTTGCCGCCAAATGGCGGGCCACCCGCTGGTGGGATGTCGACATCGGCGACAAGGAAATAGTGGTCTGGGGATCGCCGATCGAACTGGGCACCCAGGACCGCGTTCGCGCAATGCGTGACAAGCTGATGCGCACGGAACTGATGCCGGCATTCCAGATGAACGAAAGCAATCTGGACCGCTTCGTCGCCCGGATTCGCCAACGCAAGCCAAGCATGCTGTTCGGCTACCCATCCGCGATCAGCCACATCGCCAAGCATGCACAGAAGCGCCAGATTCGGCTTGATGATCTGGGCGTGAAAGTAGTCTTCTGCACCTCGGAACGTCTCTACGACCACCAGCGAGAAACCATTTCATCGGCCTTCGCCTGCCCGGTTGCCAATGGTTATGGCGGGCGCGATGCCGGCTTCATCGCCCATCAGTGCCCTGCCGGCAACATGCACATCACCGCCGAGGACATCATCGTCGAAATAATCGATGAACACGGCAATGCCCAAGCTCCCGGGACAGCCGGAGAAATTGTGGTCACCCACCTGGCCACGGCGGATTACCCATTCATCCGCTACCGAACTGGCGACATTGGTGTACTCGGCACGGAGAAATGCTCCTGCGGCCGTGGGCTGCCACTGCTCAAGGAAATCCAGGGACGTAGTACGGATTTCGTGATCGCCACTGACGGCACGGTCATCCACGGCCTGGCGCTCATCTACATCCTGCGCGACCTTCCCGAGGTCAAGTCGTTCAAGATCATCCAGGAAACCACTAAGTTGACCCGAGTCCTGGTCGTAGCCGAAGGCGGCGACGAAGCTGAAACGCGTCGCAAGGTCATCAATGGATTCAAGCAACGCCTGGGGGAAAGCGTCGAAGTCCGCATCGAATTCGTCGATTCAATACCGCTGGAGAAATCCGGAAAGCATCGATATGTCGTCAGTCATGCCACACAGAGCTAACAGCAAATGCAGCCGCTGCTCTTAGTCGCCAGTCCATTTGCGCGATCCATGACAACCCTCAAGGTGACGGCTCATGCGTGACCTGGCCGTCATCCTGCTGTTTTCTGGTGCTGGCCTCTATGCCCTCCGCAATCCTTATATTGCGGCACTGCTATGGACATGGATCGGGCTGATGAACCCACATCGGCTCGGCTGGGGAATGGCTTATGAAATGCCGTTTGCCATGGCCGCAGGAGCCATTCTTGTTTTTTCGATGCTGATCAATTCGCAAAAGGTACGTTGGAATTTCGCCTATCCAACGCCCGTTCTGCTTGTATTTATAGCCTGGATGGGTATTACCACGGCTTTTGCAATCTTCGCTGGAGAAAGCCTTTCGCGTTACGTGGCGGTTCTGAAAGTCTTGCTGATGCTGATTCCGCTCGCTGCCGTCATCAGAACGCGTGAGGAGATCCTTGGCCTCATTGTCGTCGTTACCGGCTCGCTGGCCTTCTTTGGCATCAAGGGGGGAATATTCACCGCCGTTTCGGGTGGAGACTTCCGTGTATGGGGGCCGCCCGCCAGCGTCATCGAAGGCAATAATGAACTGGCCGTTGCCTTGATCATCACTGTGCCACTGATCTATTTCCTGGCTACCCAGGCAGCCGCGTTACGGACCCTGCCCTTTATTTCCAGAGTATCGGAGAAGTGGATAAAACTCTTCCTGTACCTGGCCATGTTCCTTTGTCTGATCTCGGCCATCGGCAGTCACTCGCGCGGCGCCCTAGTGGCGATGGTAGCCATGGGCAGTATCCTGTGGTGGCGCAGCAAGGCCAAAATGAGCTTGGCGGTCGTCGCTCTGGTCATGGGTCTCATCGGTACGGCCTTCATGCCAGAACACTGGATGACTCGCATGAACACCATCCAGACCTACGAAGAGGATGCCTCTGCCATGGGGCGCATCAACGCCTGGACCATGGCCGTCAACATTGCCAACGACCGGCCGACGGGAGCGGGTTTCGTCACCGATTCACCGGTCATTTACCAGTCTTACGCCCCCAATCCGAACTTTGTCATTGTCGCCCACAGCATTTACTTTCAGGTACTGGGCGAACACGGCTACATCGGCCTCCTGCTCTATCTGGCGTTCTGGATATCAACCTATATGCTGGCTGGCCGTATCGGGCGGCAGACGGCAAAACACCCAGAGCTTGGCTGGGCAAACACCCTGGCCTCGATGAGCAAGGTCAGCCTCGTTGGCTTTGCGGTCGGCGGCGCCTTTCTCAGTCTTGCCTACTGGGACATGCCCTTCTATATCTTCGTGGCATTGATTTGTACCCACCGTTGGGTTCGGGAAGCTCTTGGCACCCAGGCCACCCCAGGCGCGAACCGGCAAAACATGAGTTCGCCAGCGTCGCTTCAGGCCGGCATCCAAAAATCGATGAAAGTACGATGATGCAATCACAAGCGCTCAATGACCCGAACGTGACAAACAATCGACGTACCGCCTCATGGGCCGCGCTGCTTGCCGCGTGGATCAGCATCCTTTTCGCCTTTCGCGGCGACATCCTGCTGGTCATCGAATCCTGGGAAACAATGCCGTCCCACGCACACGGCTATGTCGTGGTACTGGTGGTTGCCTACTTCCTGTGGAAAAAGCGCCCGTTCATTGATGCAGTGCCTTTTTCGCCATCCATCCTCGGATTTGGCGCATTTCTCCTGGCTGCTCTGGCTGCCCTTGTTGGCGAGTTGGTATCTGCTGCTGTCGTCGTTCAGTTCTCCAGCATTTTCCTGATCATCGCCGCCGTCTGGGCGATCCTGGGCTACCAGGCTTTCAAGACATTGTTCGGACCGCTCGCCTTTCTCTTTTTCACCATATCCTTCGGTCAGGATGTCCTCCCGACCCTGATGGACTGGACGGCAGATGCAACGGTGGTTGCCCTGCGCGCCAGCGGCATCCCAGTCTTCCAACAGGACCGTCATTTCATCATTCCGAGCGGCACTTGGGCCGTTGTCGAAGCGTGCTCCGGTATCCGCTATTTATTTACGGCCTTCTTCATCGGCACCATCTACGCCTACATCACCTACCGGAACTGGTTGAAGCGCGTCACTTTTGTTGCCGCGATGCTCGCCCTCGCACTCTTCGCCAACTGGCTGCGTGCCTACACCATCGTCCTCGTTGCCCATCTGTCCAACAATGAGTGGGGCCTGGGACTATCGCACCTGACTTTTGGTTGGGTCATATTCGGTGTCGTCGTCTTTACCGCCTTCTGGATCGGCAGCTACTGGCAGGAACCTGATCCGGTCCCTCCATCGGCAAAATCGGGCACCGCTGGTCAACTGGCACCGACTACCGTGATCGCAGCCTTGATCGTCGTTCTGACGCTCGGAATACCACTCTTGTCCAAAACGCTGCTGAATGGCGCCAGTGACCAGGCAGCCCCCCCCGAACTGGATTTCAGCAAATCGCTTGCGGGATTAACAAGCGCCGAGGCACAGCATGCGCTGATTGCCCCAGAGTACTTGGGTGCAGCGCGCATCCATCAGCAGGTATTCCGCCAAGGCAAAGCCGATCTTCTCCTCTACGTCGCCTATTACCGCAACCAGACGCAAGGCAGGGAACTGGTCAACGTCGCCAATCAGCTTCAGCCGACCAAAGACTGGAACTGGACCGGCAATCGTCAATACACGATTACCGGGTCACCAGTGGCGAAACTCCATGTAGAAAAGTACTCGCTTGGCTCGAATGTCGCGCTGGCAACACGAATTTACTGGAATGGTGGCTATTCCACGCAAAGCGCCATGCAATCAAAACTGGCGCAGGCCATCAACCTGCTGACCGGCCGAGGTGACGACGGTGCTGCCGTCATCCTCGCCGTGTCGGCCAATCAGGAAACGGAAGCACAACGGGCGCTGGAAAGCTTCATTCAGCAACGTCTGCCGGGCATCCTTGAAGATCTAGACAAGACAAGACAAACCTACTAAGCCAAGCAAACCCACCATCAGGCTCCCATTTTGTCCAATAACAGCAACTGCCTTCTCGTCGCCAACATCTTTGCCCCGATCCACGGCGGCTCAGCGAACGTCTATGCCAGTCTCTGCCGGCTCGCCCCGAAAGGTACGATGGCAGTCCTGGCAACGCGGCATAACTACGACCTCAACGAACCCATCGCTGGCTGGCAAGAGCATGACCGCAACTGTGGTTATACCGTCGAACGGCTGGAGTTGCTGCGCTCCCCGGTCCTGCCACCGCCCGCCAACAAACTGGTCTCCGTTTACCGGCGGCTGGCCATCGACCTGCCGATTGCCCGGCAGGTGCTGAGCAAGACCCTGGAACTGATCAAGCGCCACCAGGTTGGTGTCATCTGCATCGGCGAACTGGTTTCCATGGCCTGGCTGGGCGAACTGGCCCGCAAACTTACCGGCGTCCGGCTCATGTATTACATCCACGGCGAAGAGGTCACCACGCAGTTCCAGGCCGGCTCCTTCGGCCGCAAGCGCCTCGTTTACCTGCGCCGCGCCGACGCGGTCATCGCCGTCAGCCGCTTCACCCGGCAGACATTGATCGATCTCGGCATTCCCGCCGAGCGCATCCACCTGGTCGAAAACGCCGTTGACACCACCCGCTTCTGCCCCGGCCCGGTAGACCAAGCCTTTCTCGAACGCTGGGGCGTCAGCAACAAGCGACTGGTCGTCAGTATCGGCCGGCTGATCGCCCGCAAGGGATTCGACCGCAGCATTGAAGCCTGGCCGGCGGTACTCGAACGCCACCCCGACGCCCACCTGCTGATCGTCGGCAACGGACCGCAGCGCGCTGAACTGGAACAGCTGATCGACCACCATGGCGTACGACACTCCGTCACTCTCACCGGCCCGGTATCGGATGCCGACCTGCTGGCCGCCTATCGCAGCGGCGAATTCTTCATGATGGCAAACCGTACCCTGGCCGATGGCGATACCGAAGGCTTCGGCCTCGTCTTTCTCGAAGCCAATGGCTGTGAGCGGGCAGTCATCGGCGGCCGGGCGGGCGGCGCCGTCGATGCGATCAAGGATGAAGAAACCGGCCTGCTGATCGACTGCCAGCACCCCGAAAACATTGCCACAGCGGTTGTCAGGCTGCTTGACGACCGCGCCCTGCGCCAGCGCCTGCAGCAAAACGGCCTGCAACACGCCCTCGCCAACAGCTGGACGACCCGCGCCCTGCAGTTCCATCAGTTGTGCCAAAGCCTCGTCAAATGACCCCGCCCATGCAACCCAACAAAACCCTGCTGGTCATCGCCGGCGAATTTCCGCCCCTGAAAACCATCGGCCGCATCCGCACCGTCAAGTTCGTCGAGCTGTTGCGCGACCATGGCTGGCACACCATCGTCGTCACCCTGGCCCCAACCGCCAGCGAACCCAACTACGACGCCAAGCTACTGAGCGAAATTGCCGACGGCGTTGAAGTCATCCGCCTGCCGCTGCCGGATATCGAAGGCAAAATTGCCGGCATCGCCAAGAAACTGCTCGGGCGCTCCCCAGCGCCAGCCAGCACTTCGGCATCGGCCGGGCAGCCAGCAACGGCCGTGCAGACCAGCGCCGCCCGGCCCCCCTCCGGCGGCCTGCTGGACAAGGCGCATGCTGCCGTACGCTGGGTTCTCAAAACCTTTGTCTTCATTCCTGACGATTACCGCCCCTGGGCCCGCGCCGTTACCGAGGAATGCCTGCGTCTTTGCGCCGAACGCAAGATCGACGCCATCTACACCACCCTGCCCCCCTTCTCCTCCATGTTCGCCGGCTACGAACTGCGCAAGGCCACCGGCCTGCCCTGGCTGGCTGATTACCGCGACCTCTGGTACGGCGACGTCCTGCGCGAATGGTTGCCAGAATGGCGCAAGCGCCAGGAATTCCGCATGGAAAAGCGCCTGCTCCAGGAGGCCGATGTGGTGATCACGGTTTCCGAGCCCAAGACCGAATACATGAAGCGCCAGCACCCGCAGATCAAGGCACGCTGGGAAACCCTGACCAACGGCTACGACGTCGACATCTACAGCGGACGCGGTCGTACGCGAACACTGGGGCAAGGCCCCATCGAATTCGTCTACACCGGCCGCCTGTTCAAGAACCGCCGCGGTTACGCCTTTGCCGAAGCGCTGGGACGCCTGAAGCAGAGCGACCCGCAACTGGCAGAAAACGTCCGCGTCCGCATCCTCGGCGGCATCGATCCTGAAATAAAGGCGCGTTACGATGAAATCCTCCAGCGCCACGGCATCACCCACCTCTACGATTTTGCCGGCGACGTCAGCTACAACGACGCGATGAATGCCCAGATCAACTGCGACTACCTGCTGCTAATCGTCGACACCGGCGAAACCTCGGATGGCGTCATCCCCGGCAAACTCTTTGAGTACGTCGCCGCCCGCCGGCCGATCTTCGCCCTCTGCGATGCCGGTGCCACGCAGCAGATCATCGAGCGTGCCGGCCTGGGCAAGGCCGTGCCGGCCGAATCCGTGGAAGCCTGCGAAGCCATGCTGCGCGAATGGCTGGCCCGCCCGGTGCCAGAAGAAGTCGTCGCCGATAACGACTACCTGGCCCAGTTCGACCGCCGCGCCATCACCCAGCGCCTGGCCAAACTGCTCGACGAAGTCACCGCCACCCCGCGCCCATGATCCAGAAACTCAAGACCCATCTGAAAGACTGGCTGAGCCGGACGCTCTGGGCCTACGATGCCGACGCCTTCATCCGGCAATTACGCAGCATCGGCGTACAGCCCGGCACGACCCTGATGGTCCACTCCTCATGGCAACTGCACAGCGGCTTTAAAGGCAAACCGGCGACGCTGGTCGACGCCCTCAAGCGCGCCGTCGGTAAAGACGGCCTGCTGGTCATGACCTCCATGCCCTATCACAACATGAGCTCGGCCGACTGGCTGGCCAAGGGCAAGCCGATGAATGTCCGCCGCAGCCCTTCGATGATGGGCCTGGTTTCCGAAGTCTTTCGCCGCTCGGCCGGCGTCCACCGCAGCCTCAGCGCCACCCATCCGCTACTCGCCTGGGGCAAGGATGCCGAAGCCTTCCTTGCCGACCATGAGCACACCGACAAACCCTTTGGCGGCGCCTCGCCCTTTGCCCGGCTGGTCGACCGCAACGCCCTGCTGCTCGGCCACGACGCCCCTTTTGCCACCTTCACCTTCACTCATTTCGTCGAAGACCAGTTGGCAGACACCCTCGCCGTGCCGCTCTATGAAGCCGAACCCCGCCGTGGAACCGTCATCGATTACGACGGCGTCGAGCACGAACAAGCGGTTTACGTGCTCTCCGCCGAAGCCAATCGCCTGCGCCGCGAGGAACGCCTGGTTGCCCGCCTGCAGGAAGAAGGCTCCCTGCATCAGGGCCGGATCGGCAACACCCATCTCACCTGGATCCGCGCCGGCGACCTGCTGGCCGGTGCCCGGCGATTGGCCAAGGATGGCCCGCACTTCTTCGATTCGCCTACCCCCAATAACTGATCACGCACGCAAACCATGTCCATTTCCGAAACCATCCGCCAGAAAAGCCTTGTTCTCAAGGACACACTCGGCCTCGGCCTGACCGTGCCGACAGACAACCGCCGTCACCTCGACGCTGCCATCGCCTGGCTCAAGCATGCCCACGACGTCACCGGCAACGGCGGTGTCGCCCAGACCTATCTGGTGCGCTCCCGCCGCTGGGCGCCCTCCTACCCGGAAACCACCGGCTACATCATTCCGACCCTCTATCGCTACGCCGAGCTGGCCGGCGACACCGATGCCCGCGCGCGGGCCCGGCGCATGGCCGACTGGGAAATCGACATCCAGCACCCCACCGGCGGAGTCCTTGCCGGCGCCCTCGGCGACTCCGATCAGCCCACCATCTTCAACACCGGGCAGGTCATCTTTGGCTGGGTCCGCGCCTTTGAAGAAGAGCAGGACGAACGCTACCGCCAAGCCGCCGTAAGGGCTGCCGACTGGCTGATCGAAGTGATGGACGACGACGGCTGCTGGCGCCAGTTCGGCTCGCCGATGACCGGCAAGCAGATCAACACCTACAACACGCGCAGCGCCTGGAGCCTGGCCCGCGTCTTCGACATCACCGGTGACCGCCGTTACCTGGATGCCGCCGTCAAAAATGCCGAATGGGCGATGACCCAGCGCAACGCCATCGGCTGGCTGGCCCAGAACTGCCTGCAGGACAGCAGTCAGCCCTTCACCCACACCATCGCCTACGCCATGCGCGGCCTGCTGGAGATCGGCCTCGCCGCGCAGCGGGAAGACCTCATGGCGGCAGCCCGCATCATCGGCGACGCCATGATCGCCAACCTGCCGGCCAACGGTTTCATGCCCGGTCGTTTTAACGAAAAATGGCAGCCCACCGTCAAATGGTCGTGCCTGACCGGCGATTGCCAGTTGGCCATCAACTGGGGGCGGCTATACCAGGCGACCGGTGAAGAAAAGTATCGCCAGGCCACCAGCCGGATTCTCGGCTTCGTCAAGAAAACCCAGAAGCTGGCCAGCGATGACCGTGACATACTAGGTGGCATCAAGGGCTCACACCCGATCAATGGTGGCTATCACCCCTGGCAATATCCGAACTGGGCGACGAAGTTTTATGCGGATGCGTTGATCATGGACGCTGCAAACAATCCATCCCCCTCCAAAAATCATTATGTGATTAAGCGATAAGCGGATGATTAATGACGCCAACGCCAAGCGCCCACTAGTCGCTTTTGCCGGGCATCCCTGGGTTGAACCAGAATGGATGAACCGCCAGCAAATCCTGTCACGCTTAGGAAAACGCGGCCGGCGAGTGGCTTACAGCTTTGGCGCTCTCGATTGGTGGCAAAGAGCTAGCAGCCGCTGGTCCTCTAGCCCCCTTTTCAACCAGGCAGAGCATCGAGATGGCATTGTCGATATCTTGCCGGGCCGCTTAGGGGCCCGCTGGAGAACATTCAAGGCATTTGATGAACTTGCCTTGGGCCGACATGCACGCTACATACGATCGCAGGTCGCCCGGCCCGACGAGAAAATCATCGCAATGCTGTTCGATCCGCAGTTTGTCCCCTATATCCGCCATCTCGAACCGTGCGATGTCGTCTATCACGCCTACGATGATTTTTCCGGACAGCCAGGCTGGACCGATGAGAAAGCCAGCTTGCAGCGGCAACTTCTGGAACGAGCTGACATGGTCAGCGCATCATCCGAAGCGATTGCCCGTAGCCTGAATTTCCCCCATGTCCGCGTTCTCCAAAACGGCGCCGATGTAGAAGCCTTTCTTGGCGCGACGAATCAGCCTGAACCCGCAGATCTTACTGACATTCCGCATCCGCGAATCGGCTACGTCGGAACACTCAACCGCAAGGTCGATTTCCCGATGATTGCCCAGATAGCGGGCGAACGCCCAGATTGGCATTGGGTGCTAGTTGGCCGAATTGAAAGGCAGGAGCTTGAAAACGACCCGGAACTATCCGAGGCGTTTCATGCATGCAGGACGAAGACCAACGTTCATCTTCTTGGGCAAAAACACCGCAGCGAAATTCCCGCCTACGTGGGCAACATGGACATCAACACCATGTGTTATCGCCACGGCGGCACCGGATGGTGGAATGCGGTATCTCCATTGAAACTCCACGAATACTTCAGCAGTGGCCAACCAGTGATTTCCGCTCCTGTCCCAGCGGTCATGACCTTCTCGGAGTTATTGGAGGTTGCCGAATCTCCTCAGGACTGGATTGACCACCTGACTCAGTTATTGAAAGAACCGGATTCTCGTACGGCAGCCCGGGTGAATGTAGCGTTGAAGAACTCCTGGAATAATCGCGTCGACGTTTATGAGAAATGGCTGGAAGAAATGCAGCTAACAGCCATAGGCACAACTGGGTGAAAAGATGAGAAATTATTTCGAGACCAAACGAGTTCTTGTCACTGGTGGCGCAGGATTTCTCGGCTCACACCTGATTGATCGGCTACTCGCCCGTGGCGATGAGGTTGTTTGTATCGACAACCTGTTCACCGGTTCAAAACGCAATATTTACCATCTGCACAACCACCCCAGATTCGAGTTCATTCGTCATGACGTAACGTTCCCAATTTATCTTGAGGTCGACCAGATCTTCAACTTGGCTTGCCCCGCATCTCCTATTCACTACCAGCACGATCCGGTACAAACCACGAAGACCAGCGTCCACGGTGCCATCAACATGCTTGGGCTCGCCAAACGACTGCGCGCACGAATACTCCAGGCCAGCACCAGCGAAGTTTACGGCGACCCATCGATTCACCCACAAAAGGAAGACTATTGGGGCAACGTCAATCCCATCGGCCCGCGTAGCTGCTACGACGAAGGCAAGCGATGCGCCGAGACCCTATTCTTCGACTACCACCGCCAGCATCGCCTGGATATCCGTGTTGCACGCATCTTCAACACCTACGGTCCGCGGATGCATGCCAACGACGGACGTGTGGTCAGCAATTTCATTGTTCAAGCGCTCAAGGACGAAGACATCACTTTGTACGGTGATGGGCAGCAGACACGCAGCTTCTGCTATGTCGACGACCTGATCGAGGGGTTTCTGCGCTTCATGGACAAGGAATCAGCCGATCCCGACCAGATGGCTTTACCCGGGCCAATCAACCTGGGCAATCCCAACGAGTTCACCATCCGCCAGCTTGCCGAGCACGTCATCGCTCTGACTGGCTCGGCATCCCGGTTGATCTTCAAACCCCTACCGGAGGACGACCCCCGCCAACGGCAGCCCGATATCGCGCTTGCCCAGGAGTATCTCGGATGGGAACCCAAGGTGCAGCTTGACGAAGGGCTGGGCAAGACGATCGCTTATTTCGACGCCCTGCTGACCTCCGGGAGCGAAAGCCCCGAGAATTCTATCGGCATCAATTGATCGCCCAAGCTCAGCCAGGCCAACCCCAATTAAAGCCACCATGCCCAAACGCGCCAGGATTACCTTTCTTTCTCACAATGTCTCCGGCAACTGCATGTACCGTACCGCCCTGCTGTATCGCGCGCTGGAACCCTATTTCGACGTCGACATCGTCGGTTTCGACTGGGGGGGCGGAATCTGGGCGCCGCTTCGTGACGAGAATCTGAACATCCGCCATGAACCCTACGGGAGCTGGCCGGTTTTTGTGAAATCCTCGTGGCGCATACTGAAGTCGCTGCGCGCCGATCTGGTTATCGCTTCGAAGCCCCGTCTGCCCAGCTTCGGTCTTGGCCTCCTGAACCGCCTGCTGCATGGCACTCCAGTCATCGTCGACAATGAGGATGACGAGCTGGCAATGACCCGACCGCCGAACCACATCCGCTTGCCCCAGAAAATTGCCTTCCACCTGCGCAACCCGGATGCCCACCTGCCGACCTTGCTCTTGCATCGCCTGCTCCAGCGTGCCGATCAGGTGTTCGTCGTCTCGACCTACTTCCAAAAGATCCATGGCGGCACCATCGTACCGCACGGACTGCCGCCCAAATCTGCACCTGCAGAAGATGAGGTAAATCGGCTGCGCATGGAACTCGGCCTCGGTGATGCCTTCGTCGTGGTGTTCGTGGGGACGCCTCGCGCTCACAAGGGCATTGTCGAAACGCTGGATGCTGCTGCTGCCAGCGATATACCCGGCATTCGTGTAGTCGTCGTCGGCGTCAGCCCGGACGATGCCTACACCAATGGTTTGTCCGAACGCTACGGGGCCCTGCTTGTGCGGATACCGCCAGTGCCCAGTACCGAGGTACCCAGTTATCTGGCACTCGGTAACGTGACGGTCCTCGCCCAGCAAGCTTCGGAAGAATCCATGGGTCAGATGCCCGCCAAACTCACCGATGCCATGCTCTCGGGCATCCCGATCATTGCCACACGCGTGTCCGACATCCCACTGTATCTGGATGGCTGCGGAATCGTACTGGACACCGCCAGCCCCGAAGCCATCGCCAAAGCGCTACGCTGGGTTCATGCCCATCCCGCGGATGCCGGCGCACTGGGCAAGCTGGGTCAAGCGCAGGCGCACGAACGGCTGACCGATGCTGCCATTGCCAGGATCATGCTGCCACGGGTGAACCAGGTACTCGACCGTCGCAATAACTCGAACTGAACGCGGCCGAACCAAGACAACCCCCTTCCGATCACCTCATGACCATCCGCAAGGCGCTCGCCTACGCCTTCACCACCCGCTATTTCGCCCTCGCCATCCAGTTTGCGGCGACGATCATCCTTGCGCGCCTGCTGACCCCAGCTGAGATCGGAATCTACTCAGTCGGCGCCGCCATAATCATGATCGCGCAAACGCTGCGCGACTTCGGCACCTCGACCTACATCATCCAGGAGCGCGAACTCTCCCGCGAGCGGCTCGCCACAGCATTTACCGTCACCGTTATCGTCGCCTGGTCCATAGCAGCAGGACTATGGGGCATCGCCGAGCCAGCTGCCCGCTTCTACGTTGAACCTGGCGTTCGCGATGTCCTGCAGGTGATGGCGCTAAATTTCCTGCTCCTGCCGTTCGGTTCTATCAGCGCCGCCATGCTCCGCCGGGACATGAATTTTCAGGCAATTATGTATATCGGCATAGCCAGTACGCTGGCGCACTCCGGATCAAGCGTGCTTTTCGCCTGGCTGGGCTGGGGCTTCATCAGCCTGGCCTGGGGTGCCGTATGTGGAAGCATCGTCAGCGTGCTGGGCGCCATGATCGCCAATCCGCGGAATTTCATGTTCCGCCCGACCCTGTCCGAACGGCAACGTGTACTCTCCTTCAGCCTGAAAAGCAGCATTTCCTCGATTGCGGCAGAAGCCGGCCATTCCGCCCCCGACATGGTGCTCGGCAAGACCCTGGGCATGGAGGCAACCGGCCTGTTTTCACGGGCCATGGGCTATGTTCAGCTTTTCGAACGCCTCCTGCAGGACGTACTACGTAGTGTCATGCTGCCCTATCTGGCCGAAGCCGAACGCTCCGGTACCAACGTCTCGCAGAAACTGAAGCTAGCCCTCGACAGCATCGTCACCGTCTCGATGTTCATCATCGCGCTCACCGGCATTCTCGCCGAACCGCTGATCCTGCTGCTATTCGGTAATCAATGGCTGGCCGCTATACCGCTCGCGCAGATCCTCTGCGTCGCCATGATCCTCCGCTGCGCCGCACCGACAGTAGCAGCAGCTCTGGTGGCTAGCAGGAGGATTGACGTAGTCATGCGCGCCAGCATTGCGTCAACAATCCTGAAGTTCACCTTGCTGACACTGGGTTCGACCCAGGGTCTGATCTACGCTGCGATTGGCTATGCTGCTGCCGAGGGACTGAGTATTTGCATATTGCTGGTCGCCTGCTCACGCTGTGGCTTATTTACGCTGCGCGGATTCCTGTCTTCTTATGCTCAAGCCCTTCCCCCAACGTTTGCTGGCCTGATACCAGCCACTGTCATCATCCTGACGCTAGAAGCTAAAAAGGACCCAGCCTGGTTGCTGTTCTACCTGGGCATAACCGGGTTACTCTCTGCCGCCTGCTGGATAGGAACGCTTTACGCTACCCGTTCTCCGTTATGGCAAGAGATTATGCGAATAGCTAGCAAGCTGATCTCGCGCCGGACCGCATAAGGCTTTCTAAGCTCTTAATTGTCATCAACAGTGCTCGGAGGCACGATCCGGTTGGCCTTAATAAAAGCACAACCTTTATTGCATGAATTCGTTACTAATACGAGAGTAACGTTTTGCTTAGCCAACTTTTAAACTTAACCTTTAGCTCTTGACTCAACAGATATACAAGAAAAACGCATAGACAACGAAAGACGAGAAATTCAGCGAGCCAAGTTATGAAAAACCTGATTAATCACCTAAAAACATTTTTATTCTTCCCGATTTACACAAGAAAGAACAACCTAATCAACTTGGAAACATTAGAGAAAATCAACAATCTAGATCGCGAAATAAAGTCAAAATCAACAGAAACAAACGCCCTGATATTATCGTTATTATCCAACGACTACGGATTAAACAGAACAAAACGACAAAAAGAATTGATCGTTAGCCTTACAACACATTCACACAGAATAGAAAAAGTTGGATTAGTAATCCAATCAATAATGGATCAAACATTCAAGGCGGACAAAATAGTATTATCAATAAACAAAGAAAAATTTAACGACGAAAATATACCGAATACCCTCAAATTATTAGAGCAACGTGGACTGACCATAAATTACTGTAAAGATATTGGCCCATACACAAAGCTTGTACCTGTTTTAAAAAAATATCCGGAAAGTATTATAGTTACTGTTGATGACGACTTAATATACCCACGCAACCTGCTGGAAACACTTTACAAGGCATACGAGGTAGAACCAAATTTCATACATTGTTTACGCATGCACTATATGAAATTCGCATCCAGTGGTGAAATTAAGCCATACATAGAGTGGGATCTATGTAGTTATATTACTAAAGCAGACGATTATGTCTTTCCGACAGGTGTAGGTGGCGTCTTATACCCGCCAAATTCTTTTGGCGACGAGGTTTTTAACGAAGATGCATTTATGAACCTATCGCCAAATGCTGATGATGTGTGGTTTAAGGCAATGAGCCTCTTGAATAACGTTTTATGCAAAAAAGTCGACTCAGACATCATGAACAACCCAGTCGTGATTAGCGGAACTGAGTTCTCCGGCCTTAAGCATGAGAATTTATACAATAACGCCAACGATGTGAAGATTGATCAAGTATTCAGCACGTATGATTTATGGAAAAAATTTAAAACCTAGGGATTCTTTTCTCACAAGCTCATTGACCATGCCGTCATTTTCTCAAATTAGACTGCATGACGGTCACTTATGCAGACTTTCCCTAACGAACCAGGCCAATTCATGAACAAGCCAATTCGTCATCAACCCTTTGCCTGCCGAATTTGTTCAAAGCGCGCCGAGTCGGAAATATTTCTACTTAGCGAGATGATGCATGGCACCCGTGAGACGTTCGAGTACGCGAAATGCAGCAACTGTGGCTGTTTACAAATCCTCGAGATTCCAGCCGATCTTGGCCGCTATTACCCGCAGGATTACTATTCAATGCAGCCGCGCGACGAACCCGATGAATACAAAGGGATAAAGCGGCTGATCGCACAATGGTACTGTCGTAGCGCCGCACTGACCCCGTCTTCAATCTTGGGACATACAGTACGACGACTCCTTCCAATGCCAACGGATTTTGTCTCGTATGGGACTTATCTGATCGAAAGCCGCTTGCGCAGTTCAAGAGACAAAATACTCGACGTAGGCTGTGGAGCTAGCCCGAACCGGCTTGCCGCTTTTCGTCGGTGTGGCTTCCGTAACGTTGAAGGAGTTGATCCCTTCATTGAGAAAGACCATATATATGAAGGGGTGCCAGTTCTTCGGCGCACGATTGATCAATTGGAAGGAGAGTACGGCCTCGTAATGTTGCACCACTCGCTTGAGCACACCCCAGACCCAGTAGGCACGCTTCGTCACGCAGCGCGCCTACTGCGCCCAGACGGCACCTGCCTTATACGGGTTCCGGTAATGGGAACCTACTTCTGGAGGCGCTTTGGAGAGAATTGGGTGGAACTTGATCCGCCCCGCCACTTGTACTCCTTCAGCGTTGACGCTATGCGTTTGTTGGGTGAGCAAACTGGGCTTAGGCTTTACAAAACCACTTTCGACTCTAGTGCCTGGGAAATTGCGGCAAGCATCAGATATGAAAGAGGCATCCCGTTGCGAAGTACTCAAAAGTCAACGGATGGCTTCTCTGCAACCGAATTGTCAGAGTTCAACAAGAAAGCTCAAGAGCTGAATGACAACCAAGATGCCGGACGCGCATGCTTTTACTTTAAACGGATTTGATCCAGCTTGAAAACGCCTGACTACCAGTATTTATCTGAGGTCAAACCAACTATTCTGAAACACTTAAAATATAGCACTGTCCATAGCTGTTAAATAAATAATAAATCAATTTTGTTTATTAATTACTTTAGAAATAATTTCCCCAAAACCAATTTTACGCATTAGCAATACTGAGGCCTCATGCGTCAGATGGCCACCATCAACATAAATCGGATTTTTATCCATAACGTTCATGCACTTATCTTGATCACAGAGAAGCGAATCAAACGAAACAACCGATATACCAGTTTTATCTTCAATAAGTCGCAAGAAATCCAGTGTTGGACCATATGTACTTTTGTATAAATCCAACGGAATCGTACAATCGTCCAATGGCGCACCATATACAATTTTACCCTGTACTCTTCGCTCGGTACATGTACCGATATTAAATCCACCAGCAGGTGGCGGAGCAACAATAATTACTTCCCTCCCAAGCGACCTAATCTTATCAATTGTTTCTGCCATAGCTTGAATAACGTTCTCAAGGCTGGGCTCCTGCCTGACATAACCACCCTCCAGCCGCCGCAGACCCAACCAGTGATGTTTCCCATCTACTGATTTCAAATATTGTTTGAATGGGCTCGATATCACCACGACACGAATCGATTTCGTGTTCTCTATGTATTGAACAATGTCAGCATTGAATTTCAAACATGATTCAGCCCATGGCTGTAAATAATAAATGTTTGATAAAGGAGCGAGATTTAAAAATGGGCCACAAGTACCGCGTGTTGCTTGAACCACTCCATGCTCCCATTCTTCCGCGATACCACTGACCAAGTGCATGGCATACGAATCCCCCCAGACCAGCACCGTTGGACTTTCCGAATCGCGACATGCCTTTCTGGGTTCGAAATCCGATTCATATACACATTGTGAAGCAAAGCCATCATTCGGACGGCGAATATGCGCAAAATCCGGTCCGGAAACTGGAATTTGTGCAGTTACGAACGGAATCGCCATAACAATGATTGATGCGCTCACACCTACTGCGATGTTCTTGCGCGACGGATGCAACTGCAAGCGCCGAGTCGGCAACTCGACGAAACGATATAACGCCAGGCCCAGCAAAATCCCAACCAGCAGCGTCAGGAAAGAATGCTGCAAAGGTATCGCGCCAACTGATGCATTCTTGAGAAAGGCAAATGGCGGCCAGTGCGCAAGGTACAGCGAATATGAAACATCGCCAATCCGTGCCATCCCCCTAACCACTGCCAATTCCTTGGCGGAAGAATGATTGCGCAGAATTACGATGACGGTTGCCAGGCAGATGGCCATCGCATCCAAACCTGGATGGGGAAGCCCCGTTGGCCATACCGGAATGACAACCAGGGTGGCGATGGCTGGCCAGAATAGAACTCTGACAACTTGCTGGGCCCAATCGGAACGGAGGGGAAAAATGGCTGCCAGAGAACCAATGCCAAGCTCCCATGCTCTAGTCGGCAGCAGATAGAAGGTCCACTCCGGTTTGTGCATCAGGCCAGCCAGGCAAAGCCCCAAACTACCAACAAACAGGAACAGAAGCCCCGGCTTCCAGAAACGCCGCGGCAAAAACACCAGCAATGCCGGAAGGAAAAGATAGTACTGCTCCTCGATCGACAAGGACCAGACATGTAATAGGGGCTTGAGATCTGCAGCGCCGGCAAAGTAGCCGGACTGCATCAACAGAACGACGTTGCCAGTAAATGTGACCGCCCCCAACATCTGGGCGGAAAAGTCGTTCAATTCCTGGGCATTCAGAAAGAATGGTGCGGCAACGGCTGTTAGAACGAAGGTCGCGTAGGCTGCCGGCAGGAGACGTTTGGCACGCCGGAAATAAAACTCAGAAAAACTGAATATGCCTTGCTCGATCTCCTTCTTTATCAGCCCAGTAATGAGAAAACCCGAGATTACAAAAAAAACATCAACACCCAAAAAACCAGCCTTCAAGAATCCGAAGTCAGCGTGATAAATTAAGACCAACGATACGGCGAACCCGCGCAACGCTTGAATATCAGTTCTGAATTTGGTCATAAATTCAATCAGGCGTTAACAACAGGAAAGGCAAATAGATCTGGCAATTGAATTTCAACGAAAGTGCTTAGCCGCATTTTCTTCAAGCAAATGTCGCAATTTTGACAAAGTATAGGCACACGCCAAAACTAAGACCATTGACAACAAATACCCTAATGTATTTCCGAGCTCGGGCAGTCGAACGAAAACATAGGTGTGCAGAAGATAGATCTCGAGAACACATGGCATCCACATCGCCAACGGCCCGATATAGCTCTCGCGCATAGGCACACACAGCAGGATAGCCACTGTCGCGATCGACATGGCGGCAATAAACAAAATATTGAACTGCTTGAATCCGAAAAAATTGGCCATTAGGAAAAACGACACGATCACAATCAAGGACAAGCATGCAAACAATTGCGAAGGACGCCAGTTAACTCTGCTTGCAAAAGCACCGAATCCAAAGCCAAAAACTGTTAACCAGAGCATGTAAGGTTGCGGTGCAAGAAGCTGCCCAACAAGACAAATAACTGTAAAGCAAGCAATGAATATGAAGGCTCTATTTCGGTTCGTGCAGAGAGCATTCACCAACGGATAAGCCACATAAAAAAGCAACAATACCGTCAAAAACCAGAGACCATTACCGAATGGACTGGCGTTTCGAATTCCGAACCAGTCAAGAATGCCACTTAGTCCAAACCAGGCGAAAATCGTGTGGGGATGCCATATTCCAGCTTTTTCTTGCCACAAAAAAAACAGCAATAGAAAAATATTCACAATAAATAATGCTGGCAGCAAGCGTCGAAACTTGCTTGACCAAAACTTCCGGATGTTGAGACGTCCATGGTAACGCTCCGCCGAAAAGTATCCTGAAGAAAATGAAAATACAAATAGTCCGATAGAAACTGGAATCCAGAGTAGCGAACCTTCAAAATAATGGCCAGTCACAACCAAAAGTATGGCCAAAAGTTTGGATATCGAGAAATTTTCGCTGATCTGTTCTGCGAAATAATGCGCGTTTTTCATTTAACAATAATTGACTGTCACGTCGAATTCAGAAGCTCGTTTAAACATGGCTAAAATGACACAACCAGACTAAACAATAGGGTGTGGATAAAATTCCATGCGTTAGACACCTCGCTTACATTTATGCCAAAGCCTTATCTTGGAGCTGTTTATAACTCTTACTTAAAAACCTGCTTTCGACAAATAAATAGAATGGATAACAAATGAACAAAGTACCAATTATTATCAATAACCCAGATAAGAAATTATTCACGTCAACAACTTGACGGACGAACATGTATGGCAGCTGATATAGCTTACCGTGTAATAAATATACTGAATAAGACATAGCACCCAATACCAGCCACGGCTTCAGCAACCAGTAATGAATAATATTTTCATCACCATGTATTTTGTTAAGACACTTCTCAAAACCCGAGATCACCCACAGAAACAACCCGAAGCAGACAGCAAATAAAACCACAGACGAACTGAACACCACAGAGCATATTATCAACATGCTTACAAAAACGAAGGCAGCCAATTGTGATGTCTTATTTGTCAAAAGGCTCGTGACATATATGCCATTACGGTGCATATACGCCAAAACAATACCAACCAAGAATGAAGGCCAATAATTAATAAATAGGCCATAATTTGCTTGCAGCGGCACAAACATAACCAACAAGGAAACAATCGAAACTAGTCCAATCGCGTATTTATAGTGGCTTTTAAAAAATAGAGAAACAAAAACAACCAGATAAAACTGAAATTCAATGGCCAGAGTCCAATAAACCGAATTTATTGCGTTAAATTCAGCCTGCAAATCGTCAGATGTTGCCCAGAAGACTTTGCTTAGCAAGAGAAAATTAGACCACTCAATATTGCTATATTTTGAAATAAGATTCTCTGGTGTTGTGTACACACCCGATTTCAGCGAGCTTATCAACTCCAGCAGATATGGCAGAATCAACACAACAACCACGGAAACCCAGAATGTCGGGTAGATTCTTAAAAACCTCGACCTCAGAAACACCACGGGTGAGTTTTTCTTTTCTAGATTGGATTCCGCCGAATACGTAATCACATAGCCTGATATCACAAAGAACATCGGTACACCCAAACTACCATACGCAGACAGTTGATAGACAACTGGAGACGAAATTTCAAACAGGGGTCTTACATGAAATAGAAAAACCCATAGCGCCGCTAGCCCTCTTGCAACTTCCAATAACAACACCAATCGATGACTCCTTGCCGTTGGAAAGGCTGACGGTAAATCTATTAATTAAACGAAAAATTTTAGCAATTATTAAAAAATATCAAATATTCAATTCACGCTACTACTGGCATTGAATTACGGACAGTATCGATATTAGATGGCAAGCTGATCATCGTTCAGTTGTTTCGACCTTTTCCGTTTCCTCGATTAAATCGTTTGATGGGCCATTGGTAGCCGGCTTCTCACTGCTGGGCGGCTTAGTATTTATGGTGTAGCCAGCCTTTTCCAAGCGCTGCCGCAATGCCGCAAAAGTCACACCGGAACGGTAGGCCCGCTGTGCATGTTCCGCTGCTTTTTCCCAATTCTTGATATCGGCATAGAGCAGACCAATGTTGTATTGAAAAATGCGGTCATCTTCGTAATGTGATTCGGCAAGGCGATATTGTTCAAGTGCTTCCTGAAATTTACGATTCTGGTGCAGGTGAATGGCATACGAATAGCGAACTGCCTTGTCTTCCGGGCGAAAACGTATGGCCCTGTCGAAGAAGCAATAGGCACTAATCTTGGGTGTGAAAACCGTGGATGAGCGCTGCGGAAGCTTCCCTCCTGCCATCCGTTCAAGGCGTGAAATTGCCACCAAGGCCTCCGGATGATTGGGGAACACTCGCAGTGTGTAGTGAATTTCTCCGGTCAGTCGTTCGATGGAAAAACGCTTGGTATTCAGCATCTTCATTTCCGGGTTGAAGTGGACATTTTCCACCCGCTTGATCCGTCCCATCGGATCCGCCCCTGTCCTCGCCGAACTTGTTGGATCGGCATAATCCCATGGGCCAATATCGCCGAAGTTCCTGAGCTCGCCGCAATCCGCGACATCGGCAATTGCCGTCCCCATGGAGGCGGCTGTGATCGCAATCAGGATTACGTTGCGCATTGCCGGCCAAGAAAATTTATTCATATTGGGCATCGTTCTCTATCCAAAAGGGCTCAGGAGTTGGCGGACGCTGATCGCGCGGACTGGCCACGGAACCACTGTTCCATCATCATCGAAATCCAGATCATTTCACCGTAATAGCCAGGGTGTTCGTACAGGTAACGGCTGAACAGGGCATCAACGAAGTCTGCGCGCAGTATCTCGCGATCAACCAGGCCTCGGACTGAATCTTCCGCCAACGATTTCAGAGCGGAATCCTTGGCTGTCCAGACGCCGAACGGCAGACCAAAGCCCTGTTTTTTCTTGGTCAGAATTTCATCAGGCAGGAAACCGCGTAGCGCTTCCTTGAAGAACCAACGTAATTTCAGGCCCTTCAGCTTGTAATCCGTGGGCAGTTTCAAGGAGAACTCAAGGAGTTCTTCGTCCAGCATCGGGAAGCCAACTTCCAACCCGGCTAGCCTGGTCGTTCCACAAACCTTGGGCAGGTCGTTTTCACCCAGGGTGAAGCGCCAATCGAAGGCGAGTTCGCGGTTGGTGGCACTGCTGGCTTGTGGGCTATTCCATACCTGACGTTGGAGTTGCAAAGGCGCCGCAAGGTCGACTCCCGAAAGGAAACCTTCAGTGAATACCTGTTTCAGACCAAGACGGGTAACGAGGTTGTACATCTGCAGTCGATCCGGCATTGGGACGCTGGCTTGCTCGACATAGCTGGCGGCCTTGCGGATGAGGGGTATGCCTTTACCGATACCAGTTCCCAGAAAGGGCTCAAGCACCGACTCCCGTATAACTCCCGGAACGTTTTGGTAGAAGTTGAAGACGCGCTGCTTGGAGTAGCGGGAATTGCCGCCGAACAACTCGTCACCGCCATCGCCAGCCAGTATGCGAGTAACGCCATCTTCGCGCGCCATCTTTGCGCAGTAGTAGGCCGGCAGCGCTGAGGAGTTGCCGAAAGGCTGATCGTAGGATGCGGCCACCTGAGGAATGCTGCGCAGCAGGTCCTGCGGAGTGACGTAATACTCGTGGTGCTCGGTGTTGAATTGCTTAGACGCTAAGCGGGCAAATTCCATTTCGTCATAGCCTTCGGCCTCGAATCCGATCGAATAGCTTGCCGCTGGCCGCCCCAGAACCTGGCCAATCATGCCGGCCACGGTGGAGCTGTCGGTGCCGCCGCTGAGGAAGCAGCCTGCCTTGCCGCCATCAAGTTGGCGCGCCACTGCTTGTTGCAGCAACTCCCTGAACTCCGTGCGCAGTTGATCGAAGGAGGCTTGGCGCGGTTCTTCGAAGGTGGGTACCCAGTATGGAGCGACCGTTAGCACACCATTGTTGAAAATAGCATAGTGCGCTGGCGGCAACCGATAGACACCCTGGAAGATGGTGCGGGGTGACGGGATGGTGTGGAAATAGAAGTAGTCGAAGATGGCCTGCGGGTCGATTTCCGCCATGCCACCGGCTACTTCGTCCGCACGCTCGGCAAAGCTGAGTTGCCGATCCTTATGGCGGTAGCACAGCGAGCGAACGGCGAATTTATCGACAGCCATGAAAACACCGCCATCCGGTGTCTGGAAAGCGATTGCGTAATCGCCCGCCACATGGTTGGGGGTCTGTATGCCATAGCGTCCGTAGGCCGCTTGCCAGGCAGCCAAGGCCCCTTGGCTGGCGGCGAGTTTTTCGAGATCCTCATCGAGGAAGCGAGGCTTTCCGATAATCAGGCTGTTCGAACTGGGGGTCATGGTCTGTTATTCGCAGTACGTTTTTGTGGGAAGGTGCCGGGGAATGCAGGCATGCTTAGTGGGCCAAATTTCGTGCCCTGTGCTTGGCACTATGATTATTGGGTATCAAGGCAAGCAGCACCAAGAGATAGAAGATGAAAGCCAGCCGGGGTGTATCGATCAGGCTGTCGAACATCCCGACAACCAGGAAGCCAACAATGGCAGCCAGAAGGAAGGGGGCAAGTTCATGTTGTCTGAATTGCCCGAAGGCAAGGCGCAAAATTGCCGCACCAACGAGTAATGAAAAAACCAACAGACCGACAAGTCCCTGATCAAAAACGACATTTACCAGGATATTCTTTGCATGCCATGGCATGTGGTCGCGATCACTGCTGAAAAACCAGTTCTGCATGTCAAGATCAAAATCGCCATTTTTCAAAAGATTGGTGCCACCCAAGGTCGTCAGTACGATGGTGTCGATTTCTGCCAAGCCGCTGCGATTGGCAACAGCCACCGAAAACACTTTGGCGCGAGGCGCGTACCAGGGTCCGTACCCAAGGAGGTCTCCTTTAAGCTGAACGTGAGCTGATTGAAGCTCTTCGTTTGGCTTGAGCTTCGCTTGGCCAATCGCACACTTGGCAGCGTAGAGCAAGTGCTTCTCACATACTTCAACCGTAATCGTTGCCCCTGACCTTGCCCGTACCTGTAGCGTTGCCTCAAAAGGCCCGGTCGCGTCAAAGTCAAGCCTCTGGGAAACCCGCAGAGCATCACCAAAACTGATCCCGCGTCTTGGCGCAACGAGAGATAAGGATTTTTTCTCCTGCTCTTTGATGATTTGATAGGTACCAGGAAACTTGTTGTCGGGTATTGCGTAGAAATAGTTCGCGGAATAGCGCCCCAGACCTTTGCCAAACAAGACATCCAGTTCGTCCTGCAGCATGGACATGCTCAGGTTCCAGTGATCAAATCGCCCGTCGAGATCCTTTTCAGAAGTTGCAAATCGCTCGCCAACGTAGCCACCACCGACAAATACTGCGACGACAGCACAGATTGCAACACCCCCACCGAAGAAATTGGCTTGCCAGCGTATATCGCTAGGCCAGATCGGATTGGCTGAAAAAACGCCACGCGATACAACGGCAATCACCGCGGCCATAGCGCCCAGCATTCCCCAAAGTGCTTCGCCCCCCCCCCAATGGAATGCCACGTGTACCGCCGAAAGCGAGAGCGCCGCAAACGCCGCAGTGCAGGAGATATAGCGGTCACTGGTTAGTCGCCTCTTTGACCAATAGAGCAGGGCCAACATGCCAGCGAATAGCACTGAATACGCGATGTAGGGCCCCTTCGCTACAAGACCAGCAAAAAGAATGATCATTCCCCCGGCGATCAGGCCAATCACCATACCGACGAAATATTGCCCTGGCTTGATGCCGCGCAACACCGCCGGCATCGACAGCGCCGCCACTACAACCCCCATTAGCGCCATCAATCCCCGATAGCCACCTCCGGAAAAAACGGCAAACGCCATTGCCCCAAGCGTCGCCAAGGCCATAGTCCAGCGCAGTGGCCCCCAGGTCTGCTGGTGTGGCTGCGCTGATTCGAGTCCGGCAAGGTGTCGTGTTTGCCAAGCAAGCAGAGGCAATGCAACGATCAGCGCCAAGTAAACGCCCCGCGAAAAGGTGGTCAACGCTGCATAGGCACCGATGATGATGAGACCGACCGAGAACAACTGCTGGGGCCACGTGCGAGAGTTGCGCACCGCCCAAATGGCAAATGGGGTTGCAAGCAGCAACCATCCATCCAGGGCGGCACCGCCAACGTGCATTTCCCAGAATAGGGCTGTCGATCGGTAATCGCTGGAAAAATTGAGCAGATCGGTAAATGCCAGGCGCTCCCACAAGGCAGCCAACGATGCTGTACCCAGCCCTATCGCCATCCCCCAGGCTAGCTTGCCTCCGTTAGCTTCTTGCGGGTCGCGTAGAAGTTGTCTCAGCAATGGCAACAGCAAGAGCGCAAGGAAAAAACTCTTGCCGATGCGGATACTGTTCATCGGGCCGTCGTAGCCCTGAAACCAGCCGAATGAGAATCCACCTGCATCGGCAAATCCGCGAACGAGCGAGGCTAGCACCGATAATCCCATCAACAGGGAAAGCACTGGTAACAGCCACGAGCGGCGCGATGAGCCGCCAGGAGGGTGATCCACGAACATCCGCGCATAGCCTCCAGAGGCCATGCCAAGAACTATCAGATCAATTTCTTCGAAGGTAAGCCAACCTGTCCACGGAGCAAATCCGACTACCGGCAACAACGCCGGTACGATTACCAAGAACCACGACAATCGGTAGTAGGCTAACAGGCCCGTTGCAACAAATAGGGTTGTCGCAGTGATATGACCGAGCGGATAGTGCCAGGCCAAGAATCCACCAACAACAAAAGCAGTCAGCGCAGCCAAGAGATCACGCAGACGCCCCAACATGTCAGATCTTCACAACTTGTTGTGGCACGCGGCACAACCTGGCGTGCCTCTATGCCATTCGACCGACCGAGACTTGCCCGGCAAGCCTGAATCGAGCCTGAACGTTGCCTCCAGGTCCCTCCTGTTCGTCCTTGCAAGACAGGCGGAGATCAGCACAACGCACCGCATCAGCCAGCCAGCTTGCCGTCTACAAATTCGACCAGCGAACCGACGGTGGCGAATGTGCTGCCTTCGATCTCGTCGTCTTCGACGGTGAAGCCGAAACGGTCTTCGAAACCGGTAATCAGAGCAACTACGGCCATCGAATCAAGCTCGGGAATGGCGCCGAGGAGAGGCGTGCTGGCAGTAAACTCCGCCGCACGACCGTTCAAACTCAGAATTTCGTCCAGAAGGGACAGCACTTCCTTTTCGGTATTCAAGCCTTGCTCCTACGACAACAGTATGGGAGGCCGAATTATAGGGGGAGAATGCCATTTCCACTGTGAGATACTCCACGTCGTCATACCCCGTTTCCTGCCAGACTACCTGCCCATGCGAGACTCGACGCTTCTACCCGAACTGATTGCCCGCGCCGCCGAGCGCGACGCCGCCGCCCCTGCCCTTACCTATGGCAAGACCACCCTCAGCTATGGCGAACTGCAGGAATCCGTTTCCCGCTTCGCCAGCGGCCTGATCGGCCTTGGTCTGGCACGTGGTGAGCGGGTTGCCATCTACCTGGAAAAACGCTTCGAGACGGTGATCGCCAGCTTTGGCTCACCGGCGGCCGGCGGCGTGTTCGTACCGATCAATCCGCTGCTCAAACCGGAACAGGTGGGTTACATCATGCGCGACTGCAATGTCCGCGTGCTGGTCACCTCGCCCGAGCGCCTGGCCCTGCTGCAGGAAACACTGCCGGCCTGCCACGATCTGCGCCATGTGGTCGTACTTGATTCGGCCGATGCGCTGCCAGCGCTGGGCGCCTTGAACGTGCTGCGCTGGAGCGCACTGCTTGAAGCGCCCTCGGCGCTGGCACACCGGGTCATCGACACCGATGTTGTCGGCATTCTTTACACCTCAGGCAGCACCGGCAAGCCGAAGGGTGTGGTGCTTTCGCACCGCAACATGGTGGCCGGCGCCAAGAGCGTTGCCAGCTACCTGGAAAACCATGCTGGCGACACGCTGCTGGCCGCCCTGCCCCTTTCCTTCGATGCCGGTTTCAGCCAGTTGACGACAGCCTTCCATGTCGGCGCCCGGGTCGTACTGCTCAACTACCTGTTGCCGCGCGACGTGATCAAGGCGATCGAACGTGAGAAGGTCACCGGCCTGACCGCCGTACCGCCGCTGTACATCCAGCTGACCCAACTGGCCTGGCCGGAAAGCATCACCGGCCATCTGCGTTATTTCGCCAATACCGGCGGCCGCATGCCGCGCGAGACGCTCGATGCGCTGCGCCGCCACCTGCCGCGGAGCAAGCCTGTCCTGATGTACGGCCTGACCGAGGCTTTCCGCTCAACTTTCCTGCCGCCGGCCGAGGTCGATAAGCGGCCGGATTCCATCGGCAAGGCCATTCCCAATGCCGAAATCCTGGTGCTGCGCGAGGATGGCTCGCCCTGCGCGCCGAACGAGCCGGGCGAACTGGTGCATCGCGGCGCCCTGGTCGGCATGGGTTACTGGAACGATCCGGAAAAGACGGCCGAGCGCTACAAGCCGCTGCCGGTGCATGCCCCGGGCCGCGAGGCCGGGCTGGTGCTGCCGGAGATCGCCGTTTTCTCGGGCGATACGGTGCGTATGGACGAGGAAGGCTTCCTCTATTTCATCGGCCGCCGCGACGAGATGATGAAGACCTCCGGCTATCGCGTCAGTCCGACCGAGGTCGAGGAAATCCTCTACGCCACGAAGATGGTTGGCGAGTGCGTGGCTTTCGGCGTCGATGACGACCGGCTCGGCCAGGCGATCCAGGTCATCGCCACGCCGCCGGCCGACGGTGCACTCGACGTCGCCGTCTTGCTCGCCGAATGCAAGACGCGCATGCCGGCTTACATGCTCCCGGCTGGCATCGAGGTGCGCAACGGCCCGCTGCCGCGCAATCCCAATGGCAAGATCGACCGCAAGACGCTGTCGACTGAATGGGTTGAACGCCATGGCAGTTAATAAATCCCTGCTTGCCTGCGTGTAATCGCCGGCTAAAATGTAGAAACATCACTACATAAACTTCAGGTGCCATGATGATTACTACCCTGACTAGCCGTGAATTTAATCAGGACGCCAGCCGTGCCAAGAAAGCTGCTGAGGATGGCCCGGTCATCATTACCGATCGCGGACGGCCCGCCCACGTGCTGCTCAGCATCGAAGCCTATCAACGCCTGACCGGCGAAGGTGGCAGCATCGTCGATCTGCTGGCCATGCCGGAGGGTGCCGAAGTAGCTTTTGAACCACCGCGTGCTGATGGCCTCAGCCGCCCTGCCGACCTGAGCTGATGTTCATTCTCGACACCAACGTCGTCTCGGAACTGCGCAAGGCGAAGCTTGGGAAAGCGGACGCGAAAGTCAGCGCCTGGGCGGCATCGGTGCCGCTCGGCAGCCTCCATCTGTCGGTCATCACCATTCTTGAATTGGAAACCGGTGTTCTTCTTGTTGAACGACGTGACGCGAAACAGGGGCAGTTGCTCCGTGCCTGGCTGGATAGTCAGGTGATGCCCGCCTTTGACAACCGCATACTGGCGATCGATGCGGCCATTGCCCAACGTTGCGCCCGGCTTCACGTTCCCGACCCGCGCGCCGAGCGCGATGCCTTGATTGCAGCGACGGCCCTGGTTCATGGCATGACTGTCGTCACCCGCAACATTGCCGACTTCGCGCCAACAGGCGTTACCACCCTCAATCCCTGGCTGGCTCACTGAATCCTGCCCCTCCTCTCGCGGCATCACCAACCGACGGCGAAAAACCTGAATGACCACCCCGACTCACCGCCCCATCCACGCCCCGATGACCCAGTTCGCAGCCGCTGACGGCCAGTTGCTGGTCAATGGCCTAGCGCTCGAACGCCTGGCTGCCCGCGTCGGCCAGACGCCTTTCTATGCCTACGACCGCAGCCTGCTGACGGCGCGCGTGGCGGAATTGCGGGCGGCTCTGCCGACAGGCATCAAGCTGCATTACGCCATGAAGGCCAATCCGCTGCCGGCGGTGGTCGGGCTGATGGCTGGGCTGGTCGACGGCATTGATGTTGCCTCGGCTGGCGAACTGAAAGTGGCCCTCGACTCTGGCGCCGATCCGCATGAAATCAGTTTTGCCGGCCCCGGCAAGCGGGATGTTGAATTGCGCCAGGCGGTTGCGGCCGGCGTCCTGGTGAATCTCGAATCCTTCCGCGAAATTGGCGTGCTGGCCACGATTTCGGCCGATCTTGGCTGCCTGGCGCGAGTAGCCGTGCGCGTCAATCCGGATTTCGAGCTGAAGGGTTCCGGCATGAAGATGGGTGGCGGCCCCAAGCAGTTCGGCGTCGATGCCGAGCTGGTGCCGCAATTGCTCGGCGAGATCGGCGCCGCCGGCCTGCAGTTCGAAGGTTTCCATTTATTCGCCGGCTCACAGAACCTGAAGGCCGAGTCGATCTGCGAAGCCCAGCAAAAATCCTGGGAACTGGCCCGTCGGCTGGCTGACCACGCACCGGCACCGGTGCGCTTTCTCAATCTCGGTGGCGGCTTCGGCATTCCTTATTTCCCCGGCGAGCAGCGCCTGGATCTGACTCCGATCGGCGCCAACCTGGGCGAACTGGCCGAGCGCACCGCCCGCGAGATGCCGCTGGCCGAGTTGGTCATCGAACTCGGTCGTTACTTCGTCGGCGAGGCCGGCATCTACGTGACTCGCGTCATCGACCGCAAGGTGTCACGCGGCCAGACCTACTTGGTGGTCGACGGTGGCCTGAACCATCATCTGTCGGCTTCCGGCAACTTCGGCCAGGTCATCCGCAAGAACTACCCGGCCGCTATCGGCAATCGGATGGGCAGTGGCGAAACTGAGGTTGTCTCGGTGGTCGGCCCACTATGCACGCCGCTCGACTTGCTGGCGGACCGCATGGAGCTGCCGGTTGCCCAGCCAGGCGACTTGGTCGTGCTTTTCCAGAGCGGCGCCTATGGAGCCAGTGCCAGCCCACAGGCCTTCCTCGGCCATCCGGTGGTGACCGAGGTACTGGTTTAGGCGAGGAACATCGTTGAGTGCTCCAGATCCTCGTGCGTATGCCCGTTCTCAAGGGCGCTGACGAACTTGCGCCAGATGAGATCCGGCTCACCCACCCGGAAACCGTAGAAACCGTTGAAGCCATTGGCCTTGTCGCGCACGGCCAGGGCCTTGACGACTGACACTTCGCTGCGCCCGAGATGCACGGTGGCGGAACTCCAGACGTTGAGCGGCAGGCCTTCACGGGCGTAGGCCTGAAAGCCGTACTCCGATACCTCAATTACCTGGAGTTCGAATTCGCTACCGCCGTCGACACTCATGCGCCCCGGGCATTTAACCGAGAAGCGCCGATGCTGACGCAAGTGCACGCCGCCGCCCTGTTCCGGAAAATCGGGAAGAATGTCGCGATAGGCCGGCAGGTCGTAGATGGAATGCAGCAGGGCTTTCTTGCGCGGATCGAGATTGACGAAGCCTTCGGTTGCCTGATTGAAGAAAAAATCGAGCAATTGCGGCGTCAGCACCGGGTCGTTGGTGGTGAAGTAGCGCCGGTTGGGTAATTGCACGTTAGCCAGGCGAACCTCGGTGAAATAGGCCAGCAAATTCTTGCGCGGCGCTTTGCCAGCGTAGGCCGGAGCCATGACAGTCGGCGCCTGGTGCAGGTCGAGCGCCGCGCCGACCGCCGGCGCGCCATTGGCGAAGTCATATTTGTCGACGATGTTGGCCGTCAGGCGTTCGAAAAAGAGCAGCGATTCGTACATCTCGATGCGGTTCGGATTGACGGCGATGAGCAGGTGGCGCGTGTCGAAATACGCCGTCGCGTACTCGTACATGAATTTCATCAGTGGAAACAGGATGGCCCCGCCCGTCTTGCGGAATTTCGGATGCACGGCCAGCGCGGAAACTTCGGCCAGATTGCCGCCCTTGAGGCGGACAGCGCTGAGGTCGAAGATTTTCTGCAACGGAAAGCCGAAGGCGCTTTCACGTATCAGCGAAATGGTGCCGACCACCTCGCCATCCCATTTGGCACACAGGGTCGTCGTCGTCGGCAGCGCATGGTAGATGGTGACGCGCATCCCGGACGGGTCCGGTTTCATGAAGCCCGCGTCCACGTAAGCATCGTGCAGCAGCGAAAAACAGGCTTCGAGTTCCTGGCGGGTATCGGCGATTTTCAGCACCAGGCGCGAACTTGGCGCCGGATCGCAATCGACGAAGGAACGGTAGACCGCAAAGCGGGTTTGCCGCGGCAAGGCTGCCAGCAGGCGGCGCAAACCCTGACGCACAACTTTTCTAATTGCCTTGATCGTGCCGTTCGCCACGCAAGCCCCTTTGCCAGGCAAGATTGATGTTGGTGGGATAGCGTACTTATACACCAGCGGCAAAGCAAACCCTATCATCCCCGTCAGCAATGACTTGCCGCTGGTCCACAATATCACTTTGGTAATAAAGATTTTTTAACAAACCGCAGCTACACTTACAGGCTTTCGTGCACTGCAATAAAACAGCAAGCAAGGTCATTTGCGCCTACTGATCTGCTTTAACACGCTTTAATAAAAATGATAAATTTGCGTCATTCGGCAACATCCACGGCTCATTCCACTACCAGCCTCTTTTTCCGGCCATGTTTGGCATTTCGGGAACCCGACATGGGAATTGGCAGTCTTTGTGAAATACTGCACAGGCATCATTTGCTCGGCCTCCTAGAATCAATTTGTACACAACCTTGCCAGAACAGGCCGCAAGGTTGCCGGATATTGAACGTGCGGAAAATTCCACCGCCTTCGCCGGCCTACGACGAATTCGGGGAGTTGGAGAATATGCAAGTCAGGAGCGGGGACTGATCATGGTCAGAATATTCAATCACTGGTTGCGCTGGCGCTCGCTGGTTCAGATGCTTTTCGACTTTTCCTTCGTCATCGTTGCCATCGTCATCGCCATGATGTGGGTGCACAACGGTCTGCCAGTCAATCATCGCCAAGTGCTTCTGTTCGCCGGGTTGCTCGCCGGTGCCATGCTGCTGATCAATGCCTGGCTGGGTTTTTACCAGCGCCTCAGTCAACGTAGTCCGATGGAGACCCGCGCCCGCGCCGTACTTTCGCTCTATCTTGCGGTCCCGGTAGCCTACGGCATTTACGCACTGCTGCCATTGACCGGCGTCAGCCGCGAGTTCATTCAGCTGTCTGCCATGTCGGCCGTCTTCGGCATGCTGATCACCCGCGTCACCACCACCCAGAGCAGTTCCAACGGCAGCATCCTCTCCCGGCGCATCATGGTTTTCGGCACCGGCGCCCATGCGCTGGCCGTCAAGCGTGCCCTGAACAAGTCTGATCCGTCAGCCGAGATCATCGGTTTCTTCCCAGGTCCGAACGAAGAATCGCCCTCGGTGCCGAGCAACCTGCTGCTGCCGCGCGAACGCTCGTTGACCGATTCCGCCCTCAGCCTGAAAGCCGATGAGATCGTCGTTGCCCTCAGCGAACGCCGTGGCGGCGCCATGCCACTACGCGAACTCCTCGACTGCAAGCTGCAGGGTATCCGCGTTCTTGACCTGGCCAGCCACTTCGAGCAGACACTCGGTCAGATTCGCCTCGATTCGCTCTACGCCGGCTGGCTGATCTTCGGTGACGGTTTCCGCCAGGGCGCGTTGCGCACGGTCGTCAAGCGCATCTTCGACATCATCTGTGCCCTGATTCTGATCATCCTGGCCTTGCCGATGATGGCCGTTGCCGCCATCGCCATCGTCATCGAGAACGGCTTCCCGATTCTCTACCGCCAGGAGCGGGTCGGCCTCAACGGCCGCCTGTTCAACGTCATCAAGTTCCGCAGCATGCGCCGCGATGCGGAAAAAGATGGCAAGCCGGTCTGGGCGACCAAGCAGGACGACCGCGTGACACGCGTCGGCAAGATCATCCGCAAGTTGCGCATCGACGAGCTCCCCCAACTGTTCAGCGTGCTCAAGGGTGACATGAGCTTGGTCGGGCCACGTCCAGAACGCCCTTTCTTCGTCGATCAACTGACTAAGGAAATCCCCTTCTACGCCGTACGCCACAGCGTCAAGCCGGGCGTTACCGGCTGGGCCCAGGTTCGCTATCACTACGGGGCGACGGTCGAAGATTCAGCCGAGAAGCTGCAGTACGACTTGTATTACGTCAAGAATCACTCTTTGTTCCTGGACATCCTGGTGCTTTTCGACACCATCGGTGTCGTGCTCACCGGCAAGGGTGCCCAATAATTCTTCGACACCGCATTCGCGGCGTCCTTCCTGACTGCGCATGGAAACTGCCTCGGCCCCGTTGATCGCTTGGAGCTTCGGAATTGCCGCGGCGGCCTACGGGCTTTTCGCTGCTTATCTGCTCGTCCTCGGCCCCCCCCTGCAATCCGGCCCGCGCACCCGCAGGATGCTGCTGGCCGTTGCGACAGCCCTGATCTGGGCAACGATTTCCTGGGCATCGTTCGACACCGGCCATCCCTTCCTGCTCTTCCTATCGTCGATCGCCGATGTGCTGCGCCATGGTGCCTGGTTCGCCTTCCTGATCCTGCTGCTGCGCCCAGCCGCCAGCGGCGAAGGCCAAGACCTGCTCCCCAGCTGGCTGGTACCTGCCTGCTGGCTGAGCGTGGCCAGCAGCATCGTCTGGCAGATTTCGCTGACCTTTGGCCTGCTGGCCGGCGAGCAATGGCTGCGCATAGCGCTGTTTCTCGGCCTCGCCCTGCCGGTCCTCGGCCTGATCCTGGTCGAGCAACTGTTTCGCAGCGTCGCCGATGACTCGGTCTGGAACATCAAGCCGCTCTGCCTCGGCCTGGGCGGCCAACTGGTTTTTGACGTCTATCTCTTCTCCGAAGCTCTGATGTTCAACCGCCTCGATCCGGATGCCTACGCTGCCCGCGGCTTCATCCATGCGATCACGGTTCCGCTGCTGCTACTGGCCACCTTGCGCAGTCGCGACTGGACCACCAAGATCCGGCTGTCACAGCGTGCTGCCTTCCACTCGGCGACACTCCTGATGGCCGGCCTGTATCTGCTGTTCATGGCTAGCGTTGGTTACTACGTCCGCTACTTCGGCGGCGAGTGGGGACGGGCCCTGCAGCTGGCCCTGGTTTTCGCTGCCGTGCTCGGTCTCGGCGTACTTTTCCTGTCCGGCGCCATACGGGCCAGGATGCGCGTGCTGGTCGGCAAGCATTTCTATCGTTATCGCTACGATTACCGCGAGGAGTGGCTACGCTTCACGCGTACTCTGGCGACTCAGGATTCCCCCCAGGCCATGGGCCAGCAGGTGATCCGCGGTCTGGCGACGATGGTCGAGAGCCCGGCCGGCGGGCTCTGGCTGCGCGAAGGGGGCCAGGACAGCTATCGTCAGACGGCGCGCTGGAACATCCCGGCCAGCGAGGCAGAAGAAAAAATCGATTCGCCGCTCGTCGAGTTCCTGATTTCCAGCGGCTGGGTGGTCAATCTCGAGGAATACCGCTGCTTCCCCGGCCGCTATGGCGAACTCGACATTCCGCCCTGGCTCTCCGAACTGCCGAATGCCTGGCTGATCGTGCCGCTGATGGTGGGCAGCCAGATGACCGGTTTCGTTGTCCTGGCCAGTGCCCGGACACCGATTGATGTCAATTGGGAGGTTAACGACCTGCTGCGCACCGCCGGTTGCCAGGCGGCCGGTTTCCTGGCCAACATGCAGGCAACCGAGGCGCTGCTCGAAGCCCGCAAGTTCGACGCCTTCAACCGCATGTCGGCCTTCGTTGTCCATGACCTGAAGAACATCGTCACCCAGCTCGCCCTGATGTTGAAGAATGCCGAGCGGCATCGCGACAACCCGGAGTTCCAGCAGGACATGCTGATGACCGTCGAACATTCGGTGGAACGCATGCGTCAATTGATGATGCAATTGCGCGAAGGGGCCACCCCCCCGGGAACGGCCTGCGGTGTTAATCTTCCAGACGTCATCGAACGTATCCGCAAGGAAAAGGCGGACCAAGGGAGGGAGGTCGAATTGCAATTGCACGAAAACCTGGCTACCCGTGGCCATGAGGATCGCCTCGAACGGGTTATCGGCCATCTGGTGCAGAACGCGCTCGACGCCACCGATCCGGCTGGCCGTGTCGCCGTCACCCTGGAGCGCCGTGGTGACCGGGCGGCACTGGAAGTTGCCGACACCGGCCACGGCATGACCCCGGAATTCATCCGCGAACGCCTGTTCAAGCCCTTCCAGAGCACCAAGCAGGCAGGCATGGGCATTGGTGCCTTCGAAAGCGCCCAGTACATCCGCGAACTCGGCGGCGAAATGCAGGTGGAGAGCGAGCCCGACAAGGGCACGCGGATCACCGTCATCCTGCCCTTGTTCGAGGTCCGCACCGAATCCGATTTGCGCGAAAAGGAAATCGTTTGAGCAACGAAAAGCTACGCCCCCTGCTGATTGTCGAGGACGATCCGGCATTGCAGAAGCAGTTGCGCTGGTCCTTCGACCAGTACGAGACGCTCACTGCCGGCGATCGGGAAAGCGCGCTGAGCCAGATTCACCGCCATAATCCGGCGGTCGTCACCATGGACCTCGGCCTACCGCCGGATGCCGACTCCGTCTCCGAGGGCTTCCGCCTGCTTGAACAGATCCTCGCGGCAGCGCCCGACACCAAGGTCATAGTCCTTACCGGCCAGAACGACCGGACCAATGCCTTACGCGCCATCGGCCTCGGCGCCTACGATTTTTTTGCCAAGCCATTCGAGCCGGAACTGCTGCTCCTAACCATCGACCGCGCCTTCCGGCTGTACGACCTGCAACAGGAAAACCGGCGCCTGCAGTCCGCCCAACACCCCGACGCTCTGGCCGGACTGATCACCCGCAGCCCGGAGATGCTGCGCGTCTGCCGTACCATCGAAAAAGTCGCCGGCAGCAATGCCACCGTGCTCCTGCTCGGCGAAAGCGGCACCGGCAAGGAAGTTTTGGCGCGTGGCCTGCACGAGGCCTCGCCGCGCAAGAACGAACGGTTTGTCGCCATCAACTGCGCGGCCATTCCCGACAATCTGCTGGAAAGCGAGCTGTTCGGCTATGAAAAGGGGGCCTTCACCGGCGCCGCCAAGACGACGCCGGGCAAGATCGAGAGTGCCGACGGCGGCACCCTGATGCTCGACGAAATCGGCGATCTGCCCCATCCGCTACAGGCCAAGTTGTTGCGCTTCCTGCAAGAGCGCGTCGTCGAACGCCTGGGCGGGCGCCAGGAAATCCCGGTCGATGTGCGCATCGTCTGTGCCACCCATCAGGATCTGAAGACGCTGATCAAGGAAGGGCGTTTCCGCGAGGACCTGTTCTACCGTCTGGCCGAGATCATCATCAACATCCCGCCGCTGCGCCAGCGTCAGGGCGATGCCGCGCTGCTCGCCCACGCCTTTGTCCGCCGCTTTGCCAACGAACACAATTGCGGCAGCATGACCCTAACCGAGGATGCCGTGCGCACCATCGAGGCGCATCCGTGGCCGGGCAACGTCCGCGAGCTGGAAAACTGCATCAAGCGTGCGGTCATCATGGCCGACGGCGCCCAGATCAACCGCGACGACATTGGTCTGGAAAACGATGCCGAGCAATCTGAATTCATCGACCTGCGCAAGATTCGCGACGACGCCGAGCGCAATGCCGTAGTCACCGCCCTTGGCCGCGCCAACGGCAATGTCGTGCGCGCCGCGGAAATTCTCGGCATCAGCCGGCCAACCCTCTACGACCTGATGCATCGCCTGGGCCTCAAGTAACCTCGAAAAGAGAAAGAACGTCACATGAAAAAGCCTACCTCCATCATTTCTACCGCGATTTCAACCGCCCTGCTGGCTGCCTTTCTCGGCGGCTGCGGCGGCGACGATCCAGCCCAACTGATCGCCTCTGGCAAGGATTTCCTGGCCAAAAACGACAACAAGGCCGCAGTCATTCAGCTGAAGAATGCCCTGCAGGCCGATCCTGATCTCGGCGAAGCGCGCTTCCTGCTCGGCAAGGCCCTGCTGGCCAGCGGCGATGTCGCCGGCGCCGAAGTCGAATTGCGCAAGGCCTACAACCTGAAGTACGCCAGCGACGATGTCGTTCCCCTCCTCGCCCAGGCCATGCTGACCAACGGCCAGGCAAAGAAGGTAACCGATGAGTTCGCGACCACCGAGCTGGGCACCAACCTGGCCAAGGCCAGTTTGAAAACCGTCCTCAGCACCGCCTGGGCCATCCAGGACAAGAACGAACAGGCGAACAACGAACTGACCAGCGCCCTCGCCGCCCAGGCAGACTACGCCCCGGCCCTGCTCGCCCAGTCACGGCAGAAGGCAATCAGCAGCGACCTGCCCGGTGCCCTGAAAATTGTTGAAGGCGTGCTCGTCGCCAATCCCAAGGATCATGATGCCCTGCTCCTGGCCGGTTCGCTGCTGGCAGCAACATCGGATAGCCAGGGTGCGCTTGAGCGCTATCGCCAGGCGGTCACCGTCAAACCTGATTCCCTGATGGCTCACTCGGCAGTCATATCGACACTGTTCCAGTTGCGTAAACCAGAAGATGCAGCGGTGCAGATCGAAGCGATGCAGAAGATCGCCCCCAAGCATCCGCAGACACTCTACCTTTCCGGGCAATCGGCCTATCAGCGCAAGGACTTCAAGGCGGCGCGCGAAATCAGCCAGGAACTCCTGAAAGTAACCCCCGACAACGTCAGTGCCCTGCTGCTCGCTGGCGCCAGCGAGTTCCAGCTGCGCTCTTACTTGCAGGCGGAGGCGCATCTGAGCAAGCTGCTGCAGAAGAGTCCCAACTCGGCGCTGGGCCGCCGCCTGCTCGTCGCCACCTACCTCCGTTCCGGTCAGGCAACCAAGGCCATGGCCGCCCTGCAACCAGCACTTGAACAAATCGAAAATGATCCCACCCTGCTCGCCCTGGCGGGCGAAACCTATCTAATGAACGGCGATGCGGACAAGTCTGCGGAATACTTCGCCAAGGCCGCGAAACTTGACCCGGACAACAAAGGCAAGCAGGTTTCCGTCGCCATTGCCCATCTCGCCCAAGGCAAGAGCGGTGCTGTGACGGAGCTGGAACAGATTGCCAGTACCGACAGCGGGACCAGCGCCGATCTGGCGCTGATTGCCACCCATCTGAAAGCCAGGCAACTAGACAAAGCGCTGAAAGCCATCGACGCACTTGAGAAAAAGCAACCTGACAACGCGGCAACCCACAACCTGCGCGGACGTACATTGCTCGGCAAGAAAGACATCGTCGGCGCCCGAGTCAGCTTCGCGAAGGCCCTGCAACTCAATCCCACCTTCTTCCCTGCAGCCGCCAGCCTAGCTGCCCTTGACGTCGCCGACAAAAAACCCGAGGAGGCCCGCAAGCGCTTCGAGGCGATACTCGCCGTCGATCCCAAGCATGCCCAGGCCCTGCTCGCCACCGCCGAACTGGCAACCAGCACGGGCGGCAAACCGGCAGAAGTTGAAAAACTGATCGGTAACGCTGTTCTGGCCAATCCTCAGGACATTACGGCCCGCCTTGCGCTGATCCAGCACCATCTGAAGAACAAGGATAACAAGAAGGCAATGACCGCAGCCAATGATGCAACGGCCGCCATACCCGATCGGCCCGAAATCCTTGATGCACTCGGCCGAACCCAGCAAATATCCGGGGATACCAGCCAGGCACTGAACACTTACGGCAAACTGGCCACCCTGCAGCCGACCTCACCTTTGGCCCACATGCGTCTGGCGGAAATCCATCTGGCCGAGAAAAACCGCGACGAAGCAGTCAAGAACCTGCGGAAGGCTCTGGAGATCCGGCCGGATTTGCTTGACGCCCAGCGCGGCCTGATTCTGTTCTTCGTTGAGGACAAGAAAATGGCTGAAGCCTTGGCCGTTACCCGTCAGATACAGCAACAACGACCCAAGGAAGCCATCGGCCACATTCTCGAAGGTGATGCTCATGCCACCGCCAGCTCCTGGCCAGAAGCCATCAAGGCATATCGTGCCGGCCTCAAGCTTGAGCCTTCCCCGGATCTGGCAATCAAGCTTTTCAGCGCGCTGAAAGCCTCGGGCAACACTGCCGAAGCCGAGCGCTGGGCGGCAACGTGGATGAAGGAGTATCCGAAGGATATCGCCCTGCGCATGCATCAGGGAGATATTGCTCTCGCGCGCAAGGATTACGAGAGTGCAGCCCAGATTTATCGCGCTGCTCTTGAAATTCAGCCAGAGAATCCCCTGATTCTCAACAACCTGGCCTGGGTCTCGGGCCAGCTTAAGTCGCCAAAGGCGATTGAATACGCGGAAAAGGCCAATCGCATCGCTCCCAATCAGCCCGCTGTCATGGATACCCTAGCTATGCTGCTGGCCGAAAAGGGTGATTCTGCGCAGGCAATCGAACTGCTGCGCAAGGCGATGCAGATTGCTCCGCAAGCCGCACTGGTCCAGTTGAACCTTGCCAAGGTACTAATCGGCAGCGGTCAAAAGGATGCGGCGCGCAAGGAACTGGACGAATTGGCCAAGCTGGGCGACAAGTTCACCGGCCATTCGGAAGTCGCGCGTCTGCAAAAGGAACTCTGACTCGGCCGCACCGCCCTATCCAATATACAAAACCATAACGCTTACTCTTCAAGGAAAAACATGACAACCATTGCAGTCGTCGGTCTCGGTTATGTCGGCCTACCCCTGGCCGTCGAATTCGGCAAGAAATTCCGCACCATCGGTTTCGATCTGTCGGTAGAGAAAATCGCCTCCTACAAGCAATTCGTCGACCCCACCGGCGAAGTCAGCACGGCCGACCTGAAGGCCGCTACCCGGCTCGAAATGGGCACCGATCCGGCCGCCCTGAAGGAAGCCGATTTTGTCATCGTCGCCGTGCCAACGCCGGTGGATGATGCCCATCAACCCGACTTCAGCCCGCTGGTTGGCTCATCCAAGTCGGTCGGTCGCAACCTCAAGCAAGGCGCCATCGTCGTCTTCGAATCCACCGTTTATCCCGGCGCCACCGAGGAAGTCTGCATCCCGATCATCGAACGCGAATCGGGCAAGACTTGGAAGAAGGACTTCTTTGTCGGCTACTCGCCGGAGCGCATCAATCCGGGTGACAAGGAGCGGACGGTCACCAAGATCGTCAAGGTCGTCTCCGGTGATACGCCGGAAACCCTCGCCACCGTCGCCGAGATCTACGGCAGCATCATCACTGCCGGCGTCTATCCCGCTTCCAACATCAAGGTGGCCGAGGCGGCCAAGGTCATCGAGAACACCCAGCGCGACCTCAATATTGCCTTGATGAATGAACTGGCGATCATTTTCGACAAAATCGGTATCGATACGCTGGAAGTGCTGCAGGCAGCTGGCACCAAGTGGAACTTCCTGCCTTTCCGTCCGGGTCTCGTCGGCGGTCACTGTATAGGTGTTGACCCCTACTACCTCACCCACAAGGCACAGAAGCTCGGCTATCACCCCGAGGTGATCCTCGCCGGCCGGCGCATCAACGACGGCATGGGCAAATTCGTGGCCGAGAAAACTATCAAGCAGATGGTTCGTAATGGCCACCCGGTCAAGGATCAGCCGATCGTCGTCCTCGGCCTGACCTTCAAGGAAGACTGCCCGGACCTGCGCAACTCGCGAGTCATTGACGTCATCCGCGAACTGGAATCCTACGGTGCCAAGGTCGTCGTCCATGACCCGGTGGCCGATGCCGCCGAGGCGCATCACGAATACGGCGTTGACCTGGTCGCCTGGGAAGACATCCCGCGCTCGGCAGCCATCGTCGTGGCGGTCAATCACCGCGAATTCAAGAACCGGACAACCGCCGATTTCCTGTCTAAACTGAAGGAACATGGTGTCATCACCGATGTCAAAAGCATGCTCGACCCGGCCGCCTTCGCCGAAGCCGGTGTTGATCTCTGGCGATTGTAAGGAGTTCCGATGAAGCCTCGCCGTCCGGCATTTCGCCCCCTGCCCTGGGTGTTGCTCACCCTGCTGGCAACGGGCGTCTATACCCGGCCGGCGCTGGCTGATCCGGCCAAGGCCAGCGCCCTGCGTGTCGAAGCCGCCCAGTACGAGCATGGTGACGGTGTGGACCGTGATCCCGAGAAGGCGGTTCAACTGTATTGCGAAGCCTCGCGGCTCGGCGATGTTGTCGCCCAGTACAACCTCGGCTGGATGTACGCCAACGGCCGCGGCATAGCCCGTGATGACGCTACGGCCGCCTGGTTTTTCTCGATGGCGGCCAAACAGGGCGATCCGCTGGCCGAACGCATGCTGCGCCAGGTCGGTGATCCGTTGGCCCAGGCTCCAGCCTGCCTGTTCGATACTGACGGTCACGACATCGTCGCCCGGGCGATTCCCGAGCACCGCAAGGTCATGGATCTGGTGCGCAAGCTGGCACCCGAATACGGCGTCTATCCGCGCCTGGCCATGGCCATCATCCGCGCCGAATCCAATTTCAACCCGGCCGCCGTCTCACCAAAGAATGCCCAGGGCCTGATGCAATTGATTCCAGAAACGGCTGAACGCTTCAATGTCCGCAAGCCCTTCGATCCGGAACAGAACATTCGTGGCGGTCTCTCCTATCTGCGCTGGCTGCTCGCCTACTTCAAGGGCGATGTCGAACTCGTCGCCGCTGCCTACAACGCTGGTGAAGGCGCGGTGAATCGCTACGCGGGTATTCCTCCCTATCCGGAAACCCAGGGTTACGTGCGGCGTATCCGAGAGATTTTCAAGCGCGAGGATCATCCCTTCGACCCGGCCATTACCGAGCCCTCACCCAACTTGCCGAAGATCAACAAGCGCAGGTTGATGTGAGGGTGCTCAGACGCACCACTGCCCTCGTGCTCAGCACCTGTCTGGCCCTGTCGGCAATAGCCGCCGATTTGGTGGACACCATCGCCCGCGTCAAGCCGTCGATTGTCGTCGTCGGCACTTATCAGAAAACCGCCAGCCCGCAATTCAACATGCGCGGCACGGGTTTCGTCATCGGCAACGGTAACCTGGTCGCTACCAATGCCCATGTCGTGCCCCAGGAAAGCGGCCCGGACGACCCGGCCCTGGTCATTCATGTGCGCACCGGCGAGGCTTCGTCCCAACTGCGCGGCGCCCGCCTGATCAGCCGTGATGTCGAACGCGATCTGGCAGTACTGCGTGTCGATGGCTTGCCCCTGCCTGCCTTGCTCCTGCGCGACTCAGATTCCGTTCGCGAAGGCCAGATGATCGGCTTCACCGGTTTCCCAATTGGCGGCGCACTGGGTTTTTCGCCGGTCACGCATCGCGGCATGATCGCCTCGATCACACCCATCGTGCTACCCGGCGGTACGGCACGCCAACTGAACGAAAAAGCAATTCGCCAGATCAAGCGCGGCAGCTTCAACATCTTTCAACTTGATGCAACGGCCTATCCGGGCAACAGCGGCAGCCCCGTCTTCGATCCGGAGACCGGCGAGGTGATCGGCGTCATCAACATGGTTTTCATCAAGGGCAGCAAGGAGTCGGCCCTCAGCCACCCTTCGGGAATCAGCTATGCAATCCCGGCCAATTACCTTAAAAGCCTGGTCGATCAGGGACGCTGAACGTCGGCTGTCGGCACGGACAGCATGCCGACCCGCAACTTGTGGGCGAGGTGCACCAGTAGCAAGCGTCCCGGCAGGCGCAAGGAAACTTCGCGGATTAACAAGATAAGATCGGCGACCGCCTGGAATGCCGGGCGGGTTTCCGGATGGCGTGGCTTCACTGCCAGTTCCAGCAGAGCGAGCAGCGAACCCCGCTGTAGGGGTAGTTTGTTCTCGGGGATCGGCGTCGCAAAGAAACGATGTACCAGCCACAATGCCTGGCCAAGCATCGTACTCAGACCGACTTCCTGCGCACGCTGGCCAAGACGCCCCCAAAAGCCCTCATCAGAACCAGAAAAGTGACGAAGCAGGACATCGAGATCCCACAAGTCGCGCAAGCCATGGTCGAATTCCCCGTTAAGCAGGAGATGCGCTATCGAATGGAGAAGCATATCTTCATCCTGCAGTCGCCACCAACGGCTGCCATCGCCAACGGGCTTTGCGCTGGCCAACATCGCTGCCGAATCGATGGCAATCCGGCAGGTCGGCATGACTAGCGAATGGTGAAGATCAATCGTCGTTCCACGCTTTAGATGGGTCAACGGCGGGATTTCATGAGACCACTCGCGATAGTAGCGTTCGTCGTAAGCCTCAATCTGTCCGGCAACCCAGCCACCGAGCATGAGTTCAGCTTCAACGTTCGCAATTTGTTGGTGCGCCACCAACAAATCGATGTCGCTGAAGATGCGACCTTCGGCAGCTGGCAGGCCAAGGGCCACGTAGGATGCCCCCTTGAGCAGCAAGACGGGCGTTTCGACACGCGCCAAGGCGGTGGCGATGTGTGAGAGTTCCCGCTGGACATCGCTGCGGAATGCCTCGCCCTGGATTAGCGCCGCCTCCAGTTGCCGGCTCGTTCGAGCCGGCAGATCCGCGATCAGGCCAAGCGCCTTGCAGCGGCAGGCCAGACGAACCAGCAGGCCGGCACGCCGGGCCTCTGCCAGCAGCAGGCTGCATGTTTCCGGATCGAATGTCCTTACGACAATCGGATCGAGGAGAAAATGAAGCAACGGCGAATGATCAGCCATACTGCGCCGCCAGATCACGTAAAGCGTCACGTGCTTCATCCAGAGATGAGTACTCGAGATCCCAGGCCTCTGCAGTGCCAACCAGATCCGCCAAGCGGACAAAGCCGGCAGGACCAAGATTCGAATAGTTGAAAGACTGATCTATCAGCCGCATTGCCGCCCGTCCCTGAGCAACAGGTTCGATGCTCAAGGAAGCGCCGGCCTGCCATTTCGGGAATACGATCAAGCGAGGAATGGCCAGTTCGGAAGCTCGCGCCACTGCCGAGGCGGGCGCTGGAACATGGCCAATCGTTCCCTTGTGAGTATCGCGAGCCAACGGGCCAAGGACCACTTCAGGATGACGCGTACGAATGACTTCAATCGAGTCATTTTTCAGACTGACCGGCCTTGGACAAGGTTGTAGTCTCCCCTCGGTATCGATCAGCGCCAGTTCATCCGATAGCAGACGCCACCCGGAGAGCGCCATTTCTGCGGCTAGTGTGCTCTTGCCACTGCCCGAGGTCGCGGAAAGGAGAACACCCTTTCCGCCCGTTTCAAGAACTGCTGAGTGAAGGATCAGGAACTGGTGCGCGTGGGCGCCAATACTCCAGTTGAAGCCCCATTCGAACAAAGCGTGTGCATGATCTGTTGCCACAGGCAGGAATGGGCGCTCGCCGGACAATTCGAAAACCACGTTGTGCCGGATGTAACGTCGGAGCAGATTGGGATGAATGACCCCGATGTCGTAATCAAACTCGCCACCGTCAAGATTGCAGGGGTGGTCCGCATAGAGAACCTGGAGCGCTGAAGCAAATCCCCAAATATCACTTGTCACCTTGACCCGGAAACTCCCCGCATCAAGCCGAAAACGACCACTGGTCAGACTTTCCCGAATATCTTCTGGCGACAGTTCCCGAACGATCAATCTTCAACCAATCCCGAATTGAGAAATATGGACTGCCAGTGTGCCACAGCCATCATGTCGCTACCCAAGCGTGTTTCAAGGAAATGGCTGCATGATTGCATATCAGGCGGCAACAATACTGTTTCGCCCGACATCCTGTCGAATAGGAACAGGCCATCCTCCAGACGGCGAAACAAAAACCGCGAGGTAATCTCGCGGTCGGTTCCAGAAAGTCCAGTCAAGTTTGACTGCCGCTCGTCAGGGTCCATCAAGTGCCGGTGAAGGTGCTCGACAGATATTTAACGATTGTCTCAGATGACCAAGGGTTTTCCATGCCCGGTACTGGCTGATAACCCGTATTGCGATAACGCCACATATCCTGCAGCTGTTCCAGCGAGATCACCGTGGGCGGAACAAAATTAACCTGCAGATTGCACCAGGCTGCAGCCAGATGGAAGCCCAGCTTGTACTGATCCGCAAACTTCGGTTCGTTGCGCATACCATTGCGTAACACCTGTTTCAGGGTCTTTCCGGGAAAAGCACTGGAGTCACCGAAAACAGTTGAGAAAAGTTTCCCTTCTGCACTGCTTTGTACCCAAAAACTATGATTTGGGTGCGTTGAGTTGGCCGCCTCGCTCCAAAAGCCAGGAGAACGGCCAGCACATGAGACGAGCTCACGATCGGGGCGGCTGTTGAGCAGCGCGATGGAGGCAGAGGCCGATGGTGAGAGACACAAACCTCCGTTAGCCAAGGCAGAACGGGAAGACAAGGCGAGCATCACAGGCGTTGCCAAGCCAACCCCACGCACAAAGCGGCGACGGGATTCTGAGCCGGTTGGGGTTACCACCTGCTGGGAATCTTCGTGATGTTGGGAATCGCTCATAGTGTTCTCTTCGGAGTATCGATAGGTTATTTCACGCAGTTCAAAGCAAATTTCAAACCACAATCAGAAAAAACCAATTAATCATAAACATAAAAATAACAAACGACCTGAAAGCAGCGCCCGGATAGCTAAGTGTAAAGTTTCCCGACATCGCTTTGGACGCGTCAATTGCATTGTAGATCGTCGGTGGATCACTTCCAGGAAGTAATTCACGCCAGCCGTCATACGTTTAATTGGTGCATGGCGAAAAAGTCCGGCTAAGCGACCAGCCACTGCTGCAATTGGCCGACTGAGAAGGCGATGATCAGTGTGCCGGGCAGCATGCCCACCAGCGTTCCCGGAATAAAGTCCCTCAACCGCAGGTGCGAGGCACCGGCGATCATGTTAACGATGGCGAAGGGCGCGATGGGCAGCAGCCGGATGATGATGACCGAGAGCAAACCGCGCTCGGCCAGACGGCGGCTGATCCGGTTGATGCGTTCGCCGGCGAAGCGCTGCAGACCGTCGTGCCCCAGGTAATTGCCGATAGCGTAGCTGACCACCCCACCCAAGGTCGCCCCGGTCAGCACGTAGGCGGTAGCGGGCAAGGGGCCAAACAGTAGCGCACTGGCGACGATGATAATGCCTAGGGGCACGGCGACGATGCTGGCGAGAAGCACACCAGCCAGTACCAACCAGACTGGCCAACTACCGGCACTCAGACGCAGCGCGGCAACCAGTTCGGCCATCCCCTGGTTATCGTCGGGGGCGTAGATATTCCAGACGACAGCGAGGGCGATCAGGGCCAGCAGCAGGCCGATGAGGGTCAGCACCCGCAGTCGGGCGAAGCGCGGCGACGGCGTCATCAGAAAGGATTCCCGGTGCTATTGTCATTAATGACCAGCTCAAGAATCCGGGCCAATTCGCCGATATTGCCCGCTTCGAACAGCGATCCGTGCAGCCCTGGCACTTCCCTTTCCTTCAGCCCAGCGCTGAACAACTTGCGCCAGGGCCGGAAGACCCAGCGTTCCCAGCGCAACATGCCGGTCGACTTGATCAGGCTGGTCGACACCGTGCAGGGTGCTGGCCGATAGGTAGCGATGGCATCGATTTGCGCCAGCAGACCGCGATCGCTGAGCAATGCCCCGAGATGACGGCCATTGAGGCTGAGCTGCTGGACATTCAGATGGCGGGCGGACCAGCCAAGAAAGCGCCAGAACACGGCACTGCGCAGGATGGCGCCGGGGAACACGGTATCGATCAGGCACAGGTGGCTGACCGGAAATCCTCCGGCCTGCAATTGACGCGCTGTTTCCAGGGCGGCGATGCCGCCGACCGAAAAACCGGCCAACAGCGCCGGCCGCCCCATCTCGGCGATACACCCGGCGTAGGCTTCGGCCAGTTCGCCAATGCTGCCGATCGAGCGGCCAGCGGGCGGCTGCAACATGAACACATCAGCCGCCTCGCCAAGCAAACCGGCCAGGCGACGAAAACGCATCAGATCACCATGTCCTGAGGCGGCCAGAAAGATGGCCGGACGCCCGGAAGGATGAATCAGCGGCAACAAAATATCCTGACTCGCATCGCAACGCTCTGGCGCCAGCGCCGCGGCAAGCAGTTCGACGCTCGGATGCTCGGTCAGCATGAACAGCGGAACCGGCCGTTCGAGCAGGGTTTCCATGCCGGTCAGGATGTCGATGGCAGCCAGCGAGTCCCCTCCGGCGGCAAAGAAGTTGTCGTTCACCCCCAGCCTGTCGTTTTTGAGTGCCACGCGCCAAATGGCGAGCAGGCTTCTTTCGCGATCGCCGGATGGTGGCCGACTAACTCTTTCGACTGCCTCGTCAGCCATTGCGGGTAACAGATCGTAGGCGATCTTGCCGGTCGCCCCGAGCGGCAATTCCAGCAGACAAGCGATAGCGCCGGGCAGCATGTAATCGGGCAGGCGGCTGGCCAGTTGGCTACGCAGGCGGTCGGCCGACAAGGAACTGGCAACCCAGGCCTGCAGGCGAGCGCCCCCACGAGCATCGACCAGTTTGACGGCCGCTTGCCAAACGCCGTCGATCGCCAGCAACGTACTCTCGATCTCGCCCAGTTCGACGCGATAACCGCGCAGCTTGACCTGCCGGTCGCGTCGCCCGACAAAGTGGAGCAGGCCGTCATCAGCCAGCCAGCCGAGGTCGCCACTACGGTACAGGCGAGCGCCGGGAACGAACGGGTCTGCGATAAAGGCAGTACGGGTAGCCGCCGGCTGGTTCAGGTAGGCGTCGGCCAGCCCAGCCCCGCCGATGCAGATTTCGCCAATCACACCGAACGGCCGGGGATTGCCTTTTTCATCGAGGAGCAGGATGCGCGCACCATCGATGGCTCTGCCGATCGGTAGAGAATCAGCCGGTAATGGCTGGCTGCAGTCCCAGGCAGTGGCGAAGATCAGGGCCTCGGTCGGCCCGTAGACATTGAACAGTTGCGCGCTCGTTTGCTGTTGCAAGCGGCCGGCCAGTTCGGGCGAAAGGGTTTCGCCGCCACAGCAGGCGACCCGCAACGTGCACGGCTGCCCGTCTGGCAGTGAGTCGAGCAGTCCGCGCAGGGTGGATGGCACCAGGGCCATCATCGTCACGCCATGCTCAGCGACAAATGGACCGATAGCCAGCGGCGCCAGCCGACCGGGCGATGGCAGCGCGATGCGGGCGCCGTTGATCAGCGGCACCAGCAATTCGATCAGCGACGGATCAAACGGCAATTGCGTCACCTGCCCGCTACAATCGGCAGGCGTAACTGCAAAGAGTCGGGATATTCCGGCCAGGCGCACGGCCAGGGCACGATGGCTGACCATCACCCCTTTCGGCCGGCCGGTCGAGCCTGAGGTGTACAGCACATAGGCGAGGCTGGCGGCGGCTGGCGGCGGCAGGGCGAGCGGACTGTCCGCAACTTCCGGTTCGCCAACGAGCATCTGCCGGACCGATAGCGTGGCGAAGCGCCCGGCCAGTTCCGGCTGAACGAGCAAGGCAATGGCTCCGGCATCGGCGAGAATGCCCGCCAGGCGAGCCAGCGGCGCATCCGGATCGAGCGGCAGGAAGGCCGCACCGGCCTTGCCGATGGCCAACAGGGCGGCGACCATGGCCGGCGAACGCTCGATGGCCAGGGCGACAATTTTGTTCGGTCCGGCGCCGAGGTCGTGCAAGCGGCCAGCAAGAGCGTCGGACCAGCCATCCAGCACGGCGTAATCGAGACGGCAGCCAGCCCGAAGCAGCGCACATGCTTGCGGATTAAGCACCGCCTGGCGACGGAATTGCTCGACATAGCTCGCCTCCCCCAGCCCGGACGACAGCGGCGATCCAGCCAGACCCTGCAGCGCCGCCAGTTCTTCCGGAGCGATCAACGGAAACTCATCGAGCGGACGTTCCGTATCGCTCACCAGGGAATCGGCGAGATGGGCGAGACGCTGACCGAGCCAGCCCAGCTCCGCGGCGGAAAAGAACTCGGGAGACGCCTCGAGATGCAGCTCCACGTCCTGTCCGGCCTGGAATTCGCACAGCGTGATGCCCAACGGATAGCGGGCCAGCCCGGAAAAGGTCTGGCAGGCACCGAAACTTTTGCCGGCGCCGAAATGCAGGTCGTAGTCCTGACGCTCGAAGGAGAACAGGACATCGAAGAGGCTGTCGCGTCGATGGCGGATCAACTCCAGCCGGCGCGCCAGTTCGCTGAGCGGATAGCGCTGGTGCCGCACCGCGGCTTTCAGGGCCAGGCTGACGGCCTGCAGCAGCTGCCCGAAGTTCATCCGCGGCGCCAATCTGACGACCAGCGGAAAAACGCCGACGAACATGCCCGGCGTATCGCGATAGCGTTTGCCACCACGATTGAGGCTGGGCAAGCCGATGATCACCTCTTCGCGGGCCTCGCCGGCACGCCCCAGGTAAGCGGCAAAGACCGCAATCAGCAAGGCGAAGGCCGTCGTTCCCTGCTCCGCGGCAAAGGTGGCAAGGCCGGCGAAGACACTGCGCGGCAATGCCTGACAATGCAGGTGAGCGGATGGCAGTTGGCCCCCCGTGGCCGCCGGAAAGCGCCGAATGAACAGCGGCGGTGGCAACCGGGGCAATTGTTCGGCCCAGAATTCGCCATCCTTGATGAAAGCCGGTGACGAACGATAGTCGATCGATTCGGCAATGAAGCGGCGATAGCCGGGGTCGTTCGTCGCTGGTGCCGGCAGCCCCGCGGCCAGCGCATTGTAGAGTTCCGCCCAGCGCTGCATGATGCGCGAGGTGCCCCAGCCGTCCATGATCAGATGGTGGAACTGGATGCTCAGACCATGCAACTGCTCGCTGTGCCGGAGCAGCGCGAAGCGCCAGGGCGGCCGGCCGTCGAAGGCGAAGGGCTCGGCGATGCGCCGGCCCCACCAGTTGCGCATGGCCAGCAGCGGCTCGCCGGCCGCCGAGACGTCGACCATGTCCAGCTCCGCCGGCCATTCCGGCAGCAAGAGCTGGCCGCCTTCCACCAGCGGCACCAGGCGCAGCGCTTCATTTTCGGCAACCAGTTGCTGCAGGGCCCGACGAAACAGGGCGAGATCGAAAGGTCCGTCGATGAAACCGGCTCCGCCAATATTGAGGTGCGTGCTGTCGGGCCAGGCACGCTGGTCCAGCCAGACTTCCTGCTGACTGAGGGAGAGGGGCAGTCGCGCGCCGTTCATGACTGACCGGGTGGCGCCGGCCAGTGGGCGATCTGCTCCATGGCGTGGCGATAACCGACTTCGGCGATTTCGGCAGCCCGCCGATAAGCCATCAGGGGAAAGGCGCCAACCGGCGGTTCGAGACAGTAGTCGGCCATGGCCATGGTCCGGCTGCGCTCGTGCATGCCGCCGACGTGGCCGGCACGATAGAGGATGGCGGCGATCGAGGGCGACTGGCCGCCCTGCCCGCCCAGAAAACCACGCAGGTTGCGCCAGACGGAGAGCCGGGCCATTTCCGGATCGACGCACAGTTGCTCGCGCAAATCGACATCGACGGCGATGATCGTGCCGTTGCCGCGCCGCCGTTCGAGCGGCGTGCCAAGCCGGCCGCGCATGGCGGCGACGGGCACGTTGTCGAGGATCGCCCCGTCGACCAACAGGTCACCGTTCCAGAGCACCGGCGGCAGCAGGCCGGCTGGCGAATTGCTGGCCAGCACTGCCCGCCACAGCGGGCCGCTGTCCTGCACCGTGGTGCACGCCTGGCTCAAATTGCAGGCCGAGGCGAAAAACGGCCGCCACAATTGTTCGATGCGCGTATCGCCGAACATGCGGTGCAGGTCGCGTTCCAGGCGCTTGCCAGAGAGCAGCGAGATCAGCGGCAGGGTCGGCCGTTCGCCGCCAAGGGCGAAACGCCGGGTGTTGTCGAGAATCTCGTCGAGCGCCATGCCACTGGCGTACTGCGCCCCGATCAGCGCGCCCATGCTGTTGCCCCCGATCAGATCGACCGGAATGCCGCATTCCTCCAGGGCGCGCAGCACCCCCACATGGGAGAAGCCACGGGCGCCGCCGCCACCGAGGACGACGCCGACCGCGCGGCTGCCAAGGAAGCGGGCCAGTCGCGCCGTGTCGGCGGCATGCCCGCCGCGCAACGGGTAGATACGCTCGACGTCGCGGACCGCAAGCCAGGCCTGCAAGTCGCCCGGCAGTTCGGCGCCGGCTGGGTGAATCAGGGCAAGATGCTTGCGCTTCATGACGAAGCCCTGCTCCTGTGCCAGTTCCGCCTCGACTGCCGAAAGCTCCGGTGACTCGGCGCTGGCCGCGACGAAGACGACCTGATCGGCCTGGCGGAGCAACCGTCGGGTACGCGGGTGATTGTCCGTATCGGCCGTCAGGACGAGAAATTCGAATTGCTGTTCCAGCTGGTCGAGTTGCCGGCCGTCAACCTCGGCCCCGGCGAACTCGGCGGCTCGGCCGAAAGCCCCGAGGGCAGCAGCCAGTTCGTCAGCCACTTGGCGCCCGAGGAGAACATCGCGCAGGGCGATGACGGCAATCGTGTGCGCCCTCGCCTGCTCCGCCACCTGCGGCACATGGCGCAACTTCTGATACACCGCCTGGGCGAAGAAACGGTTCAACTCCACCGGATGCCGGCGCAACAGTACCTCGAAGGGATCCCGACGCAAACGGGCGACCAGCGTATCGCGCACTGCCGTCACATCGGCAAAGCGCACTTCGCCAAGGATCATCCCGGTTTCGCCGACGGTCTCGCCGGGACATATCTCGTTATAAAGGTTCAGCGTTCCGTCCGCATTGCGCCGCGAAACCCGCAAGCGGCCACTGACCACGACCAGCATGCTGTCGGCCACCTCGCCTTCGGACAGGACAGCCTGCCCGCCAGCGACCTCCTCCAGCTCCAGGACGGCTGCCAGATCATCGACAATGCCCTCACCCAGCGCCGCGAATGTCCGGCTGCCCAGCAGCACCTCGCGCAGCTTGTCGCGCGCTGAAGGCGACGCTGAGGGTGCCGGCTGCATCACCTGTCGTTCAGCTGTCGAAACCAAGCGGATTGGCGGACTGCCAGCGCCAGGCATCGGCACACATCGCGGCGATGTTGTGCTCGGCCTGCCAGCCGAGCAGTTCACGGGCGCGCCGGGGATCGGCATAGCAGGCGGCAACATCACCCGGCCGCCGATCGACGATGCGATACGGCACCGGCCGGCCACTCGCCTGCTCGAAGGCCGCGACGATGTCGAGGACGCTGTAGCCTTGGCCGGTTCCCAGGTTGACCGGCACGACGCCGGCCAGCGTATCGAGCTTGGCGAGCGCGGCAAGATGGCCGCGCGCCAGATCGACGACATGAATGTAATCGCGCACCCCGGTACCGTCCGCCGTCGCATAGTCGCCGCCGAAGACGCTGAGTTCGGCACGCCGGCCAACGGCCACCTGCGCCACGTAGGGCATCAGATTGTTGGGAATGCCGCGCGGATCCTCACCGATCAGGCCACTGGCGTGCGCGCCGACCGGATTGAAATAGCGCAGCAGGGCCACCCGCCAGCGCGGGTCGGCATGGCCAATGTCGCGCAGCATGTCTTCGATGATCAGTTTGCTGCGCCCATAGGGATTGGTCGCCTGCAACGGAAAGCTCTCGTCGATCGGCACCGCGTGCGGGTCACCGTAGACGGTCGCCGACGAGCTGAACACCAGATTGAACACCCCGGCCGCGGCCATGGCCTCGAATAGATGCAGCGAACCGACGACATTGTTGTCGTAATAGCGCAGCGGCTGTTCGACGGATTCGCCGACCGCCTTCAATCCGGCAAAGTGAATGACCGCCTTTATCGGATGTTTGGCGAACAGAGTGGCCAGCAATGGCCGGTCGCGGATGTCGCCTTCGACGAGATGTGGCCGCCGGCCTGCGATTCGCTCGATACGCTCGAGCACCTTGGCCGAACTATTGGAAAAATTGTCGAGAATCAGCAGTTCGTGTCCCGCCGCCAGCAATTCGACGACGGTATGCGAGCCAATGTAGCCCGCCCCTCCGGTGACCAGAATCATTCGTTCCCCGCTATTCGATTTATGCCGGCATTCCGCGCCGGACAGCGCAATTGCCGCATTCTGCCCGATTCGCCAACGGAACTGAACAGCCACAGCAGATACCTGAAATCGGGCAGGACGATTGGCTGGCGTGCCCGGAGGGACTCGAACCCCCGACCTGCTGCTTAGAAGGCAGCTGCTCTATCCAGTTGAGCTACGGGCACTTGAGGGTGATGCACAGACAGGGAAGAATTGGTCGGGGCGGTGGGATTCGAACTCACGACCCTCTGCTCCCAAAGCAGATGCGCTACCAGACTGCGCTACGCCCCGACACGAGAAGACGCATTCTAGCACCGGGCGGAAACCCGCACCAGATCAACAGCCTATGTTGGCAAAACAAACTTTCCTTGCCTGCCCGGCGCCTTTCTGATATTTAATCGCCTTTTTCGTCACCAGGACGCTCTAGAAAAATGGCTGAAGAATTGCTCCACAAACATTTCGCACCGTACGAACCCAAGCCGGGCGAGGACTACATGAGTGCGAAGCAACTCACACATTTCCGCAAGATTCTCGAAGCGGTCAAGAAAGAGTTGAGCGAAGATATCGACCGTACCGTGCATACGATGCAGGACGAGGCTACCGTCTTTGCCGACCCCAACGACCGCGCCAGCCAGGAAACCGACATCGCCATCGAACTGCGCAACCGCGACCGCGAACGCAAACTGATCAAGAAGATCGACGAGACGCTGTCGAGCATCGAAAGCGGCGATTACGGCTTCTGCTCCAAGTGTGGCGTCGAAATCGGCATCAAGCGCCTGGAAGCCCGGCCGACGGCGACGCTGTGCATCGACTGCAAGACGCTGGACGAAATGAAAGAAAAACAAATGGCGAAATAATCGCCATTTGTTTTCAGCGCAGACTTACCTTCGTTAGTCGGAGCTAAAAACAGATGGCCAAGTAACGGCCACCAGCTCGCGTTAGCGGCCTCGCTTCAACAGGCTGGCGTAGCGGGCCAATACAACTGCCGCCAACGCAATCACCGATTGCCGGACGGCCAAAAACAAAGGGCACCTCGCGGTGCCCTTTGTGCATTCCGGCTGTGGCCGGCTGATTACTGCTGTTGCTGCTCTTGCTGAACCACCGGGGCGATTACCGTGCCCTCTTCGCTGGCAGCGGCCTTCATCGACAGCTTGACGCGGCCGCGATCATCGGTTTCGAGAACCTTGACGCGAACGATCTGGCCTTCCTTGACGTAGTCTTCGACCTTGTTGACACGTTCCTGGGCGATCTGCGAGATGTGCAGCAGACCATCCTTGCCCGGCAGCACGGAAACGATCGCACCGAAATCAAGAATCTTCAGCACGGTGCCTTCGTAGATCTTGCCGATCTCGACTTCCGCCGTGATCGCGTCGATGCGCGAACGGGCGGCAGCGGCAGCTTCGCCACTGGTGGCGGCGATGGTGATCGTGCCGTCATCCTGGATGTCGATGGTGGTGCCGGTCTCTTCGGTCAGCGCGCGGATCACCGCGCCGCCCTTGCCGATCACGTCACGGATCTTTTCCGGATTGATCTTGAAGGTGTACAGACGCGGGGCGTAGGCCGACATTTCTTCGCGCGGGCCAGCAGCCGATTCCTGCATCAGGCCGAGGATGTGCAGACGGGCTTCCTGGGCTTGTGCCAGGGCAACCTGCATGATTTCCTTGGTGATGCCCTGGATCTTGATGTCCATCTGCAGCGCGGTGATACCAGCGGTCGTGCCAGCCACCTTGAAGTCCATGTCGCCGAGGTGATCTTCGTCACCGAGAATGTCGGTGAGCACGGCAAAGCGGTTGCCGTCCTTGATCAGGCCCATGGCGATACCGGCAACGTGTGCCTTCAGCGGCACGCCGGCGTCGAGCAGCGCCAGACAGCCGCCGCAAACGGAAGCCATCGACGACGAACCATTGGATTCGGTAATTTCCGACACCAGGCGCATCGAGTAGGAAAAGTCTTCCGGCTTCGGCAGCACGGCCAGCAGTGCGCGCTTGGCCAGACGGCCGTGACCGACTTCACGACGCTTCGGCGTCCCGACGCGACCGCATTCGCCGGTCGCGTACGGAGGCATGTTGTAATGCAGCATGAAGCGATCGCGATACTCACCGGCAAGCGCGTCGATGATCTGCTCATCGCGGTTGGTGCCCAGCGTAGCCACAGCCAGCGCCTGGGTTTCGCCACGGGTGAACAGCGCCGAGCCATGAGTGCGCGGCAGCACGCCGGAACGCATGGTGATCGGGCGCACGGTGCGCGTGTCGCGACCGTCGATACGCGGGGCACCGCTGAGGATGCGGCCACGCACGATGGCGGCTTCGATTTCATGGAACAGGTTGCCGACGGTATTCTCGTCCGGCGCGCCTTCACCAGCGCACAGGGCGGCAACTGCTTCGGCACGAATGGCCTTGACTGCCTGGCTGCGCGTCTGCTTGACGGTGATGTTGTAGGCTTCTTCGAGCTTGGCAGCGACCAGATCCTTCAACTTGGCGACCAGGGCTTCGTCCTGGGCCGGCGCTTGCCAGTCCCATTCCGGCTTGCCGGCTTCTTCGACCAGTTCGTTGATGGCGTTGATCGCCTTCTGCATTTCGGTGTGACCGAAGACGACGGCGCCGAGCATGACATCTTCCGGCAGTTGGTCAGCTTCCGATTCAACCATCAGCACGGCAGCTTCGGTACCGGCGACGACGAGGTCGAGCTGGCTGGTCTTGAGCTGGCTCAGGGTCGGGCACAGGACATACTGGCCGTCGATGTAGCCGACGCGGGCAGCACCGATCGGGCCGTTGAACGGCACGCCTGAGATGGCCAGGGCGGCGGAGGCGCCGATCAGGGCCGGGATGTCGGAATCGACTTCCGGATTCAGCGACATCACCGTGGCGATGACCTGGACTTCATTGTAGAAGCCGTCCGGGAACAGCGGGCGAATCGGGCGGTCGATCAGGCGGCAGGTCAGCGTTTCCTTTTCGGAAGGACGGCCTTCGCGCTTGAAGAAGCCACCGGGGATACGGCCGGCAGCGTAAACTTTTTCCTGGTAATCAACGGTCAGCGGGAAGAAATCCTGACCGGGCTTGGCATTCTTGGCGGCCACGACGGTGACCAGAACCACGGTTTCTTCCATGGAAACGAGGACGGCACCGCCGGCCTGGCGGGCGATTTCGCCGGTTTCGATAGTGACCTGATGGTCACCGTAGGCGAAGGTTTTTTTCACGACATTAAACATAATTTCCTTTCACTCTCATCACAATTAACAACGATAACAACAACTTACAACGACAACAAAAGCATTGTGCCAAAAACAAAAAAAGCGGCCGGGAGTTTTCCGGGCCGCTCTTTCTTGGCTTCGTCTGCTTACTTGCGCAGACCGAGCTTGGTAATCAGGGTGCGGTAAGAATCGACGTTCTTGCCCTTCAGGTAGTCGAGCAGCTTGCGACGCTGCGAAACCAGGCGCAGCAGACCACGACGCGAGTGGTGATCCTTCTTGTGTTCCTTGAAGTGCGGGGTCAGGTCGTTGATGCGTCCGGTCAGCAGCGCGATCTGGACTTCCGGGGAACCGGTGTCGCCTTGGGCGCGTTGATATTCGGCAACGATGCCGGCCTTGATTTCGGTGGTGAATGCCATTTCAAAACCCTCTTTCTTGGTTACGACGCTGCCCCGGTTTGATAGAGCGAGCGCCAAGTTGAAGTAAATTTTCCGTTGGCGACGGAAAGCGCGCGATTATACCCGCTCAGGCCGACAATTGCACCAAGCGTTTTGGCCACAGGCGTCCATCAGCCGCCGGCTCGCCGACGCCGATCAGACGGCCATCGGCATAGACGCGAATCTTGCCGGCAAGACCGGCCGGCAGCTCAACCGGATTGCCGTGGCTGAAGCGCTCGGCTGCCTCGCCTTCAACATTGACCACGGGCAGCGACTGTAACAGGGCATCGACTGGCTGCAAGCAGGATGCCCTTGCCTCTTGGGCCAGTGCTTCCAGTTCGGCCAGCGTGACGGCACCGTTCAGGTCGAGATCGCCGACCGCAGTACGCCGCAGACCGATCAGGTGGGCGCCGCAGCCCAGTACCTGGCCGAGATCGGCGGCCAGCACGCGAATGTAGGTACCCTTGCTACAGCGCACGCGTAGGCTCAGGCGGTCGCCGGCAAAGTTCAGGAGCTCCAGGGCATGAATGGTCACCGGCCGCGGCAGCCGCTCGACCTCGATACCCTGACGGGCCAGTTCATAGAGCGGCCGACCGTTGCGCTTGAGCGCCGAATGCATCGGTGGAATCTGCTCGATGGCCCCGATGAATCGCGGCAGCGCCCGCCGGACATCGGCCTCGTCGACCGTGACTGGCGCCGTCGCCACGACCTGGCCATCAGCATCGCCAGAATCAGTCGTCACACCGAGCTGGACGATGGCTTCGTAGGTCTTGTCGGCATCAAGCAGATCGGCGGAAAATTTGGTCGCCTCGCCGAAACACAGCGGCAGCAAGCCGGTCGCTGCCGGATCGAGGGTACCGGTATGGCCGCCCTTGGCCGCCGAGAACAGGCGGCGCGCCTTTTGCAGTGCGTCGTTGGAAGTCAGCCCGAGTGGCTTGTCGAGCAGCAGAACGCCATCGACCCGTTGCCAGGTCTTTTTCACTTGCATGCGCTGCTCAGTCTTCCGGCGTCTGGTCGCTGACGGCCTTGGCCTGCTCGATCAGCGCCGACATGCTGGCACCGCGCTCGATGGAATCGTCGTAGATGAAATGCAGTTCGGGCAAGGTGTGGATGTGAATCCGCCGGCCCAGTTCGCGGCGCAGGAAACCGGCGGCGCGCTTCAGACCTTGCTCGACTTCGGCCAGATGCTCGTCATTGAGCGTGGCGAAGAAAACCTTGGCATGGGCGTAATCCGGGGTCAGCTCGACGGCGGTCAGACTGACCATGCCGACCCGCGGATCCTTCAGTTCGGTACGAATCAGGTCGGCGAGGTCGCGGCGCACCTGCTCCGCGACCCGGTCACTGCGCTGAAATGCTTTCTTCTTCATTACAGCGAGCGCGCCACTTCCTGGATTTCGTACACTTCGAGCTGGTCACCTTCCTGGATGTCGTTGTTGTTCTTCAGCGACAGACCGCACTCGAAGTTGCTGCGGACTTCCTTGACGTCATCCTTGAAGCGCTTGAGCGAATCGAGTTCGCCGTCCCACTGGACAACGTTGTTGCGCAGCAGACGGACGCGCGAAGCGCGCTTGATGAAACCTTCCAGCACGTAACAGCCAGCGATGGAACCGACCTTGGAGACGTGGAAGACCTGACGGATTTCGACCATGCCGGTGATCTGCTCGCGCTTCTCCGGCGAGAGCATGCCGGACAGCGCCGACTTGACTTCGTCGACGGCGTCGTAGATCACGTTGTAGTAACGGATATCGACACCGAAAGTCTCGGCCAGCTTGCGTGCCCCGACATCGGCCCGGGTGTTGAAGCCAATGATGACGGCACCGGAAGCCTGCGCCAGATTGACGTCGGATTCGCTGATCGCGCCGACCGCACCGTGGATGATCTGCACGCGCACTTCGGCGTTCGACAGCTTGGCCAGGGTCTGCACCAGGGCCTCCTGGGAACCTTGCACGTCGGCCTTGACGATCAACGGCAAGGTCTTGACCTCGCCCTCTTCCATCTGCTGGAACATGTTTTCCAGCTTGGCCGCCTGTTGCTTGGCCAACTTGACGTCGCGGAACTTGCCCTGACGGAACAGCGCTATTTCGCGCGCCTTCTTTTCGTCGGCCAGAACAATGGCTTCTTCACCTGCTGCCGGCACATCCGAGAGGCCGAGGATTTCGACCGGGATCGACGGACCTGCCTCGGTGATCGGCTTGCCGTTTTCGTCCAGCATGGCCCGCACGCGACCGGAAACCTGACCTGCCAGCACGACGTCGCCGCGCTTCAAGGTGCCGGAAAGCACCAGCATGGTGGCCACGGCACCGCGACCCTTGTCGAGACGCGCTTCGATGATCAGACCCTTGGCCGGCGCATCCTTCTGCGCCGTCAATTCGAGCACTTCGGCCTGCAGGAGCACCTGTTCGAGCAACTCGTCGATACCGGTGCCCTTCTTGGCGGAAACCGGCACGAAGGGCGAATCGCCACCGTACTCTTCGGGAATGACGCCTTCGGCCACCAGTTCCTGCTTGACGCGGTCCGGGTTGGCATCGGGCTTGTCCATCTTGTTGATCGCTACCACCAGCGGCACGCCGGCCGCCTTGGCATGGTGGATCGCTTCCTTGGTCTGCGGCATCACGCCGTCGTCAGCCGCGACGACCAGAATGACGATGTCGGTCGCCTTGGCGCCGCGGGCACGCATTGCCGTAAAGGCCTCGTGACCCGGGGTGTCGAGGAAGGTGACCATGCCGCGTTCGGTTTCGACATGGTAGGCACCGATGTGTTGGGTAATGCCGCCGGCTTCGCCAGCCGCCACCTTGGCACGACGGATGTAGTCGAGCAGCGAGGTCTTGCCGTGGTCGACGTGGCCCATGACGGTAACCACCGGGGCACGCGGCTCCAGCGGCACATCCTTGTGATCGCCGGCATCGACGAGGAAGGCATCGGGATCGTCGAGCTTGGCGGGGAACGCCTTGTGGCCCATTTCCTCGACCACGATCATGGCCGTTTCCTGATCCAGAACCTGGTTGATGGTGACCATCGAACCCATCTTCATCATCGCCTTGATCACTTCGATGGCCTTGACGGCCATCTTGTGCGCCAGGTCGGAAACGGAAATGGTCTCCGGCACATGCACTTCGCGAACGATGACTTCGGTTGGCGCCTGGAAGCTGCCCTGACCGTCGTCACTGGCGTGACCATGCTTCTTGTGACCACCGCGGCCGCTCTTCCAGGAAGAGCCGGTATCTGCAGAACGCGTCTTGATGCCCGGCTTCTTCTTGCCGTCGTCGGCGCGGGCGTTGCCGCCCTTCTTGGCATCCTTGCCCGGGGCATCCGGACGCTTGTGCAGCGTTCCCTTTTCTGCCGGCGCTTCCTGCGTCTTGGCCTGAGCAGCAGCCTGCTGCTTGGCCTGTTCGGCCAGCTTGGCGGCGGCAGAAGCGGCTTCGGCCTGCAGGCGCATCTGGGCCAACTGGATTTCGCGGGCCTGCTTTTCCTTCAGCTCGCGCTCCTGAATGGCACGCAACTGACCGTGGCGACGCATCTGCTCGTCACGAGCACGCAACTCGTCCTCACCGATGATGTCGGCGCGGGTCAGCGGCGGTGCCACGACCTTGGGCACTTCGGGCGGCGCGGTGTCTTCAACGACAACCGGCGCTTCAACGATCGGCTCGGCAACAACCTCGATAACCGGCTCTTCAACCACCGGCTCGGGAATGGGTTCGGGTGCCGGCGGAATTTCAACGACGGGCGGCTCAACCAGCAGCTCCTCGGATTCGACAGGCGCATCCTGAAGGGCTTCACCGATATCGCGTTTGACCAGCACGCGCTTCTTGCGCACTTCGACCTGCACCGTGCGCGCCCGGCCATGCGAGTCGGTCGACTTGATTTCGCTCGTCTGCTTGCGGGTCAGGGTGATCTTGGTCTTTGACTCGTCGCCATGGGCGCGGCGCAGGTAGTCGAGCAACCTCGCCTTGTCCTGGTCGGTCAGCGTATCTTCGGCGCCCTGCTTGCCGACGCCGGCCTTGCCCAATTGCTCGAGCAGGGCCGCGACCGGCATTTTGAGTTCAACGGCAAATTGTGAGACTGATGTTGCGGACATACTTCCTACCTCCCCGCTCACTCGAACCAGTGAGCCCGTGCCTTGAGAATGAGTTCTTTGGCACGCTCTTCGTCGATGCCAGTCAATTCCGTGAGTTCATCCACCGCCAGTTCGGCGAGGTCATCACGCGTCTTGACTTCGTGTTCGGCCAACTTGGCGGCCAGTTCCTTGGTCATACCTTCGAGACCGATCAAATCCTCGGAGACGCTCTCCAGCTTCTCCTCGGTAGCGATGGCTTCGGTCAGCAGGACGTTGCGCGCCCGATTGCGCAGTTCGTTGACGATGCCTTCATCCAGGCCTTCAATCTCGAGCATTTCCGCCAGCGGCACGTAGGCCACTTCTTCCAGCGTCGAGAAGCCTTCTTCGATCAGCAAGTCGGCGAGTTCTTCGTCGATGTCCAGCTTTTCCATGAAGGTGACGCGGGTCACGGCATATTCGGCTTCCGAGCGCTTGGCCGACTCGTCCTGGGTCATCAGGTTGATGGTCCAGCCGGTCAGTTCCGACGCCAGACGAACGTTCTGACCGCTACGACCAATGGCGATGGCCAGGTTGTCCTCGTCGACGACGACATCCATGGTGTGCTTCTCTTCATCGACGACGATGGAAGAGACTTCGGCCGGCGACAGGGCGCCGATCACGAACTGGGCCGGGTCGGCCGACCACAGCACGATGTCGATGTTCTCGCCACCGATCTCGTTACGCACGGCGGTGACGCGTGAACCGCGCAGACCGACGCAGGTACCGATCGGATCGACGCGCGGGTCGTTCGACTTGACGGCGATCTTGGCGCGCAGACCGGGGTCGCGGGCACAAGCCTTCAATTCCATCAGGCCGTCGGAAATTTCCGGCACTTCCATGTCGAACAGCTTGATGACGAATTCCGGCGCGGTACGCGACAGAATGATCTGCGGGCCACGAGCATTGCGGTCAATGCGCAGCAGATAGGCGCGGATGCGGTCACCGATACGCAGGTTTTCCTTGGGAATCATCTGGTCGCGCGGCAGCACGGCTTCGATCTTGCCGGCTTCGACGATGGCGTTGCCACGTTCCATGCGCTTGATGGTGCCGGAAACGACATGCTCCTTGCGATCAAGGAAGTCAGCCAGGATCTGTTCCCGCTCGGCGTCACGGATCTTCTGCAGAATGACCTGCTTGGCAGCCTGCGCCCCGATGCGGCCGAAGTCGATTGGCTCCAGCGGCTCTTCCAGCGAATCACCGGACTCGATCTCGGGATCGTCTTTCTGCGCTTCGGAAAGCGGAATCTCGAGGAATTCGTTCACGTACTCGTTGTCCGGCACAACCTGCCAGCGACGGAAGGATTCGTAACTACCGGTATTGCGGTCGATGGAGACCCGCACGTCTGCCTCGTCGTGGATGCGCTTCTTGGTCGCAGACGCGAGCGCCAGCTCAAGGGCACCGAAAACGATTTCCTTGCCGACGTTCTTTTCGCGGGCCAGTGCATCGACCAGCAGCAAAATTTCACGGCTCATGGGCTAAAACCTCCTAGTCCTTCAGTCGAAACGAGGCACCAGACGTGCCTTCTCGATATTGGTGAATTCCAGTTCCACATCATCTTTTTCCAGGCGCAGGCCAACCTTGCCATCCTTGCAGCCAAGCAGTTCACCCTGGAAATTACGGCGACCACCATGCGGAATACGAACTTTGATCTGGATATCCTGACCGGCGAAGCGCGTGAAATCCTCGGCCTTCTTGACGACCCGATCGAGCCCCGGCGAGGAGATTTCCAGGCGGTCAAAATCGACGTTATCGACTTCGAAAACACGCGTCAGCTGATTGGAAACGCGCGCACAGTCCTCGACATCGATGCCCGTTTCCTTGCCCGGCGCATCGATGAAGACGCGAATGGTGCGGCCGCGCGGCGACATCTCGATGTCGACCAATTCATAACCCAGACCGCTCACGGTCGTTTCGATCAGCGTGTTTAAATCCATGACCACAAATAAAAAATGGGCGAAACGCCCATCTTGTTGAAAAAAGATGTTCCGCCAAAAATGGCGGGTGAAACAAACCCGTGAATTATAACGAGTTTACTCCCCCCGGTAAATGAATACGGCGGACTATTTATGCGCTTTCGCGAGACCCTGGCCCGTTTTGCGGCGTTTTCTCCAATTCACGCATCAGGGCCCTGACCTCAGCCTCCGACAATTCGTGTACGCGGCCGCGCTTCAGTTGCGGCGGCAGGGTGAACGGGCCATAGCGCACGCGGATCAGGCGGCTGACCGTGCAGCCGACCGCCTCGAACATCCGTCGCACCTCGCGATTGCGCCCTTCGAACAGGCTGACGCGATACCAGTGGTTGGCGCCTTCGCCGCCGCCATCGACCAGGCTGGAGAAATTCGCCAGTCCGTCCTCCAACTCGATGCCGTTAAGCAGCTTCTGCTGCGCGTCCAATGTCAGTTCGCCGAGCACGCGCACGGCGTATTCACGCACCAGTTCCGAGCTCGGATGCATCAGGCGGTTGGCGAGATCACCGGAGGTGGTGAACAGCAACAGGCCGGAGGTATTGAAGTCGAGCCGGCCGACGACGATCCAGCGACCGCCGCGCATGCGCGGCAAGGCTGTAAAGACCGACGGACGGCCATCAGGATCGTCGCGCGAGACGATCTCACCTTCCGGCTTGTGATACATCAGCACGCGCGCCGGGCGCGAGCTGCCGGTGAAGCGGATGTTGATCAGACGACCGCCGATCTTGACCTTGTCGGTCGGCACCACGGACTGGCCGAGCGTGGCCACCTGACCATTGACACTGATCTTGCCAGCCGCGATCCATTCCTCCATCTCCCGACGGGAACCGACCCCGGCCTGGGCCAGTATCTTCTGCAAGCGCTCCGGCTTGGCTTCGATCAGCGGCTTACCGTTGCGGCCGATGGTGCCGCGATTGGCCCGCCCGGTCGGTACCTTGACCTGGCGACGGCGCGTCGTCGGCGCGGCAGCAACTTCCTCGCCAGGCGCTTGCACCTCGGCCTCCGACGCCCGGCGCGGGGAGCCCCGGGGCGGACGGGAAGTGTCGGCGGCTTTGCTCGGCGCCGAACGGAAAGGCGTGCGTTTATTGGTTTTCATGATTCAACTCCAGTGTCTGACTGATCTGTTCGATCGGCGGCAATTCGCTGAGACTGCGCAAGCCCAGATCGTCGAGAAATTGTTTGGTGGTGGCCAGCAGCGCCGGCCGCCCAGGGGTGTCGCGATGACCGACGACGTCGATCCAGCCACGCTCTTCCAGCGTCCGGACGACGTTGGCATTGACTACGACGCCGCGGATCTCCTCGATGTCACCGCGCGTCACCGGCTGGCGATAGGCGATGATGGCCAGGGTTTCGAGCATGGCCCGCGAGTATTTCGGCGGCTTTTCCGGATTCAGCCGCTCCAGATACGGCAGGTATTCGGCGCGCGTCCGGAAGCGCCAGCCGGAGGCCAGCTGGATCAGCTCAACCGGCCGCGCCGTCCAGTCCTCGCGCAATTCATCGAGCAGCTTGCGCAGGGTATCGGAAGACAGTTCCTCGTCGAACATCTTCTTCATGTCGTGCGTCGTCAGCGGCTCACGGGCAGCGAGCAGCGCGGCTTCAAGAATCTTCTTGACCTGGCTCGGTTCCACCGGAATGCACTCGGACGTAAATAGGTTGAAAGGCTTCGCTCTGGGTGATTTCGATCAGCTTCTCGCGGGCCAGTTCGAGCATCGCCAAAAAATGGACGACCAGGCCGGGAATCCCCATTTCGGCCGCGAACAGGGTTTCGAACTGGACGAAACCGCCGCGTTCCTGCAAGTGGCGCAGGATGATGCCCATGTGCTCGCGCACCGACAGCTCCTCGCGCCCGATCTTGTGATGCTGCTTCAGGTTCGCCTGGCGCAGCACGGCCATCCAGGCCGCCTTCAGGTCGTCCGGCGAGACTTCCGGGAGGCGTACGTAAAGCGACTTCTCGACCAGCGTTTCGACCCAGAAGAACTCGCGTCCGGCCTGCGGCTGTTCGTTCAGCTTCTGACCGGCGATTTTCATCTGCTCGTATTCCATCAGCCGGCGCACCAGTTCGGCCCGCGGATCCTCCGCCTCGCCGTCAGCGCCGAGCTTGGGCCGCGGAAGCAGCATGCGCGACTTGATCTCGATCAGCATCGCCGCCATCACCAGATAGTCGGCCGCCAGTTCGAGATTGCTCGAACGCATGCTCTCGATGTAATCGAGGTATTGCCGGGTCAGCGGCGCCATCGGGATGTCGAGAATATCGACGTTGGCCTTGCGGATCAGGTAGAGCAGCAGGTCAAGCGGCCCCTCGAAGGCGTCGAGCATGATCGCCAGCGCATCGGGCGGGATGTACAGATCCTGCGGCATGTGTTCCAGCGGCTGCCCATAGATCAGGGCAACCGGCTCGAACAGGGTGGCCTGCGGCGCGTCGACGGCGGCGTTCATGAGCGCCCGTCGCCGGGAATCCAGGCCGGATTCGCCATCAGTGGTATTCCAGCCCCATCGCTTCGCGGACGTCGCGCATCGTTTCGCGCGCCAGCATGCGAGCCTTGTCGCAGCCGTCAGCAATGATGTTCTTGACCAGCACCGGGTCGTCGAGATAGACCTGCGCCCGTTCGCGCATCGGCACCTGCTCGCGCAGGATGCCGTCGATCACCGGCTGCTTGCACTCGATGCAGCCGATACCGGCGCTGCGGCAACCCTGTTGCACCCACTCCTTGCAGGCATCGTCGGAATAGACCTGGTGCAATTGCCAGACCGGACACTTGCTCGGCTCGCCCGGATCATTGCGGCGGACGCGAGCCGGGTCGGTCGGCATGCTCTTGACCTTCTTCGCCACTGAATCCTCGGATTCGCGCAGGGTGATGGTGTTGCCGTAGGACTTGGACATCTTCTGCCCGTCCAGGCCCGGCATCTTCGACTCAGGCGTCAGCAGGTAGCCCGGCTCAACCAGGATCATCTTGCCGGTGCCTTCGAGATAACCGGCCAGGCGCTCGTGGTCGGCCGGCGCCAGTTGCGTCATCTCATGCAACAAGGCCTTGCCGCGCTCGAGCGCCTCCTTGTCACCGTTCTGCTGGAAGCGCGTGCGCAGATCCTTGAAGCTGCGGCGGCTCTTGCTGTTCAGACTGGCCAGCGCCGCCTCGACCTTGTCGGCGAAACCGGGTTCACGACCATACATGTGGTTGAAGCGGCGAGCCAGCTCGCGGGTGAATTCGACGTGCGGAATCTGGTCCTCGCCGACCGGCACCTTGTCGGCGCGGTAGATCAGGATGTCGGCGCTCATCAGCAGCGGATAGCCGAGGAAGCCGTAGGTCGTCAGATCCTTGCCGGCCAGCTTCTCCTGCTGGTCCTTGTAGGTCGGCACGCGCTCGAGCCAGCCGAGCGGCGTCATCATCGACATCAGCAGGTGCAGTTCGGCATGCTCCGGCACGCGCGACTGGATGAACAGCGTCGCCTGCTTGGGATCGACGCCAGCCGCCAGCCAGTCGATGATCATGTCCCAGGAAGCCTTCTCGATGCCCTGCGGATCGTCGTAATGAGTGGTCAGGGCATGCCAGTCGGCGACGAAGAACAGACAGGGATAGTCATGCTGGAGTTTGACCCAGTTCTTCAGCACCCCGTGATAGTGGCCGAGATGGAGAGCGCCGGTCGGGCGCATGCCGGAAAGGACACGTTCTGCGTACATGGTCGATCAGTAAAGTCCGAAAAGGGATTCGATGGCGTGCGCCGAGAAGCTCACCAGTGGTGTCATGACTTCGCCGAGGATGCCGGTGAATAACAGCAGCAGCAAGATGGGAAAGCCCCAGGGCTCGATACGGGCGAACTTCCAGGCAAGCCGGTGCGGCAGCAGGCTGACGGCAACGCGTCCGCCATCGAGCGGTGGCAGGGGCAACAGGTTGAGCACCATGAGCACACAATTGACGATGATGCCGGCTTCGGCCATACGCGCCAGCGGCAGGCTGAAAAAGGCAGGCAGCACCCAGGAGAGCTTGAACATCAGGGCCCAGAAGAAGGCCATGAAAAGATTGGCCGCCGGGCCGGCCAAGGCCACCCACAACATGTCGCTCTTCGGATGACGCAGGCGGCTGAAATCGACGGGTACCGGCTTGGCATAACCGAACAGGAAGGTACCGCCGGAGAACAGTAGAATGGCAGCCGGAATCAGGATAGTGCCGACCGGGTCGATGTGACGGATCGGATTGAGGCTGATACGCCCCTGCTCCCAGGCCGTCGGATCACCGAAATGGCGGGCGGCGTAGCCATGCGCCGCCTCATGCAGCGTGATCGCAAAAATGACCGGCAGGGCGATGATGGCGATCGTCTGGATGATGGCGTTGATGTCGAGCATGCCTCACTCCAGCCCAAAGGGAGCCAGCGCCCCACGACCGGCGCGCACCAGTTCCGGCGCCGAGCCGGTCAGGTCGATGACGGTGGTCGGTTCAGTGCCGCAGCCACCGGCATCGAGAATGAGCTCGAGGTGATCGTCAAGGCGGTCCTGGATTTCCCAGCCCTCGGTCAGCGGGTACTCGTCGCCCGGCAACTGCAGCGTCGTCGTCAGCAGCGGCTCGTTCAGTTCCGCCAGCAGCGCCAGTGCCACCGGATGATCCGGCACGCGCAGGCCGATGGTCTTGCGCTTCGGGTGCAGGACGCGGCGCGGCAATTCCTTGGTGCCTTCGAGGATGAAGGTATAGCTGCCCGGCGTCGTCGCCTTGAGCAGCCGGTACTGGGCGTTGTCGACGCGGGCGAAATGAGCGATCTCCGACAGGTCGCGGACCATCAGCGTCAGGTGGTGGCGATCATCAATCTGGCGAATCTGGCGAATGCGATCCATGGCCTCCTTGTCGCCCAGGTGGCAACAGAGGGCATAGCAGGAGTCAGTCGGCAGGGCGACGACACCACCATCGCGAATGAACTCTGCCGCCTGGACAAGCAGGCGCGATTGGGGCGACTCGGGATGAATATTGACGACGCGTGCCATAACTTGACTTAACGAATCAGACGCCAGACCGGTTTCAGGTCTTCCGGCAGTTGCGGCAATTTGCCGAGGTCGACATAACTTTCGTCCGGCCCGTGAAAATCCGAACCACGCGAGGCGTGAAAGGCGTAGGTTCTGGCCAGGCGGGCGAAATGCAGGATGTGGTCGGGCGAATGGCTGCCGCAGGTAACTTCGATGCCCTGCCCGCCCAGATCCTTGAAATCGTCGAGGAACTTGCGCTGGTCGCCACCGGACATCTTGTAGCGACCGGGATGGGCAATCACGGCGACACCACCGGCACCGGTGATCCAGCCGACCGCCTGGGCCAACGTCGCCCAGCGGTGATCGACATAACCCGGCTTGCCCGGCGTCAGGTAATGCTGGAAGACGCCCGGCAGATCGCGGGCGATGCCGATCGACACCAGATAGCGGGCAAAATGGGCGCGCGAGATCAGGCTCGGGTTGGTGACGAAACACTGGGCGCCTTCATAGGCCCCGGGAATGCCGATGGCGGCCAGCGCCTCACCCATCCTCTTGGCCCGCTCGACACGGCCGGAGCGCAGTTCGTCGAGGCCGCCGGTCAATGCCGGATCGGCAGCATCGAAACCGAGGCCGACGATATGGATCGGCACGCCTTTCCACTCAATGGAAATCTCGACGCCATTGATGAAATCCATGCCAGCCTCATCAGCCGTGCTACGGGCGATGGCGAGTCCGCCCAGATCGTCATGGTCGGTCAGCGCCCAGAGGTCGACTCCATTGGCCGCCGCCCGGCGCGCCACCACATCCGGCGGCAGCATGCCGTCGGAAACGGTGGAATGGCAGTGGAAATCGAAATTGGCTGGATTCACAAATAATCTATGCGGGGCAAACGAGGAGTTTATCACGAAGGAACCCGGCGACCGGCGTCCCTTGTGCAGTGCAGCAGGTTGCCACCGCTGCGCCATCCCGCTATAGTGCCAGCCGTTCCGTGGGAGAGCGCAGATCAGTCTGCCGCCGAAGGCGCAATTTCACCCGAAAACGCTCAGGCAAAAGGACCGCGGAACACGGCGCAAGCCAAAAACTCTGGAGAGCGATGGCGGCTATTGCCGACATCCACCGATGGGGCAAATCTCTCAGGTATCGAGGACAGAGGGGTGAAACGCAAGATTCGTTCTTTCGTTTCACCCCTTTTCCGTTTCCAGAAATGGCTTTATATAAAGCCTGTAAAGGATTGATATGCTGAAGAAAACAGTTCTCAACGATGCCCATCGCGCGCTCAATGCCCGGATGGTCGACTTCGGCGGCTGGGACATGCCGGTCAACTACGGCTCCCAGATCGAGGAACATCACGCCGTGCGCAACGACTGCGGCATGTTCGATGTTTCGCACATGTGCCCGGTCGATGTCGTCGGCGCCGATTGCCGTCCCTTCCTCTCCCGTCTGGTCGCCAACGATGTGGCCAAGCTGACGGTCTCCGGCAAGGCGCTGTATTCAGCCATGCTCAACGAGGCCGGCGGCGTCATCGACGACCTGATCATCTATTTCCTGACCGACACGCGCTTCCGCATTGTCATCAACGCCGGCACGGCCGACAAGGATCTGGCCTGGATGCAGGCCAAGGCCGCCGAGTGGCAGATGGACGTCACCATCACCCAGCGCCGCAACGGCGACAACGCCCTCGGCATCATCGCCGTGCAAGGCCCGAATGCCCGCGCCAAGGTATGGTCAGTGCTACCCCAGGCCAAGGCCGCCATCGCCGAGCTGAAGCCCTTCTTCGCCGCCGAAGTCGACCAGTACTTCATCGCCAGCACCGGCTATACCGGGGAAGACGGCTACGAGATCATGCTGCCGGCCGGCGAGGCGGAAGCCATGTGGAATGCCCTGAACAATGCCGGCGTCGCCCCCTGCGGTCTGGGCGCCCGCGACACGCTGCGCCTGGAAGCCGGCATGAACCTCTACGGCCAGGACATGGACGAGAGCGTCTCGCCGCTCGACGCCGGCCTGGCGTGGACGGTGGCGCTCAAGGACGCGCGCGAGTTCGTTGGCAAGACCGCCCTGCTCGCCAATGGCCAGCAGAAACAGTTCCTCGGCCTGATCCTGCTCGACAAGGGTGTGTTGCGCGGCCACCAGAAGGTCGTCACCGCCCACGGCGAAGGCGAAATCACGTCCGGGTCCTTCTCGCCGACCCTGCAACAATCCATCGCCCTCGCCCGCCTGCCGCTCGGCGTTGCCATCGGCGACCAAGTCGAAGTCGATATTCGCGGCAAGCTGCTCAAGGCCAAGGTCACCAAACCCGTATTCGCCCGAAACGGCAAAGCTGTCATCTAACACCCCCATTCAGGAGAAAACCATGTCCAACGTTCCCGCCAACCTCAAGTACACCGCCTCCCACGAATGGATGCTGCTCAACGCTGACGGCACCGTCACCGTCGGCATCACCGACCACGCCCAGGAAGCCCTCGGTGACCTGGTCTTCGTCGAGCTGCCGGAAGTCGGTGCGCATTTTGATGCCGAGAAGGAAATCGCCGTCGTCGAATCGGTCAAGGCCGCTGCCGACGTCTATGCCCCGCTCGCTGGCACCGTCGCCGAAGTGAACCAGGCCGCCGCCGACGCGCCGGAATCAGTCAACCAGGACGCCTACGCCGCCTGGCTGTTCAAGCTGACCCCGGATAACGTCGCCGACCTCGACACGATGCTCGACGCCGCCGCCTACCAGGCCGCCGCCGACGCCGCCTGAGTCCGGCCCCAGCTTTGCCGCCGCTGCTTGCCACGCGCCGGTTCGCTAACGAACCGGCGCGTGGCGCGTTGAAACGCTTTTCCCAGGATTCCACCATGCCCTTCGCCCAACCGCTTGCCGCGCTGGAACAGCACGACGAGTTCATCGACCGTCACATCGGCCCCTGCGCCACTGAAATTTCCGCCATGCTGGCCGCCATTGGTGCCACCAGCCTGGAACAACTGATCGACCAGACCGTTCCCGCCGCCATCCGCCTGCCGGCCGACCTGCCGCTGCCGGCTCCGCAGCGCGAGCATGAGGCGCTGGCCACGCTGAAGGCCATCGCCAGCAAGAATGTGATCCACAAGTCGTGCATCGGCATGGGCTACTACGACACGCTGACACCCAAGGTGATCCTGCGCAACGTCATGGAAAATCCCGGCTGGTACACCGCCTACACGCCCTACCAGGCCGAAATCGCCCAAGGCCGCCTGGAAGCGCTGATGAACTTCCAGCAGATGGTCGTCGACCTGACCGGCCTGGAAATCGCCAACGCCTCGCTGCTCGACGAAGCCACCGCCGCGGCCGAGGCGATGACCATGGCCCGCCGCGTCTCGAAGTCGAAGTCCAACCGCTTCCTGGTCGATGCCGCCTGCTTCCCGCAGACCCTCGACGTAGTCAAGACGCGCGCCAAGTATTTCGGTTTCGAACTGATCATCGCCCCGGCCGACAGCTGCAAGGACGGCGAGTTCTTTGGCGCCCTGCTCCAGTATCCGGGCGACAACGGCGAAGTGCGCGACCTCTCCGCCACCATCGTCAGCCTCAAGGCCCAGGGTGCCACCGTCGCCGTCGCCAGCGACCTGATGGCCCTGGTGCTGCTCAAGTCGCCGGGCGCCATGGGCGCCGACATCGCCCTCGGCTCGAGCCAGCGCTTCGGCATCCCGATGGGCTTCGGCGGCCCGCACGCCGCCTTCTTTGCCACCCGCGAAGCCTTCGTCCGCTCGATGCCGGGCCGCATCATCGGCGTCTCCAAGGATGCCCGCGGCAACACCGCCTACCGCATGACGCTGCAGACGCGCGAACAGCACATCCGGCGCGAAAAGGCCAATTCCAATATCTGCACCTCGCAGGTGCTGCTTGCCAACATGGCCGGCATGTACGCCGTCTATCACGGCGCCGCAGGCCTGCGCACCATCGCCGGCCGCATCCACCGCCTGACCGCGATCCTCGCCGAAGGCCTCAAGCGTGCCGGCATCAAGCTGCTGACCCAGCAGTTCTACGACACCGTGCATTTCGACCTCGGTGCCCGCGCCGAAGCGGTTTACAACGACGCACTGGCGGCTGGCTACAACCTGCGCCGCGTCGCCGCCGGCGTGCTCGGCATTTCTTTCGACGAAACGACCACCCGCCACGACGTCGCCACCCTGTTCAAGCTGATCGCCCAGGTCACGCTCGACATCGAAGCCCTCGACGCTCAGGTCGCCGCCGCCGACACAGCCCTGCCAGACGAACTGATCCGCACTGACGCCGTGCTGCAGCACCCGGTGTTCAACACGCACCACACCGAGCACGAGATGCTGCGCTACCTGAAATCGCTGCAGAACAAGGATCTGGCGCTCGACCACTCGATGATCTCGCTCGGCTCGTGCACCATGAAGCTGAACGCCACCAGCGAGATGATCCCGGTCACCTGGCCGGAATTCGGCGCCATCCACCCCTTCGCCCCGCGCGACCAGGTGCAGGGCTACCACGAGATGATCGCCGGCCTGACCGAATGGCTGAAGACGGTCACCGGCTTCGACGCCATCTGCATGCAGCCGAACTCCGGCGCCCAGGGCGAGTATGCCGGCCTGGTGGCCATCGACCGCTATCACGCCAGCCGCGGTGAGGAACACCGCAACGTCTGCCTGATCCCAAAATCGGCCCACGGCACCAACCCGGCCACCGCCCAGATGGCCAACATGAAGGTCGTCGTCGTGGACTGCGACGACAACGGCAACGTCGATGTCGCCGACCTCCGGGCCAAGGCCGAGGCGCACAAGGACGACCTGGCCTGCCTGATGATCACCTACCCATCCACGCACGGCGTGTTCGAGGAAGCGGTGCGCGAGATCTGCGCCATCGTCCACCAGTACGGCGGCCAGGTGTACATGGACGGCGCCAATCTCAACGCCCAGGTCGGCCTGACCGCACCCGGCTTCATCGGCGCCGACGTCAGCCACATGAACCTGCACAAGACCTTCGCCATCCCGCACGGCGGCGGCGGACCGGGCATGGGCCCGATCGGCCTGAAGGCCCATCTCGCCCCGTTCATGGCCAACCACGTCGTCGCCCCGATCGACGGCCCGCACTATGGCCAGGGCGCGGTTTCCGCCGCCCCGTTTGGCTCGGCCTCGATCCTGACCATCTCCTGGATGTACCTGGCGATGCTCGGCGGCGCCGGCGTCAAAAAGGCCACCCAGGTCGCCATCCTCAACGCCAACTACGTCGCCAGCCGGCTGAACGAACACTACCCGGTGCTCTATGTTGGCAAGAATGGCCGCGTGGCGCACGAGTGCATCCTCGACATCCGTCCGATCAAGGCCGCCACCGGCATCGCCGAGATCGACATCGCCAAGCGCCTGATGGACTACGGCTTCCATGCGCCGACGGTCTCCTTCCCAGTGGCCGGCACGATCATGGTCGAGCCAACCGAATCGGAATCGAAGGCCGAGCTGGACCGCTTCATCGCCGCGATGATCGCCATCCGCAACGAGATCCGCCGCATCGAGCAGGGCGAACTGCCGGCCGACGACAACCCGCTGAAGAATGCCCCGCACTCCCAGGCGGATGTCATCGAAGGCGAGTGGCAACGTCCCTACAGCCGCCAAGAGGCCGTCTTCCCACTGCCCTGGGTGGCGGCCAACAAGTTCTGGCCGAGCGTCAATCGCATCGACGATGTGTATGGCGACCGCAACCTGAACTGCGCCTGCCCGCCGATGGAAGCGTACGCCGACTGATGGCGGTCGATCTCTCTGCCATCGCCAAGTGGCCGAACGTTCCGGCCTGCTACGACTGGTTGTCGCTCGACCGGCGTGGCGACTGGCGATTGCAGGGAGAGCGCGTCACTCATCGCGGCCTGATCGAGTTCATCAACCGGCAGTACGGCAGCGATGCCGCCGGCTGCTGGTTCATGCAGAACGGGCCGCAACGTGTTTTCGTCAGGCTGGCCGGCACGCCCTGGGTGTTCCGCCGCGCTGGCGACGGCTTCATCAGCCACACCGGCGCGGTGGCTGGAGCCGTGCAGGAAGTCCTGCTCGATGACGGCGGCAACATGCTGCTGGAAACCGAACTGGGCATCGGCCTGCTCGACGACCGCGATCTGCCGCAGTTCCTTGCCGAATGCTGCGACGATACCGGCGCGCCAGCCGGCGAGGCCACGCTACTGGCCTTGATGGCCGGCACGACGCCGCCGGTTTTCTGGCAAGGACATCGGCTGCAACCCATCTCCACCGCCGAACTGCCGCAGCGCTACGGTTTCAATCCCCGCCCTCAGCCCTGAAGCCGGTCGTTCAGGCCAGACAGCATTTCTGCAATAAGTTCGGCAATCAGCCGCGCCGTCCGCCCCTGCCAGTCACGGTCCGGGTTGTATTCGGCGATCTCGACGGCGCGCAGGCCGGGCAGCGTCGCCAATTGCGCCACAGCAGCCAGCACGTCGCCATCCCACAGACCGTCCGGCTCGGGACTGCCAACCCCAGGCGCACAGCCCGGATCGATGGCATCCAGATCAAGCGTCAGGCCGAAGCCGGCCGGCGCCGCCGTGACTATGGCCAGCGCCTCATGCAGACAGACAGCAAAACCGCGCTCGGCAATTTCGCTGCTCTCGATGATGCGCACGCCCATGGTCCGCAGGAAATCCATTTCTTCCGCTTCGTAGCTGCGCGGCCCGAGGACCACGGTATGCGCCGTGCTGACCTGTGCTCCGGGCCGGCCGATGCCGAGCAGCCGCTTGTCGCCGCGGCCGAGCAGACAGGCCAGCGGCATGCCGTGCACGGCGCCGGAATACGTTGTTTCCGGCGTGTGGCTGTCGAGATGCGCGTCGATCCACAGCAAACCGACCGGCGCCCCGGCCACGCGGGCGACGCCGCTCCAGGTGCCGATGGCAATCGAATGGTCGCCGCCGATGACCAGCGGGAATTCACCGGCCGCCTGGGCCAGCGCCACTTCGTCCGCCAGCCGCCGGCAGAGACCGGCAATCCGGCCGATTTCCGAGCGGCCCGGCGAATCGGCGGCGAACAGCATGCGCCCCCAGTCGATTTGCGGATGATGTTCCAACTCATGCCAGGCCTGCGAACGGTGAAAAGCCAGCGGACCGTCTTCGCACCCCTGGTCCTGCGCCCCGAGACCACTGGCAGCACCGATGATGCGGATCTTGTCGGTCATCGGCGCCCAGCCTTCAGGGCGGGAAATGCGTTTGCTGCCAGGCGTCGATTTCCGGCAGCGATTCGGCCAGCGTGTCAGCCAGGGCCGCATTGGCCTGCAGCAGCAGCTTCCGTTGCCGGGCATTCAGCTGGCGCGGAAAAACCGCCAGCAGCTCGATGAGCAGATCACCTGCCGAATTGCGGCCGCGCCCCGGGAAGCCCTTGCCGGCTACCCGCAGCTCGCGCCGTTCCGGCAATCCGGCATCCAGCTTGTAGGCCATGAAGCCATCGAGCAGCGGCAAACGAATTTCGCCGCCGGCCATCAGTTGCAGCGCGCTGACCGGCATGCTGGCATGCAGATCGCGTCCAGACAGGCTAAATAGCGGATGCGAGCGGATGACGATGGTCAGATACAGATCGCCGGCTGCCAAGTCGTCGGTCGCCATTTCACCCTGGCCGGCCAGGCGCAGTTCGTCGCCGGCAAGCATACCGGGCGGCACCTTGATTTCCAGGCTGGCTTCGTAGGCATCGCGCCCGCTGCCGCCGCAATCCGGACAGATCTGCTCACTGAAGAAGCCACGTCCGCCACAGTCCGGACAGGGGACCAGGTGACGGGCAGCATCGCGAATGCGCCCGCTGCCATGGCAGGCACCACAGAAGCGGGTACGCACCATGCCGGCCTTGCCCGAGCCGGCACAGGTAACACAAGCCTTGCCGCGTACATAGACGATGGTCTCGGCGCACCCGGCCGCCGCTTCGGCCAGTTCCAGTTCGAGATTCAGACGAATGTCGGCCGCCCGTGGCACGCTGTTTTCGCTGGCGGCCGACTCCTCGTCGGCCGCCTCGGCCTCGTAGTCGACGGGTTCAGCTTCGATCAGCCGGTCATAGGCAGCACGAATTTCCTTGAATCGCTCGGTTGCGTGCGGATCGGTATTGCGATCGGGGTGCCAGCGCATGGCCAGCCGCCGGTAGGCACGCTTGACGGCATTGGCGTCGGCCCCTGGCTCGAGGCCGAGAGTGGCCCAGGCAACCTTACTCATGGCTGGCAGTGCAGCCCGATGATCCGGGAACGATGCCTGATTACCAGAGCTTTTCCAGCGCCTTCAGGGCATCCCGGCGGGACAACTGGCCGACCAGCCTGCCCTGGGAAAGGACCGGATAGCAATGGAAGTGATTGGCGACGAACAGTTCGATGGCATCGGCCATGGACGAGGATGCATCCAGCGTCTTCAGTTCGCGCGTCATGTACTGACCGACCGGGCCGCCCGGTTGTTCGTAGTACGAGGCATTGAGCGCCACGCGCAGGCCATCCTTCTCGGAGAAAAAACCAACCAGCGCTCCCCCGCCATCAACGACGGGAGCACCGGTCAAACGGTGTTCGAGCAATTGATGAACAGCCGTCAGCACATCCATCTCCGGCCGGAAGGCCAGGTGATCGGCCGTCATGTAGTCCTTAACCAGCAGTGCTTTCAGCATGCCTATTCCTTTTCTTCTTCCGCTTCCGCCTGCGCCTTCATGCGGGCCAGGCGCTTGTCACAGGGATTCTTGCAGCCGGCGGCACACTCGACATCGATGGCCTTGTAGCCGCCGCAACTGCCGGCGATCGGCTTGCGGCCGAAGAGCACACCAATCGCCATGAGCAGGACCAGCAGGACGATGACCCCGAAGGTGACCAAAAACATTTCCATGAGGGTCCCTTTCCTGCCTTAGCCGCCGAAATCGTCGAGCATGATGTTTTCGCGCTCGACACCGAGATCCAGCAACATCTTGATCACTGCCGAGTTCATCATCGGCGGCCCGCACATGTAGAACTCGCAGTCCTCCGGCGCAGGATGATCCTTCAGGTAGTGTTCGTAGAGCACGTTGTGGATGAAGCCCTTGTAGCCGGTCCAGTTGTCTTCCGGCAACGGATCGGACAACGCCAGGTGCCACTTGAAGTTCGGATTCTCGGCGGCCAGCTTGTCGAATTCCTCGACATAGAAGGCTTCGCGCATCGAGCGGGCGCCATACCAGAAGGTGATCTTGCGCTGCGACTTTAGACGCTTGAGCAGGTCGAAGATGTGCGAACGCATCGGCGCCATGCCGGCACCACCGCCGACGAATACCATTTCGTTCTCCGTGTCGCGGGCGAAAAATTCGCCGAATGGACCGTAGACCGTAACCTTGTCGCCCGGTTTCAGATTGAAGACGAAAGAGGACATCTTGCCCGGTGGAATGTCGTCCCGATTGGGCGGTGGTGAAGCCACACGGATGTTGAACTTGACGACGCCCTTCTCGTCCGGATAGTTGGCCATCGAGTAGGCGCGAATCACCGTTTCATCGACTTTCGAGACGAAGCGCCACATGTTGAACTTGTCCCAGTCGCCGCGGTATTCGTCCTGGATGTCGAAATCCGAGTACTTGGCAACGTGCGGCGGACATTCGAGCTGAACGTAGCCGCCGGCACGGAAGTCAACGCTCTCGCCGTCCGGCAGGCGCAGCGTCAGTTCCTTGATGAAGGTGGCGACGTTCGGGTTGGACTCGACCGTGCATTCCCACTTCTTGACGCCGAACACCTCTTCCGGCACTTCGACCTTCATGTTTTGCTTGACTGGCGTCTGGCAAGAAAGGCGCCAGCCGGCCTTGGCATCGCGCTTGGTGAAATGCGACTCCTCGGTCGGCAGCATTTCGCCACCGCCCTCATGCACCTGACACTTGCACTGGGCGCAGGTACCGCCGCCGCCGCAGGCCGAGGACAGAAAGATGTTGTGGTTGGCCAGCGTCTGCAAGAGTTTGCCGCCAGCCGGCACGGTGATGGTGCGCTCGTGGTTGATTTCGATGGTCACGTCGCCGCTCGACACCAACCTGGCACGAGCAGCAATGATGAACACTGCCAAGGCCAGGACGATGCCGGTGAACATGCCGATGGCGAGCAGGATTTCCTGAATATTCATGCCTGCCCCTCCTTACAGTTGAACGCCGGAGAAGGACATGAAGCCCAGCGACATCAACCCGATGGTGATGAAGGTGATGCCCAGACCCTGCAGTCCTTCGGGCACGTCGCTGTACTTCAGTTTCTCGCGGATACCGGCGAGCAAGGCGATGGCCAGCGCCCAGGAGAACCCGGAGCCGAGGCCATAGACGACGCTTTCGCCAAAGTTGTAGTCACGCTCGACCATGAACAGCGAACCGGCCATGATCGCGCAATTAACCGTAATCAGTGGCAGGAATACGCCGAGCGCGTTGTAGAGACTGGGCACATATTTGTCGAGCAGCATTTCCAGAATCTGCACGATGGCCGCAATGACCCCGATGTAGGACAGCAGGCCGAGGAAGGAGAGGTCCACCTCCGGCATGCCGGCCCAGGCCAACGCCCCGTCACGCAACAGATAGGCGTAGATCAGGTAGTTGGCCGGGATGGTGATGGTCTGCACGACGACAACGGCAACACCGAGGCCAATGGCGGTTTCGACCTTCTTCGAGATGGCGATGAAGGTGCACATGCCAAGGAAGAAGGCCAGCGCCATGTTCTCGATGAACACGGCCCGAACGAACAGACTGATGAAATGTTCCATATCAGTAGGCCTCCTTCTCGATGACCTGGTGGGCCATGCGGAAAGCCGGTTCTTCCTTTTGTTCAACGCGCCAGGTGCGCAGCCCCCAGATGATCAGACCGATCAGGAAGAAGGCCGACGGCGGCAGCAGCAGCATGCCGTTGGGCACGTACCAGCCACCATCCTTGACCAGATGCAGGATCTCGATGCCAAACAACTTGCCGGCACCAAACAGCTCGCGAACAACGCCAAGCGTGATCAGCATGACACTGTAGCCAAGACCATTGCCGATGCCGTCGAGGAAGGAAATCCACGGCGGATTCTGCATGGCGAAAGCTTCGGCGCGGCCCATGACGATACAGTTGGTGATGATCAGGCCAACGAATACCGACAACTGCTTGGCCAGACTGAAGGCATAGGCCTTGAGTATCTGGTCGACGACGATGACCAGCGAGGCGATGATCACCATCTGCACGATCATCCGGATCGACGCCGGAATCTGCGTGCGGATCATGGCGATGAACAGGTTGGAGAAGCCGGTCACCAGGGTCAGCGCGATCGACATGACGATTGCGGTGTTGAGATTGGAGGTAACCGCCAGCGCCGAACAGATGCCGAGAATCTGCAAGCCGATCGGGTTGTTGGCGAAAATGGGGTTAAGCAGTACTTCCTTGGCTGTGTGCTTGGACATGATCAAGCTCCCTGGCGCAGCTTGGCGAGGTAGGGCCCGAAGCCCTGCTCGCCGAGCCAGAATTGCAACAGACGGTCGACACCGTTACTGGTCAGCGTGGCGCCGGCCAGTGCATCGACCTGATGACCAGCATCCGGGCTGGCCGGATCAACGCCGCCCTTGACGATCTCGATGACTGGCTTGCCGGACTCGTCGAACAGCGTCTTGCCCGGCCAAATGCCACGCCATTTCGGGTTGTCGACTTCGCCGCCGAGACCAGGGGTTTCGGCATGCTGGTAGAAACCCAGGCCAACCACGGTGTTCAGGTCCGGCTTGATCGCCAGGAAGCCGTGCAGTGTGGACCAAAGGCCGTAGCCGCGAATGGGCAGGATCAGCGATTCAAGCTGACCGTCCTTTTCCACCATATAGACGGTGGTGAATTGCTCGCGGCGCTTGATCAGCGCCAGGTCCTCGCTACCCTTGAGCGCAGCGGAGGTCTTCGGATCCTTGGCTGCTTTCAGCGGATCGAAAGTCACCGGATCGAGGTCGTCGTTGTACTCGCCGGTGCTCAGATCAACGACGCGAGCCTTGATGCGACTGCTGAACAGATCCTTGACCTGGGCCGAAGAAAGGTCATCGTCACCCAGACCGGCGATGGCCAGGATGCTGCGCTGCTTGTCGAGCAGGCGGTTCTCGATCTGCACCGGTTTCAGCGCTATGGCGGAACCGGCAACGAAGACCGAAGCGACCAGACTGACGGCCAGTGCGACGAACAGCGTGCGGCCGGTCGATTCTTTATTGGACATGGCGTGCTGCCCTCCGCTTGATGTTGGCCGCAACCACAAAGTGGTCGATCAAGGGGGCACAGAGGTTGGCGAAGAGGATCGCCAGCATCATGCCCTCGGGGAAAGCTGGATTGACGACACGGATCAGCACCACCATGACGCCGATCAGCGCCCCGAAAATCCACTTGCCGGTATTGGTCATCGAGGCCGACACCGGATCGGTGGCCATGAAGATCATGCCGAAGGCAAAACCGCCGACGACCAGATGCCAGTACCAGGGCATGGCGAACATCGGGTTGCTTGTCGAGCCGATGCCGTTGAAGAGCACGCTCATGGCAATCATGCCGAGCATGACGCCGGTGACGATGCGCCACGAGGCGATCTTCATCAGCAACAGCACGGCACCGCCAATGAAGATGGCCAGCGTACTGGTTTCACCGATCGAGCCCTGGATGTTGCCGAGGAAGGCATCCCACCAGGTGATGCCACCGGCCGTGATGAACTCGATGCCGCCAGCAGCCGCCAGACCCAGCGGCGTGGCGCTGGTGAAGCCATCGACGGCTGTCCAAACGGCATCGCCCGAAATCTGCGCCGGATAGGCGAAGAACAGGAAGGCCCGGCCCGTCAGCGCCGGATTGAGGAAGTTCTTGCCGGTACCGCCGAAGACTTCCTTGCCGATGACGACGCCGAAGCTGATGCCCAGTGCCACTTGCCACAGAGGAATGGACGGCGGCAGGGTCAGGGCGAACAGCACCGAAGTGACGAAGAAGCCTTCATTGACCTCGTGCTTGCGGATCGAGGCGAACAGTACTTCCCAGAATCCACCGACGACGAAGGTCACCAGATAGATGGGCAGGAAGTAGGCCGCGCCATGCACCAGATTGTCCCAGACGCTGCCCGGACTGAAGCCGGCAAACAGCGCGATCATGGCCAGGCGCCAGTTATCCTGAGTGGCCAGCAGATCGGGATTGGCAGCAAAAACCGTATTGGCCTGGAAGCCGACATTCCACATGCCGGCAAACATCACCGGGAAAGTGCACAACCAGACGGTGATCATCATGCGCTTGAGGTCGATACCGTCGCGCACATGGGCCGTCGTCTTGGTCACACTCTTGGGTTTAAACAGGCCGGTATCGATGGCCTCGTAGAGGGCGTACCACTTCTCATACTTGCCGCCCTTGTCAAAATGATGCTCGATGCTGTCGAGCCAGGAGCGCAGGCCCATGCTCAACCCTCCTTCTCGATGCGCGTGAGATTGTCACGCAGGATGGGACCGTACTCGTACTTGCCGGCACAGACATAGGTGCACAACGCCAGATCCTCTTCGTCGAGTTCGAGGCAACCCAGCTTCTGGGCCATCTCGGTATCACTGACGATCAGGTAACGCAGCAACTGCGTCGGCAGGATGTCGAGCGGCATGACCTCTTCGTAATTGCCGATCGGCACCATCGCCCGCGGGCTGCCGTTGGTGCTGGTGGTGAAATTGAACAGCTTGCCCGGCGACAGCTTGGAAATGTAGAGATTCATCACCGAGTGCTTCTCGGTGCCGGCGCGCAGGTAATGCAGCATCTCGCGTTCCGTGCCTTCCTCCAGACAGGACACCTGCTGGTGGTAACGGCCGAGCCAGGAACAAGCACCGCGCGAGGTGCGGCCACCGAAGACCGAGCCGGAAATAACGCGCACTTTTTTGCCGACCTTGATCTCGCCGGCAACCAGTTCATCCAGGCTGGCGCCCAGGCGGCTACGCACCAGGCGCGGCTTGTCGACCATCGGGCCGGCAAGGGCGACCACGCGCTCAACGGACAGCCGGCCGCTGACGAACAGCCGGCCTATGGCGATCACGTCCTGATAACCGATCGACCACACGGTCTTGTGGGCATTGACCGGGTCGAGAAAATGGATATGAGTGCCGGCCAGGCCGGCCGGATGCGGACCGGCAAAGGCTTCGACCTGCACGTTACTGGCGCTGTCGACAGCGACCTTGGCATCGCTGGCGGTACAAACATAAACCTTGGCCAGACGTGCCAGCACGCGCAGACCACGATTAAAGTCGGCGGCCGACTCGGCGATGACCACAGCCGGATCGGCGGCCAGCGGATGGGTATCGATGGCGGTGACGAAAATCGACGACGGCACGGAATCGACGGCCGGCACCTTGCTGAACGGACGCGTCCGCAGAGCCGCCCACATGCCCGATTGCTGGAGATTCTCGCGCACTTGTTCGCCCGTCAGCGACGCCAGTTGGGTATCTGAATAAGAGGCAAACTCGACGGACTCATCGCCATCCAGATCGATCACCACCGATTGCAGCACCCGCTGCTCACCGCGATGAATGGCGCTGACCACGCCAGCGCCCGGCGCCGTGAAATGAACTCCCGGTGTCTTCTTGTCGGAAAACAGGACCTGACCCAACTTGACCCGATCACCCACCTGGACGGCCATTGTCGGCTTCATGCCGTGATAGTCGAAGCCGATGACAGCAACACTGCGTACAGGTCTGCCGGCCTCTATGTGCTGCTGGGGGGAGCCGGCGATGGGCAAATTCAAACCGCGTTTTATTCTGATCATGCGTTAAGCCCGAACGATGATTAAAGTCACCCGGCCACACGCCGAACCGCACTAACCGCAACGATCCCGACGGGCAAACCGAACCCGAACTCGGGCTGAATTTTCAGCCCAAAACCCAGCGATTCTATAATACGAAGGACCTTGCCGGTACCCTTCAGGCAAATATTATTCACCACTGATATACCGAAATCATTGACGGCAGCAATCGGCGAAAACTTGCAGGCAACAAAAAAGCGCCCCGAAAGGCGCTTGTTTGCTTGCTGCTTGGCGGACACGCAGGGATTCGAACCCTGGATCCAGGTTTTGCCCGGATGCACCCTTAGCAGGGGTGTGCCTTCGACCACTCGGCCACGTGTCCAAGCCTGCTACAACGAGGCGCGGATAATATAGGCTCCGCGCCCTCAGGTCAAACTGCCTGATCGAGTCCGAAAGCGCGATGCAGCACGCGGACCGCCAGTTCCAGATATTTTTCGTCGATGACAACGGAAATCTTGATCTCGGAAGTCGAGATCATCTGGATATTGATGCCTTCATCGGCCAGCGCCTTGAACATTTTGGAGGCGACACCCGGATGCGAGCGCATGCCGACGCCGACGGCGGAAACTTTGCAGATCTTGTTGTCACCAGTGACTTCACGGGCGCCCAGGGTGACCTTGACGCCTTCCAGGATGCCTTGGGCCTTGGCGAAGTCGCCGCGATTGACGGTGAAGGAGAAATCCGTGGTGCCGTCGTGGCCAACGTTCTGGATGATCATGTCAACGTCGACATTGGCATCGGCGATGGCGCCAAGGATTTGATAGGCGATGCCCGGGGTATCGGGAACGCCGAGCATGGTCAGCTTGGCTTCGTCGCGATTGAAGGCGATACCGGAAATGATCGGTTGTTCCATGTTCTTGTCTTCCTCAACAGTGATCAGCGTGCCTTCCCCTTCGTCCTGGAAGCTGGACAGCACGCGCAGTTTGACCTTGTACTTGCCGGCGAATTCGACCGAGCGGATCTGCAGCACCTTGGAACCGAGGCTGGCCATTTCCAGCATTTCCTCGAAGGTGATGGTATCGAGTTTGCGGGCTTCCGGCACGACACGCGGGTCAGTGGTGTAGACGCCATCGACATCGGTATAGATCTGGCACTCGTCGGCCTTCAGCGCGGCCGCCAGGGCGACGCCGGAGGTATCTGAGCCGCCGCGACCGAGGGTGGTGACGTTGCCGTCGGCATCGACCCCCTGGAAGCCGGCAACGACCACGACCATGCCGGCATCGAGATCGCGGCGCATGTTGCTCTCGTCGATCGACAGAATGCGTGCCTTGGTGAAGGTGTTGTCGGTCAGGACCTTGACCTGGCCGCCGGTGTAGCTGCGGGCCGGGACACCGATGCTCTTCAGGGCCATGGAGAGCAGGCCGATGGTGACCTGTTCGCCGGTGGCGCAGATCTGATCCAGCTCACGCGGGTCGGGGCTGGCCTGAACTTCCTTGGCCAGGGCGATCAGCTTGTTGGTTTCGCCGCTCATTGCGGAAACGACGACCACGACCTGGTGGCCCTGCGCCTGGAACCTGGCTACGCGCTTGGCGACATTCTTGATGCGCTCGGGGTTACCCACCGAGGTGCCGCCGTATTTCTGAACAATCAACGCCATGGATTCATCCGTAAAAACGTTGGAAACATGAAAAAAGAGGGGCGAATTCTACCGCAGCCCACTCTTTTTCCAAACTGGGAACCCGCCTCATGCGAGACAGGCGCTGGATCAGAGATCGGCTAGCACCCGCAGGTGGGCGCCGACGCTGCGCGCCAGCGAAGTCATCACGTAACCGCCTTCAAGCATCGAGACAATACGCTTGTTGCACATCTCGTCAGCCAGTTTCTTCAGGAGATCGGTACACCAGGCGAAGTCTTTTTCAAGCAGCTTGAGGCCGCCCATGTCGTCTTCGTAGTGGCCATCGAAACCGGCCGAGATGAGGATCATCTGCGGCTTGAATTCTTTAAGGCGCGGCATCCATACCTGGAGCACGGCATCGCGGAATTCCTCACCGCCACAGCCGGCGGCCAGCGGCACGTTGCACATGTTGGCGGCCGGTTTGTCCGTGCCCGAATACGGATAGAAGGGATGCTGGAAGATGCTGCACATCAGCACCCGCTCGTCGCCGGCAAAACAGTCTTCGGTACCGTTGCCGTGATGCACGTCGAAATCGATGACGGCGACGCGCTCCAGGCCATGCACTTTGAGCGCATGGCGGGCAGCGACAGCGATGTTGTTGAAAAAGCAAAACCCCATCGGCGTCGTTTTCTCGCAGTGATGACCAGGCGGACGAACGGCACAGAAGGCGTTCTCACACTCGCCGCTCATCACCAGGTCGACGGCCAGACAACCGGCGCCGGCTGCCCGCAGGGCGGCCTGCCAGGTATGCGGATTCATCGCCGTATCGGGATCGAGATGGACCACGCCGAGCTCCGGCGACGCCCGCTTGATCCGTTCGAGGTGCGAAGCCGGATGGACACGCATGAGCTGTTCGAAAGTTGCCAGCGGCGCGTCGTGATAAACGAAATAGGCATCGATGCCCTGGGCGATCAGGTGATCATTGATGGCGGTAAGACGTTGCGGGCATTCGGGGTGATGCGAACCCATGTCGTGCAACTGGCAGTCGCGATGGGTGATGAAAGCAGTGGTGGTCACTTGTTCTCTTTCTCTCTCTGCGATCCGGCGCAGTGGTCGGCGCTCGTCGAACGGTCATTATCGTCCGATTCAACACACGGCTTCAAGCATTAGAATCCAGTGCTACAGCCATTTCCGGAATCCCGCATGTTCGGCACTTCATCCCCTGTTCGCCCCGGCCCCTTCGACCCCGTACTCGCTTGCGCCAACGAAGTCATCCTCGGCAAGGCGCACGAAATCCGCCTCGCTGCAGCCTGCCTGCTCGCTGGTGGGCACCTGCTGATCGAAGATCTGCCAGGCCTCGGCAAGACTACCCTGGCCCATACGTTGGCCCGCCTGCTCGGCCTGCAATTTTCCCGCATCCAGTTCACCAGCGACCTGTTGCCGGCCGACATCACCGGCATCTCGATCTTCGACCGCGAGCGCAGCGAATTCCGTTTCCTGCCCGGCCCAGTCTTTTCGCAACTGATTCTCGCCGACGAAATCAACCGAGCCACCCCAAAAACCCAGAGTGCCCTGCTCGAAGCCATGGAGGAAGGCCAGGTCACCGCCGAGGGCGAAACGCGCCCCCTGCCTCGCCCTTTCTTTGTCATCGCCACGCAGAACCCGACGCATCAGATCGGTACCTTTCCCTTGCCGGAATCGCAGCTCGACCGTTTTCTGATGCGCCTCGAACTCGGTTATCCAGACCGCGCCGCCGAGCGTAGTCTGCTGGCTTCAGGCGGCCAGCGCGAGCGGGCCAGCCAGTTGGCAGCGCTGCTCGACGCCAGCGCCCTGCCCGGCCTGCAGCGTGAAGTCGCCGCGGTGCACGCCGCCGGACCACTGATCGACTACGTGCAGGCACTGATCGAAGCCAGTCGGCAAAACCCGGCCTTCCAGCACGGGCTCTCGCCGCGTGCCGGCCTCGGCCTGCTCGCTGCTGCCCGCGCCTGGGCCTGGCTGGCCGGCCGCAGCATGGTCCTGCCCGACGACGTGCAGGCAGTCCTCCCCGCCGTCGCCCGCCATCGGCTGCGCTCCGTCCAGGGCAGCGGCCATGCCTCGGCCGAGGACATCGCCACGCTGCTGCGCGGCGTCGCCATTCCCTGAACGGCCGTGGCCCTCATCGCCAATCTCCGGCAACGCCTGTTCCGCTGGCAGAGCGACGGCACCGCGCCGACCCGCCTCGGCCAGCGCCGCGTCTTCATCCTGCCGGCAGGCAGCGGCCTGCTCTTCGCCATTGCCCTTGTCGTCATGCTGATCGGGGCCATCAACTATACGCTGGCCCTCGGTCATGCCCTGGTCTTCCTGCTGGCCGGCATTGGCCTGACCGGCATGGTGCACACCTTCCGCAACCTGCATGGCCTGACCATCTCGCCCGGCCGCTGCGAGCCGGTGTTCGCCGGCGAAACCGCCCACTTTCAACTGATCCTCAGCAACGACCGGACGACCCCGCGGCTGGCCCTGGAACTGGAGGCCGAACCTGGCGCGGCGATACGCGCCGACATCCCGGCCGGCGAGATCGCCCGCATCAATGTGCCACTCGTTGCCCGCCAGCGCGGCTGGCTGGTGCTGCCGCGCGTACGCCTGTGGTCGCTCTATCCCCTTGGCCTGTTCCGGGCCTGGAGCTATCTGCAACCGGAAATGCGCTGCCTGGTCTATCCGGCACCGCTCCCCTCCCCGCTGCCTGAGCGCTCGCCGTCACTGGCCGGCGGCGAACAGGGCAGTGAAGGTGGTGAGGAGGATTTTGCCGGCTTCCGTCACCACCAGCCGGCCGACTCACCGCGTCACGTGGCCTGGAAGGCCAGCGCCCGCGACACCGACCGGCCGTTGCTGGTCAAGCAGTTCGCCGGTGGCGCCGAGGGTGAGCTGCGACTCGACTGGCAGTTGTTCGACCCGGCCCTGCCGACTGAAACGCGCCTGTCATTGCTGACCGGCTGGGTGCTGGCCGCCGATGCCCAGGGGTGCAGCTACGCCCTGCGCCTGCCCGGCAGCGACATCGCTGGCGGCTTCGGCGAGCAGCACCGCCGCCGCTGCCTGGAAGCCCTGGCGCTGTATCCGCAATGAGCACGCAAGCCCGCCAAGCGCTCGACCATTACGCCGTCCCCTGGCTGTTCGCCGCCGCCCTGCTGACGGTGGCGCCACACTTCGAACATCAGCCGCTGTGGCTCAGTCTTTTCTGCGGCGCTGTCTTTATCTGGGCCGCCTGGCTGTGGTGGAGCGACCAGCGACTGCCCGGCCGCTGGCTGCTGATGCTGATCGTCGCCGGTGGCTGTGCGGCGATCTGGATCGAATTCCGCACCTTGTTCGGCCGTGACACGGGCGTTGCCCTGCTGGTCATGCTGATGGCCCTGAAGCTGATGGAATTGAAGAGCCGACGCGATGCCGTGGTCGTCGTCACGCTGGGCTATTTCCTGCTGCTCACCCACTATTTCTATTCGCAGTCCATCGCCACCGGCCTGTGGCTGCTCGTCGCGCTGTGGATCGTCACCGCGACACTGATCCGCATCCACGGCGGCAGCGCCGCCAGTGTGCGCGGCACATTGCGCCATTCGGCCATTCTGGCCGGCCAGGCACTGCCCTTCATGCTCGTCCTCTATCTGCTTTTTCCCCGCGTCGCCGGCCCGCTCTGGGGCTTACCGCAGGATGCGCATGCCGGGCGCACCGGACTGTCGGAAACGATGGCCCCGGGCAACATTTCCAATCTGGCGCGCAGCGGCGAAATCGCCTTTCGTGTCCTTTTCGACGGGGCACTGCCGCCACGCGACAAACTCTACTGGCGCGGCCCGGTGCTCGAGGAATTCGATGGCCGCACCTGGCGTCCCTACGCCGGCATCACGCCGCGCCCCCGCCTCGACCTGCAAAGTCCACCAATCGGCTACGAGACCACGCTCGAGGGACACAACCAGCGCTGGCTACTGGCCCTCGATGCCCCGAGCACCCTGCCCGCCGACAGCGTGCTCAGCGGCACGCTGACCGCCAATGCCCGCCAGCGGCTGAGCAACCGCCAGCGCTTCCGTTTCGCTTCGACAATCGATTTCCGTTTCAATGTCAGCGAAAACCAGCCGGTGCTCAATCGCAACCTGCAGTTGCCCAGCGGCCGCAACCCGCGCAGCCTGGAACTGGCCCGCCGCTGGCAAAGCGAGCAGGGCAGCCCGGAGGCAATCATCGACAAAGCCCTGGAGCTGTTCTCCGCACAATTCACCTATACCCTGCAGCCGCCGCTGCTTGGCGAGGATGGCATCGACGAGTTCCTGTTCGCCACGCAACGCGGCTTCTGCGAGCACTTTTCCGCTGCCTTCGTCGTCCTCATGCGCGCCGCCGGCATTCCTGCCCGGGTCGTCACCGGCTACCAGGGCGGCGACCGCAACCCGGTCGATGGCTACCTGATCGTCCGCCAATCCGATGCCCATGCCTGGGCCGAGGTCTGGCTGGCGGACCGTGGCTGGGTCCGCGTGGACCCGACCGCCGCCGTCTCGCCGCTGCGCATTGAAACCGGGATCGCCGGTGCCCTGGCCGAGGGCGAACCGCTGCCGGCACTGTTGCAGGTACGTACCGACTGGCTGCGCACCTTGCGCCATCGCTGGGAAGCCATCAACAATGCCTGGAACCAGCAGGTACTCGGCTTCGATCGCGAACGACAGCGCCGGATGCTGAGCGCCTTCGGCATTCCCGATGCCGACTGGCGCAACCTGGCGGTCGCCCTGGCCGTCGCCAGCAGTCTGCTGCTTCTGGCGATCATGGCCTGGGCTCTTTATCACCGCCCGCGCCGTGACCCGGCAGCCAGACTCTGGCACACGGCCCTGCGACATCTGGCACGAAGACAAGTACACTGTCCCCCTTGGGAAACGCCACTCGCCCTGCTCGCCCGAGTTCGGGCCGAACAAGCGGAGCTGGCGGCTCCTCTCGCCCGCGTTGTCGATGCCTACCTCCAGGCACGCTACAGCCCGGCAAACGAAGACCTTGCAACCTTGCGCGATGCCGTCGCGCAACTCCGCCGCTGGAGAAATACTTGAAGTACTTCCTCGCAGCCCTGCTGCTTGCTGGCCTGACCGGCCACAGCCTCGGCAATGATGCACAGCCCTCCTTTCTGGACGAACCGGCGGTGATTGATTTCGCCCGCGACCTGGAACAGCGCCACGGTTTCAATACGGCGGAACTGCTCGGCCAGTTCGCCCGCACCCAGCCGAATGCGCGCGTCCTGCAACTGATCCAGCCGCCCAGTTCGCCTCAGCAACGCTCCTGGGAACGTTATCGGCCACGCTTTCTCAATGAGCGGCGTATCGAGGGCGGTGTCCGCTTCTGGCAGGAGAACCAGGAGACCCTGGCCCGCGCCCGGACTTTCTATGGTGTTCCCGAGGAAGTGATCGTCGCCATCATCGGCGTCGAAACGGAATACGGCCGCAACACCGGCGGTTTCAGCGTCCTCGAAGCGCTGGCCACGCTTGCCTTCCACTATCCGCGGCGGGCCGAGTTCTTCCGCACCGAGCTTGAACAGTTCCTGCTGCTGGCCCGCGAAAACCAGCTCGACCCGCTGGCCGTCAAGGGCTCCTTCGCCGGCGCCATCGGCATTCCGCAATTCATGCCGGGGAGCCAGCGGCGCTATGCCATCGATTTCGACGGCGACCAGCGCGTCGACCTCAGCGGCAGCGTCGACGACGCCATCGGCAGCGTTGCCCGTTTCCTCGAACAGCATGGCTGGCAATCCGGTCAGCCAGTCGCCGTGCCGGCCGAGGTAGCTGGCGAGCCGGAACGAGCACTGTTGGCAGCCGGCATCCGGCCCAGCCTGCGCGTTGATCAGCTGGCCGGCCAGGGCATCGTGGCCGCCGCCCCACCGACGGCAACGGTCACTCTGGTCGATCTGGTTTCACCCGGCAAGGCGACGGAATACTGGCTCGGCTTCGACAACTTCTACGTAATCACCCGCTACAACCGATCAAGCTTCTATGCCATGTCGGTTTACCAGCTGGCGCAAGCCATCCGCCAGCGCATGCCGGACAATCTGGCGGCGAGCGGCACGGAGATCCAGACGTCGCGTTAAAGCAGTGAATCGCGGGAGATGTTGCCGCGCTTGATGATCTTGCGCAGGCGATCGAGGCCTTCCATCTGGATCTGCCTGACCCGCTCACGGGTCAGGCCCAGTTCGTTGGCGATCAGATCGAGGGTGGCAACATCGGCGCCATTCAGCCCGTAGCGGCGCTCGATGACCAGGCGCTGGCGCTCGCTCAATTCGGCCAGCCAGTCGTCGACCAGATGGTCGATCTCGCTTGATTGCAGCAGGCTTTCCGGATCGGCACCGGTGTCGTCGGCAATCAATTCGGCCATCGTGTGGTTGGGATCGATCTCCAACGGCGCGTCGAGCGAGGCAATGTGTTCATTCAGTGAAAGAATGCGACGAATATCGGCGACCGGCCGGTCGAGCAGGAGAGCCACGCTCTCCACCGTGGAGTCCCGGCGATCGGCCGACTCCAGGTGACGCATGGCGCGCAACACCATATTGATCTCCTTGACCACATGGACCGGCAGACGGATGGTCCGCGCCTGGTTCATGATGCCGCGCTCGATACTCTGGCGGATCCACCAGGTGGCATAGGTCGAGAAACGAAAACCGCGCTCCGGGTCGAATTTTTCCAGGGCGTGAATCAGGCCGAGGTTGCCCTCTTCGATCAGGTCGAGCAGGGGAATACCGCGATTCAGGTAGTGCTTGGCAATATTCACGACCAGCCGCAGGTTGTGCTCGATCATTTTCTGTCGGGCGGCGAAATCACCCGCCCGTACCAGGCGCGCCGTGGCGAACTCCTGCTCCGGCGTTAGCAGTGGCTTGGCGCCGATTTCATTCAAGTAAAGCTGGGTAACGTCCTCGAGCAACTCTAGTTCCGGCTGCGGCGCTTCGCTTTCGGGCAGCAGCGCAGGATCCGCCGGCCCGTCGAACTCCTCGTCTTCGACGCCGTCGTCCGCGCTCATCGCCGGGGCAGGTACTGGGCAGGATCGACCGGCTTGCCCTGCTTGCGGATCTCGAAATGCAGCTTCACCGAATCGGCATCGGAATTGCCCATCTCGGCGATTTTCTGGCCACGGGCGACCTGTTGCCCTTCCTTGACCAGGATCTTCCGGTTATGGGCATAGGCCGAGAGGAAGGTGGCGTTGTGCTTGATGATCACCAGCTCGCCATAACCGCGCAGCCCCGATCCGGCATAGACCACCTTGCCGTCACCGGCGGCAATGACCGGATCGCCTGCCTTGCCGGCAAAATCCAGGCCCTTGTTACCGGATTCGCTGTAGGGCGCCACGACCTTGCCCGCCGAGGGCCAGATCCATGGCACATCATCCGGCGCGACAGCGGCAGCTGCTGGTGCCGGTTCGGGTTTCGCTTCAATGCGCGTTTCGGTTGGTGCGGGTGCGTTCTCCGCCCCACGGCCGAGACGGGCGTAGGCCTCGTCCGAATAAGGTTCCTTGCCGACCCGCGGCTCACGCTTGAGTCCTCTGGACGGCTCGGCCATTGCCGGCGCATCCAGTGAACGAACCTCGACCCCGCCACCGACAGCAATCGGTGTCGCCTGGACACCTACAGTGGCATCGCCAACAGTCACCGGAGGCGCCACTCGAAGAATCTGTCCTTCCTTGATGGTCGCAGGATTGACGATATTGTTCCAGCCAGCGACATCGCGATAATCCTGGCCATGTTCCATGGCGATCCGGTACAGGGTGTCGCCCCGCTTCACCGTGTAATAGCCCGGACCCGATGGCTGGGTAGCCGCCTGAGCCGAGGCACCACGGTCAACCGCCGGCGCCGGTGGCTGGGAGAAACAGCCGGCCAACAGGGCCGACAAGCCAAAGATGAATAATCTGATCATTGCGTTCCTGCCAGCAGCGGGACAAAGCGGACAGCGTCGAGCCGCCGTTCGACAAAGCCCTGGGGCGTGTTCTCGATAAAACTCAGGTATTGCTCGGCAGTTCCCACCGGCAACACCAAGCGACCACCGGGCGCCAGTTGTTGCAATAGTGCCGGGGGCACACGCAAACCGGCAGCAGCCACGACAATGCTATCGAAGGGACCGGCTTCGGGCAATCCCAACTGGCCGTCGGCATGTTTCAGACGAACGTTAAACTGCTGCAGCACGCGCATGTTCGCCTTGGCTTTTTCGAGCAAAGGGCCGATGCGCTCGACCGCATAAACCTCGCTGGTCATCTGCGCCAGAACCGCCGCTTGATAACCACAACCGGCACCGACTTCCAGTGTCTTGCCGAGCGACGGCCGCCCGTCGAGCAGCAGTTCGATCATCCGGGCGACGATGTAGGGTTGGGAAATGGTCTGTCCCATGCCCAGCGGCAGCGCCGTATCCTCGTAAGCACGAGAGGCCAGCGCTTCCTCGACAAAGACATGACGCGGTACTGCAGCCATCGCCGCGAGCACCGATTCGTTGCGGATGCCCTTCTCGCGCAAACGCTCGATCATCCGTGTTCGCGTCCGTTGTGAGGTCATGCCGATGCCCTGCAGCACAGTACGCGTCACTTCATCCAGTTACGCACGGCACCCAACTGGGCGGTGTGCGTCAGATCGATCTGCAGCGGCGTTATCGACGCGCAACCACGTTCGACGGCATTGAAATCGGTTCCCGGCCCGGCATCGGCTGCCGCTCCGGCAGCCCCCACCCAGAAAACCGTTTCGTTGCGCGGCGAGGTCATCCGAACCACCGGTTCCGCCTTGTGTCGCCGACCAAGACGCGTCACCTCCATGCCCTGCAATTGCTCATAGGGAATATCCGGGACATTCACATTGAGCAAGACGGGTTCGCGAATCGGATCACGAATAAAGCGCTCGACCAATTCGCGGGCTATCCGCCCGGCAGTAGCAAAATTGCGCCCCTCAAAACTGGTCAACGAAATGGCAATGGAAGGCAAGCCGAGTAGAAACCCCTCGGTAGCGGCAGCGACGGTCCCCGAATAAATGGTGTCGTCACCCATATTGGCGCCATGATTTATTCCCGACACCACAATATCGGGCAGATTATCGAGCATGCCGGTAACGGCAAGATGCACACAGTCTGTTGGCGTTCCATTGACGAAGTAATACCCGTTACTCGCCCGCTTGAGGAATAACGGGCGATCTAAGGTCAATGAATTGCTCGCACCGCTACGGTTTTGCTCCGGCGCGACGACGGTTATCTCACCCAAGCCAACCAGCGCTTCCGCCAGTTCGGCAAGGCCAGGGGCAAAATAGCCATCATCGTTGCTGAGCAGAATCCGCATGTTCAAACCAGAAGATTATCGAGAGCACCGCCATTGGCCAGCCACGATTCAACCCACTTCGGTTTGCGGCCACGGCCCGTCCATTCCAGAGTCGGATTTTCCGGATGGCGATATTTGACGGCCACCTTGGCACCAGGAGTCTTGACCACCGCTTCCCTGGCCAGCAATTCATCCAACGTATAACCCAGCGTCTTGGCCATCTCGCGCAACTTATTCAGCGCTTCGGCTTTTTCGCGGGCTTCCCGTTTTTTCAATTCTGCGGGAATTCTCTGCTGCAAATCGCGCAATTGGGGAGCTGAGAGAGTCGACAAATCCATGATTACCTCCAAAACATTAAGGGTGGCAATAATTTAGTTTGTCCGCCGGTATTTATCAACGAATAAAAATTAAAAAACCGGCAAGAGCCGGTTAATTAATTTGGTCGGGGCGGCGGGATTCGAACTCGCGACCCCTTGCACCCCATGAGGGTAAAAGCGCATCCCAGAGCATCCAACGACATCCCAGAAACCATCTCAACACATTGTTTTGTATGTAGAAAAAAGCCTTTACGATTCCAGCATCGTCCCATACAATCCAACCACATCCGGCAAAGTTGTGGGGGGAAATGTGGGGGGAATTTTACCCCAATGACCTCCCCCGGGCAAGGAGGCAAGCATGGGTAAGCTGACCGTCAAGGAACTTGAGGCACTTGGCAACAAGGACCACGACAAGAAACTTCGCGAAGATGGTGGCCTGATTGGGTCGGTGCGCTGCGGCGCCAGCGGGGTGTCGGTCTACTTCGATTGGCGCTACCGCTTCGACGGCAAGGTCAAGCAAATCGCTGTCGGTGCATGGCCCAAATTGTCTCTCGCATCGATCCGCTCCGAACGAGACCGGCTGAAAGTAGAGGTTGACGGTGGATCCGATCCAACAGAACGCCGCAAAGCGGAACGACTGAAGGTCAAAGTCGACCAGTTGGAAGAAATTGAAAAACAACAGAAGCGGCTTGACGAAATTGTGGCCCAGCAGACAAGGCTCACCGTCCGAGGGCTATTTGAGCACTGGGCCGAGGTCGATCTTATACGCCGCAAAGACGGAGGAAAAGAAGTCCGGCGCATGTTCGAAAAAGATGTGCTACCGAAATTGGGTACCCTCCCCGTCACGGATGTCAAGAAGGGTCACATCACACTGGTCACTGATCCTCTGCTAGCAAGAGGCGTGAACCGGATGGCCAAAGTTGTATTTTCTTTAATACGGCAGATGTTCCGGTTTGCCGTCGATCGAGACTACATCGAAGCCGATCCAACCGCCAGCATTCGAAAGGTCAAGATCGGCGGTCCGGACACTGAACGTGAGCGCGTTCTGAGCCGAGCCGAAATTCAAACGCTGCGCCACCAACTGCCCAGCGCAAGACTGATGCCGCAAACAGAGGCGGCGGTCTGGATCGTTCTTGCAACGCTCTGCCGCATCGGGGAGTTGTCGAGTGCCAAATGGTCTGACATTGATCTTGATAACCGACGCTGGCGCATCCCTGAAACCAAGAATGGCAAACCTCACGAAATCTACTTGTCGGACTTTGCTGTGGAGCACTTCCGTAAAGTGAAAGCACTTAGTAATCCCGATATCGCATGGGTTTACCCGGGCCGAGATTGCAAGAAGGCACTCTCCAGTAAGTCGATTACCAAACAGCTAGGTGATAGGCAACGCAGTAGCGAACCGATGAAACGGCGCAGCAAATCCACCTCTGCCTTGGCGTTACCAGGTGGCAAATGGGGGCCTCATGACTTAAGGAGAACTGGCGCCACAATGATGACGCAGCTACATGTGCTACCCGATGTCGTTGAGCATTGCCTGAACCATATCGAAGAGAATCGGACGAAGCGCGTTTACCAACGGCATACCTACGAGCACGAAATGGAGGCAGCTTGGAAAGCCCTTGGTAAGCATTTGACACGTCTGGCGGGACTCCATATGAACAACACTGCAGACTCCGCCGCCAAGAACATACCGCCCCCCAAGAAATCACCCGAGGCTCGCAAAAATGCCGCCTCTAGGACCGGCGCACCACGGCAGCTCCGTACACCGGCGCTGAAAAACGCATCCACGGCACAGACGAACTGAGCGCGAACATCGGGGGGCCGCTCTTCCTATCAGAATCGATTCCCTCCGTTGGATCAATGCTCCCACCTCGACAACATTGAGCAATCCGACTCGGTGAACAACGCGGCGGCCCGATGGTCCTTGCACGATCACATAGGCATGCAAGGCCACCAGCCCTCCTGTCTCCGCCATAACAGCCACCCGCTGCGCGGAGAGTTCGATTACGTCTGAGGGGGACACGCGGTCACGCTGCCGATTTTTCAACTCGACAAGGATAATGATCCCGGCCGGGTCACGGTATCCACGGTCGACCTTCGCCGTCAGGGTTATTAGGCCAGGTGACCGGAATAGTTTTTCTGCGTAGACAAGCGTCGACCGTCGCAACTCCCGCGGTAACCAAGTTTGATCCCCTTGGCGCTCCAGACGACGAAGTGCCCAGATGAGCAAGAGGATCAAGAAGGCACCAGCGGTCATCAACTCAATCATCGCCCTCCCCTCCACCTCTCCAACCCTGCCGCCATCCAGATAGCAGGGCGAAGCAGCGCACGCATCGCCCGAATCAGCCACGGATGCCCCGCGAGTATCCGGCACACGGCCGGTGCCGCACGGTAATAGGCTAGGATCACACCTCGGCCAAGCATCGAGCGACGCAGTACCCGATCGCGAAACGAGCGTAGTGCCGAGACCTCACGCCCCTCGCCATAGACGAGGGTAGCGATAAAGCACGGCCCCTTGCGGATAGGCTGCACCTGTCCTTCCCGAAAGAAACGCCGGTGCTCTCGGCCCCCTCGAGCCATGTCCTTTCGCTGTTGGGCGGACCGCCGCTGACCATAACGATACTCGAATAGCACCAGACGCTCACAGACACCCATCTGGGCAAGTTCCGATGCGCTGACACGCTCGCGCCGGCCGGAGCGCGGCCGGCGATTGGCGCTCACCGCACTCCCCCCTGTCGGGTCCGCATCGCGTGCCAGCGGCGATACTCCCGGTCGATCAGGTAATCAATTCGCGCCGCGGCGCGCCGTCGATTCGCCTCGGGGATTCGGTACGTCAACAGCCAGTAAAGCAGCACGAAGCACAGCAAAGCTGGCAGGGCCATCCACCCCAAGGCGATCGCGAAGTATCCGGCAGTCGCCAAGATCACCAGCAGGTCACCTTCGCTGGGCCACCGCCGTCTCCCTTCGCGAACGGAGTTCGCCCCCTCGCCCGTCGTGCGGTCGACAAGAACCAACACGCGGCCAGGTCGCGTGCTTGCGACCACCACGCTCACCTCGTCCTCAAGCTTCATCGAACAAAGCATCTGATCCAAAGCGAGATCGGCCACTTGCCACTCGTCCTGTCTAACTCGCAGCCGATACCCGCTGCGCACATGATCGCGCACTATGTCGTCCACCCAGCCGTGGATGACCCGAAAATCTTTCTGATCCATGGATATCCTCCTGATCCGCACTGCTGGATCAACGATCGGTGATTGGTTCGCCGAATACCTCAGAGGCGAACGGCATGGCGATCGCTGGCGCCGCCGGCAACTCGGCGGCGGTGCTGTTCACAGTTGACACCTGGACCAGGCGCGGCACCATGCCGCCCCCAGCAAGGCTCAATTGACCAATCACCCCTTCGCGCGCCAGCAAGCGCAACCGGTTGATCCGCTTCGTCCCCTTCTTGAAGCGGATCAGGTCGTCGTACAGTTGCGGGTCGTCCGCCCGGTCCAACTCGAACAGCAAGCGGATCGTCTCGTGCTCTGGCGTCTTCTTCTCGCTCATCACGCACCACCCTGGGCCGCATTGGCTGTGCCGCTGAAGATTTTGTCCACGTGGTTCATGCCTGCAATCTGGAAGCCACGGACGTTGGCGTGCAGGGGATCCTTCACTTCCAGGATTCGGTGCTTCGGGAACGCCTCTTTCACCGCCTTCTTGAAGAGATAGGCTCCCCCACCCACCAGGATGATGTTCTGGAAGCTGTAGCTTGCTTCGATCCAGCGCATCATCGACGCCACGGCCTGCTGCGCGATCGAGTGCGCCATGGGCATGGCCCGCGAGATGTCATAGGGCTTCTGGTAGATCACCGGGTTTTTGCCGGTCCGCAAGGCCAGATCGATAGCATCGATATCGTTGTAAGGCGTGCCGATGTCGTGCCCGATCTCCGCTGAAATGGCTTGAAGGATGTCGAACACCCCCCGGTTCACCGAATGGCTCTTGTTCTGCACCAGGCGCATGCCCCGCGCCACAAGCCAGTCGAAGGTACGAGAACCCGGGTCAAGGATCAGGCTTTGCTCCCGCTCGATGCTGGCCATCTTTCCGTGCTGCACGGCAAAATCGACCAGTGCCCCCTGGGGCTGCGCGATGGCCAACGCCTTGCGAACCACGATGCTCTTGCCGTTTCCAATGTCGTGCGTTCCAATCACCGCCTTCTCAAGGGCGGCTTTCTTGGCAGTAAGCGCGGCCACTGGCAAGCCCACGACCAGCAGGTCGATGGCGGGCTGCTTCATCAAGGCCAAGGCCCCTCGTAGGAGCGCCATGTACTCCGGCGTCTCGGTGTAGCGATCATGCATCTGGGTCGCGCGGAAGGTGTCCGCAGCCAGTTCGACTTCGGGACCGACCTCGTAGAAGAGGCCGTTGATCGGAATCGCGACGGTTTTTCGCCGCTCGTAGCCGGGCTGGCCCGACGGCTCGCGCATGGTGGGGTATGCGACCGACGGGAAGCTGGCGCAACGGATGTCACCGCCGGCCACGCTGCTGACGTACTTGGTGTTGCCAAAACCGACATCCACCGCTCTGACGACATAGTCCATGTGAGACTCCTGTATAGATTTTCGATTGACCAGCATCGGCATCCCGATACGGCCCGTCCACGCAAAATCCGTTCTGCTTTGTCCGCCTATCGCAATCAGCCTCGACCGCATTCGAAGTCCAGTCGAGATGAGCTACGATGAAAGTCGAGTTCCTGCGCGGGGTACCGAAACGCCTTCCGCGTCGCACTACGCTCTCACTGGATCGTGGTGCGTCAAGGGCTCATTTCCAGCGGTGATCTAAGGGAAAACTGCGGCATGGGATCGAAACGCTCACGGTGGAAACCAGAGGCCGAGTTAGCGCCCGTCAAGCCCTGATTCCGCCTTGGTTTGGTCGTCGCCCGAAAAATAAACGCACCCTGAGTTTCAATTTCAAGTGCCACCCGCAAGCCCCGGCATTCAGGCTCCGTCAACGGGTTCGCCCATTGACCTTCTCTCGCTCCAGGTGTGAACTACAGCCTCCCGAGGCCTCCTGGCCTGCTCCATCGCGGAGCAAAAGGCGTTGCGGTCGTTACCCGCCTCTTCAGTTCCCGACCTCGAGTCGGGTTGGCATGGTCCCCGAGACCGTGCCCGAAACTGTTTCACCCGTAGTGCAACGCTAGCCCTTGCCGACAGTTCCCTGTCGGACGCTCCTCGAGTGCGTGTCTTGCGTTCGGTTCAACTGGCCGGCACCCGATGCCGCGCTATTGCTTCCCGTCATCGTTCGAGCACGCGCATTGCGCAGCACACGTCGTGTGGCCCTCATGGGCTCCGCGTGTGAAGCCGCTCGTACGCCTGTACTGCCCTGGACTTTCGGTCAGGGGCGGACCCATGCAGGTGGATGACGCTACGAATCGAGGACTGATCCCCCTATAGCGCAAGGCGAGACCTTCGCGCCGATGTTGTCCCCGCCTTCGAGGCGAGATTGCATCACCAAGCCCGACGAACGCAGAAATGCGGAAGCGGACGGATCACTGTTTCATTTTTAAGACCGACCGAGTTGGAGGCCGCGCATAAGGCGCGACACCGGCAAACCCTGGGTAGGTACGGCGTGCTCGTGGTCGCACGCCGTACCGAAGCACTCGACCACGCTTTGCGTACGCGATGGAATCCGCGCCCGCGACGAGCCGATGGATTCCACCAATACATCTGCTGTGGGCTGACGGGACAGCGCACGGCTCGCTTCGGAGATTTGCCATGTCTGATTTCAACGCTCGCCATACCCGTCGGCGGTTCCAAGGCTCCATCGGCGCCGGCCGCGCCGCCAAACACCAACCGCCACGCCGTCAGGAATGGGCATCAATGACGCCTGCCGAGATCCTGGGACGCTACCGTCCGGGCAAGGCCGACCCACTGCTGGTGCTCGATGTCCTGCTGGAGCTATTCAACTCACTGCACACCGCGCTGGAGAAGACGGTCTCGCACAAAACGCGGCAGGAACGGGCCGACTTCCTGCGCCGATTCTTCCGCGATCTCAAGCTGAAGGCCAGATTCGCCACCGTGCCTGACCCCCGCAATCTGGGCGACCGCCACATCCGGGCCATGATCAAGGTCTGGCAGCAGGACCAACTCGCCCCCGCCACCATCCAGACCTACCTCAGTTTCCTGCGAGGACTCGCGCTATGGCTAGGCAAGCCGGGATTCATTCGCACGCCGGCTCATTACGGGCTGACACCGGCCGAATACCAGCGCCATGAATATGCCCAGCGCGACAAGAGCTGGACGGCGGCGGGCATCGACATCGATGCGCTGATCGAGCAGATCAGCGCTTATGACCGCTACGTCGGCGCTTCGCTACGGCTCATCCGAGCGATGGGGCTGCGACGCAAAGAGTCGGTGATGTTCCGGCCCAACCAATGCGTGATCCCCTTCGAGGCAACGGGGCTACCGCTCGGCCAGCGACAAGCGGATCGCTACGTGCGAATCAAGGAAGGCGCGAAGGGAGGAAGGCTGCGCTTCGTGCCACTGGATTCTGAGCAACGCATTGCTGCTTTGGCGTTCGCCCAGGCAGTCGTTCAGGAAGATGACGCGCACCTGGGCGATCCGCGCCACAGTCTGAAACACAACCTGCGACGTTTCGACTACGTGATGGCCCGCTTTGGCATCACGGCAGAGGGATTGGGGGCCACGGCGCACGGATTGCGCCACGAAGCGATGATCGACCACTACACCGACAAGGCCGGCGTCGCGCCGCCAGTGCGAGGCGGCGGCGATGTGCCTGCCGACGTGGATGCTACGGCAAGACTCTCCGCCGCCCGTCTCGCAGGGCATAACCGGACAAGAGCTTCCGGCGCCTACCTTGGCGGTTTACTTGATCGACAAGCGGCGCTGAGGGCACAGCAACAAGGCAATGCGCCGGGCGCATCCGATGATGAAGGCTTACCCAAGGAGCGTTGAGCCTGGGCCTGCATCCGGCCTACTCAAGAAAGGAGCGGGGGCTTTGCAGCCCCCATTTTGCCCCGTCGATCACGGTCGTATTCCCGTGCGGCCTCGAAGTCCCTCGCGGTAGAGCACCGCGCCGATGTGGCAGAGAAGCGCTTGATCATCCTCGGAAAGTTCGAGACCATCCATCCAGGTGGCAAGTTGCACGATGGCCTCGTCGATGGCTTCAACGCTGCCGCTGATGTCCAGCAGTTCGGCATGGGCCTCGAACTGCTTGATGATGGGGTGATCCATGATCCGGCCTCCGCTTTCGAGGGAATGGGCATCATCATAGACCCATCGCACAGAATGCCGCACACCCGATTCACCTTTACACCGACCGCCTTGTCCCATGCCGTCAGCCGGCGGGCGTTACGTCGAAATCCTCGTCCGGGTAGATGACGCAGGCGTCCGGTTTGCAAGGCGCTCCGGCCAGTTCCTCTTCCGTCACGCTGTAGCGCGATAGCGCCGTGCAACGGGCGAGCGATTCGCTCGATTCCGCGACTTGCCCCAGGCGCAACGCCGACCCTCGCGCATCACGCGGACATTCCATGTTCTGTGTGCCATGTCTCCCTTCCGCTCAGGCTACTTCCGCCAACGTTTCATCCTCGTCTTGGCGCTCATCGGCCATGACGCAACCGAAACGCGCCCAGGTCTTCGGACCAACCTCGATGGGGCCGGTCCGTTTCGAGTCGAGATTGACTACCACGCCATGCTGGTCGAGCCGCCCTTTGGAAAAGAGTTCATAGAGCAACTGCGCCGCGAAACGCACCGCCACGTCGTTGATGAACAGGCCTTGGGAAGCCAGTGACACCCGGACCGAACACGAAGGCCGGTTGTCGTCTGGAGCATTGGTATCCAGCAATTCGGGGAAGAGTTCGGTGACGCAGGGCAGGCGCATACTCCTCTCGCTCCTTGTCCGGTGCGGCCCCTGCCCCAATATCACCTGAGCGCTTGCCTCGGTGTTGCCGAGGTCCAGCCAGTAGCGATAGCGCCCGCCCCCGTCGAACACTGCCTCATGCAGCATTCGACGCGCGAAGCGGCTGTCCACGCAACTTACCAGGATATCGGCACTCGGCAGCGAGTAGCGGTTGGTCTCGAAGGCCTCGTAGCGAACGGGATGGGCGATCCAGTCCAGTCCGTAGAACTGGTTGAGGCGGTGAATGGTCACAATGGCCTTGTGCCGACCGATGTCGGCAGGGCTGTAGAGTTGCCGGCCCACGTTGGCCTCGCTTACCCGGTCGGCGTCGAACGCGGTGACGTGCAGGCCGTGGGGATGACCGAGCGCCTTCATGGCGATGTCGAGCCGGGCGAGGCAGGCGGCCATTTGCGCGCCGTTGCCGCCGACACCGACCAGATGGATGCTGACGCGACGGTCGAGCAGTGCGGGGTCGATCAGGTGTTCCACGGTCCGAACCTCCTTCCTTGGTAGAAACTCAGTATCCGGCGCAGCAGGCCCGGTTCAAGGTCGGGTTCCGGGTAGTGTGCCGCCGTGGTGTCAGCCTGCCACGGATGCGGCAAGGGGAGGAACCGGCCATTGACCACCAGCCGGAACAGGGCGCTGGGCTTAGGCTGATGCAGGCAACCAAGCACCCCGGCCACCTTGATGCCCTGATCATCGCGGTCGTCCTTGGCCGACCAGAATGGCAAGCCGTGGCCGTGGGTATGCAGGTCCACGGCCAGTGTCTCGTCGGCATCCATCGCTGGCATCCGGTAATCGATCTGGTGCGGCGACACATCGAGGGGTTCGCACAGCGCGAGCCGCAAGCTCCGGCTGCGCCGGGAGTAGATCAGCGCTCCGGCCACCTCGTTGGGCAAGCCCCGGCGACCGGCTTCGATGAACGCCTCGATCAGCCGGATGGGCAATACGCCGAAAGTGAAAGTCAGCCGCTCCTCGATGCCGCCGTAGGGCAGCGGGATCGGCAACGCGGGGGAGAGCCGCTGGATGCAGTCCAGCCAGTCGAGTTTGACCTGCACGAAAACGCCGTTGGCCGCGAGAATGATCCTTTGGCCGTTCACCATGTCGGGCAAGGGGCCAAAACGCGGCGCGGCGATGACCGGGCAAGCCGCCTGTAGGGCAATGTCGCGCACATCCATCATGTCCCCTCCGTGATGCCCAACAGACCACCCAGGGTCATCTTTACATCGACCAGCACCCGCTCGGGGAAACGCCGGAATCGTCCATCGAGCATCTCTCGCCAGAAGGCGTAAGCGCCGCCGCGATAGCGCACCAGTTTGCCGGGGCCGTTCGGGTGGGTGAAATAGCTGCGCAGGAAGGCATCGTTCCACGCGGCGATCTTCTCGACCGTCGTGCCCTCGGGCACCGGCGCGTTGCCCTGGCAAATGTTGCCCCGCACGTCGACGTTGAAGTAAGGCACTTGGTACAAGGCCGTGGCCGGCGTCGGGCGGCTTGCCCCCTTCACCGCCCATACCCGCCAGACACGACTGGAGGCCGCAAAAACCAGTCCCGGATGGGGTACACTCTCGCCGCGTTCGCGCCCACCAAAGGCCTCGGCGTGTTCCTCGTCGACACGGAAGGCGATGTGGCAGCGGGCTGGCGGCACCCACCAGACGATCAGGTCGCCATCCATGTAGAGCACCGTCTCCGGCAGAAATCCGCCGTGGGCAGTTCGCTTGAGCAGGGCGCGGGCGAGGTCCATCGCCGCACGGGGCGTCATCGCCTGCCCGGCACCGATGACGGCTTCGCCATCGACTTCCTCGATGTCATGCACGGTAGCCAGCGCACTACCCTGCTGGCCGTCGTAGATCAGGACCGCCCGGCGCAGATGCACGGTGCCCGCGCTCGGGGCCTGAATGGAAAACTCGGCTTGGTTCATGGTTGTTACCTCCTCCACGATCAGTTTCCCGCCGAGAGGTGATGAATCAAGCGGTCGATCCGCCGGATGGCCTCGAAGCGGCTGGCCATCGCCCGCTGCCACGCGCCGAAGGCACCGGGATCGTCCAGCGGCACCCGGACCTCGCCCATGTGCTCGCAGTATTCGCCTTGATGGGCGAGTTCAAGAAGATCGTCGTAGATGCGCGTGGTCACGTCCCCGTCGCGCCATGACAGCACGGCGCCGAAGCCGACGAATTCGCCGTCGATGTCGGGACGAAAACTATCGTCGATGTCCAGGCCGGCCAGCGCCAGCGCATCCTCGGCCACCGCCTTGGCGCCCGGATCGGACAGCCGCTTGATCGCCCGGCGCAGGAATCGGGCGCACTGCGCCAGTTCCAGCCCGCGCGGCCAGCGCCGGGTCCATGCCGGAAAGGACGCTTCCAGCGTGGCCTTGCTGACCATTTCCGTCCGCATCGCTTCGCGCTCTTCTTCATCCTCGCCACAGTGCATGTCCAGTGCGGCTTCCTCGTCTTCTTCGCCGCACCAGTAAAGATAGGTCGCCGCGTCGCAGGCAATGTCGGGCGTGAACAGCGGATAGACGAAAGCGCTCTGGCGGCACAACACATGCAGGACGACGCTCCCCAAGCCGGGCACGCGGGCACTCAGGGCCTCCAGCCCCGCCCCCACCGGCCATTCCTGCTCATGGTATTCACACCATGAGGCTTCCACCGCACCGAAGTCGAAGTCTTTCGGCGGCTGGCCGCCGTAGTAGCGGTAGTAGTCGCCATCGCGAGAGACCATATGCAGGGCAAAGCGCGGTGTCAGGCAATGCAGCGCGCCGATCTGGCGCTTGAGCCAGCCATCGAGCGCCTGCCGGCAGGCATCGAGGGAGTCGCTCCAGGTCGCTGGGATGTCGCTCTCGTCGAAGGCCTCGGCTTCAATCAAGAAGCGCGACACCGTGGCATTGGCCGCCAGCAGCGGCCCCGGCGCGATGGTGCGCGGTACCTGCGGATTGATACGGGGCAGGGCCAAGGCCATCATGGTAGCGGGGCCAACATGTCGCTGGTCGGCAGGACGCGGGCTGTATGGCGTTCCGTCGCATCGCGCCGGGTGCGCAACACGAAGGCACCCCAAGCGCTGCCGCATGCCTGCGTGCCGCGCCGGGTCAGTGCTTTGGCGAGTTTGCCGGTGATATCCGAGCGCCCCTCGGATTCAACCGTCACAGCAGCCATGAGGGTGGTCAGCCGCTCCCCTTCATCGCCACTCCCACCCTTGGTTCCGACCGCCTTGCGGAAGGTATATTCCTGCACGCCGTCCCGGACCTCACCTGCCTCGATCTCGGCGCTGATGAGTTCGGGGTATTGGGTGCTGTAGAGATCGCGGACCTCCTTCGGTTCCATACCCGGCACGTCGGGCAACTGCATGCCGTTGTAGCGGAAGACCCGCCGGATTTCGTTGATTGCAATGCTCATCGTTGGACTCCTGTCGTCTGGACGGCCTCCCGAAGGGAAGGCCCTTGCCATCAGTCTCTCGCCGCCCTGCCCGCTTTCAAGGCCGGAACTCAGCCGAACAGGTCGTAGTGATCGCCACTGGCAGCGGTCACAGAGGCCTGTGGTAGCGCATTGCCACCCTCTTCGGCATCGCCCAAGTCAGCGGTCGTGTCGGATTGTTCCTTGACCGGGGCTTTCGTCGTGGCCGGTGCGGGGGCGGGCTTGACCGCCTTGGTCATCGCCTCGCCCGCCTTCTTCGCCGATGCCACCTTGGCTGCTTGCAGCACTTCCTGCGTAGCTTCGGCCTGCTCGGCGAGGCTCTGGCGGACTTCCCGGTAGCCCTTCAATACATCCACGAAACCGGCGTCGAATTCGGCGGGCGTCGCCGTCAGGCTCAGGGCCTTGGTCAGTGCCGCTTCGTCCACATCCTTCTTCGGCTTGGGAATCACGTTGATCGTCATCCGCCCGGTTTTTTCGTCGGCACTGAGCACCATCGTCAAGGTGGCGCTGGTCGCCAAAGCAAACAGTTCTTCGAACATCGTCATGTCACGCTCCTTCAAAAAAGAAATGCCTTCGAGACCATGCTACGAAGGCATTGGGGGTTTTCCAGTGGCTGCGGTGCTCAGGCAGCGAGGGCTTCTTCTTCGGCTGTTTCGACCGGCGCAACGGGGAGTTCGTCGCCTGTCAGACCGATGGATGCTGCGGAAACGGTGCGGCGCGGGTACTGCATGACGACGGGCACGGTGCCCTCGTAGACAAAGGCCGGCACTGCCAGTAGCGATTTGATGAAGTCACCCTTCTTCTTCGCCCGCGCCAGCTTGAAAGCCGCCCCCATCTTCGCTTTCAGGCCGATCTCTTCCGACAGGGATTCCAACTCGCTCATGGTGAACAGTTCGAGGAACTCTGTGCTCCATTTGAAGTGGCGCCCCTCGTCGACCTCGAGATAGTTGAGCAAGGCTTCCAGATCGCGCAAACCGACGCCGAAAGCCGCCGAGGCGGTAACCGCCAGCATCAATTGCTCCAGATGCTGCGCGTCGATGGCATCAGCCTCGGGCAGCGCCACCGCGAAATCGAGGCGCTCAAGCACGCACGGCCCCGCGATCCGCTTGGCCGCTGCTCCAAATTCGATGCTACGGACATCGCCGGCATGGCCGCAGCGGGCCAGCGCGATCATCACGCGTCGGTTGCGCTCGGGCTTGGCCATCAACTCCTTTGCCGCCCACTTACGCCACTCAGTCACCCGGAAGTCTTTCACCCGCTGCGGAGTCTGGTTCGAGGGCCGGGCAACGGTCACGTCGGGCTGGTCACGCTTGGCCAGGGTCTTGGCGGTTTTCGGGGGAAGCGGTGGCTCATTCTCGCGCTGCGCCTTGCGCCAAGCAGCAACCTTCTGAGTATTGCAGGCGGCGTCGAAGCATTGCGAGAGCGTCACATCGCCGTAGCTACCGGGCAGCGCCGACACCGCGCAACCAAACGAGGCGCAGCCTTGACAGGCGGCATACTGCGCGGCCCCAACGCCCAACTCACCTTCCGCCGCGATTGGAAGGTAGGCGCTGCCATCGCTCAATTTCACGATCTGCACCAACGGATACTGGTCGCGCAAGCCATGGGCCTTGGCCACGACGGCTTGCAGGGTCAATTCGTCGAAATGGGTAGGATGCTGGCAGTAGCCCTCGCCGAGGGATTCGTCGAATAGGCCCGCCTGCCGGGCGGAATTATGCGGGCAGGCCGAGCACTGCGCGGTGTCGAAGATGGCGGCGGCCAGTTGGCGGGCGAAGCGTCCCAACTGTTCTTTCAGCACACCTACCGGCACCTTGTGTGCAAGCACGCCGGTCAGCACGCTGCTCTGCTTGTCGGGAGGAATGCCGGCCAGCAGTTCGGCGTGACCGAGTTGAATCTGGCGGCGCGTGAGCGCGGCCAGGACGGCAGGCGTGCAGGACAGGAGCGCCAACCGCCGCTCCAAGAGTTCCGGCTTCCAGCCGAGGCTCGCCGCCGCCTCTTCCTTGTCGCCCTTGTGGCGCAGCAACTGGCGCTTGGCGGCCTGCGCTTCCTCGGCATGGGACATGGGGGCGCGGTGGTGGTTCTCGATGACGGCGATGGCCTCGGCCTCCTCGTCGTTCAAGGCTTCGATGACCACCGGCATGCCGTAGTCGTTGCCGAAGACGTTCTTCGCGGCTCGCCAGCGGCGCTCGCCGGCCACGATCTCGTAGAGGTCGGAGCCGGGGATGGGACGGACGAGGATGGGCTGGACGACGCGACCGGCGGCGCGCAGACCCGCCTCGAGGTCGGCCATTTCCACCGGATCGAAGTATTCGCGGGGGTTCTTGCCTTGTACGATGCGATTGATCGGCAAGGTGGGAGTGGCGGGTGTTTCCATAAAGGTCTCCTGCTGTTGGATACCTTCATGCTCTCGTAAGATGGACGGCCTTCAAGGGCATGCCCGGACCGGAAAACGCTCACTACCCGCTCGGGCCACCCGTCAAGTCTGGGCTGGGTTGCCTGCGCCCTTCGCCAGTTCGACCAGGTCTTCCGCAGCCTGCTTGCCCCACCGCAGGCAATGCGCCAGCGAGCTTTCTTCGTGGTGCACGCCGTTCAGTTCGCACTGCTTGCCGCTCTCGATCCGATTCCAAGCCTGTTGCGCCTGGTTGAGCAAGTGATGGACCTCGATCAGCGCCACGCGCTCCTCCCAGGTGATTCGGTCGATCAGGTGTTTTTCCAGAGGCATTTCAGGCCCTCGTCGAGTGAGTACAGCCAACAAAGCGCTTCAGGCGCGTCATCAACTGCTGGCGGTGATCGGGAAACCGGGAGAGGTTCGGATCGGTGGCATCCTGCTTCCACCAGAGGCTCGCGTAATCGGAGACAACACCGTTGTAGCCACACTGCGGCCCGTCCTCATCGAACTCGGCGCACAGGCGTCGGATCGCCTCGCGGTGGCTCAAGCGAGTGATGGACACCAGCGTGCCCGGGTTCCACACCACCCAGACGTTGCCGCCGAAGCCGCACACCGCATCCATGCCCGAGTCGGCAAAGAAAGCGTCCCAGACATCGCCCTGCGTGTTCCGCCCGTCGAGGCGATCCGTCCAACGAGCCGACGGTGCAAGTCGCGCTTCCAGCACGCAACCGCCCGTCTCATACATGCCGTATTCGTAGGCAAGGGTCAGCGACTCGCTCAGGCAGATGCCGGTGCCGGTGTAGTTGCGGGAACGTGAGCGCCGGAAGCCTTCGCGCAAGATGATGCGGGCGGCAGTATCGCGGGTGCCGTGGTAGAGCGGGCCGATCAAGCGAGTCGTCGAGGTATCCATCCCCCCAGCGTCTCATCCGATCATTCATTTACAAGGCCTGGTCTGGATCAGAACGACTCATCGGATATGGAAAAAGTGAGCAACGATAGGCTTTTTCCGGGGTACGTGACACGAAAACTGTATCAATCTGAAAATCACGGAGCCCGACTAATAGCAGCGGGAAGATTGCATAAGTTCATCGAAGGTGTCGCTGTGCCGTAGGTAAAGGCCCTTCGTCAAAGCGATGTTCTGGGCGGGCTTCCGCCCAACGGCGGCGCATGTTGCCACGATGTCCCGATAGACCTTCTCGGGAATTGTTTGTCTCCCGGCATAGTTCATGAAGTAGTCAGGCATCTGCGTACTGACCCGGTCACCTCGCGGGACCATGATGACGCTCGGCTGGCTTCCATGGGCGGCAAACGTCAGGTACTGCCAACTTGGCTCCGGTACACCTCGATCCGGCACGGCATCGATGGAAAGCGCCAGGTCCCCACCGTGCGTCAAGGCGAGGTAGGCTTCTCGTGCGTGCTTTCCCATCTCGGCGATCAGAATGCATGCCTTGCTTGGCTCGTAGTATTCATGCCTTACCTGAAAACCCAGGATGTCCAGCAAGCGGTCGAATTTTCCCGGCGGCAGGGCCTGCCGCCCGGCGATCATCCAATTGATCTCCTTGACGGTGACCTTGATCGAATCGGCGATTGCTTTTTTGCCACCAGGCCAGCAGTGGATCATGCTGCTGACCTCGTTGCTTGCCGTGCTATCGAAATACTCCGTAGGCTCCTTAGCAGGGATATCTCCACTGTTCGGATCGGCCATCGCCTCATCCGCATCACCTGAGAAGAGCCAGTTTTTCAGTTTTGGATCGTTCGATGCGTCCCAGTAGCGCGGGATATTTGCAGGGACGTTCATTTGCCAAGCAGATAACCAATCCCCCTGCGTCCAGTCCAGGTTATCGGACACGTCGACCTTTGGCTCAACGAACGGAAGTTCTTTCCAATGCTCGGCGAGTTGGCGCTGGCCGACTCTGCTGAAATGCTGGCAACGAAAACTGAAAGCCTTGTCTGCAATTTTGTGGAGTTCATCTAGCGATTTCGGCAAGTAGAACTGGAGTTGCCTGGCATCCTTCTGCCCGTTTCGCAGTACCGCAGCATGAGACTTATCGTTTGATGCGGCGATCTCGACCGTGATGCCCGCGCCTTGAAGCACCTCGATAAAGCCCTGATCGGCGGCCGCGCAGTTGCGGCTGATCCGCAAGCGTTCAGGCTTACCTCGCATCTCCGGCAGGCAATTCCAGAACTCGGTCAGGACATCGATGATCGGGCGCGGGACGTCGAGGCGCACAAATCGGACGGCAGTAGCCGGCAATCCTGGCAAGGAAACGCCATACATGATCAACGGCAAGAATCCGACCTTTTCGGCCTCGGCCAGAGGTAAAGCATCGGCGGTAAAAATCACGCCGCGAGATGGATGCAAAAAGACGTGGCGCGCAGTGGCTAGCGTGAAATTGTGTTCCCTGACGATCGTCATCGTTGCTCCCGATTACCCTGGCGGATTGTCTTGTCGGGAATTATGACGGAAAAGACCTCCGGCGCATCGAAGGGTATTTGCCTTGCCCTCGTAACAAGCTCCGCCAATTCCAAGCGCTTGAGCTTGGCAAATTTCACTGCACTCTTGAGCCCTTACTTGCTCGCCGCCAAACTGTAAGGGCTATCCGCGGGCATGGTGTCCGCACAGCCTTCACGGCGAAAACCATCGCTTTGAAGCCAGCCCTGCTGGCGCCGCAGTCGTTACCTGCCTGCCTTGACGGTCCACCGCCGCCCTGTCCGGGGTCCGCACTTCATCCCGAACTGAGACCCACGCCGGCCGACATCCGTCGACCGGTTCCTTGAACCCAGGCACATCCACTTTGCCCACGCCGTCGACTTCACCCTGAAGTCCGACGCAGCTTTTTCGCGCCTGTCCGTGACCGAAGCATCGGTCATGGACAGGCCTTTGCCATCCCACCGGGGAGCACGCCTCCCCTCGGGACCGGTGTGTTCCCCATTTTTCTTTGGAGAACACCCATGGCCCGTCGTTCCACTGCGCCTTCCCTATGGCTGCCCGGATTCGATCCGGACGAGCCCCCTATCCTGCCGGAACTGGCAACCCCCATCGTCGTTCCATCGGTGGAAGCAGCCCTGGCGGAATGCATCGAAGCGTCTCGGATTGAGACACCCGAACCCGCCGTAGTCGCCCGCGCCAGTTGGCGCACGACTAGCCAGGTCGTCGAGGCCGCACCGCGCATCCTGTGGCCGCGCCTCACCAGTGCCGGCCGGCTCTATCCGGTCGGCGCCGTTGCGAAGTTCGAGGCCAATCTGGTGGCCATCGACACCCTGCAACGGATCGAGAACGAAAACCGCGCCCCCGCTGCGGAAGAGCGCCAAGCCCTCCAGCGCCACACCGGCTGGGGCGGTCTGCCGGCGAGCTTCAACCTCAACACCGACGAACCCGCTTGGGCCGAACGTGCCCGCCGGTTGCAGGACCTGCTGCCGCCCGAGGATTACGCCTCTGCACGGGCCTCCGTGAACAACAGCCACTACACCGAGATTCACGTGATCGAGGCCATGTGGCAGGCGATCCTCGGCTTCGGTTTCAGCGGCGGCCGCGTCCTCGAACCCGCGGCCGGCATCGGCCATTTCATCGGCGCCATGCCGGAGAACCTGGCGGAGCGCAGCACCGTCACCGCCATCGAGATCGACCACCTCTCGGGTCGCATCCTGCAAGCGCTCTATGCTCCTGGCGGCGCGGACGTACGCATCGCGCCCTTCGAGAAGACGCCGCTGCCCGAGAACTGGTTCGACCTGGTGATCGGCAACGTTCCTTTCGGCAAATACCAGGTCGCCGACCAGAGCAACCGGGCCTACGCCCACTACAGCATCCACAACTACTTCCTCGGGCGCGCCCTCGATCTGGTGCGTCCCGGCGGGCTGGTCTGCCTCATCACCAGCAGCCACACGCTGGAATCCAGGCAAGAGACGGTACGCCAGTACCTCGCGAGCCAGGCCCATCTGCTGGGGGCTATCCGGCTCCCCAAGGGGGCCTTCGCCGGCATCGCCGCCACCGAGGCGCAGACCGACATCCTGTTCCTGCGCAAGCGGCAACGCTCGGAGACGGTCGAAGCCGAGTGGCTGGACATCACCGCGGTGCCGAACGAATTGAGACATCCCTTGGCGCCGCCGAATCGCTACCTGCCGATCAACGAATGGTACATGCGGCACCCTGAGTTCTGCATCGGTCGCATCCGTAGCGAGAGCAACGGCTACGAGGAAGTCCCGATGGCGGTTTTCGAGGGCGATTTGGAAGCTACCCTGCTTGAGCGCATCGCCTTGCTGCCCACCGATGTTTTTGAGCCAGTGAAGCATGCGGCGGCGGCGCTGCGGGTGGTCGTACCGGCCGAGGCCGGCGCCCGCCCCGGCAGCTTCCGCCTGCATCAAGGGCGGGTGCATCGGGTCGAAGGCAGCGAACAGGTCGATGTCCATGATCTGTTCAACGCCACGCAGCGGGCCAGGATCACGGGGATGTGCGCCATCCGCGACCATGCCCGGGCCCTGCTCGATGCACAGCTCGAGGATGAGAGCGATGGCCCGCTTGGACACCTGCGGGCGATGCTCAACGGCACCTACGACCGTTTCGTCGCCAAGTACGACTGCCTTACGGCCCGGGCCAACGCGTTAGCATTTCGGCGCGATCCGGACTATCCGCTGCTCTTGTCCCTGGAGCATTACGACGAAGAGTCGGGGACGGCGCGCAAGGCGGCGTTGTTCACCCAGCGCACCCTGAGCCGGGTGGTCGAACCCGACCGCGCCGGCGAACCGTGCGAGGCCTTGGCCGCCTCGGTGCAGTGGCGTGGCCGAGTAGATCCGGCTTACATGGCCGGGCTTCTCGAAGCACCGGAAGCGGAGGTCCTGGATGTACTGGCCAACGCCGGTCACATCTTCCGGGACCCGATGGACGGAAGTTGGAAGACCGCCGACGACTACCTGTCGGGCAACGTGAAAACGAAGCTAAAGCAGGCGGTGCTGTCGGGAGCAGCGTATCGGCGCAACGTCGAGGCGTTGGAGAAGGTGCAACCGGAGGATCTGCCGCCGGCGGCCATTGAGCCGCGTCTGGGCGCGGTATGGGTTCCGGCCCATGACGTCGAGAGCTTCGTCCAGGAAGTACTGGAACTGAAGGACTGCCAGGTTGGCTACTCGGCCGAGGCTGGCGCCTGGTCGGTAAAGTATGGCGAATGGGAAGCCCGGCAGAACGTCAAGGTGACCCAGGAATTCGGCACCTCGCGCATGAACGCCATCGAACTGGTGCAGTGCGCGCTGAACGTCCAGGTGCCGACGGTCCGTGACCGTGACCAGGAGACCGACAAGTACTACGTCAATGCCGCCGAGACCTTGGCCGCCCGGGAAAAGTTGGGCCTGGTCAAGGAGCGTTTCGCGACCTGGGCTTTTTCGGAGACCGAGCGCCGCGAGCGCTTGTGCCGCATCTACAACGACTTGTTCAACGCGACGCGGCCACGGCACTTCGACGGCTCGCATCTGAAGCTACCCGGCTTCTCGCGTTGCTTCGATCTGCATCCGCATCAGCCGAACGCGGTGTGGCGCATCGTGCAGTCGGGCAATACCGGCCTCTTTCACGTGGTCGGCGCCGGCAAAACGGCGGTTTGCGTCATTGCCAGCATGGAACTGCGCCGCCTGGGGTTTGCCAACAAGCCCTGCCATGTGGTCCCCAACCACATGCTGGCCCAGTACACCGCGGAGTTCGTCCGGCTCTACCCTAACGCCTCGGTGCTGATGGCGACGAAGGAGGACCTGGAGGGCAATCGCCGGCGCGAGCTGGTGTCGCGCATCGCCACGGGCGACTGGGACGCGGTGGTCATCACGCATTCGAGCTTCGAGCGCATCAAGCTCTCGCCGCAATTCACCGAGGGCTACATCAAGGAGATCATCCATGAAATAGAAATGGCAGTACGTGCCGAGAAGAGCAACGACCGGTCGAACCGGATCGTCAAGCAACTCGAGGCGATGAAGAAAAGCTGGCAGGCCCGGCTGGAAAAGCTGTCCGCCGACAACAAGAAGGACGACCTGCTGACCTGGGAGCAACTGGGCGTCGACTGGCTGTTCGTCGATGAAGCCCACTTGCACAAGAACCTCTACCGGTTCACCAAGATGACCCGGGTGGCCGGGCTGCCGCTGACCAGTTCGGAACGCGCCTTCGATCTGTACCTGAAGACGCGCTACACCATGCAGCGCCACGGCAATGCGCAGCGCGGCGTGGTGTTCGCGACGGCGACGCCGGTGGCCAACACCATGGCCGAAGTCCACACCATGATGCGCTACCTGCAGCCCAAGCGGCTGGAGGAACTCGGGCTGCAGCAGTTCGATGCCTGGGCGGCGACCTTCGGGGAGAGCGTGACGGCGCTGGAGATTGCGCCGGACGGCAGCGGCTACCGCATGCACACGCGCTTCGCGCGCTTCATCAACGTGCCCGAGTTGATGGCGGTGTTCGGCGAAGTGGCCGACATCCGCACGGCTGAGATGCTGGATTTGCCAGTGCCGACGCTGCGTGGCGGCAAGCCACGTATTGTCGCCTGCCCGGCCAGCCCGTCGCTGAAGGCCTTCGTTCAGACCCTGGTGTTGCGGGCGGAAGCCATCCGCAACGGCGAGGTCGATCCGAAGGACGACAACATGCTGGCGGTGACCACCGACGGTCGCAAGGCCGCACTGGACTTCCGGCTGGTGGCGCCCACGGCACGCTTTGATGAAAACGGCAAGGTGGCCGCCTGCGTGCGGGAAGTACATGCCATCTGGCAGCGCACGATGGATTTCCGGGGGGCACAGTTGGTGTTCTGCGACTTGTCGTCCCCCAAGGGCGGCAAGGCGTTCAGCGTCTACGACGACTTGCGGGCGCGGCTCATGGCGGCGGGCATTCCTGAAAAGGAAATCGCCTTCATCCATGGCGCCGAGACCGATGCCCAGAAGGCCGCGCTGTTCAAGGCGGTACGGGAAGGCCGGGTGCGGGTGCTGCTGGGGTCCACTGCCAAGATGGGGGTGGGCACCAACGTGCAAACGCACCTCGTGGCTCTGCATCACCTTGACGCCCCATGGCGTCCCTGCGATGTGGAGCAGCGGGAGGGCCGTATCCTGCGCCAGGGCAACCTGAGCGAGGAAGTGGAGATCTTCCGCTACGTCACCCAGCAAAGCTTCGACAGTTACTCGTGGCAGACGCTGGAGACCAAGGCGCGTTTCATCGCCCAGGTCATGGCGGGCGACAAGGGCATCCGCTCGCTGGAGGATGTGGAACTGGCGGCACTGTCCTATGCCGAGGTGAAAGCTTTGGCGTCGGGCAATCCGCTGGTGATCGAGAAGGCCGGCGTGGATGCGGAGGTGGCCCGGCTCTCAACTTTGTTCTCGGTGTGGCGCAACCAGCGCTACGCCAACGAGAGCGAGGTAGGCCGGTTGCCGATGATGCTGGAGTCGCTGGAGAAGAAATTGGCACTGTACGCAGAGGACGCCACTCGCATTGAACCGCAGACCATGCAAAGCATCGCGGTGGAACTGGCGGGTCGCAAGATCGCGGGTCCCGATGCGGTGGGCGAAGCGCTACGCGGCTTGGTGAAGTCGGCCAAGGAAGAAGTGCGCACGGCCAGCCGGATGATCGAGCGGGTCGTCGGCCGCTTTGGCGGTTTCGACCTCGGCATCCTCGCCGCCCGCGGCGACGAGACGCCCAGTCTGTACCTGGCGGGACACTGCCTGTACAACGCCGAGCCCTATCAAACGGGTCCGGCCCTGGTGGCGGCCTTGCTGGGAGCGCTGGGATCGGTCGGCAAGCACCACGTCGATACCGTGGCGCAGTTGGCGACCCGCCGCAAGCGGCTGGAGGATCTGCGGCTGGAACTGGCCCGGCCCTTCGAGCACGAAGGCCGGCTCACCGATCTGCTGGTCCGGCAACGAGAACTGCTCAAGCAACTCGACCTGGACAAGGATGAAGCGGGCAGTGCGAAGGCAGACGCCGAAGAAATTCGGCAAGCCGCATGAATCGATTCAACCCCCATGGCCGCAAGGCTGTGGGGGATTTTTTTGGCGACGTTGGATCGCACAGGCTGCACTCTTGTGCAGAGCAAATGAGAAATCGCCCAACATTTCGGCAACTATTTTCCTCCTTGACGAACAGGGCCACTATGGATATCTTTAAGATATCCAAATAGAGGGATATTGCCATGACTGCCCGCGCTGCCGCCAACCAGATCGCATTTCGCTATCGCACGGTCGATAGCGCCACCGGAATTACGCGTGATACCGCCAAACGTCTGGCGGAATACCTGGGCGTGGATGAAACCCAGGCGATACATCAAGCGCTGCATGAACTGGCCATCAAGGTGCTGCCGCAATACGAAGCCGACGATGGCCCGCTGACTGCCGTTCAGGTCCGTCAGATCAAGAAACACGTTCCCCAAGGCAGCAAGCGCTCGGTACGTTCGAGTTTGTTCGAAGCAGAAACTGCATGACGCCCCAGTGGTGGGGAGAACCTACCGCTGGCGAAATCGTCTGGTGCCATTTCCCGGACAACATTAACCCCCGGCCAAAGCCGCGGCCAGCCTTGGTCTTGGTGGTCTTTGACGACGATGCGCCGCACTTCGAGGTACGTGTTGCGTACGGCACCAGCCAGCGGACGACAACATTGCATCGGGGCGAGTTCTCGATCCTGCGCGACCGTAACCATGCCGCCTACGAGGCGGCTGGATTGAGCTACGACACCAAGTTCGACCTGAAACAGGCCATCGATTTACCTTTTACCACCGAGTGGTTTTCGGTGCCGCCAGCCGCACCCCATGGGCAAACACCCAAGTTGGGCACCCTCCACCCCTCGCTGGTACGCGCCGTACAGGCCGCATTTCAAGCAGCGGGCGAATGAGCAACTGCACGACTGCCCTCACGGAACAAATAGTCCTGCCGTCGCACCTCCTGACCGTTAACTTCCTTTCATTCGAAAGGCAGGGTAATGAACGCATCCTGTTCCCCTATGGATGGACGGTCCGTAAGCAATGAATGCATGGCGTAACGCACACCTAAATTCCAAGCGCTTGGGTATGGCAAAAGCAATCATGGCCTTGAACCCAGGCTAAGCACAGCGCGATACTACAAGTGCTTTCTGTGGACATCGTGTTCGCACAGCCTTCATCGGCGACTCCGGTCGCCCTGAGGTCCAGCCTAGCTGGCGTCGCAGTCGTCACCTGCCTTCCGAATACCCGACCACCATCGGGTCTGGCCGTTCATTTGGCCGAGAGTACTGTTCAGCCATCAGGCTGAATGTTGCGTTTCGCCGCCGTTCGACCTGCGGGTTGATCGGCATTGAACGAAGGCTCTGTTCGCAAGAACCGTAGGCCGTCATCCTGCACATGCCAGTTGGCATGTCCTGAGCCGCTCTGCCGATCCGGGCAGAGCATCCCGAACGGGGAACCCCAAGTTCCCCGCCAGGGATCGGTGTTCCCTTTCATTCCAGAAGGAGAACACCATGTTCGCAACCTCTGTGACCAAAACGTCGCGTCCAGTTGCCGTGCTGTTGGGTGGTTCCGGGTATGCCCGGCCTGCCCCACGCACACCAGCCGTACCAGCGTTGTTGAAGCCGCCACCGATCGTCTCCGGACGGACAGACTGCGCTTCCGAGCCTCATGCGGTGGGAGTCTGATCATGCCGATCAGCCTCTACCGCCGGCGCATTGCCGCCACCGTGATTCAACTGGCCAAGGACGATCCATCCCTGGTCAAGGAGGTCATCGCCCGCTTACGAGAGTCGGGCGAGATCGAAGTCGATGATCTGGTCTATCTGGACCGGATCGCCGACCGCTGGATTGGGATTGCCGAGGAGAACAGCAAGGCCGTATCAGCGTACCCGCGTCAAGCGTGCGGGTAGCGGGATGCCTTTGGCATTGACCAGTTCTACAGCGATCTTTTCCAGCAGATTCGGACGTTCGTCGTTCAGCGTATCGGCCCACCGGGTCAATACCTGTTCGATGTCGTCCGGCGTTCGCGCCCCGTCGAAGTCGAGACCGAGTTTTCGGAAGTCCTCGATTTCGTCGGGCGTGAACCGTAGTGCGTTGCCTGCACGCAGCATGCTGTGGGCACCTTTCATGTGTGAGCGTTTAGCTTAGCAGCGCCACATGTCCGTGCACCCCCGGGGAGTCTACCGCTTCCCCGACCGGGGACAGGTGTTCCCTCTGTTCGCCTTTGGAGATAACACCATGTCAATCGAGAAGTCCCGTCCTCGTCCGCGGCGCTCCAGCCTCGAGTCTGAGGAAGAACGTGCTTGGGTTGGCTTCTACCAACGCGTCGGCCGGGATCCGGCCATCGCTAGCGAAGTCCTGGCCCAGTTGGAGTCCGATCCTGAAATGAAGCGCTGCCATCTGGCGCTCTACCTGTGCTGCAGGGAATCCCTGCGCCAGCACAAGGCCCGCCAGGCGCGGCACAAGCGGATCGGTCAGTTCATCCGCGGGCTGTGCATCGGGTTGTTCATCCAGCCACTGCGCAACCTGCAGACGATGTGGCGCCATGGCAGCTACCTTGCTGTCGAATGCCTGCCCGAAGCAGCCAAGGAACCGGCCGCCGCCCAGGTGCGTCGCCTGCCCCGGGAAGCCAAGTTCGCGACGGCCCGCGCGGCTTTCGAGCGCCAGGCCGCCTTGGTCCCCGCAGCCACCGAAGACCAGGCCTCGTCGGCCGATAAAGCACCGCGCACGGCCGCCTGACCCTTCCGGTCCGGCCTGCGATGCAACGGCTCCGACCGTCGTATCCGGATCGCCGAATGCCCGCGCCCGCGCTTCAGTTCGCGGTGCGTGCGGCGCTCGCTTCGATCCCACCCATGCGTGCCGATACGCCCCGAGGCAGCCTCGCACGACCAGATCCCGCATTGCCGACCCGCGTTCACCTTCCCCCGTCCGCCGGTGGGCATCGGCATGCCCATCCCCGTCTCAAGCCATGAAAGGAAGCCATCGATGATCACCGTCACCGCAATCCTGAATGCCATCGAAGCCCATGCCAACCGCGCCATCGTCCAAGAACTTCGCCTCATCAAGAAAGAGGTCGAAAAACTGCGTTCGTCCCTGTGCCCGGATGACCAAGACCACGCGGACGCCCTGCTGCTGAAACTGGACCGTCTGATATTCGACCAGATCGTCGTCGCCGATGACATGGTCGTTGAGCAAGTATTCCAGCCGGTAGCGCAAACGGCCTGAATTACCGCGCAACGACACGCCCGCCGTACTCCGGCCCGGCGAACCAACACCCCCGTGGGGCTCACACCCATGGGGTATCGGGCTCCACGCCATGTCGAAAGGAACCCGAGATGAACAAGATCAGCATCAATGCGGAACAGCAACTCTATGTCATCGATTGCGGCGAGGGCTATACCTGCTTCGGCTTTGCCAACGCCCGCGACCATGCCAACCTGATTGCCCACAAACTGGGCCGAGCCGACCTCGCCTTCACGGACGAGGACTATGCCACTCTCGCTGGTTACGAGAAGTATTGCCATGCCGTCCAGGCCTGGAGCCAATCGCCGCTGACGCGCACGACGTACTTCGATCCAGGTACCGACACCAGGGCCGCCAAGATTCTGGAGTCCTGTCGGACCCACGAACAAAAGATTCGCCTGATTCTTGGCGACACGCTTACCGGCGAACCATGGCTGGAAGAGCACGATGTCGTCGGCCGGATTGGCCGCTCGATCGGAACCCTGAAAGTTCCACTGCTGATTGAGCCTGGCGAACATGGCGGCAACGCCATTCTGTGCGCCTGCATCCTGGCCATCGTTGACTGGGCGTCCGGTAATTTCCTGTACCGCCATGACGCTTATCGGGAAGCCGAATTGAGTATCAAACCGTCGGCCGATGCCGAGCGCCCCTGGGACGTACTCCGGCACGAAGAAGTCGTCGCCAGTTTCCGGGATATCGGCCAGGCCGGCGCCTACCTCGCCTTCATGCGCGGGGCGACAATCGAGCCGCGCGTCTTCCGCTGACGCCGCCAAAGCAAGTCCATGGAGCATGGTTCTCGCACAACTCATCGATAACGCTATCCAAAATCGACCGGAATCAGACCGGCTTGAGCATGGCGGCGCTACCAGCCCATTGAAGCCTGCTACCCGATGCGAGAAACTAACCAAGCCTAAATGCATTCCGTTGTGGAATGTCACCCGGTTTCTGGCCGGCGTCGCAGTCGATACCTGCCTCACTCGTCTTGCCGACTGTTACTTGTACATTCGTCCGTACCTTCATCCCAAACGGGGACCTCGTCCCCGTCGGGATCGGCGTTCCCGCTTTTTCAATTTATAGAGGAGAACGCCATGAATATGTCCGTCCTGTCCCGCGCCGACCTCGTCCGCGAATTACTCGCGCCCGCAGTTTGCGCATCAAGTGCCATCCCCTTGCATGTCAGCGATGCCGCTGCGCCAATCGCCATGAACGACATGGCCGATAGCGTACTGGCCCACCGCCTGGGTGTAGCGCGTGAACTGCTGTTGCGTGACTTGCGCGAGCAGATGAGTAACAGTCCGGTAATGTCCTCACCGCAAGTTCTGCGCGACTGGCTACGCCTGCACTGCGCAGGCCTTCAACATGAGGTGTTCCTGGTGCTTTACCTGGATGCCCACCATCGCCTGATCGAGGCTGAAGAACTGTTCCGCGGAACCCTGACCCAGACCTCAGTCTATCCCCGGGAAGTGGTCAAGGGAGCGCTGACTCGAAATGCTGCGGCGCTGGCGTTGGCCCACAATCATCCGTCGGGCGAAGCCGAGCCCTCGCGGGCCGATGAACTGCTGACGCAAACCCTGAAGTCGGCACTAGGCCTGGTGGACGTGCGGATCATCGACCATTTCATCGTGGCCGGTGACAAAGTCGTTTCGTTTGCCGAACTTGGGTTGATCTAGCGTCATGAACCGCCCGCTTTCCATGCTGAGTCCGATCCGGAGGTGCTTCTCCGAGGCTCCCGGTTGGACTTCAACAATTGATTTGTGAAGGGAAAATAGCGATGACATCCACTTCACATTGCCCGTTCTGCGCAGGTGATGGCGTCCCCCTGGGGATACTCGGACGCCTGCGCTGGTTCCGTTGCCGCAACTGCGGCATGACTTACCGCCGTCAAACTGGCAGGCAAACGAAGACCAGGTCGACGCTCTCTCAAAAAGAAGGAGACACGCATGGAAAACACTTCCGTGACACACTTGAGAACACTGGCTGAATCCCTGGCCGCAATCTCGCTCTCGCATCTCAGCTCGAATACCCGCCTGAAACTGGCCAACGACGACCTGTCAGTCAACGCCTATCCGACCGACTGCGGCGGCATCCTCTACGTCGGCGCGCCGCGCCATCGGATCCCGACTGAAAGCGACTTGGCAGCGATTTTCGAGATCGCCGAGTTGGCCGGCATTGTCTGGCTGAAATTCGACAGCGAAGCGGCCGTAATCGACGGACTGCCGACTTTCGAAACGCCGGAACTGGCATCATGAGCCGGCATAACATCCGGCTCATGTACGCGGGCCAGCAAGTTTTGGTAGTGGCCGGCTATGACCGGCCACTACGCGAACTATTTCTGCAGGTATTTCGCTGCCAGGAAAGCGTGCTCGCTGGTGAGGACGAGATCGTCTACGACAGTCTCCATGAGCCAGCCCTCGACTGGACGATCATCAGCACGCTGACCGGTAAACTCGATGCATTGGGCATCAAGGTCCCGGCAACCATGATAGAAGCTGTCTATCTGGACCAGCGCTTCACTGCGGGCAATATTGTGGTTTGGCACCATGCCAATCACTCGCCGGCTGAAGTTTGACTATTGCGGAGAAAATTCACTGTGGGGCAGCATGCCGATAGACGGTGCCTCGCAGTCACTCCTCAACAGAGGGATGTGGTGTCTGAGTAGTTCAAACAGTGTCGCCACTGTTTCTAAGCGCCATTATTGCCCGCTCAAAACCAACCCAAACCCCTGCCTGATCCAACCCACGATTGGCCAGTTCTTCCCTCGCCAAGAGATTCAGATCGATATCCCCCTTCGCCGAGGCGACCAGAATGCGCGCCGGAACAACTTGAATAAATCCAAGTTCATCAATTGTAAAGCGGCCGAGTGTGTATGCCATGTTCTGTTCTCCTTTCGGAGACAGTCTCCCGGCATATTTTCGCCATTCAACCCTGCTAAAGAATCATATCCCACCAACTTCTGAATCTATGCATTGGGTTCCAACGCCTGGACTTGAATTCGCCTTGCTCGAGGGGAGGTTCGATCCCGAAAATAGCCATCACCTCGTCCTTTCAACGCGGTCAGCGCCTCGGGTTCCATATGGACGTTAGGCGCATTTTTCTTAGCCTCTCTCATGTCCATCGGTTTTAGTACCAACCATGTCGCAGCGTTCGCCTTCACCTCAGAACCAAAGTGATCGCTCATTTGAGACGCGAGTATCATGCCGAGCCCAAACTTTCTGGCTTCAGTAAATAGTAGATTCAAGATTCGGTCAGCCGCATCAGGATCCCCTCCTCCGGTCGCGAGAATCTTGGCTTCATCGATAATTACAAATAACCGGAAACGTTGTCGGTCATCTGCCGGCTGTACCGGAATCGGCCCCTTGAGGCGAAGCACACGGAAAATCTTTCGCAGCAACGTTTCTGCGGCGATGTATCGAACTTCATCAGGCAATTTACTGAGGTCGAGTCTGACATTTGTCGACAAAATCTCGTCCGTGGAAACGTGCTCCTGCCGTTGGAAGATCGGGTGCTCGAAGATCTCCTGTACGGCAGCCAAACACCCCTCTATCGCGGAACGCTGACTCTTGCGGGAATCATCCTCGGACCATCCGGACAAGATGCGTTCAACGTCGGCAAACGTTGGCGGCGTATTGCGCCAGGTCAGCGGATCGCCATCGTCAAAACCAGCCGTCTGGTAGGCTTCCTCGATGGCATCGCGAAGAATTGCATTCTGCCGATGGCCGAGTGCCGGTACAGCATTGCGAACCATGTCCCGTATCACTTTTCGCTGGTCGTAGAGACCTGTCTCTTCGGCACTCTGGGAGTCCAATTCCATCGGATTGACGCCAGTGGTACTCGACGTACCGGATGAGAGCAAAACCGATCGAAGACCTGGGAAATTGACATCACCATGAAAATCGAGGACCAACACAGGCACGCCGTAATCAACAATTCCCTTGCCAAGCACCTTGAGAGTCTCGGTCTTGCCGGACCCGGATGCTCCAAGAATCAACAAAAACCCATTACTTTGCCGACCAGGCAACCAAGCCACCGAATTCTTGGTATTGAGTTCTTGGCCTAAGAACAATTCCAACGACTGCTGAGTAGGGGCGGCACCCCCAACCTCAACGGCATGACTCGTCGCATCGATCCGGACCACCGCGCTCTCTGACGCATATTTTTTGATTTTGTCTTCGCCCGCGCCGGAGATTTCCTGGTCGTTCGCAACTGCGCTTGCCGCCTGCACCGACTTCTGATCAGTAACCAGAAGCTGGAACGCCTGGACGGGATCAATCGACGCGGAAACATGCCCAGCCACGCCAACCGGCTCGCGGTTCATGGGAGCATCCTCCCGCACCAATTTGGTCGCGGTCAGCACCAAGCCGACATCCGTCCCCGCCAAGGTATTAATTTCCAGCGGGATGCCGCTTTCGCTGTGGACAGTCACTGGACTCGTGGTCGCCACACTGGCCAGTTGTACGTGAACGATACGGCCGGTAAGGCGAACCTTGAGATTGCCATTGAAGAGGTCTTGCAACAGACCATGCCAACGCTCTATATATTTAGGATCAAGATCGCGAAGCAGAGCGGTATAAAGGTGCTCACGGATCACTTCCCGACGTGGTTTTGCCAATGGTGAAACCCCTTGCCCACCAAAAACCTCTGCCAAGGCATGAAGCGTAGCAAGAACTTGATCGACCGCGTGTCCCGTAACGACACCGTCGCGGATGGTGTACGGCACATTGTCATCGTGTGTCTTGACTTCGATCACGTCTATGATCAGGTCGCCACCTTCCTCTCGAAGCCCCAGGAGATCAGCCTGCTCATTGGAATGTCTACCGGCACTAAGCCAGCGGCGAGCGTTTTGAGTATCGAGGCTAACCGCAAGGCCGCTCGGGTCCGCTCGACGATACCAGCGCATGGCGATCAATTTTCCAAGCGCTCCCTTGACGTGCTTGCCCTTATCCCCCCCAACCAAGCCGAGAATTCCGTTCGGTTCCATCGCCACCAAATCGCGGACGAGTTCTTCCAGTGTCGCCGGGTCGGCCACAAAATGCGTTTTGCGCAATTGCTGATCCAAACGACGCACGAAGGGACTCAGATCGCGGCCAAAAGTCGTGATCTGACGGGCGTTTTCGATCCGCCTGTCGATAACCTCGGCCTCGCCGAGACGCGGCACCAGCACCCGATGGGGGTCGGCGACAACAGTCCATGTACTGCTTTCAGCCAGTTGGTCTAGCCAACTCTTCACGGACGCCACCTGGGGTTGATGTGTTGCCGTGCTTTGCTTCAATTCACGATGGACCAGTGTTGCGGTCGCGAAATAGGTCGCAAAGATCTCCTCTTCGGCAACCGGGACGATCATGATCTGCTTCTTGAGCTTGTTGTAGCGATATTCGCAACTCGGCATCCAAGGACTAAGGTCATGCAGACCAGCTCGCGCGACGAGCGCGGTTCGAACCTCGAAGGGGTCAAAGACAACCGTCAGGTGTGCAGGCAATGCCTGGGTTTCATCGATGAGTTCCGGCCACTTCATAATTTCAGGGTTGATCGATAAACTGATCAATCCACGCTCTTGTCCAGCACGAATGCGGTCCTTCAGTTGATCGTCAAGTTCTTCGAGTTCCGACGTCCAGCCACGAGTGTCGTCCGAGGTGTAGCGGAAGCGCAAATGCACGCCCCAAAACGTATCCTCAGCCGTTTCGTTATCGAGATCCAATGCCTCCAATACCGATTCGAGGAAGCGAGCCGGACGCGGTGCATTGATGAAGAGAACCTGCAAGCCTGGCCGTGCGAAGGGACGAAGGTGCGCAATCAGCGTCGACAGGATGCCGACGCTCCTGAGCCCATCCGGCTCCAATACACCTCGCGGCGCCTCCTTGAATAGCGGCAGGTGCGCGATTGCTCCAGCATGGCCCAAGAGAGCGGGCTGCGTATTCAGCGATTCGATTTTCGGCAAAACGAGGACGTTAAGCAATTGCAAATCTTCAGCAGACGCCGCGACCAGCGTCTGACGCTCGGTCTCCGACAACTTTCCGCCGAGCGACTGCAGATCGCGAACGATCGCAACACTGCGCCATAGATTCAGCGGGTGCACAGGCGACAGGAGGACTTCCGTCACGCCATCCCGACGATAAACGTACAACTCCATTGCGAGCAACCAGTGAACCAAGCGTTCGGCTTCATCACCGGCTTGGGCGTACATTTCCTGATAGGCTGACTGAAGTTGGCGCAGCAACTGGTCGTAGGCCTTGAGATAGGCCTCAGCTGCTTCAAAAATATCCTTCCGCCCGGCAAGAACCGTGACTGGCGAAACGGTCAGCTCTGCAATATGCGCCAGCAAGCGGTTCCTCGTTGCGGCCAACGAATCTGCAAGTTCAATGCAGAGTTGCGGCGCCAATTCAGCCTCAACGAACTCTTCGATCCATGACTTGAACTCCTGAAACAGGAATGGCCGCCATGCTTTGAAGGCCGTCACTTCTGTCAGTGCATCAAGACGGTCAGCCTCGATATCGATGACCCCGCCCCATTCGCTCGTCGTCGACCGAGACTTCGCCAAACCGATAACATTGGCGTTAACGCTAGTCACGGGCAGCGCCGCAGGAGAACTGTCCCCGCCGCCGGTATCGTTTGTACCAAGGGGTTCATCATCGCCGACGGTCTGATTGTTCTCCGCCTGGTCTGTCAGGACCGAGATTTGTTCGGCCAAATCGGCTAGTTTCTCATCTCCACCATCAAGCAGCAGTTCCGCGACGAGCGACTCAACCGGAACCTTGCCGCCATCCTTGCCGTTCCCGTTTTGGCCATTGCTGGAAGCCGATGCAGCGAGTTTGCCTCGCCACAGCGTCAGCACATCGGCGAGTTCGACATACTTTAGATCCTCCGAACTACGCTGGTTGATCCCCCTGAGCCGCTTTCGAATCGCATTGAATCTGGCCTTTTCCTTGGCCGGCAATTGCCGGCAAAAGGTCGTCATGCGATCCCAGTCTTCGGGAGTGGCATTACTCACCATATTCAAAGCATCTGAATTTGCCTTCAGTCGACGAATGATTCGTCCTTCGGTCGCCTCGTCAGCAAGGTGCAAATCGGGGAATAGACCAAGTGCGTAAAGATGGGTTGGCGCCTTCACCGAGCGGTCCACCGGGCTCAAACTCTGTAGCGCCTTTGAGAAGGTGGCAATGGCATGCAGCGACAAACTAGGCCCCCGTGTCGACTTAAGGGCATCCCATAGGGTCCGCAGCCTCAACACCTCGGCCCGATCCCGTTCTTCCTCGCAAAGCAGTTTGATCAGGCTATGTTCGCCCAAAGAGCGAAAGTCTTTCAAGGAAGCCTGTTTGCTGAGAGGCCCGTTGGCGATCACGACGATGGTTTTTAGCTTCTGGTTCCGCCATTGCACAGCCGTTTCCTCATCAGAGGCTACGAACTCTGCGAACTTTGGATACAAACCCTGAAAGTTCGCGATATCGTCACGTTCGCCGACAAGGGAAATGCGCAGGCGCCCTTTCGTTTTTGCGAGCAAGTCCGGCAGCATCGCCAGGAAATGCTGCTTGTCAAACATGGCCACATCCTGGGCGACAACGCCGAACTCTTCGCGATGGACGGCAGTTTCAAATTCGGCCAACAGCAGTTCCGCTACGCGTTCATTAACCGCATCTCGCTCGTCATTCATGAGTTGCCTCCAGCAGACCGACAACGGCGACACTGTCCGCCAGGCGTCGGGCAAGTCCAAGGGATTCGAGGCGGCTCAGAAACCGCTCGCTATTTTCGCTGAGCAAACGCACTGGCACGGTCGCACCGAGATGAGCCAGCAATGCTGCATCCTCGACCCTGCCACCGACGACTATCGCCCATTTCTGGCGCAGGAGTTCCAGGAAGTCGCGGTATTCCATTGGCTGAGCACTGACATCGATGGTTGAGGCAACTAGAACCTCGAGCGTTCGGTCGGCCGGATTCAGGCGCTTGTTAGGATTTTTTTGCGTCGGGTACAGAAAACCAGAACGGATACCAAGAAGGCGAAGATAACCATCGAGCCCACGACGAGACGTTCCTTCTGCCTGGCGAAGGAGTTCTTCTGCCACTTCACGACGGACTTCGTCCAGATCAGTATTGTCTTGGACAATTTCTTCGATACGACGGACCAGTGGATTGTTCACCTCCAGGGGCGCCTGCCCGACGCTCTCGAACAAGGAGTTTATCGCCGCCAGCGGAGCGCTCGGCCAGTCCAAGATTTGCTCGGTTAAAAGGTCATCCAACACGGAGACCATGTAGTTACAGGCATCATTGATGAGTTGTGTGACGCAGCGCGTACTGGCCTGTGCAATCGCCGAATAGTGGTCGCCCGACGCATCCAGCAGGAGAATGCGTGCAGGATGTCCGGCGCGTTCATGTGCCCGGGTTGCCGCGTGCATAAACACTGACAGAGCAGCAAGTAACACGACGCGCTGCAAACTCGCAATGGGATTAGGATTGAGTTTCCGTTCGTAGGCACATAAACAATTAGCCGCGGACCGCAACGCTTCTTCCAGAGGCGAATAGCCACTTCCCAAATCCTCGGCCGTGACGACAGCCGGTTGCCGTTTTTTTGTAGAGTCGACCAAGGGCGCCAACAAGGCTGACAGATCGTCCATATGCGCTGGATCCTTATCAGGCGAACTCAGTTCTGCCAGCAGGTCAAGGATAGGCAGCCGGACAGCAGCATCGTGAGCACCCCACAAGCGATGCACAAAAGCCCCGGCACCGTCATCCGATGGATCGCCGGTAACGGTCAAGGCCGTCGGCGAAGAAAACGACGAAAATTCCGGGGAGTTTCCGAATGCGGCACCATCGGTGCCCAATAGCGTGCGAATCAGCGGCAAAACCTTGGTCATCAACAAGGACGACTTGATATCTGACGACTGCCCCAAGGCACCCCAGCGATCACGCTGACTATCCAGCATCGAGCGCACGGCATTGATGCGTGCATCCATACTGTTTTTGGGTAAAGTGGCCACAAACAGTTGCTCGAGCACTGTCATTCGACCAGTGCATTGGTGCTCGCTGCGCATCAGCGCGTTGGCAATGTGGACCGGCTTTATCTTTGCCTCCATCACCTTGTAGCCATGCCGGCGATGCAGTTCGTCAGTGAGCGCCTTGCGGAGTTGTTTACTCATGGGAAACCTCAGTTCGCGGAGTCGTAACGACGATTTACCAGATCAACGACTACCGTCGTTCTCAGTTCGCTCTGCGGGTCTACGACATCCACCGTACGGACATCGGAACTCTTATCTCCGTACTGCGAGAGAGTGTCATTGAATTGACCCAGTCGCCGGCTGATCTCGCTTTGCCCATCGGCAATCGAGCCATGCAGCAGACCTTCCAGCAGTTCGGTATCGACGACCAGCCTCGCAAATCGGGGATCGTCCGCCGAGGCAAGCAAAAGGTGGCCGGTCGGCTGCTCGCCAAACGCCTTTCTCAGCACCGGTGCCAACTCCTGCTTGTAGAGCCGCAGGCGGTTTCGGTTGACTGCCAGGCCGGAAACCATGGCCTGACTTCTTGATCTCGGTTGGTATGAAAGGCGTGTCCACAACCGCAGGGCATCCCCCTTGGACTCCCCTCCGCGATTCCACCAGCGGTTGATTAACGTAATCAACCGGCTGAGCCGGATCGCCATCGCGACTGATGTATCCTGTAGTTCCTCAAATAACCGATTTGCCTCGGAGAAATCGAGGAGGTGTCCTTCCTTGTGTTCGAAATACCAGCGGCGCTTGAGGGCAGTGAATTCATCGGCCAAGTTGCGTTGCTCCCGCTCGGCAAGTTCGTCGAGGTTACGCTGCAGCGCCGGTAGCATCGAATTTCCGACGAAGTCGGAAGGATTGAAAATTCCCCGCCACAAGTTCTCGTCGATCTGCGGGTTCGTTTGCTTCAGCGGATCGATCCCGCGTGACAACAATTCAAAAATAGCCCCTTCGCCTTCGAAGGCGTTCCAGTAATAACGCGTTTCCTCACTGGTCCCCAACTCCTTCAGTTCTTCACACGTCTTTCCGGCAAACAAAGCGTAGGAGACGAAAGCCAGTGCCTCGCGAAACGTCACCTTCGCGCCGGTTTTTCCGACCGTCGTCAGTAACTTGACCATGCGCTGGCGCGGCAACTCTGAGCGCAGCATGGTCCGATTGTAGGTCACGGCGCAGGTCGTGTTTGCTCGGCATTTGCTGCATCCTTGGTACCAGTGGTCATCGGTCAACTTCTCGATAATCGCGGCAATAAGGTCAGCGGACAACACACGGCGGTGACTCAAGTCGACAATGACTGGTTCGCCAGCGGATGGTTTCCAGTTCTCGGCATCACCAGTCTGCAAACTTTCGAGCGGCTTGTAGCCAACAAGGCGCAGCAACTGCCCTCGAATATCTTCCAGCCAGGGCTGAGTCTGACGGTGTTCCCGAACTAGGTCCACCAGCGGCCCCTCATTGATCGCGATACAGAACGGGCGTTTCTCGTCTCGCGCAAGTTGCCAGCGCGCGGCGATATCCGCTGAAGTCAGTTCGCTTGCATCGGTGACCACTTCGGCCCCCTTCAATTCCTTCCTCATGAGAAGAATCGCATGGGTCTTGCCGTCGCCAGCGTTGCCAGTAATGACCACCGAACCGCCGTTGCGGACTACCTTGCGTACAACCTCCTCAAGATTGGTCTTGATATTCAACTCTTTTAACCGAGTGAGGCTGACGTGATCGCTGAACGCGCTCTCGTTTCGGTACAGCAGCCGAATAAACTGTAGCCGTTCGTCGGTCATGATTTCGGTCTGCATGTCGATCCTATCTCCTTTGACTGTTCTGAACGGCAGTTGACCTTGCGGTGCAGAATCGGCCGGTCGCTCGGGTATCAATCGTGAAACACGCTCGGTCAGTGGCGTCGACTTGGCGACTGCCTCCAGGGATGGGAGGTGATCGAGACGAGAAGCAAGCCATCGCTGAATCCAGTAACTGCCGATGCTCTGTTCAGCACCAGCCTCGGATGGGTCAATGGCGTAGGTAGGTTCTTCGTCGATGCCCAGCAGCACACGAGGAAGGTTTTTGACCAGGGGGACACCGTAGATGATACGTGGGGAACCATGTTGCAGCAGATTGGTTTGATTCAGGCCAAGGCCTGTAAATCCTTCGCGCAATTGCCGAAGTTTCGGGCTTTGACCTTCACCAAACACAAAATTGACGTTGCGAAAACCGACGGCTGCCTCCGCAATCGCGGCTAGGCCGAGTTCGGTTTCAGCCGACAGATTTGGGGAGCCAAAGCCTTCGGTTCGTCCAAGTTGGGTATATTCAATACTCGACGATTGACCAGGAACGGTCCCCGGGGGCAACTTCACCCGGTTGTATTGCGACGAGTGGTCCGTATAAAGGCTAGTCGTACCAAGAAATGCCAGATGCGGTTCCTTGCTGATGGGACGTCCGGCCATCTGGCTGGCAATGATGCTTACCATTCCCTCGTAGCGCTCGCGGTAGTCATTTACGACACGGGGACTCATCATCATTAGGCAGACGAGTTTTCCACCCAGCAAATGGTTGTACGGCGCTACCGCGCCGCACACGGTCAGTTCCATCATGCTGGTTGCGGAATAGCGTTTCTTGATTTGCTTCAGGGCTACATTCAGTGCCCAGGTTCCGTAGTCGGTTGCCGCCAGGTCACGAAGACTGCAACGCCAAGTCGCGATCGTGCGGTAGGCACGCAAAATTTCGCGGGTCGCACGCGCTCTCTTCGAGCGGAATAGAGGGGTTTTTGTCAGATGGACCAGCCGTTCAGGAGCCAGATCTTCGACCCTCTTATTGGCATTTTCGTCGTCGCCTTTGAGCGAGTCCGTACGGTCGCGGATCGAATCCTGTTCAATCACAGCCAGCCGGCTCAGTGTCTCGTCGTCAACACTGTGGTCAATTCGACGGGCAACAGGCAGGTCGTCTCGATAGATTTGCTCGAAGTCTTGCTCCAGTCGCCCCCGTAGCGCTCGAAGCACTTCGCTATCGGTAAATTCACCCCGACCGCAAAGACCTAACATGCCTTCGAGTGTCCAGCCAAGGGCCAGATCTCGGGGTGTCAATTGCATCACGGTATTGCCCAGCGCAGTGATGCCGATAACAGGATGGTTCGGCTGCGCCGCATCCCGAACCAGATAGAACAGATTGCGGCCGGGTGACGAACGATACCGCGTGCTCCAACTGTGTCGGAAGTAGCGCCAGATATCAATCAAACGGATATTCGTGAATTCGTCCCGTTCGTCGCTGACCAGTTGCAGGTACGGCCGACAGACGCGCTCAAGTAGTGCCGCACGTTGTTCTTTCGGCATAGCCGCGATGGGACGAAGTTGCTCAGCAAGCCGCCGACCATCCGCGATCAACTCAGTGACGGGCTTGCACGACGAATACTTCGAAGGCCGCTCCATCGTGAAGAGAAACCGCCGGTGCGAGTCGTCAAGAAGTTGGTCATCTCGCCCATAGAGCAACTGCTGCCGGATAAAGGCCTTGCGCGCCACCCGGTCCTTTGGAGTGGGTGGGCGAACATAAATATGATGTGCATTGACAAGTACCTCCCAGCCAATGTGCAGCAAATCCCGCAACAGGGTTGCCGAAACCCGCGTCTTCAATGCTTGCGTTCCCTGTGTCTGGGCTTGTGCATTGGCGAACGCCGACAGCCTTGCTACAGATTCCTCATGGGGAAGTTTCGCAAGGCGCCGGAGCATCGAATAAGCAGTACCGTCATCATCGATGCTAGGCATGAACAAACGCCAGTCATCATCTTGAGGAGCGCTTCGTGGATTTTTTTCGGGAGCGCGTGGCTTCGAAGGTTGAGAAACAGTAATCTCCAAAATATTCTTCTTTAGCAGCCGGCGACGTCGAATGAGTCACACCAACCCACCTGGGTTATCCCATTTCGAACAATGGCTGTGCTAGACATGTACTTAGCGGTTGATTCAAATTCCATATTTCTTTCCAAATTTTCTTTGCCGACTTCAAGCATCAGCCAGGGCTCTTTCGGTGTCTGGATAGCCAGGTGCTAGAGCAGCACTTTCCACACCATAAAGCGTTTGCGGATTTCTCAGCCATAGATGATGGGAGGCGGGGTCGAGAGAGTGATCTGGCGAGGAATCAATAGACCAGCGGCGCAGTATGTAGCCGGCCACAGCTGCTCGCACCTTTACACGTACGACGCCATCCTGCATCCCGTAGTCAGCTTCTATCGCCTTGGACCAGGTAATTCCAGGATGCGGCACTAGTTCCAATTCGAGGATACGGGCCCACTGCTCGTCGGCCACCAAGAGTTCACACTCCCCGCCTTTGGCGGTCAATTCTCGAAACTTCGTGATCCTGGTCAGGACAAAATCGCCAAATCTTTCCTTGCTTCGGTCGAACGCCCGCACATGCCAACGCAGTCCATCATCGGCCAGTGCCACCGGCACGATCTCGCGACGCGTTGGTCCTGACTGCAAGGAAAGATAATTGATACGTAATACCCGCTTTGCACACAAGGCACGCGTCACCGCGGCAAGCGTCGACAAATCGAGTTTTCGCAGCCCCCCCGGCCCTTCGCAGGGCGCAACCTGCTTTAGCTTCACATCCAAGCCGTCGCCAAAACCCTGCTGAAGCCAAGTCAATACCCGCTCAGCCTGGATCTCGAAAAGCGGCTTGTATTCAGCCGTTGGTCGATAGCACCGGGCGGCAGCGTCATAGTCGAGGTTGTTAGGCGCCAGGTCGCGATATGCGCTCAGATCTCTGGACGAAGCTGCAGGCTTGATACCGAAACGAGCTTCAATTTCCGAACGCCTGATTTCGCCCGTGAAGAAGGCCCGCATTTCCAGCGAAGCCAGTCGTTCACGTTGTGCCTGCGAAAGATCTTGGATGCTGCTCTTGGCGGTGGGCATTTATCGCTACTCTGCTGGCTCGGTCGAAAAGGTTGATAGATCAAGAAGACTGATGTTGCTTCATCATTTTGATGAATATTATACACGCGCATGCTCAATGAATGCGCGCGACCTGAGTGCAATTGAGGGAGAACTGTGGCCATCTTTGATGAGCGGGTGTCGGCTACACCCGATCACAATGGGTATAGCGCCTCAAAAAAGCACGGGCGCCTGGAAAGACAGGTTCGGCAGACCAGCCCTAGCCTTTGCGAAAATGACGAGGTCACCTGTGCATCACGCTGACTGTTGGCTTCTTGACAACTCCGCGCAGACCTCCAAATCGATCACGGCATCAGCCATAGCGGTCAGTTCCGGTGTCTGGGAGACAAAGAACTCCCGCTGATAGCCCCCCAGACAAAGCACTGCCCGTTTCATCGCCATAAACATGCGCTTGCGCTCCGGATCCAGCGGCCCATCGGCTTCGTCCGAGAACAAAGCGCCATAACGACGTCCCGTGTTCTGGGCGAGATACAGCGCCACCGCCCGGATCAGGCACTCGTTGATCCACACCCGTTCGCCACCGCTCATCAGGCCGACGCTCTTGCTTTCGCCAGAGTCGCCGTCGTGTACCTGGATGTCGAAACCTTCCTTCTGTTCGCCCTTGACGGTCTCCACCTGAGTCAGGATGGAGACCGTGAAACGGGAACCGTAGGAAGCAAGCAGGAGATCGTTGGCCAGTCCCGCCAGGGCGGGTCCGGCATCGTCGATGGCCAGGGCGATCAAGCCATCATTGCTCATGCACTTGGCGAACAAGGTCCAGTTACCCAACTCGGACTGGATCTTGGCGATACGGCCCGCCACCTGCGCCTGACGAGTAGCCAAGGCTGCTGCCTGCTGCGTCAGGACAGCGAAGTTTTCGGCATCCCGCACAGTGCCCAGGTAAGTCTTCTCGGCGGCAGCGACCATCTGCGCCGCTTCTTCCATTTTTATGCGCGACTCGATCAGACGCTGCTCGTCGCTGGATGGAGGCAAGGACGCCAACGTCTGCTTGAGCCGTTCCAGCGTGACGCGGTAGTACTTGGCCTGTTGTTCGCATTGGGCTGCAATCGCCTGCCGCGCGGTGCCGATTTGTTGGCGCTCGGCCAACTCATCCGGTGTTTCCGCCCCTTGCTGGCAGGATGACGTTTCGCTACCCAGCACAGCCAATTCCCCCTCAATCTCGGCGAGTGCGTTCTTCGCCCGGGCCTGTTCTCCCGCATTGGCTGCCAGTAGCGCATACCGCGAGCTTCTCGCGCCTGCCACCTCGGCACGATGTTCAGCCCACGCCAGGTTCTGGGGCGCGGCGGCAATTCCTTCGTACTGCCCGCCAAGCGCAGCCAACTCCTTTTGTGCTGCCGCCTTTTGGTCTGCCAGGCGCTTGATGGCAGCCTGGGCGCCGGGAACCAGTGCCTGGGCTTCCCGCGCATCCCCCAAAAGCTGGCATTGCCCCTGCAGGTCAGTACCCGCACAGGGCACCACCCCGGCAAGACCGAAGCGCCGTGCCAATTCCTCGGCTTTGAGCGCGGCCTGCCCGGCCTCGCGCTCGATCCCGGACAATCTTTGCCGGACCAGGTGCTCGGAAGCTTTACACTGGGTCAGGCGCTGAGCCTGCTGGCGCCAGTGGCCGACCCGAGACAGACGCAGCGACAGGACCTGTTCGGCCATGGGCAGACGGGCCTCGGCATGCCGCACGGTCGACGCACTAGCCAACACCTTGAGATACTGTTGGCGCTGATTCTGCAAAGTCTGCCGGCGATTTCGCTCCTGGGTCAGGCGTTGCACGATACGCTGCTCCAGCCGTTCCAGACGCTGAGACTCGCCCTGCTCCTGGGCCTTCAAGGCTTCAATGGCCTCGGTGCCAGCCTGGATCACAGCGCTGCATTCGCCCTGGAGTTGCGTCCGACGTGCCTCAACACTCTGTGATTGCTCCCGTTCGGCCGCCAATTGCGCATGCTGGCTTCGGGCAACCTCCAGGCTCGCCTGAGCCCCTTGGCGTGCCGTCAGACTCTGGGCGACGCGTCCCACAGCGCCCTCAAGCCGTTGCAGTTCACCGCCGATGCGCTGCGCATCATCATCCAGTCCTGACTGCTCCTGCCATATCGCCGCCAGACCAATCTTGAGTAGTCGCGCCGTTTCGCCTGCCTTCTGGCCCAACACCCGGATTTCTTCCTGCCCCAACAGATCAGCGAGCAGCGTCTTGATCTCGGCATTGCGGTAGGCACTCAACTGCCGTTTGCCCTGAGCGGAAAATACCGACGTGAAGAAGGTATCGGCATTGCCACAGATCGCCTCGACACAGCGGGTATAGGTCTCGACCTTGCCGTCCGCAACGGTGCCATCTTCGATTGCCACGGGTTTCCACGCGCCGTCGTCAGAAAGAGCAAACAGGAATGCCTCGGTCTTGCGCCGGCCGTTGAGGCGGATCACCACCTGCGAACGGTAGGTTCGGCCAGCATGGGACCACACCAGGTCCTTCTCGTTTTCCGGAAGGCAGACGTGGTCGTAATAGGAAAAGCCGCCTGGACCTGCCGTCGCCGCCCGCGAGGGCATGGTGAGATAGGGGTGCATATTCTCCATCACGGTGGTCTTGCCGCGCCCATTGGCGCCGGCAATGGCGACCAACTCGGCACCGTCGGCCAGTTGCTCGAAATCCAGAGTGAGGACATCGCATCCCAGACCGGCGCGGATGCCGCGAAAACCTTTGAGCGTGAGTGAAAGCGGTTGCATGAATGGACTCCAACTAAGTCACCTGAACAGTCTGCGACACCAACAAAGGTCAGCAAGCCCGCTCAAGTCAGAACAGCGATACGGTTTCGAGATCGGTCATTGGCTCGGCATTGGCGCTGCTCACGTCACAGGGAATATCCTGCCTCCGTAACACATGCTCGACGATGGCTTCGGGCTCCTGAGTTGAAAGCGTCTGGAGGCAGGTGAGCATTGGTTCCAGTTGGACCTCGGTTACCTGCGCCCACACCCGTACTTTGTCTGCCAGATGCGCCAACTGCGAAATTCCTGCCGCCCGTGTCCGCACCACCGGCACGATGCGTCCCTCCAACTTGGTTTCCGCCGCGCCCTCCAGCAAGCGCTCAATCGCCCTACGGTCGACTTCATGACGATCTTCATCAGCAACCGTCCAGCGTACGCGCACGAAGGCACCGGCGACGTCCTGTTGGGAGACAGTAGTTCGGAGCGTGTCGAGGTCCGGCTTGCCGTCAAATACGATATCAATCGTTCGTCGCGCCGGCGTCGGCTCCACTGCAAAGTGCGCCTGATCGGCATCGACTTCCCACACCAGAAATCCCTTCTCGCCTTCTTCGCCGTAGTGAAAACGACCAATGGAACCGGGATAGGCAACGCACTGCCGCCCAGTTCTACTCTCCCGTTCCCAGAACTGATGCCGATGGATATGTCCGAGCATGAAAGCCTGCGCCTCGGCGGCGAACAGCGCACCAGTCGTGAATTCATGATCGAAGCCTGCCATTGGCACGCCGTGCTCGCTCAGGCAGCCGAATACGGTGCCGTGCGAGACGCCGATGGTGGGCAGGCCTTTCAATCTCGCCGCCCGATTGATCGGCACAAAACCGCGCACCAGGATGGCCAGATGCTCGCCAACCGCCTGTGCCGCGTCCGCAGCACCGACCGCTGTGGCAACCGCCGCTTTGTTCACCGTGGGCACGCAGGAGAACAAAGCACGAGCACCGGCCGGCAGTTGGTCGAAGCACCAGCCCGCCGAAACAAGCCATTGCCCCTGGGCGGTGAGTGCCACCTGTTCAATACGCTCGGCCACATGCACCGGATAGCGGCCGCCCAGCAGCTTGAAAATCGCCAGGGTGCCCGGTGGCTCGTGGGAAAACGTGCCCTGCAACATAAGCACTGGGCAATGGTCGGCCAGTCGCCGCACCTGGGCGAACAGTCGTTCGGCGGCCGGCGCGTGCAAGTCCAGTGCATGGTCAGTGGCATCCCCCGACAGCACGGCTGCTTCTACCCCAAGTGCGATGGCCCGATCAATGGCGGCGCCGAAGCAGCGATCTGCTTCCGCCTGATTTTTGGTGCCGTAATGCAGATCGGAGAAATGCGCGATGCGGATCATGCCGTTCTCCCGCGCGACGCCAACTGCATTTCGCTCTCGATCTTGTCACGGTAGCCCTGCGGATCGTTGCCGTAGCGCTCCAGTTCATTCCAAGCCTGAGCACGGCCATGTGGGTTGATCTTCCAGCCTGGTCCCCAGCGCCGGTCGGCATAGGCCCGGTACTGCTCAGGCACGATTCCGTAAGCTTGGACCCGTGCCATCAGTTGCTCAAAACTGGGATGCCCGTTCTGGAGCGGCGGCTCGTCGACAGGCGAGGCATTGACCATTTGGGATGAGCGGACCTCGCCCTCAGCAGATTGCACTGGTTCGACTGAGGCCTCGCCCATACTGCCTTGCAGCACCTGCGTCGCCAATTGCGCCTGCAGCAGGGCCGTCTCGGTGTCCTCGTTCTCGCGCAGCAAGGCGGTGACATCCACCGGCGCCTCCAGATCGATGATCCACTGCGGTACGCGCACAGCGCTGCCCTGTTCGTCGATATGAGCCACCTCCATGAGTCTCTTGGTCAGGTAGAAAGGCGTGCGTTGCCGATCCAGGAAGCCGGAGATACGCCCGCCGCGCAGAAAGCCCACGGTCTCGAACTTCTGGATCGCCGCATTCATCGCATAAAAACTGTTGGTGTGCAGTTCAAAGGCGCTGATTGAGCGGATGCCAGGTATGAAAAACAGAAAGCGCCCGGTCAGGTTGCACTGACGCGCTTGGTATTCGCGGCAGGCCTCCGGTTCACACAGGCCGTTGTTCTCCTCGCGGAGCACGGTCTTGCGCCCTCCGAACAGCCGAATCGTGCGTCGCCCCGTATCGTCCACCGGCACCGGCGCATGGCACATGCAATGACGCACCCGACCATCGGCCGAGTATTGCGACCAGTAGTGCTTGTCGTGCATTCCCCAGGCCGCCAGTTCGTGAGGCATCACGGTCTGCCAGTAGTCGGAAGGAAATACCACGGGAAAGCGGTACAGGTGCCGCCCCTCACCCCGATCCTCGCTGTAGGCGGCCAGAATTTGCGCGGCGATTTCGGGATTGGGGAAATCCTGGCCCCGCACGGTAAACCATGGCACGTTGCGTGGTATCAGTGGCGTCTTGAGGGCTGGCAGCACCTCGGCGATAGTGCGTTCGATCTGCTCGAAGGACTGGCCAGCGGCTACGCCCTGGTCGTAGATCGCCTTGGCCTTGGGCTGCTCGGCAGCTTTCTTCGTCAGCACCTTGATACCGGCGCGGATTTTGCCGCCAGTCGGAATGCGGGCGGGGCTTTGCCCGAGCAGGGTTGGTGTGGTGCCGCCCCCCTGGATGGCAATCGCTGAATGTGGGTTGAGATGGGCCATGACGGCGTTCCTCCATGAAGGTCGGGATATTTCGACAATTCATGCTCTCGCGACTTCCCTCCGTTTCAACCCCTACGGAAATACTCACGGCAAAAGCATCCCCTTGGCCGAAGTTAACCTCGGTCTTAAAATATCGGCATGACCCGCTCCGAACTCATCGCCCTACTCGCCGAACGCTTTCCTCAACTGGTGCAGAAGGATGCTGAAATGGCGGTAACAGAGATTCTCGGGGCCATCCACGCGGCGCTGATTCGCGGTAACCGGGTTGAGATTCGCGGGTTCGGCGTTTTCGACCTGAACCACCGCACGCCCCGCCAGGCACGCAACCCAAAAACCGGTGAGCCAGTAGCGGTACCGGCAAAATGGGTTCCCGCCTTCAAGGCCGGGAAGGAATTGCGTGAACGGGTGATGACGACAACTTCAACTTAACGCTTGCTGATCGACCTGCCCGTCTATGGCGCAATCGCCGACACCATCAGCGTGAATCTGAAATGCATTTCAAGGATGGCATCGCCTGATCTGTCGACCATACCCAGGCCATCTCTCCCGCCCTCGCAATCGCTTTCTCCTTCGCCGCCTGCTCCTTGGGATTCATGAACCCGCTCAGCACATGCAGTGGCACCGGTGACGGGCCGACATCCAGCAGTAACGCGTTCGGAAACGGCGCGGCACTGCGCGCATCGTAGCGTAGCGGCTTGACGAAGCGGCGCTGCTGAGCGACCAGGGCATCGACAAGGGGAAGTTCATGCACCCCCTCGATCGGTATCCACTGCTCGCTGGTCAGCATCAGGCTCACCGAATCAATCTCGTAGGTGTATTCACGGCGGGCACAGATCAGTGCGGCGATGACCAGCCTCACCGAGTGGCCGATGTCGGCATCGCGGGCCTCGAACAGCGGAGCGAAGACCCGTTCAATGCGTTCCCAAGTGCGGCCGGCGATCAGCAAGGGAGCATCCGGCATGTGGCGAATCCAGACACGACTCGCCTGGGCCGTTGCCTCGCTGGTCTTGTATTCGCCGATAATGACGGCCAGCGGCGTCTGGCCGTCGCGCGGGCGTAACACCGCCAGTTTCTCGCGGCGGCGCTGGGCGGCTTCGGCCTTGCCGGATTCGCTGAAGGGCTCGGGGACATACAGGCGCTCGGCCAGCGGCACGCCCTTGACCGTGATTTCCTCGGCTGCCTCCAGCAGGTATTTACGCAGCACTCCCTGATTGCGCTTGCCGGCCATGGCCGGGCTCCAGCGGTTGAAGCCGGCGCGCTCGAACAGGAAGTGCATCAAGGCACGTAACGACATGCGCCGCCGTGGCACACCGACCTCTGCTACGTCCTGCGCTTCACCGCGCGGCACGCTGTGCCCGATCATCCGCGTCCACGGAAAATCCACGCGCAGTTCGACCCGTCCCGGCTCGGACTCCAGCACCGCTTCACCGACCAGTTCGCCCAGGCCCGATTGCCGGGCTTCCGGCTCGTAGGAAGGACAACCCGGATGGTGGGTGCTGCCGCTGTCCGGCATGCGCTTGACCACGAACAGGCTGTGGCGGGCTACGTACATTTCCACCCCGCCCGGCATGCACAGACAGCGTGGCCGTTCGAGGGTGTCATGAACCAGGGCCAAAGCTTCCTGCAACTGCGGATCATCGGCGCCGATTATGCAGCCCTTGATGGCAAAGCGCTGGAGGTCCATAACGGCCAGAGCAGACTTAAACCAGTTCGTCGAGCAGTTCAGCCAGTGTCGGCTTCGGCCGGGGTAGCAGTTCCCGCACCGCGCTGCGCTCGCCGATACCCAGGATGGCACCAACCTGATCCTCGTCGGCACCTCGCTCATACATCCGCGACATCACCGTCAGACGTGCCGACTGGGCGCTCAGACCCTTGAGTTCGGCATAGCGGAACAACTTGCGGTAAATCTCCAGCAGAGCCCGGCAAACAAAGCGATTCTGCCCTGGCTCGCCGTTGTTTGAAGCGATTCGGTAGGGTTCGCCACAAGGCGACAGAAACAAGCGGCTGTCCGCACGTAATCCACGGTAGCAATCTGGCGCCCCGACGCCGTGCCCGCCATCGCAGCGCTCCCGGAAATAGGCTGTCAACGCGTCATCGAGCCGGCAACTGCTGAAATAGAGTGGCCTCACTTTGCCATTGATCGCCACCTCGCCACGCAATTCCGATTCACGACACACGCTGCCGTCGACATGCAGGTAGTCGCGCACCTCAAGGCGGGCAATTTCGAGGGGGCGCAGACCGGTAGCAAACAACATGTAGTAGAGGGCAAGGTCGTGCCAGGTGCGACTGGTGCGACCCTTGATACGCACCGCACCCTGAGCCACCTCCGCCGCCGACAATACGCGCGCCGGGCGGGTACCGACCGGCGGCAGCGGCTCGAATCCGGCCAGCGCGACCAGGATGGCCTCGCGATGCAGGCGCAGCCGGCGCACAAAGGCGGCGCCCTCTTCCTTGAGACCGTCCACGCCGACTACCTGAGTGAGTTGGACGGCGACCGACTTGATGCGCCGCTCAACTGCCGTACGCGAGATACCGAAGCGCTCGGCTACCGTCTCGTAGGTATCACCGCCGATGACGGCACGCAACATCTCAACCGATTGCAATGCGTTTTCGTGGTGCTTGCTGACCTCCTGGCTGTCTTGCATGACCTGCTTCTCCCATCAACTGTCGACCGACATCTTTCCGAATACTCAAGCGCCGATGCACCCATTGCCAGGCGAAATCGCCGGGAAAGGTGCGGGATTTCGTCATCAGATCAAGAGCGCCATGCTCGGTAGAGAGGCCCTGATCGGAGACGGTTGCGCGGTGGATCGGTAGCGGCCCGGTTGCAGCGCAAACCACGCCGCTACGAGCCAATCTCCGATATTTAATTCGGGAATCAGACCGGTGCCCCCTGCTGCGCAATCCAGCGACGGATATCTTCGGCGCGCCAGACGGTCACTCGCTCCGAGAGCTTGACCGGGTCCGGAAAAGTGCGCGCCTGGATGCGCCGCCAGAGGGTCGATTTGGAAATGGGAACAAAAGCCAGGACTTGGGGCTGACGCAGGAACCCGGTCTCGGGCAGCGTCAGGGTCGCAGTCGGCATGACTGGCGTAGTAGAAAGAGGGTTGGAAGTCGCCGCCGTAGCGGAGACCCTGGAACGGGTTTTGGGCATGATCGGACCTTGTTGCAGCTGACGCTGTTAAAGGATATGACCTGCTCTGTAGTGGCCGCGCTAGGTCAGGATGGCGCGAGCCGATAGGGAACGCTGAACTCGACAGCATGCTGCGGGCGCCCCGGTCGCACAGCATGGAAGGATGAGCAAGAAATTGAATTCCATCCCATGACAGCCAAGGGCGTCCGGGTAGGAAAAAATCAGCCGATCCGCCACTACGCCGCGCAGCACATGCGACAGCGGATCGTCGGACAACAGGCAGGTATCGACTGCGACGCCGCCACGAAAGCGGGAAAGGTACCCGTTGCACCGGGTCGGGCTGACAGAGAACTTGACTACACAATATGGGTGCCCGTGGGCAGACGCAAGAAGCTCCAGAACCCGCCCGCCTCAATAGTCCGTGTCGGCCAGCGATTGGAGATGGCACAGGTAGAGAACCCATTCTGGCTCGCCGAGATCAAGCTTGCGGCCGGAAAACCGGATCGCGGGCAAATCTGGCCAGGATCAAGCTTGCCTTGGTGAAAAGGGCCATGATTTTTGCTGGCGGCATCTCACAGTATCCCTTGAGGTGCCTCTGGAAGCTTCCTGGGAGGTGTTTGAAGGGCCTCCCGCACGCCGTTGAGTTCCCTGTATTCCTCCCGTCGGCAGGAATATCTGCTACTTCGAGCGTTTACCCAAGTGTTCACAACAATTCCGCACTACCGACATAACGAATGCCCGATCATCGGGTCCAAGTTCGGAAATCCATGCGCCAAAGGTCGCAGCTTCGCTGGCCTCGACGGGTCCTTCTTTCGACAACAGGTCGCCAGCGGAACAGCGCAGTGCAACCGCAAGCCTGTCTAGCGTAGGCAGCGATGGCAAATGTGCTCCGCGCTCAATGCGAGAGACAGTTTCGACATCCACGCCGACCCGCTCCGCAACTGTTTCCTGTGTCCATCCCAACTGTTTGCGCCGCTCGCATAGGTTGCCCCCAAGGTGCTTCGCCAGACCAGCGGAGTCTTTCTTCTTTACCGCCATCATGTTGTCCTCACAATCGACAAGAATGACGGTCTCCGAAGTATCGAAACAGGGTGTCTTATGTCGTTATTTGAACCTACATCGTTGTTGATTTCAGTTCAGGGGAAACAGCAAAGGGAACGAGTAGCAAACATCGATGCTAGTCATCAACCGAAGGCGGATCACTTTCCAAGGCTTCGGATAATCGTGTGTCGGAGTTCATCACTGCCGGTTCGACCTCCCCATCGCCTTCCGCCTTGGGTTCATCCACGCTATCTACCACGGCGGTCTCTTGCCGGCCCTCCGCGCTTCGGCCCTCGCCGTCGCGCGCGCCCATGGCGTTCATTCGCCGCCGCAGTCCCATGGCGAAATTGCGCGCGCCATTGGCGATATCGCGCACTTGCCGTTTGAGGCTCGCACGTTGTATATCCACTGCCTGGGTGGTGATCACTTCGTGGATTTCCAGGGTCTGCAACAGCGGCATCAACTGATCGAGTTTGCCCAGCACCTCGAGAAAGCGGCGGCCACTGGATGACAGCACATGAACTTCGACATCCAGCGGCACAGTGTCGTAGGTCGCCGTGCTGGTGATGGCGTGCGCCTTGAACAGCACTTCGGCGCCATCGATGGCCTTGTTCAAGTTCTCGCTTACCGTGTCCATCTGGGCGCGGATGGTGTCCTCGATCTTGGCCACATCCTCATGGTCCAGTCGGGTACGAGCAATCACCGAGATGAAGTGCGTGTTGAGCTGCAGGGTATTGAACAGCCGCGCGAAGAACCGTTTGCCCTCGGCGCTAGTGAAGCGCGTGGGGATTTTCAGGCTGGCGGCTTCAACGCGCCGAAAATCAGCCTTGGTCTCCTTGGCAAGGATGCGGGCGTTAACGCCGCCCTCATCTATCTTGACGATCTGGATCTCCGACATGCCGTACTCCTCAAAATACTGCGTTTGCAGCAATCTTCCGCAGAGGACAGTTCATTCGCCACCGAAAATGGCCGACGCTTGAGGGGGCTTTCGGCATTGGGGCCGATCCTGGTGGATTTTCGGGATTGACCGACGCAATTCGGGCCACTACCTTTACGTCATGCAGTAGCTGGCCCTGCATTTAAACAAGGCAAGCCCTGGAGTTTCCGTCTGCGCGGCACCGCCGAAATTCGCCGGTGCCGCACACGTTGATCTTGCCGGTAGCTGTTCCGCTGTCGAACGTATCTGTGCCATCGAGGTAAGTTTTCGAGGCAGGGGTGCGGCGTCTCTGCTCCCGTTTCCCGGACGCCCTTCCCCCGAAAGCCTTCCTCGATCGGTTGCTGGCATACCGATCACGGCGGTTCGCACCGCCTGCCCAAGCCAGCCCTAGAATTGATTCCCTTAGCACCGACCGCCCCTGACAGGACGGCCGTTCCTCACCCCACGGGGGCATCTGCCCCCTGCAGTGGTGCGCGTTGCCTCCATTCTTCCTGGAGCCAACGATGCTGAATCAGAGCGTATCCCCCAAAGCTTCCCATCCCACGCCCGTGGGCCACGTATTCCCGCCCATCTTTTCCTCTTGGCCGGCTACCTCGCATCACCGCCCGGCGGCGATTCCTGATCGCGCCGCGCTGGAGCAGATGCTCGACGATGCGGAGGCACCGGTCGAATGGAGCGAGGAAGACATCGTCTTGCTGCATTGGCGCCTGCTTGAGGAAGTCAGCCACCTGGCCGACCCCGCAACACCCCTCGAAGAGAAGTTCGACACGCTGCGCTGGGTGTTCAGCGAAAGCGAAAAGGACGGCCTGCCGTTCTCCTTCGTCAGTTGCCTGCGCGTGGTCGGTTGCAGCCCCCTGTCGCCCATCGCCTATTGTGGTCGGGTCGACGCTGAGGAAATCCGCGGCCACATCCGCCACAGCCTCAAAGCCTGGTTCAACGCCTCGCTTCAGCGTTACCCCAGTTGGGTGCGCGACGCCGTCGTCCACAACCCCGACTGGATCGAAGCACGACTTTCCAAGAACCCCCAGTGGATCAACGAGCAGATCAAGCGGATGTCCGTGCAGGGCGACCTGTTCGCCTAATCCCATTCCCTTTTTCGGGCTTGCCGCCAACGCGCAAGCCCGCCTCACTTGAAGGAGTCGTCATGAGCACTTTCAAGGATGTCCTTTGCCTGCTGGCGATCCTCATCCTCTACGGCATCGCCGGCCGCCTGGACTACGAAGACGCGGTGGGCCTGGAACAGATCCACCGGGACCGGCTGCGTGCCGACTGCCGGATGGCTTTGCCTGAAGGCCACGAGGCCCTGGCACGAATCGACGATCAACGCCTCGATCCACCGGGCAAGGACATGGATGCCGAACTGCCCGGCGATGGCCAGCCCTGCTCCTCAGCCGTGCTTTAAGGAGTGCGCCAATGTATACCACAACGCATCGCGCCGGACGCGCGGCGCCCCTGCTGACCGTCCAGGCACCAGAAGACATCGAGTTCCTCGTCAAGGAAAGCGAGGTCCTCACCGGCCGGGCCGGTCGTACTTTTGTCATCGCCAGTGCTGACTGGCTAGCCTACCGGGTGTATTGGCACCCGATCGGCCTGAAGGTCGAGCGTCTCGACGCTGCCGGCCAGGTCCTGAGCACCCGCCACCTGCTGCCCAGTGAATTCCTCAGGCACAACCTGATGGAAGCCCTGGCTGTCGGCCAGTTATTTACACCGCCCGTCTGCCGTCTCGGCTGACTGGTCAACTTCCCTCTTGGCGGGCCAGTCCCGCCGGGACCAGTGCCGCCTGCATTCATGGAGAACATCATGCAGATACAGGTTCGAATCAACGAGGAAGGCGCCTTGCGCAACCAGCGCTATGCCTTCACCGACCGCTTCACGCTCGTCTCCGAGTTGTTGCAAAACGCCCGCCGTGCTGGGGCGACGCACATCGAAGTCGACTACGATGCCGGCACGCAGATTTTGGTGGTCCAGGATAATGGCGGTGGTCTCGACGATTTCCAGAAACTTCTGAGTTTCCATGAGTCGGGCTGGGATGATGCCACCAGTGCCGAGGAGCGCCCTTTTGGGGTCGGCTTCTCGAAGTGCCTCTATGCCGCCACGCGCTGTATTGTCGCCTCCCGCCATCAGCGAGTCGATATCGACACCGGGGCGGCACTGACCAAGGCGGCCATCGACGTCGAGTCCATTGCTGAGGAAGTGACCGGCACCCGGATAGAACTGCACGGGGTCGATCTGCTCGATTTGGGCAACCGTATCGAGACCTTGTGCCTGGGTTTTCCGGTTGAGGTGCTGTTCAACGGCAAGCCGCTGACGCGGCGTTTTGCCGCCGCGCATCTGACGACCATGGCCAGCCCGATCGGCACGGTCCATCTCACCGGGATGCAGGACGGCAAGTTCAGCTACAACGCTCTGGTCTTCCTGCAGGGCTTCTGCGTCATGAAGCCCAACTACGGCTCGTTCGACGAGGTCAATGTCGTGCATCTGGATTCGCGCCAGTTCATGGCGCGCCTGCCGGATCGCGACAAGTTGATCGACGAGGACGTGCAGAGCAAGCGTATCAGCGCCGCGTTGACCGCCTGCTGGCGGCAAATTCTGGAATCGGCCAAGGCTCGCCTTTCGCCCGAGCAATTCGTCGCAATCTATTACGCAGCGATGCGAGCTTGGGGACATTGGGACCTGCTCAACGACCTCGATGTGCTGCCGGTCGAGTTGTTCGACGAAATCGTCGACTATCCAATCCAGGACGATGACCGCAGCTATGTCCGGCAAGTTGCCGTGGCGCCCACCCGGCAAGCTGTCGAGAGCGGCGCGGTGACTCTGGTTTCGCTCGAATGGTTGGGCGACGACAACGCGGCGCGCTGGATGCTCGCCCGGGCCAAAGGCTATCTGATCTTCGACTGGATCGGCCTGAGTTCCGAGCACTGGGCATGGCGCCACGTGCGTTTCTTGGACCAGGAAACGGTGCAGGTCGAAGCGGTATCCGAGCAGATCCGCGTCCAGTTGGAAGGGCGCTGGATATGGCCCACGGTAATTTTGTGTGACTCGGTGATCCTGCGTAGCGCCAAGGACGTGGCCGAAATCACGGACGCGGGCGTCTGTCACGAGGATGTCCTGTACATCCCGGCCGGCGAGACCTCCGGTGAGTCGGTGCGCCAGGCCTCCTCCTTCATCGACGAGAACGACCAGTTCCTCGCTTCGGACCTAGATGCTGACCGCGATGCACTGGCGGATTTGATCCGTCGCCTGCGCTCGGTCGATCCGGTGCAGACATTGGACTCGCTGTTGCAGGAGTTGCGGCTGGGCCGCTATCCCCTGCTGCACGGCAAGGCTTTCCAGATCACCATCGGCGTGGGCACAGTACCCGGCTATTCGGTAGCCTTGGTCACCAGTGAAGGAACATGTCATGCAGAATCGTGAGTACGAGGCCCGTATCGAAGCGGTCAAGCAGCGTGCCCATGGCCGATGGACGGAGATACTGGCGAGCCAGGGGGTCGATGAACGCATCCTCAAGCGGCGCAATCTCCCTTGCCCCTTGTGCGGCGGCACGGATCGTTTCCAGTACACCGACAAGTTCGGCGAAGGGAACTATCACTGCCGCCAATGCGGTCCGGGTGGCGGTTTCAAGTTGCTGCAGGCGCTCCAGGGCATCGATTTCAACACCGCATTGCGTGATGTCGAGCGTTGCCTGGGGATGATGCCGGTGATGGTGCCAGTACGGGCCAACGAGCCTTCGGCCGAGCGCATGCAGAAACTCGCCCAGCGCATCTGGAACGAGGCCAAACCGGTAACGGTAGGCGATGAAGTCGATCACTACCTGACCAGCCGGGGCGTGGCGCTGCCGGTCTATCCGAAGGCACTGCGCTTCCATCCGGCGCTGGGCTACTACCAGAAGGATGCCGACGGCAAGTCACACAAGGTCGCCGAGTATCCGGCCATGCTGGCGTGCATACAGGGCGAGGACGGTCATGCGGTCACCTTGCACCGAACCTATCTCCAGGACGGCGCCAAGCTGGCCGTACCGGATGCGAAAAAGGTGCTGTCTTCCGGCATCAACGGGGCCGCGGTTCGTCTCTTCGAGGCGACCGAGGATCTGGGGATCAGCGAAGGCATCGAGAAGAGCATCGCACTGTATCTCGCGACGGGACGGCCGTTCTGGGCCGGCCTGAACGCCGGCAATCTGGAGAAGCTGTGGATTCCCGACTCGGTTCGCCGGGTGTGGATCTATGCCGACAACGATGCCGACGGCGACTTCGCCGGCCAGGCCGGCGCCTTCGTACTGGCCCGGCGCCTGAAGCGCGAAGCGCATCGCACAGGCAGCCGCGAGGTGCAGGTGTTCGTGCCCAAGGATGCTGGCGTGGACTGGAGCGATCTGTGGCTACGCCGTGTGCAGGCCTTGTCCGCACAGGCCGCTTGAGCAACCAGGGTGTGCGCCGCCGCAAGGTGCGCACACCCACCTTTTCAGCGGCACTACCCAAGCGGCGCCGGCGAAAAGGTCATTTTTCCCACTGGTAGTTGTCACACCAGGCGATACCCGACGGTACCGCGAAGACAGCCCTGGAGTTCCGGCGCGATCCACATCGTGCCCCTTCCGGACCGGCACGCGCCGGTTCGTCATCGACCCTGGCGGGGATGCGCATCCCCGCAAGCGGGTGGTGCCGTCTCCGCTTTTCTTTTCCACAAGGAGATTGCTATGAAAAACGGACGTTCTCTCGTCAGCCTGGCTCAGGAACTGGAACGCCAACTGCATTCGAAGAAGGACCTGATCGTGCCCTCGGCACTGGTCCGTCATGCCACCGATGAGCAGGGCGAGACCCGCCTCGTCATCGAAGAAGGCGGTAACCAGGTGCAGTATGGCGTCACGCCGCTGGCGCGCCGCCAACTGGCCGACAAGCTGAAGATCCCTTACGCCTATTTCGAGCGCATGCGCGAAGACCAGCCGACCCTGCTCGACCGCAACGTGAACACCTGGCTGCAAAGCGAGGAAGACCGGCGCATGCTGCGCACCCTGGATGGTCAGGTGCGTGCTGTGTTGTCGGATCGCTACCGCCGCCTGGACAACTTCGATCTGGCCGAAAGCGTGCTGCCCATCCTGCAGCAATTGCCCGAAGTGCGCTTCGAGTCGGTCGAACTGACCGAGACGAAGATGTATCTGAAGTGCATCACGCCGCGCCTGAAATATGAGATGACACCCGGCGACGTGGTGCAGGCCGGGGTCGTGATCTCGAACTCGGAGGTCGGCCAGGGCACGCTGTCGGTCCAGCCGCTGCTGTTCCGGCTGGTATGCAGCAATGGCCTGATCGTCCCCGATCGCTCGCTGCGCAAGACGCACGTCGGTCGCGCCCTCGGTGGCGAGGAGGAACGCATCCAGGTCTACCAGGACGACACCCTGCGTGCCGACGACAAGGCCTTTTTCCTGAAGGTGCGCGACGTGGTGCAGGCAGCGGTGTCAGAAGCGACCTTCCGCCAGACGGCGCAGAAGCTGCAGAAGACGCTTAACATCCCGCTGGTTGGCGACCCCGTCAAGACCGTAGAGGTGCTGGCCCAGCGCTATATCCTCAACGAAGGCGAACGGGCTGGCGTACTGCGCCATCTGATCGCGGAGGGTCAGCTGTCAGGCTATGGCTTGGTCAATGCGGTGACGCATTACAGTCAGGAGGTCGAGGATTACGACCGCGCGACGGAATTCGAAGCGCTGGGCGGCCGGCTGATCGATTTGTCGGCCCATGAGTGGAAAGGACTGGCCGAAGCGGCCTGATCCACAGGTTTGTTGAGAGCTGGCCGGGGTGGTTTTCCCGGCCGGGCTTTCAACTGTTCCAGAACACCGTGACGCCGACGGCGGCGTGGACCTTGCCAAGGACGCGCAGCCCCATGCGTTTGACGGCATCCACGTCGGCGACCGGGTAGTCGTCATAAGCCGGGTTGTCGCACTTGAAAACGATCCCGGTGCCCATGCGATTCTCGACCCGGCGCACCAAGACGCGGCCGTTGATTTCCAGCGCATATACACCGTTGCCGCCCAGCCTGTCGTAACGGCGATCGACAAACAGCATGTCCCCATCGTGGATCGATGGCGCCATCTCATCCCCAACCATCGGCATTGGCTCACTGTCACGATGCATCCGGCGCAAGCGCTCGAGAACCTCGCCGACCCACTGCAACTCCGTTGCCGAGGCATGCTGGAGCGCAGGGTTTCCACCCATCGCAGGCGTCAGGCCCAGGACCCAATCCGAACTGCACCCCAGGCCATCGCACAGCCGCGCCAGCGACTCCACGTCCGGCAGACCGGGGCGTTCGGGCTCGAACCATCGACTCACCGTCTGCACCGCGCGGTAGGTCAGCGCCGCCACGTAGGTCAATCGGCCACGGTGTGGAATGCCGGCATGGTCGAGCCGTTCATTCAGCCGGGCACGCACGCCGGGCAGCAGATCGAGCGCAGGCGGCGCATCCCCATCGGGCGTCGCACCGTTATCGCTCAGAGTAGCCACTTGGTCGTTACCTTCCTGTTCTGTTGGGTGCCTTGAAATCATCGCTTTCTCCTGCCGTCACTGTGACGTGCCGACGTGACTCGACAGCCCGCCCGGCGAGCGCACCATTCGCCAAGCAATGCCATGAGTCGGGCCTTGCGTGTGGCAAGAAGGCCACCTCTCAAGCTTTTCAGCAAATGCTATTGCCATGCCAGTTAATCCATACATATGCTGACATCCTTGCCCTGGCTGTAAAGTCGTGCTGGAATGTTTATCGAGCTCTCAGGCGTCACAGCCGGTGGTCCCATCTCACTGGAAGGACAGGACCATGAGTCATGTGACGCTTACCGATGTCGAGTGGATCAACTTGAACGTGCTCGCCGTCATCCACGCCGGTCTACAGCATGACCGAGCTTCGACCTGCGGCAAGTTCGCGCTCGACACGACGCAGGCCGACTACCTGCGCGGCTTGAGCCTGGATGATCTGTGGTCTCTGGTGATCCACATTGGCAACACGACTCTGTTCCCACCACGCTCCGACCTGGTGACCTTGTTGCGTACGCCACGGCCGCTTGCCGGACCATTGGCGCTGGTCCATCCCCCGACCCCGACCAACATTGGCCGGTAACCCCCGATGCCCACCCGCGGCGACCGGCACCTGCGTGCCATTCAGCTCGCGAAACAATTGGCAGAGTTGGGGGCTCGCTTGAAGACCATTCATAGCATCACCGGCCTCCCGCCACGCGAAGTCCAACGGCTGTTCTTCGCCGACCCTCGAACTATCCCGCGCGGACGCGCGCCGGACTCGACCGAGTGGTATCACAACGCCAATCTCATCCTGCGCACCGATGCCTGCCTCATCGGTGCCAAGTATCGCCAGTTGCGCGGGCAGGGACTCACTGCCGGCGAAGCGCTGGTCTTCGCCTACCGCGCCTATCAGGCCGCCACACTGCCGCCTTACCGCATCAGCCTGGACCGCGCCTTCAACCTCGTCTCCTACATCGACGGCATTTGGCTGGCCCGCACCCCCACCTTGTCGGTACTAACCTGTCCGGGCTGTGGCTGCGAATTCATCGCCGCCATCGGCACCGTGGCCCGTTCGGGTGAAACATGCCCCTTCTGCAAATTGATCGAGCGCTTCCCCCTGGACCATCGCATCCAGGCTTCCTACCCGGCGCATCCCGCCGTCGAGAGCATTGAGCGCCAACAGGGTTTGCTGGCACTTTTTCATAAGCTGAGCCTCGACGCCGAGGGCGAAACCCCGGCCGAATAGAGGCGATTTCAGCGCGACAAGCGAAGCCGCTCGCCGAAAAATCGGGCATGTCGTTCTCCCAGTCTGAACGCTGTGCCGCCATGGCCACCCCACCTACGCCAACCACCTCCTATTCCGCCTCCGACCCTGGTTTCGCCGCGCTGCCGCTCGATGAGCTGTTGACCGGCGAAGCCGACCTGATTGCGCGCATCAAGCTGTGCTACGGCACCGACCGGGACAGCTTCGAACGCGACGTCCTGACCCTCGTTCGCCGTTACGCCGCCTGCGTGCATCTGCTGCCGGCGACCGCCGACAACTACTTCAGCAAGCCGGGCGGGCTCCTGCGGCTTGGCCTGGAAACCGCATTTTTCAGTCTGCAAGGGACCGACGCCCATATCTTCTCGGGGCGAATGAGCATCTCGGCACGCCGCCAACTGGAACCACGCTGGCGCCATGCGACCTTCATTGCCGGTCTCTGCTGCGAGTTGCATCGCCTGATGAGCCATGTGATCGTCACCGATGCCGCCGGCGAGGCGTGGCCGGCCTTCCTCATGCCGCTGGCCAACTGGCTGGCCGACCATCGCGCCGAGCGCTATTTCCTGCGCTGGCGACCGCAGGCGGTCGAGGCTCGCGGCCTGGGCCTGTTCGCTCTCCCCCTGGTCGTGTCGCCGGCCGTCATGGCCGACCTGTCCGAAGGCAATAGCGTCATCGTGCCGCATCTGCTGGCCAGTATCAGCGGCATCCCGGTCTATCGCGAGCACAACATTCTCGACGAACTCGTCCGCCGCTCGCTGGCCTTGGTCATCGACCGCAACCTTGCGGCCAGCACCGACCGCTACGGGTCGCCGCAGTACGGCTCGCACCTGGAGCGCTATCTGGTCGACGCCTTGCGGCGGCTCGCCAGCAGGAATCCGGCCTGGATCCCCAATCGCGAGAAATCACGCCTGTGGCTGGGCCAAGACGGCCTGTTCCTGGTCTGGCCCGGCGGCGCCGAGGATGTCTGTCAGTTGCTCGAATCCGACCAGTTGGCCGGCATTCCCAAGGCACCGGAAACCATGCTGGAACTCCTGCTGGCCGCCGGCGTCTTCGAAGCGGCCGGCGCCGAGCGCTCGACCTGGTCCATCCTGCAGCCGGGCGCCAAGACGCCCCTGGAAGCTACCAAATTTTCATCGCCGGCCATCGTCCTCGCCGGGATCGATCCGCCCCCGGAAACCTTGCCGCAAGCGCTGGAATTCAAGCCACCGCCGGCGCCAGCCTCGGCTGGACCGCCAACGCCCCCGTCCGCTCCAACGTCGGCACCGGTGCATCCCCAGTTGTCCCTGATTCCGCCGCCCACTGGCAACGACGCCAATGCAGCGCCGGTAGAGGAAGGTGCCGGCTCATCCCCGCTGGCATCTGCGCAGAGCACATTCGCCTTGCAAGCCCCCATGCGCCTGAATCCCCTGGTGCGGGACGCCCTCGCCAATGCTGTTCGAACACTGAATGACGGCATGGGACCGCCTATCGTGTATGCCGTCGCCGATGGGCTTTTCGTGCCGCTCGATGAATTCGTGCGCCGTGGCGTCCAACCGTCCCACGCCATGCGTGCCCTCAGCGAAACCAGCATGCTGGTGAAGCAAGTCCCCAACGGCCCGCCAACGCACTCCCACGAGTTCAACGGCCACCAGACCATCGGCATCGTACTCGACCCGTGCTACGTCAGCGGACTCGATCCGGCCACCTTTGCTGTGTCACCCAAAGAGAACAGCTGAGATGCTGGTCCGCCGCTACGAGATGCCTTGGCGCCGGGCCTACGAAGCTTATGCCGGCATCGCCTGGGGACTGGCACTCATTTATTTCGTGGGGACCGGCCTCACCGGCACGCTTCCAGGGCAACTGGCACTGCCGCTCGCCCTTACCTGCTTCGCCATGGGCGTATGGCGGGTGACCCAGGCATTGCGCATACTGATCCTGCGCGCCGCCCTGTGCGGGCGCGCCATCGAAGTCATCGGCACCGACGACCTGGCCCGCTGCTGCCCTGACCCGGCCTCGGTGTTCCTGGGTTTCGGCTTCGAATGGCAACCCGTGCATTCGCAGCGGCTCTATGAACTGGCCAAGATCGACTACCGGGAATTCGCGGTATCGCCGCACTGGCTGCAGTTGCTCGGTTACGACCCCAAGCCCCAGCCGGACGCCGAGATCGGCCTGCCCTACATCCACGGTGTCGAGCCGCAGGAAGTCCCCTTGTACCGACCGCTGCAGAACTTCGAGGGCGGCACGCTGCTGGTCGGCACCACCCAGTCCGGCAAGGGCGTCGCCTTGGCAAACCTGATCACCCAGGCGATCCGGCGCGGCGATGTCGTGATCGTCATCGACCCTAAGAACAGTCGGCGCCTAAAGCGCGTGGTCGAGCGCGCGTGCACAGACTACCGGGATCAGGATACCTTCCTGGAATTCCACCCGGCGTTCCCGGAGCGCGGCGTACGGCTGGACTTTACTTTCAACTGGCAGAAGCCCACTGAAATCGCCTCGCGCATCCAGTCCATCATGCCGCCCGACACGGCCGGCGCCTTCTCGGCCTTCGGCTGGGATGCGGTCAACGTCGTGGTGCAGGGCCTGGTCGAAATTGAGGAGCGGCCCAACCTGGTGAAACTCACCAAGTATATTGAGGGCGGCATCGAACCGGTGCTTGAAGGATCGCTGCGCCGCTACTACGACCAGACCCTGGGCGCCGGCTGGCACGATCTGCCGGCAATGAAGAAGCTGCTGAACGACGCTCAGCGCGGTAACCTGAAGCGGCCGTCGGAAGCCGCCAGCGCCGACCTGATGGCCTTCGTCGCCTACTACGAGCACCACATCGCTCAGAACCAGCGCAACAAGGTGATCGACGCCCAGGTGCGCACGTTCCGCCACAACCGCGAGCACTACCAGAAGATCACCGCCAACCTGCTGCCCATCCTGTCGATGCTGACTTCGGGCGACCTGGGCCGCAGCCTCTCGCCCGATCCCTTCGATGCGGACGACAGACGGCCCATCATGAACTTCGAGAAAATCGAACGCGCCGGCCACGTGCTCTACATGTGCCTGGATTCCCTGCCCGATCCGTCCGTCGCCTCGGCCATCGGCGCCCTGGCCCTGGCCGACCAGGCGGCCCGGGCCGGCATGCGCTACAACTTGGGCATTTACCGGCGCATCGCGCTGTTCGTCGACGAGGTATCGAACGTCATCAACCAGCCGCTGATCGAGATCCTCAACAAGGGCGCCGAGGGCGGCATCTTCACCACCTGCGCGATGCAGACCCTGGCGGACCTGGCCGCTGGGCAGCGAAGACGCGGCGCGCATGGCGCTGGGCAACCTCAACAACCTGATCGCGCTGCGCACCAAGGACCGGCCGACCCAGGACTTCGTGGTTGAGACCTTCGGCAAGACGGCAATCCATACGGTGCGCGTCGGCCTCAGCCATGGTTCGGATGCCCACTTGGGCGACTTTTCGTCGAGCTATTCCGCACAACTCACGGAGAGCTTTGAGGAGATGGTGCCGGCCGAGGTTCTGGGCAAGTTGCCCAACCTCCAGTACTTCGCCTCGGTGTCGGGCGGCCGAATCATCAAGGGACGGTTTCCGATCCTCGATCCCGATGCGGATGCGCGCCACGCCCCGGCAAAGGCAACCGCATGATCCGCGCCGTCGCCGTGTTGTCGTTGCTCGTCCTGCTGGTCCTGGTGCTGTACGTGCCGTCGGCCCATCCCCCGGAACGCTTCCTCACACAGCTACGTGCCGAGCATGAAGCGGCCGCCGCCTACTGGGGCGCCGAGCCCGCCACCCGCATGCTCAATCGGGCGATGCGCATGCAAGATTCGACGGCCGAAGTCACGCCAATTCCTGCCGCGAAGGATGCACCTTCGCCAGCGGGCGTGAACGGCGCGGTGTCCCGGGAGATGTCCTCGGTCAACCAGCGCCTCTTCAACAACGCCTACTTCCGCTCGGTCGATGCGTTGCTGCTGCTCGCCAGCTATAGACTGTCCACCCTGCTCGAATGGCTGCCCTGGCTGGCCGTATTCGTGTTGGCGGCAGTCGTCGACGGGGGATTCGCGCGGCTCATCAAGGCCAAGGAATTCCTTCAGCACGATCCGGAAATGTTCGCGCTATACGCCAGCTTGGGGATCGTAGTCCTCTGCGCGATGATGATCGGTTTCGTGCTGCCGGTGACGCTGCATCCGCTGTTGCTGCCGTGCGTGCCGCTGGCGGTCGGGGTGCTGGCCGGGCGGACACTGGGGTGTTTTCACCGACGTGGATGAGGCATTAGCCGCGTCAGGTGTCGGCCCACTTCGCTGCATTTATAAAAATCGACCCGACTCATCGCCTTTTTACAGTTGCCCACCAACTGGCAAGGACAGTGTGAATCGCGTGATGCCTTCTGCCGACCTCACGCTGACATCACCACCATGAGCGATCAAGATGGAGCGCGTGATGGCTAATCCTAGGCCTGAGCCTTCGGTTGTTCGTTGGCGGGCACTGTCGGTCCGGTAGAAACGATCAAACAGGCGAGGCAGATGCTCGGCCGCGATACATGACCCCGTGTTTTCCACTGTCAATTTAACCTCCTCATCGCCCTGCGTTTCGATCCGGACCGTTACCGTTCCACCAACCGGGGTGTAGCGAAGCGCATTGGAAAGCAGGTTACTGATCGCCCGACGTAGCATCAGACGGTCGCCGGATACGGTGCCATGACCAATGACAGACAGATGGATTTCCTTTTCCTCGGCCAGCACCCCGTAGAACTCCAGCAATTCGGCAACTTCATCGGCTAGTTCGAGTGGCTCCGGGTGCGGGATGAGTTGGTTATTTTCTGCCTTAGCCAGGAAAAGCATGTCGGCGATCATCCGGGACAGGCGCTCGAACTCCTCCGCGTTGGAAGCCAGTATGTCCCGATATTCGTCGGCCGTTCTGGCTCGCGACAGCGTGACCTGGGTTTGGGTCAGCAAGTTACTGACCGGCGTTCTCAGTTCATGGGCAAGGTCGGACGAAAAATCCGACAGCCGCTGGAAGGACTCTTCCAGCCGAGACAGCATGTCGTTCAAGGTGTTCGCCAAGTCGCCCAGTTCAAGGGGAATAGCATCGACCGGCAGACGGGTGTGCAGTCGGTTGGCGGTGATCGCGGCAGCTTGACGCTTTATCGTCTGCAGCGGCGCCAGTCCGCGCCGGACGACAAACCAGCCGAGCAGCCCCATGGCCAGCGTGGCGAGTAGCATGAAAACCCACAAGGTTTGCCGGAACGCGCCCATGAAATGCTCGTGATGCGATATTTCGGTGGCCACCACGACGGTGTACGAGGACCCCGCCTGGCCTCGGGTGGTCAGTGTGGCCGAAATACCTCGCCATGGGAGACCATCGTCGGCGACCCATTTGATCGGGCGTCCACCACCGGTCGCCAGTCGATCGCTGAGCAATTCAGTGGGTAGAACAAGCCCCACATGGGCATCCAAGCGTTGCCGATTAGGTCCAACCACGGCAATAACCAAACCGTGATGCCCAGTCAAAGCCTCATCCAACTGTTTTGCCAGCGTCTCGCCACTTGGCGTGGTCAGCGCTTTCTCAAGAACATGCTTGGCCAACTCCATTTTTCCGGCTAGCACCTCGATGTCCTGCTCTTCGAAGTGTTGTTCCACCGAGCGCCCGATCAGCAAGCCGAGCAGGAACAGCACGAATACCGACGCCAATGCAAACCACAAGGTCAAGTGAAGCGTCAGCGATCGACTCCGTGTTTGACTCAATCGGTAATCTCCAAAACGTAGCCCATCCCCCTGACCGTGCGCACCAGCTTCGGTTCGAAGCCTTCGTCAATCTTGACCCGCAGGCGTTTGATGGCGACTTCAATGACATTCGTGTCACTATCGAAATTCATGTCCCAAACCTGGGAGGCGATCAACGAACGGGGCAACACCTCACCCTGGCGGCGCAGCAATAGTTCGAGCAAGGCAAACTCCTTGGCGGTCAGGTCGATACGTTTCCCCGCACGGGTCACCCGACGCCGCAGGAGATCAAGTTCAAGGTCGGCCGCCCGCAGAAACTCCGACTCTTTTGCCTTGCCCCCCCGCCGCAACAAGGTTCTGACGCGGGCCAGCAATTCCGAAAAAGCAAACGGTTTGACCAGATAATCGTCAGCCCCCAACTCCAGGCCTTTGACCCGGTCTTCCACCTGATCCCGGGCGGTCAGGAACAGTACGGGTATATCCTTCCCGGCCCGCCGAATTCCCTGCAACACCTGCCAGCCATCGATACCCGGCAGCATGACATCAAGGATGGCCAGATCATGCGCCTCGGTCAGCGCCAGATGCAAGCCATCCAGGCCGTTAGCCACCAGATCGACTACGAAACCTGCCTCAACGAGGCCTTGTTTCAGGTATATCCCGGTCTTTGGTTCATCTTCTACGACCAATATTTTCATGACGCTCTCCACCAACCGTTGGCTATCGTTGGTGCATTTTCCGTCGGATTGAGCAGCGATCGCCCTAGATTACGCAAATGTAATCCGTAAGTCAGCCGATTGTTGGTTTCGCGAAAGCATGATGTCCACCATGGGAGCGATAGATTCCCAAGACTCCTCATTCCCCGTGGAGACATCATGAAACATAGGGCATTGATCCTGGTCGTTGCCATCAGTCCGGTATGGGCCGATGACCACGCGTCCCTATCGACGCCACCTGCAGGCTACCGGTCGGTATTTGTCGACTACAAACCCATGGCGGACGAAACGGTTCAGGATTGGCGGCAAGCCAATGAGCAGATGGGGCGCTTGCGGGGCCATATGGGGCATCTCGACGCAGAAATTCTTGCGCCTTCGAAAGCACAGCAACCTTCGGGAACAGCAACCGAAGCCGCCCCGCTTGAGAAGAAATAAGCCATGTCTTCCCATCTCTCCAAAGGGCTGTACAGCAGCGGCAAGCGCGCCTGGTACGTGGTCGTCCTGACGAGTTTGGCGGGATGCGCCACTTTCTCCAATGACGGCGGCTTCGGCAGCGTTGAACAGACTGTCCACGAGCGGCTCGGCAAGGAAGTGAAGTGGGCGCGCAGCGACAAGGAGCGCGCAACCCTGCAAACTCGCGTCGATGAACTGCTGGCGAAACCGCTGACGGTGGACGACGCCATCCAGTTGGCGCTCTTCAACAACCGGGGGCTGCAGGCCCGCTTTTTTGATCTGGGGATCAGCGAGGCCGACCTGGTGCAGGTCGGTAGGCTGCCCAATCCGCACTTCTCGATGCTGCGGGCCAGCAAACCGGAAAACGGCAGTCGCGAATACAAGATCGAACAAGCGCTGACCTTCAATATCTTCGCCTTGATCACCATGCCACTAGCCGTCGAGGTCGAGCGGCGCAATTTTGCACAAACCCAGCGCCTGGCGATCATCGAGGTGGCCCGTCTGGCCGCCGACACCCGGCAGGCCTATTTCACCGCCGTCGCGGCCGAAGAGTCCGTGCGCTACCTACGTAAAGTTAAAAAGGGTGCGGAGGCCAGCGCCGAACTGGCCCGCCGGATGGCGCAGGTGGGCAACTTCAGCAAACTGCGTCAGGCTCGGGAACAGGCGTTCTACGCCGATGCGGCGCTGAACCTGGCGCGGGCGGAACAGGCGGCCACCTCCTCCCGGGAGCGCCTGGCCAGAGTTCTTGGACTAGCCGACCGATCGGTTTTCCAGCTTCCCGAGCGGCTGCCGGACTTGCCGACGGCCGTCAATGAACTCCCCGTCCTGGAACAGGTGGCCCTCGATCAGCGCCTCGACCTGCAAGCCATTCGTCTCGAAACCGAAGCCCTGGCCAGTAACTTGGGATTGAGCAAGGCGACCCGCTTGATCAACGTTCTGGAGGTGGGGCCGGCCCGCGTCCTGGAAGGCGCCCGGGACAGCGGCTACAAGAAAGGCTACGAAATCAGCTTTGAGTTGCCGATCTTCGATTGGGGTGGCGCCAAGGTGGCCAAGGCCGAGGCCATCTATATGCAGGCGGTCGAACGGGCTGCCGAGGCCGCGACGATTGCGCGCTCGGAGGTTCGCGAAAGTTATCACGCCTATCGGACCCACTACGATATTGCCCGCCATTATCGCGACGAGATCGTGCCGCTCCACAAGCGGATTTCCGAAGAAAACGTGCTGCGCTACAACGGCATGCTGATTGGCGTGTTCGAGTTGCTTGCCGAGGCGCGAACGCAGATCGCGACGGTTAACAGCTATATCGAGACGTTGCGGGATTTCTGGATTGCCGAGGGCGATCTGCAGATGTCGATGATCGGCAAACCCTCGCTGAACACGGCGGCCCGCGCCACCGTCACGGCGACGGGTCGGGCCGACCACTGAGCGCAAAGGATTCGACATGACTTCTCGTCGCGAATTTTTCAAGAACCTGGGGATAGCTGGTGGTGCCGTCGCCGCCGCTTCGGTCAGTTCCGTCGCCATGGCGGCGCTGCCCGAACTGGTAACGATGGACAAGCCGGATACCATGCCGCCGCTCCAGCCGCCCAACGGGCGCTCTTACAATCCAGTGGCGACCCTCAACGGCTGGACCTTGCCGTGGCGGATGAACAAGGGCGTCAAGGAATTCCATCTCGTCGCCGAACCGGTTGTTCGCGAAATCGCTCCGGGCATGAAAGCCCATTTGTGGGGCTACAACGGACAAAGCCCCGGCCCGACCATCGAGGTCGTCGAAGGCGACCGGGTGCGCATCTTCGTGACCAATCGGCTGCCGGAGCACACCACCATTCACTGGCACGGGCAGCGCCTGCCGAACGGTATGGATGGGGTGGGCGGCCTCAATCAGAAGCAAATTCCGGTCGGCAAGACCTTCGTCTATGAGTTCGTTGCACGACGCCCGGGTACCTTCATGTATCACCCGCATGCCGACGAGATGACCCAGATGGCCATGGGCATGATGGGTTTCTGGGTAACCCACCCGAAGAGCAAGCATCCGCTGATCGAGGAAGTCGACCGCGACTTCTGTTTCCTGCTCAACGCTTATGACATCGACCCGGGCAGCTATACACCGCAGGTCAATACGATGCTCGAGTTCAATCTGTGGACCTGGAACAGCCGGGCATTCCCAGGCATCGATTCGCTGAATGTCCGCAAGGGCGACAAAGTACGCATCCGCATGGGCAACCTGACGATGACCAATCACCCAATGCATTTGCACGGGCACGAGTTTGTCGTCAGTGGCACCGATGGCGGCCCGACGCCAATCGGTTCCCGCTGGCCGGAGGTGACGACCGATGTCGCGGTCGGCCAGATGCGACAGATCGAATTCCTGGCCGATGAGGAAGGCGATTGGGCTTTCCATTGCCACAAGAGCCATCACACGATGAATGCCATGGGACACGACGTGCCGACGATGATTGGCGTGGATCACCGGGGTGTCGTCAAGCAGATCACCGATTTGATTCCCGACTATATGGTGATGGGCGAACGCGGCATGGCGGACATGGGGGAGATGGAAATGCCGATTCCCGACAACACGCTCCCCATGATGACCGGCCAAGGACCCTATGGTGCGGTTGAAATGGGCGGCATGTTCTCGATGCTGAAAGTGCGTCGCGATCAGAAGCCGGGGAATTATCGCGACCCCGGCTGGTACAAGCAGCCCACCGGTACTCAGGCCCACGAATGGATGGGGCCGGTCGCCGAGGCCCCACGAGCGACCACTCACGGTGGAGTGTCGATGCCAGCGAACGGTAACCCGGTGAACCAGGAACTAACCGTTCGCAAACCCGGCAAACATGCCGGCCACTAAGCCGAATTTACTTGAAGAGGTGCTCATCATGCGCAATCGTTGTGATCTTGCCTTGCTCGTCATGCTGTCCATGCCCGGTTTTGCCGCCTACGGTGATGAAAACCACACCGCTCCGACCAAACAGCCGGCGGGCAAACCATCCGGTCAACATGCCGCCGACCTCGGCAGACCGGCGTCGATCAGCGCGGCCACCCGGACGGTCGAAGTGGCTATGGGCGACAGCATGCGTTTCAAACCCGAGCGCATCGAAACCAGACGAGGAGAAACGATTCGCTTTGTTGTGCGCAACCAGGGGCAAGTCAAACACGAATTTGTGCTGGGCACGCCGGCGGAATTGAAGAAACACGCCGCACTGATGGCGAAGTTCCCGCAGATGGAACACGACGACCCGAATGCGGTGTCGGTGGAACCCGGAAAGACCGCGGAATTCGCCTGGACGTTCGCGAAAAAAGGGAGTTTCGATTTCGCCTGCCTCGTTCCGGGACACTTCGAAGCGGGGATGAGAGGCAAGATCATTGTGCACCGCTAGGTCGCAAGATTACATAAATCGGATTCCATTCCGCTTTGGCTTCCCGGTCGGAAAGTCGCACGCCAAGTCGATATCGTCAGCCATGTTTGCCTCGATCATCCTGTGCCAGGATATGTTGATGCGTTCCCTGTACATGGCTTGCCGACTTTTCGCCGGGCATGATCGCTTGAGACAACCCGTCAAGAATGCCGCAGTGGGCAGCATCCCGCGCCTCACCGCAGCGCTCGCGTAGGTCTTTCAGTTGCCTTTCCAGTTCCTGGAGTTCTTGCATCCGTTGGGTGACGTGCCCAATGTGTCGGTCAAGGAGGCGATTCACATCCGCGCAGTTCTCCTGGGGTGACTCCTTGAAGTGTAGCAAGACCCGGATCTCATCCAACGTCATGTCCAGACTGCGACAACGCCGAATAAAGGACAGTCGCTGGACATGGGTTTCCCGATAGATGCGGTAGTTGCCTTCGCTGCGTGCCGGTACGGGTAGCAGCCCATCACGCTCGTAATAGCGGATCGTTTCCACATTCGTCCCGGCAAGGCGGGCCAGTTCGCCGATTTTCATCTTCGCCTCCTGACGATCAAACGGACCGAGCCGGTTGGAGCATAATGATCGCCATACCGGCCAACGTGACCGCACTGCCGACAAGATCCCATCGGGTCGGCACAACGCCATCGATCCGCCATAGCCAGATCAGGGCAATCGCCACGTAGACACCGCCGTAGGCGGCATAGATTCGTCCGGCGGCACCTGGATGCAGGGTCAGCAGCCAGGCAAACAGCCCCAAGGAAACGGCGGCGGGGATCAACAGCCAAACTGAACGCTGCTGGGTCAGCACCAGCCACGGCAGATAGCAGCCGAGAATCTCGGCCAGCGCGGTTATGGCGAACAATCCCAGAACTTTGACGAACTCAAGCATAGTTTCGGCTCCGACTATTTTCCATTATTGTAATCACTTGACTCTGTAGTCACTCAAGGGTTTCTAATGCGGGAAACAAGGAGAACGCCATGAGTCTTGATCCCAACCCGAAGCCCCTTCAGGAAACCGCTCATTGCGGATGTGCCGGTGGCTGTTCAGTAGCAGCGCCCGCAGTCGCTGAAACCCCGGCAGCCGCCGATCTCGCTCAAAGCGATGGCGTGCCCGTTTTCGTGATTCCAACCATGGACTGCCCGAACGAGGAGAATGACATCCGTCGGGCGGTGGCCGGTATCGACGGCATCCGTTCCCTGCGTTTCCAACTGTCGGCACGCACCGTTTCGATAGATGCGACGACGGATGCCCTCGATGCCGCCTTGGCCGCTATCCGCCAGGCGGGGTTCAGCCCCAAAGCGGTGTCGGCAGATCAAGCGGCAACGGAAAACGTCGGCATCAGTGAGTTATGGCGAAGTGTTCTGGCGCTGGGGCTGGCCGTCGGTGCGGAAGCGCTGGATTTCTTCGCGCCCGACACACTGCCTTTCAAGGGCTTCGGAATGACATTGGCCGTCGTCGCCATCTGGCAATCCGGCATTTCAACCTATAGCAAAGGCGTGGCGGCATTGCGGCGCGGGCAGCTAAACATGAACGCGCTGATGGGCGTGGCGGTGACCGGCGCCTTCCTCATTGGCCAGTGGCCCGAGGCGGCGATGGTCATGGCCCTGTATGCGATTGCCGAACTGATCGAAGCCCGCTCCGTGGATCGGGCGCGTAACGCCATCAAAGGCCTGCTCGACCTGACGCCGGAGACGGCGGAAGTTCGGCAGGCTGATGGCACGTGGCTGGAAGTACCAGCCGCAGAGGTAAAGCTGGAGGCCTGCGTTCGGGTCAAACCCGGCGCCAGGATACCGCTCGATGGTCAGGTGACGGCAGGAACCAGTGCAGTCAATCAGGCGCCGGTCACCGGCGAAAGCATCCCGATTGACAAGGTGGTGGGCGACCCGGTATTCGCCGGCACGATCAACGAAACCGGCATCCTGGAGTTCCGTGTCACGGCCGCTGCCGACAACACCACACTGGCCCGCATCATCCACGCGGTCGAACAGGCGCAGGGGACGCAAGCGCCAACCCAACGCTTCGTGGATCGGTTTGCCGCAATCTACACCCCGGCCGTGTTCGGTATCGCGGTTGCCGTGGCCATTTTAACCCCCTGGCTCCTCGGCTGGACCTGGACGCAGGCGCTCTACAAAGCCCTAGTGCTGTTGGTCATCGCTTGCCCCTGCGCGCTGGTGCTTGCCACGCCGGTAACGGTGGTTAGCGGCCTGGCGGCAGCAGCCCGACGAGGCATCCTGATCAAGGGCGGCGTTTATCTTGAAGAGGCCCGCAAACTGCGCGTCATTGCCCTCGACAAAACCGGCACCATCACTGAAGGCAAACCCCGTCTGGTCGCCACGGAACTGCTTCACTCGGCGGTCCCCGAATCCCAGGTGCTTTCCTGGGCGGCCAGCCTGGCAGGGCACTCGGACCATCCGGTCTCAAAAGCGATTGCGACCGGTCTAAAGCTTCCGGAAAATGGCTTGACCGATTTTGTCGCACTCGCCGGACGAGGTATTGAAGCGCGCACGGATGGCCAACTCCTCGTCCTCGGCAATCATCGCCTGATTGAGGAACGCGCTCTGTGTAGTGCCGAGATCGAGGCTCGCCTTCAGGTGCACGAGACGCAAGGCCGGACCGTCACCATGCTGGCATCGGTAAAGCAGGTGCTGGCAATTTTTGCAGTGGCGGACACCATCAAGGAAAGCTCACGGGAGGCGGTGGCCGATCTGCACCGTCTCGGTGTCGTCTCGGTCATGCTGACCGGCGACAATGTGGCGACGGCCGCGAGCATCGCCAAGGAAGCCGGCATCGACGACGCCCGGGGCAATCTTCTGCCAGAGGACAAACTGGCGGCCATCGAAGATTTGCAAAGTCGCTATGGCCCGACCGCGATGACCGGCGACGGCATCAACGACGCGCCAGCGCTGGCCCGGGCCGACATCGGCGTGGCCATGGGCGCGGCGGGCACGGACACGGCGATGGAAGCGGCCGACGTGGTAATCATGAACGACGACCTGCGGCGTATTCCAGAGACCATTCGCCTGTCCCGGCGCACCCATGCGGTCCTCTGGCAAAACATCGGGCTGGCCCTGGGGATCAAGGCGATCTTTCTCGGACTCGCCGTTTTCGGTAATGCGACCATGTGGATGGCGGTCTTCGCCGACATGGGCGCGAGTCTGCTGGTGGTGGGTAACGGCGTGCGACTACTGCGCAAATGATCCCGGATAAGCCCATGATGGACCGGTACCGCTGGCTGGGGTTGGCCATCGGTGTGGCCTTGGCGGACCAAGGGGCCAAGCATTGGATCGCGGGGACCTTCCCCTTGGGCGCAGGCGAAACGGTGTTACCGTTTTTCAATCTCGTCCACATCCTGAATAGCGGCGCAGCCTTCAGTTTTCTCGCGAATGCCGGCGGTTGGCAACGCTATGTCTTCATTGCCCTCGCCTTGGTCGTCTCGGTGGGGCTGACCGTCATGTTGCTCAAAGGCGTGGCGAACCGGTGGGAAGGGTGGGGGTATAGCCTGTTCCTCGGCGGTGCCGTCGGCAACCTGGTAGATCGCTTGGGCCGGGGAGCGGTCGTGGATTATCTGGACTTCCATGCCGGCGGCTGGCACTGGCCAGCCTTCAATCTCGCCGATACGGCGCTTTGTCTGAGCGCCTTTATTCTTCTTTTGGGAACCTTGCTGTCGTCAGCTCAAAGCAAGGCGCCCACTTAGCACGTGCACAGGAAATCTCGATGCAAATCCTGGCTATAAACCAAAACGAGGAACACAAATTGGCTCAACGATCCTTCTCCCTATTTGACCGTCGCACGTTGTCTGCCTTGATGCTCATGGGCCTGGTCCATTGCACTTCGGCAGCCGAGGAACCCTTGCCTCCTGATCAGGCGTTTCGGCTCAAGGCATCCCTGAAGGGTAGCGATACGGTGGTGGCTGAAATCATTCCTGCCAAGAAGCACTACCTCTACAAGAACAAGGTCCGCTTCGCCTTGAAGAACGCCAGCGTCATGATTAAGGAGGTGAAGCTACCTTCCGGCGAGATGAAGAACGACCCCTATTTTGGGCTGATTGAAGTCTATAAATCGCCCGTCGTCGCGGAAATCGTTCTGGAACGCGCTCCCAAGTCTAAAGTCTTCACCCTTTATGCGTCTTATCAGGGGTGCAATGAGAAACTCGGCATCTGTTATCCGCCGATTGAGAAAACCGTTGACATGAAGTTCGATTGACGCCGGGTATCACATTTTTCCATTGCTAGCGTTTAGCCCATCTGCCATTTATTGAAAGGTTTTATTGTCATGTTGAAAAAGCTCATTGCCTGCCTGTTAGCGACCACCGCACTACAGGGTGCCCTTGCGGCACAACTGCCCGAAGTAACCGTCTATAAGGATCCTGATTGCGGCTGCTGCACCGAGTGGGTCAAGCACATGCAAGAGTCCGGTTTTCAGGTGAAGCAGGTCAATACCCGAGCCATGGACGTGGAACGGCAACGGTTTGGGGTACCCCCACATTTGGCTAGTTGCCATACCGCGAAAATTGGCGGCTACACCGTGGAAGGTCATGTGCCCGCCTCCGCCGTCAAGAAAATGCTGGCCGAAAAGCCGTCGGTAGGAGGCCTGACCATTCCGGGCATGCCGGCCAATGCCCCAGGCATGGGGCCGTACATCGTGGGAACGCTCAAGGTATATACCTTGCCCAAAGCGGGTGAGTCGTCGCGCCTCTACTCGGTCGAATAGCGCCGATTCCCGAAAGTGCGGATGGGGGAATTTTGGCAATGCACCCATGTGAATGGCCGTATTCGCCGACATGGGTGCCATGTCTGCTGGTGGTGGGTAACGGCGTGCGCATCCTGCGGTGGACTTCCGGTAAAGACTTTCGCTGATACAATCCCGCCCATGCGCCGCTGGCTCTCTATCCTTCTTCTCGTATTTCTGCCGTTCCAGTTCTCCTGGGCGGCGGTGGCCGGCTATTGCCAGCACGAGACCGGAGCGGCAGCACAGCACTTCGGTCATCATGACCACCAGCATCAGGCCGCTGCCGATCAGGATGGCACGCCGGATGCCAAAACCTTGGGTGGTGGCATCGACGGCGATTGCGTCGCCTGTCATGCGAGTTGTGCTGCGGCGATTTTCAGCATGGCCTCCTTGCCGTCTTCAAGCAGCGCGTCCATTGCGATTCCCTGGTTACCAGGGAATTTGACCGCGCCACCTCTCGCGTACCCCGAACGCCCCAACTGGTCCGTCCTCGCCTAATCGGCGGGGTGGATAGCACTTTTCTGCGCTTCTCCCTTGCGGCTGCGGTGGACTGATCCGCCCTGACGCATTGCGACGTTTCCCGGTCGCACCCCGCCGATTCCCCGTGTGTCTTTTTATCACTGGAGAATTGGATGTCTCGAAGCAAATCAGTTTCACGAACTACCTTTTTACCGGCCCGCCTAGTTGTTGCCGGGCTGTGCTCGCTCGCTGCGCTAGCGACCGGCGACTTATGGGCGCAATCGACGCCAGCCCCCGCTGGTGCCGTGATTACCCTGTCGCAAGCCTTTGAGGCTGCTTGGGCACGGCAACCCGAAGCGCAATCCCTCGATCTGCGGCGCGATGCCGCCGAAGCGCGTCGGCAGGTTGCCAGCAGTTGGATGGCCCAAGCGCCTTCGCTGGATTTGTCCGGCAAGACCGACCAACTGAGCAAGAATCAAGGCAGCCGCGAATACGCGGCCGGCGTCGCCTTGCCCCTGTGGCTGCCCGGCGAACGCTCTCGTCAGGGCGCCTTGGCCGAGGCCGAATCCAAAGCCGTGGACAGTCGGGTGACGGCCGCGCAACTGCGCGTTGCCGCCGCCGTGCGTGATGCCTGGTGGAACTGGCAGCGCGCACGCGGCGAACAGTCGCTGGCCCGAGAGCGCTTGGTCAGCGCGCAAAAACTGGCAGAAGATGTCCGTCGCCGAGCCAAGGCCGGCGACCTGGCACGCTCGGACCAGCATCAGGCTGATGGTGCGGCGGCCAGCGCTGAGGTATCGCTGGCCGAAAACGCTAGCCTGCTGGCCGCAGCCACCCAGCAACTACGCGCCTTGATGGGCAAGCTACCGGACGAGAAAGCAGCCGAAGGACCGGAAACCCCACCGGCGGTGCCGGCCGACTTCACCGCCCTGGATGCGACCCACCCGGCGGTCGGCGAACTGTTCGACCGCGCCGAAGTCGCTCGCCGCGCGGCCGATCTGGCCGGCGTGCAGACCCGGAACAATCCCGAACTGTTGCTGGCCACCACCCGCGAGCGGGGCGCTTTCGGCGACGACTATCAGCAGACCGTCACGCTCGGCGTACGCATCCCGTTTGGTTCGGAGAGCCGCAATCGCGCCAAGCTCGGTCTGGCCCGCGCTGAAGCCCTCGAAACCGAGGGCCAACTTCGCCTCGAACGCGAGCGCCTGGCGGCCGATCTGGAAGCGGCGCGGGTGCGTGTCGAATCGAGCCGCACGCAACTGGCGGCCGCCGAGAAACGCACTCAACTGGCGCGTGAGTCGCGGGGGTTCTTCGACAAGTCCTTCCGCCTGGGCGAAAGCGACCTGCCGACCCGCCTGCGCATCGAACTCGAAGCCGTCGAAGCCGAACGACAAAACGCTCGCACCCGGATTGAACTGGCCGCCGCGATCTCCGCCCTGCGTCAGGCCCTGGGCCTGCTCCCCGAACAAAAATGAGGAACCCGAACATGAGAACAACAAACACGCTGGCCGCTTTGGGATGGGCCGCCTGGATCGCCCTGGCGGCCCCACTGACCTGGGCCGGTGACGGGCACGACCATGGCGAGGCACCTGCCGCAACCGCTGGTCCCGCCTCGCCGCGTTTTACAGCAACGTCCGAAACCTTTGAACTGGTCGGCGTCGTCAATGGCAAACAACTGACGCTTTATCTCGATCGCTATGCCGACGGCAGCCCGGTCAAGGACGCCAAGCTCGAACTCGAACTCGGCGGCGTCAAAGTCCCCGTCGAACCGCATGCCGAGGGAGAGTTCGAGGCAACGCTGGCGCAGGAACTCAAGCCGGGGGTTGTATCGGTCGCGGCGACCGTCATGGCCGGCGAGGAAACCGACTTGCTGGCGGGCGAACTTGACATCCATGAAGAGGCGCATGCCGAAACCAGCGCCCACACCCATGGCTGGAAGGAATACGCCCTGTGGGCCGGTGCCGCCGGCGGGGCACTGCTGCTCCTTGCCGCTCTATTGCGCCGCCTGCGCGCTTCCCGCAACCCGCATTTCGGAGGTGCTGCATGAAATCCCGTCAGTTATTTAGCGCCCTTTGTCTTTCCTTCTTGTTTTCTTCAACGTTGGTGCTGGCCGGTGACGGCCACGACCACGGCGACGCACCGCCCGCTGCCAGCGGCAACGGCCCCAAACGTCAGCCGGACGGAAGCGTCTTCCTGCCCAAACCGGCGCAACGCCAGATCGGTGTTCGTACCCTGCTGGTTGAGGCCGGCGAACTACCCCGTACCCATGAACTGGCCGGCAAGGTGGTCATGGACCCGAATGCCGGCGGCAAAGTACAAGCCATCGTCGCCGGCCGTGTCACGCCGGGGCCACGCGGTCTGCCGTTGCCCGGCCAACAGGTCAAGAAGGGCGAGGTGCTCGCTTACGTGACGCCGGAAGTCGGCGGCAACAGCCGCTCCCTGGCCGAAAGTCGCCTGCGCCGCCTGCGCGAACTGTCCGACACCGTGCCGCGCAAGGTCATCGAGGAAGCCGAAGCCGCCGTTGCCAACGAACAACTGGTGGCGCCGGTCAGCGGCGTTATCGCCTCGGCCAACGTCGTTTCCGGTCAGGTGCTTGAAGCCCGCGAAACCCTGTTCGAGATTGTCAATCCGGAACGCCTGCTGATCGAGGCGCTGGCTTTCGATATGGCCATCGCCAGCGATGTGGCCGGGGCCTTTGTTGCCGTCGGCGAGCAGAAGCTGCCGCTACGCCTGGTCGGCGTTGCCCGCAGCCTGCGCGAGCAGGCCCTGCCGCTGACCTTCCGGGGTGAAGGCGGCGCTTTGGCGGCATTGGCCGTCGGCCAGCCGGTTCGGGTCTTCGTACAGACGCGCAGCACGGTGCCGGGCATCCGCATGCCGGCGGCGGCGCTGATGAAGAACCCGGCCAATCAGTCCATTGTCTGGGTCAAGACCGCGCCGGAACGCTTTGAGCCGCGCCCGGTCACCACCGAGCCGCTGGACGGCAGCAACGTGGCGGTGACCAGCGGGTTAAAAGCTGGGGATCGGGTTGCCGTCCGCGCTGCGACCCTGATCAACCAGGTGCGGTAAAGGGATGACGATGGAACCCATTCTCGACTCCACCCTGACCTGCCCGATTTGCGGACTGTCGGAAAAACTGCGCATGCCTACCGATGCCTGTTTGTTCTTCCATGAATGTTCAGGTTGCAAAACGTTACTCCGACCCAAGCCGGGTGACTGTTGCGTCTTTTGCAGTTATGGCGACGTGCCATGTCCGCCGATTCAGCAGCAATCGAATTGCTGCACACGGCGGGAGGACTAAACCATGTTCAAGTGGCTTCTCGACAACAGCCTGGCCAACCGCCTGCTGGTCATCATCGCCAGCCTGGTGCTGATGGCTTATGGGGCATTCACGCTCTCCCGCACACCGGTGGATGTGTTTCCCGATCTCAACAAACCAACGGTCACCATCATGACCGAATCCGGCGGCATGGCCGCCGAGGAAGTGGAACAACTGATCACCTTCCCGCTGGAAACGACCATGAACGGTCTGCCCGGTGTGGAGAGCGTGCGGTCGGTGTCCAGTGCCGGCCTCTCTTTCATTTATGTGACTTTTAACTGGAAAACAGAGATTTTCCGGGCACGGCAGATGGTGTCGGAACGTCTTTCCTCGATGGAGGAAGGGCTGCCAACGGGCGTCACGCCGCGCATGGGGCCGATCAGTTCGATCATGGGCGAAATCATGCAGATCGCCATTCCCATCGACACGGCGAAGATTTCACCGATGCAGGTCCGCGAATACGCCGACTGGGTGCTGCGGCCGCGTTTGATGGCCATCGCCGGTGTGGCGCAGGTGATCCCCATCGGCGGCGAGGTGCGCCAGTTCCAGGTGCAGCCGAACACGACCCGCATGGCGGAACTGGGTATCACACATGAGCAGTTGACCGGGGCGCTCAAGGGCTACTCGGCCAACACCTCCGGCGGCTTCCTTGAACTCAACGGCCGCGAATACCTGATCCGCCATCTCGGCCGCACGTCGCGCCTCGACGACCTGAAGAACCTGGCGCTGACGGCCCGCCACGGTCAACCCGTTTTGTTGCGGCAAATTGCCGACGTGACTTTCGCACCCGCCATCAAGCGGGGTGACGCGGGTTTCGAGGGCAAACCGGCGGTGATTCTGGGCATCCAGAAGCAGCCGACGGCGGACACCATCCATCTGACCCGGAGCATCGAGGCCGCAGTGGAGGATCTGAAGAAATCGCTGCCGGCCGGTATGGAGGCGCCCAAGGTGACCTTCCGCCAGGCGAGTTTTATCGAGTCGTCGATCAGCACGCTGCAAGGCAAGTTGATCGGGGCCTCGGTCTTCGTCGCCGTCATCCTGTTTTTCTTCCTGGGCACCTTGCGCCCGACGGTGATCGCGCTGACCGCGATCCCGGTGTCGATTTTCATGACGGCGCTGGTCTTCGACTACTACGGCCTGTCGATCAACACCATGACGCTGGGTGGCTTGGCCATCGCTATCGGCGGCCTGGTCGATGACGCCGTGGTTGGTGTCGAGAACGTGCTGCGACGGCTAAAGGAGGACCGGGCCAAGCACCACGATCACCGGATGCATCCGATTGAACTGGTGGCCCATGCGACGATGGAAGTGCGTTCGGCCATCCTCTACGCAACGATCATCATCGTGCTCGTCTTCCTGCCGCTCTTCGCGCTGCCTGGCATGGAAGGCCGGTTGTTCGTACCGCTCGGCATTGCTTTCATCGTTTCGACACTGGCTTCGCTGGTGGTGTCGGTGACGGTGACGCCGGTGCTTTCCTTCTACCTGCTGCCCCGCATGAAGTCGCTCGATCATGGCGACACGAAACTGCTGGCCTGGCTGAAGGCGAGCTATGGCCGCAGTTTGCAGACGGTGCTCAACCGTCCCAAAGCGGCGTTGGCAGCTGGTGCCGTCGCCATTTTGCTGGCAGCAGTCGCGGTGCCGTTCTTCCCCAAGACCTTCCTGCCGCCCTTCAACGAGGGAACGCTGCTGATTGGCATGCGCCTCAACCCCGGCGTCACGCTGGCCGAGTCGTCGGCGCTGGCGCAACAGGCCGAGGTGCTGGTCAAAGCGGTGCCGGAAGTCGTGCACGTCGGGCGACGCAGCGGCCGGGCGGAACTGGACGAGCATGCCGAAGGTGTTCACGTCAGCGAACTGGATGTCGGCCTGAAGCCGGCGTCCGAAATGACGCGTTCAATGGGCGAAATTTCGGCCGACATTCGCACCCGCCTGATCAACCTGCCGGCGGCGATTGCCATTGGCCAGCCCATCTCGCACCGCATCGACCACATGCTGTCCGGTGTGCGTTCGCAAATCGCCATCAAGATTTTTGGCGACGACCTCGACACGCTACGCGGTCAGGCCGACGCGCTGCGCGGCAGGCTGGCCGGTATTCCGGGCATTGCCGATCTGGAAATCGAGAAGCAGGTGCTGGCCCCGCAGATCAAGGTCAGCGTCAACTATGCGACGGCCGCGCAATACGGCGTGCCGACGCCACAGATTCTGGCGACGCTGCAAAGCTTGGTTGAAGGTGAAAAGGTAACTCAGGTCGTCGAGGGCGGCCGGCGCTTCGCGCTGGTCGTGCGTTTGCCTGAGTCATCCCGCTCGTTGCAAGGGCTGGGGCAGATTTTGCTGGAGACGCCCGGCGGCCCGATTCCCTTGTCAAAAATCGCCACCATCGAGGACGGCGACGGGCCGAACCAGGTCAGCCGCGATGACGGCAAACGGCGCATCGTGATTTCGGCCAACGCGCAAGGACGGGCGTTGTCCGAGATTGTCGAGGACATCCGCAAGGTCGTCGGCGACAGCAAGCTGCCGGAAGGCTACTTCATCACGCTGGGCGGACAATTCCAGGCGCAGGAAGAGGCTTCGCGGTTGGTTGGCCTGCTCTCCATCGTCTCGCTGGTGCTGATGTTCGTGGTGCTGTTCAGTCGCTACAAGTCGGTCGTGCTGTCGGCGCTGATTATGGCCAACATTCCGCTGGCGCTGGTTGGCGCAGTGCTCGGCTTGTGGATTTCCGGGCAGCCGCTGTCGGTCGCCGCACTGGTCGGTTTCATCACGCTGGCCGGTATTTCGGTGCGTAACGGCATTCTCAAGGTCAGCCACTACATCAACCTGATGCGCATGGAAGGCGAGAACTTCGATCACAAAATGATCCTGCGCGGCTCGCTGGAACGTCTCGCGCCGGTCTTGATGACGGCACTGGTAACGGCCTTCGCGCTGGCGCCGTTGTTGTTCGAGGCCGAGCGGCCGGGCACGGAAATCCTGCATCCCGTGGCGGTGGTCATTTTCTCGGGCCTGATCAGTTCAACCCTGCTCGACACCTTCCTGACGCCCGCCATGTTCTGGCTGTTTGGCCGCAAGGATGTGGAACGCCTGATGGCCGACCGCGATGCCGGTGCGCTTTGAATATTTCTCAACGAAAGGAAAACCCATGAAACCGATTCATTTTCTCGCCGCTGTTGTCCTCTCCCTGTCCGGCAATGCTTTCGCTGCCGGTGGCCACGAGCACGGCCACGAACACAAACCGCTCCACGGCGGCGTCGTCAGCGAGGTCAAGGACATGGATTACGAACTGGTCGCCACTCCGGAGACAATCCAGTTGCATGTGCGCGATCATGGCAAGTCGGTGGATGTCTCAAAATCCAACGCCAAACTGACCATCCTCGTCGGCACTTATAAACAGGAAGTCGAGTTGAAACCGGCGGGCGCGCAACTGGAGGCTACAGGCAGTTTTAAACTTGCCAACAGCAAGATTGTGGCCTTGGTATCCGTCCCGGGCAAAGCCCAGGCAACGGTTCGCTTCGTGTTGAAGTAGAAGGGAGACCACATGTCCGCGACGAGAAAAATACTCACCACATGTTTTCTGGGCGTGACGCTCTCCGGTTGTGCTGGGCATACTCATCGACTGGTATCGGAGAACGACTCGCCTCCCGTCACGGGCTCCTTTAGCCACGAAGGCAGGCAAGCGCCGGTCATGGTTTTGGAACTCGAAGGAGTGCGATATGAGGGGCGGGGATTTGTGATTCAGCATTCTCAAGACCTCGCAAAATTACGTAAATTGTTTGGCCCAGGCAAACATTACGACCGAATTACCAGCGGCATGGACAGCGATCACATAAAGAATTCGGCTTCGCCGATACTACGTTCCCAAAGTGGGGAAACAATTCTATGCCTGCTGGCTTGGAGTTCAGGCCAAAGTCCAGCCGGGGTTTGCACGAAGCCTGATGGAAAGGAGATTGATGTTCGTTTCGACTGATTCTGGGTAAGCCTGCTTCGGGAAGCATAAAAAGCCAAAAAGGCGACAAGCCCATGGCTTTGCTTGCTTCCCAAATAACGGATGTTCGTTGTGTGCCGTCTTGGTGTCATTTTGAGCTATACCCCAAACGGATGTCAGGGTAGGCCGCTCAAAGAAGTCCAGATAAGTCAAATATTCAATTTATTGGCACCTGCCACGACAGGGCATAGATTTTTAGCTGACCGAATTCGCTCGGGAAAGGACTTTAACAGGTCAAAGTGCCGGCTATGTCCGGTTCGGGACATTTCGAAGCGAGGATGAAAGGCAAAATTTCTGGGCACCGGTAGGGGCCGCAAGATTACACAAATGTAATTTATCGGTCAGCATCCCGTTGGGCAACGCTCCGTACCATCCGTGTTTATTGATCTGAACTCGGTGAACTTGCCCCAATGAATTGCTCTCCGCCAACACCAAAAATGCGTGCCGGGACCGGCTGCCTGCTGGTCTGGCTGGCCGCTTCGATCGGTTCCGCCCAAGCGGAAACCCTGCGCGACGTCTTTGAAAAGACATGGGCCAATTCCCCTCAGGGGAAAACAGTGGTCGCAAAACGCGAGGAAGCGACCGCCAGCCGCACCGTTGCCGAATCCTTGTTTCCCGGCACCCCGAGAATCGGCCTGGCGCAGCGCACTGACCGCTGGAACGACAATCTGGGCAAAGAAGAAAGCGAAATCGGAATTTCCGTTCCGCTCTGGCTACCCGGTCAAAAATCAGCCCGGATAGCCGTTGCCGAGGCCGATAGCGACGAAAGTCAGCAGAGCATTGCCGCCACGCGGCTGGCCGTCGCCGGCGAATTACGGACGGCCCTATGGACGCTCTATCTGGCGCAAAGCGAAGCGGCGGTTGCCGTTGAACGTCTCGATGCCGCGGCCAAGCTGGAAGCCGATGTGGCCAGGCGGGTCAAGGTCGGTGAAATGGCCCGCTCCGACCTGCTTCTCGTCAAGCAGGAAACGAGCAGCGCCCGGGCCGCCGCGGCCGAAGCAAACGCACGTGTGGTACGCAGCACGCAGCGCTACCGGGTGCTGACCGGCAGCGACCGCTTGCCGGACAATCCGCAAGAGCCGGTTATGGCGGCAGCCGCTGAAGATATTCATCCCCGCCTGGCGGCCGGGCAGGCCATTGCCGAGCGCGCCCGTGCGGGCATGAAACTGGCCCAGGAGTCGCGCCGCGATGCACCCAGCATCGGCATGCAATATCGCCGGGAGCGTGATGCCTCAGGCGCGACTCCACGCGACAGTGTCGGCTTCGCCATCACCATTCCCTTCGCTGGCGAGGTGCGCAACGCGCCCTTGATCGCCAGCGCCAACACGGCGCTGATCCAGGCCGATGCCCAGTATCAGCGGCTGCTGGCTGAGGTCGAAGCCGAAGCCAGGGAGGCCGAGGCGCAACTCGATGCGGCCCGAATCGGTGCCGAAATAGCGGTCGACCGTGAGCAAGCCGCTGCCGAGCGATTGTCCCTGATGCGCCGTTCCTTCGAACTGGGCGAAACCGCGCTTGTCGAGTTGCTGCGTGCCCAATCGCAGGCAACCGAAGCCCGCATCGAACTGGGCCGTAGCCGCGCCCGCCTGTCGGCCGCCCAGGCCAACCTGAATCAAGCCCGAGGAATTACACCGTGATCGATCAGCCATTCATCCTGAACTGGGCAGCCCTAAAAGCCTTTGTTGCAGCCATCTTTCTGGCGTTGTCCATGCCGCTCCTCGCCCATGAAGGCCATGACCACGGAGCCCCCGCCAAGCCGGCAGATGTCAACTTGGCGCCACGTTTCGAACTGCGTAGCGAAGACCTTGAACTGGTTGGTGTGCTCGCTGGCAAGGACCTGATCATCTATCTCGACCGCGCTGCGGACAACGCCCCCATTCCCGGGGCACAAATCGAAATCGAGGGCCAGGGGATCAAAGGAGTGGCCACCGAGATGGCAGGAGGCGTCTACCAATTATCCGCACCGTCCCTGACACAAGCCGGCAAGTACCCGCTGACCATCACCGTCCAGGCCGGTGAAATTGTCGATCTGCTTTCCGTCAGCCTGGAGGTGGGCGAAGCAGCGGTTGCCGTGACTGACGCCGGACATCCCGCTCGCAATTGGTGGCTCTACGCCGGCACGCCGCTGTTGTTGCTGGCCGGCGGCCTGGTCGTGCGTCGCCTGCGTCGCCAACCGCAACATGGAATTCATTCAGCATGACCGATACCAAGAACCTTACCCGCTATGCCCTGGCTCTGCTTGTGGGCAGCACCCTGGCTGTTCAGGTCTCCGCCCATGGCGGCGAGGACCATGGCGATGAGCAAAAAGCTCCAGTTGCACCGGCACCGGTCGCTGCAGTCGACGCCCAAGGCCAGGTGACGTTCAACGAGCCGGCCTTGCGCTTGCCGGACGGCAGCGTCTTTGTCCCGAAATCGGCCCAACGGCAGTTGAGCCTCCGCACCCGGACCGCACTCAAGGGCGAATTCCCCCGCACGGTCGAACTCAATGGCCGCATCGTCGCCGATCCCAATGCCGGCGGCCGGGTGCAGACTTTCCAGAGCGGGCGGATCGAGGCCGGCCCGAACGGGCTGGCCGTACTTGGTCAACAGGTCAGCAAAGGGCAAATTCTGGCCTGGCTGCAACCGGCTGCAACCGCCCTCGAACGCGGTACTCAGCAGTCGGCCCTGGCCGAATTGGCTGCGCAGGAAAGCGTTCTCGAACGCCGGCTGGCGCGCCTCCAGCAACTGGACGGCAGCGTCCCGCAGAAAGACATCGAGCAGGCGGAGATCGAACTCGCCGCGTTCAAGAAACGTAAAAATGCAGTGGGTGGCAGCCTCGGCCGCGAAGCCCTGGTCGCACCGGTGAGCGGCGTGGTCAGTGCGGCCAACGTCGCGGTCGGCCAAGTGATCGATGCGCAGGCGGTGGTCTTCGAGATCATCGATCCAAAGCGGCTGGCGGTCGAGGCCTTGGCCTACGACCCACTGTTGCTCGATGGACTGACCAAGGCCAGTGCCCCGATTGCCGGCGGCATCCTCGACCTCACCTTCGTCGGCTTGGGTCGCACCTTGAAGGAACAGGCCATGCCGGTGCTGTTCCGGGTCGCGATGCCGAAAGACGGAGCCTTGCCTGCCGTCGCGGTTGGCCAGACCCTCAAGGTCCTGGCGCAAACCAAGGCCAGCCAGGCCGGTGTGGCGATTCCCGCCGCCGCCGTGGTGCGCAATGCGGCCAATGAATCGGTGGTCTGGGTGCATGAAAGCGCCGAGCGCTTTGTCTCGCGCAAAGTCAAGGCAGCGGCGCTGGACGGTCATTCGGTGGCCGTGACCGACGGCCTGACAGGCGGTGAACGCGTCGTCGTTCAGGGCGCTGCTTCCCTGGCGCAGATTCGCTAAGGGGACGCCGTGTTCGACTTCATAATCAATGCGAGTCTCAAGCAGCGCCTGATCGTACTGGGCGTTTCGCTCCTGCTGATCATCTACGGGGCGCTGACCGTGCGCCAGATGCCGGTGGACGTGTTCCCCGACCTCAACAAACCCATGGTCACGCTGATGACCGAAGCCGGCGGTATGGCCCCGGAAGAGGTCGAGCAATTGATCACCTTCCCGGTCGAATCGGCGATGAATGGCATGCCGGGCGTGACGCGGGTGCGCTCGGTGTCGGGCATCGGCCTGTCGGTGGTCTATGTCGAGTTCGAGTGGGGCAGCGAGATTTATCGCAACCGCCAGCAGATCGCTGAGCGACTCAACCTCGTGCGGGAGCAGTTGCCGCAGGGGATCGTGCCGCAGATGGGGCCGATCTCTTCAATCATGGGCGAAATCCTGCTCATCGCCTTGCCGGCCGATCCGGACAAAGTCAGCCCGATGCAGGTGCGCGAATACGCCGACTGGGTCATGCGGCCGCGGCTATTGACCATCCCGGGCGTCGCCCAGGTCATCCCGATCGGCGGCCAGGTCAAGCAGTACCGCGTCGAACCCGATCCGGCCCGCTTGCAGGCCGTCGGGGTAAGCCTGAGCGAACTGGAAACGGCGCTGAAGAATTTCGGCGGCAATACGGCTGGCGGCTTCGTCGATGCCGGCGGTCGCGAGTACCTGATCCGCAACATCGGGCGGACGACCCGCCTGGTCGATCTGCAGAACCAGCCGGTGGCGACGCGCAACGGCCAGCCCATTTTGCTGCGCCAGGTAGCTGCCGTCACCTTTGCCCCCGGCGTCAAACGCGGCGACGCCAGTTTCAAGGGCAAACCGGCGGTCATCCTCTCGGTGCAGAAGCAGCCGACGGCCGATTCGGTCGAATTGACCCGTGCCGTCGAACAGGCCATGGCCGAAATGGGCAAGAGCCTGCCGCAGGGAGTCGACACGCCGCAGTTCCTGTTCAAGCAGGCCAACTTCATCGAAGCCTCAGTGCGTAACGTCGAGGAAGCACTGCGCGACGGGGCGATCATGGTCGCCGTCATCCTCTTCCTGTTCCTGGCCAATTTCCGCACCACCTTCATTTCGCTGACCGCCATCCCGGTCTCGCTGCTGGTCACGGCCCTGGTCTTCAGCTACTTCGGCCTGTCGATCAACACCATGACCCTGGGCGGCCTGGCCATCGCCATCGGCGAACTGGTCGACGATGCCGTGGTCGATGTCGAAAACGTCTTGCGCCGCCTGCGCGAAAACCGAACCTTGCCCAATCCCCGGTCGGCGCTGGAAGTGATCGCCGCCGCCTCGAAGGAAGTCCGCTCCGGGGTCGTCTATGCGACCTTGATCGTCGTCCTGGTCTTCATCCCGCTGTTCGCTCTACCGGGGATCGAGGGCCGGCTGTTCACGCCACTCGGCGTCGCCTACATCGTATCCATCCTGGCGAGCATGGCGGTGGCGATGACCATCACGCCGGTGCTGTGCTACTACCTGTTGCCGAAAATGAAGCATATCGACCACGGCGACAGCGCCCTGGTCAGGAAACTCAAGGCCTGGGACGAACGCCTGCTCAACTGGTCATTCGATCGCGCCCGTGCCTTGCTGATCGGCGCTGTCGCCGTCGTCGTCGTCGCCCTGGCCTCCATTCCCTTCTTCGCGAAATCCTTCCTGCCGCCATTCAATGAAGGCACGCTGACCGTCAATGTCGTGCTCAATCCCGGTTCCTCGCTGGCCGAATCGAACCAGATCGGCGCGCAGGCGGAAAACATCCTGCTCGCCGTGCCGGAAGTGACCGAGGTCGGCCGCCGCACCGGTCGCGCCGAACTGGACGAGCATGCCGAAGGTGTCCATTACAGCGAGATCGAGGTCGATCTGAAGGCTTCCGAGCGCAACCGGGAAGCGATCATCGCCGACATCCGCCAGCGCCTGGCCGTCCTGCCGGCCGTGGTCAATGTCGGGCAGCCGATTTCGCACCGCCTCGACCATTTGCTGTCCGGTGTCCGGGCGCAGATCGCCCTGAAGATTTTCGGCGACGATCTGGACACCCTGCGCGGCCTGGCCGGCGACCTCAAGGAACGTCTGGCCAAAATTCCGGGCATCACCGATCTGCAGATCGAAAAGCAGGTGCTGATTCCGCAGTACAAGATCCATCTCGATTACGACGCCGCCGCTCGCTACGGCGTGGCCTCCGGCGATTTGCTGCAACGTCTGGAGCAATTGCTGGCCGGCGAACGGATCGGCCAGGTCATCGAAGGCAATCGCCGCTTCGACCTGACACTGCGCCTACCGGAAGACGCCCGTAGCGAGCGCGGCCTGGAAAATCTGCTGATCGAGACGCCGGGTGGTCGCGTGCCGCTGTCGCTGCTCGCCCGCATCGAGGATGGCGAGGGTCCGAACCAGATCGGCCGGGAGAACACCCGGCGCCGCATTGTCATCTCGGCCAATACCGATGGTTCGGACATGAGCCGGATCATCGCCGACATCCGTGGCGAAATCGACAAAAAGCCCGTGCCGGAAGGCTATTTCACGCTGCTCGAAGGGCAGTTCCAGGCGCAGGAACAGGCGGCCAAGCTGATTGCGCTGCTCGCCATCGTCTCGCTGACCATGATCTACCTGGTGCTCTACAGCCGCTACCGGTCGGCGGTGCTGACCGGCATCATCATGGGCAACGTGCCGCTCGCCCTGGTCGGCTCGGTCGTCGCGCTGTGGATTTCCGGCCAGCCGCTGTCGGTCGCCGCCCTGGTCGGCTTCATCACGCTGACTGGCATCGCCACCCGTAACGGCATCTTGAAGATCAGCCACTACATCAACCTGTGCGCTTTCGAGGGAGAAGTATTCGGGCGCAAGATGATCGTCCGCGGCTCGCTGGAACGCCTGACCCCGGTGCTGATGACGGCGCTGGTCGCCGCTTTCGCCCTGACCCCGCTCATGCTTTCCGCCGACGCACCGGGCAAGGAAATCCTGCATCCGGTCGCTGTCGTGATTTTTGGCGGTCTGATCAGTTCGACCTTGCTCGATACCCTGCTGACCCCGGTCATGTTCTGGCTGTACGGCGAGAAGCCGCTGCAACGCCTGCTCGCCGAAAAGGCACAAGAGTCTTTCTAAACCAACCTAACGAGGAAAATTCCGTGAAACACCCCCTGATTTCCCGCCTGTTTTTGTCTGCCGCTCTACTGTTCGCCGGCACCGCCGCTTTCGCCCACGACGATGCGACGCTCGACAAAATGAAGGCCCCGAATGGCGGCCAACTGCGCATGGCCGGGCCGTATCACTTCGAACTGCTGGTCGATAAAAACAACAAGGAGGCCAAGGACAGTCCGGTTACGGTCTATCTCACCGACCATGGTGAGAAAAAGATCCCGGCGGCCGGCGTCAGCGGTACGGCAACGATTCTGGCCGGCAAGTCGAAAGTGACGGTGCCGCTGTCCCCGGCTGGCGACAATAAGCTGAGCGGGGTCGGCAAGTATGTCTCCGATGGCCATATGAAGGTGGTTGTCTCCATCGTCTTCCCGGATAAAAAGACTGAGCAGGCCCGGTTTTCCCCGCTGGCGGCAGGCCATGCTGAAGACCATAAGCACCATTGATCAAGCCGGGGCGCCTTAGAAAATGGAAAACAAAGCACGCTAAGGCAAAGGCGATCCTGCCAAGCTTGCTCCACCCTGTAGCGACGCGATCAGCGGGCACGAAACATTCCCCTGCCGCGAATGGCAGGCGCACACCAGTTCAGATAGCACGGCCTCCATGCGTGCCAAGTCCGCCATTTTCTCGCGCACGTCTTGGAGCTTGTGCTCAGCCAGGCGGCTGGCCTCCTCGCAATGGGTGCCATCGTCGAGTAGTAGCAACTCGGCGATTTCATCCAGGCTGAAGCCCAGCCGCTGGGCCGATTTCACGAATCGCACCCGTGTCACGTCCGCCGCGCCATAGCGGCGAATGCTGCCATAAGGCTTGTCCGGCTCGGGCAACAAGCCCTTGCGCTGATAGAACCGGATGGTCTCCACGTTGACGCCGGCTGCCTTGGCAAACATGCCAATGGTCAGGTTTTCCAAATTGTTGTCCATACCGCTTGATTCCGTACATGGGTACGGAAGTAAGGTTACGCTATCCAATTCAAATTCCAAAGGACAAGCGTATGTCTGAACCACAAACCGGGCGCGGCGCACTCTTCACTGGCGGGCTGGCCGCCATTCTCGCCTCGACCTGCTGCCTCGGGCCGCTGGTTCTGGTTGCCTTGGGCTTCAGTGGGGCATGGATCGGCAACCTGACCGTGCTGGAGCCGTATCGCCCGATTTTCATCGACGCAGCGCTGGTGGCGTTGTTCTTCGCCTGGCGGCGCATCTACCGCCCTGCGCAAGCCTGCAAACCGGGTGAGGTCTGTGCGATTCCCCAAGTGCGAGCGACTTACAAGCTCATTTTCTGGGTCGTGGCCGTGCTGGTCCTGGTCGCACTCGGATTTCCCTACGTCATGCCATTTTTCTACTGATTGGAGTTCATCATGAAAACGCAAGTTTCGGCGCAAGCCAAAAAACTGTTTGCCTCTCTCGCGCTCGCCGCCATTGTTGCCCCGGTGTGGGCCGCCACTCAGACCGTCACGCTGTCCGTACCGGGTATGACCTGCTCCGCCTGCCCGATCACCGTCAAGAAGGCGATTTCCAAGATCGAAGGCGTCAGCAAGGTTGACGTGATCTTCGAGACCCGCGAAGCGGTTGTCACTTTCAATGATGCCAAGACCAGCGTCCAGAAGCTCACCAAAGCAACCACCGATGCGGGCTATCCATCCAGCGTCAAGCAGTGAACCACTGAACCCGAACCTGGGGCGATCATGGGACTGATCACACGCATTGCCGACAAGGCTGGGGCGCTCGGCAGCGTTGTTTCCGCGATGGGCTGCGCCGCGTGCTTCCCGGCCATCGCCAGCTTGGGCGCGGCCATCGGCCTGGGCTTTCTACAGGAATACGAAGGATTGTTCATCTCCAAGCTGCTGCCGCTGTTCGCTGTCGTGGCTTTGCTGGCGAACGCATTGGGCTGGCTTAGTCATCGCCAATGGCACCGCAGTCTGCTCGGCATGATCGGGCCAGCCATCGTGTTCGCCGGAACTGTCTGGCTGCTTGGCAACTGGTGGGCAGCACACCTCGTATACACCGGCCTGGCGCTGATGGTCGGCGTGTCGATCTGGGACTTGGTTTCGCCGGCAAATCGCCGTTGCGGCCCGGACGGTTGCGAACTCCCCACGAAACAAGGCTGACGGCGGGAGCTGACAGCCAACACAGAAAAGGAACGATGAATGACCACCCGCAAAATTACCGGCATGACCTGCGACTCCTGCGTGGTTCACGTCAAGGAGGCTCTGGAGAAAGTGCCCGGCGTGCAATCGGCGGAGGTTTCCTATGCCAAGGGCAGCGCCAGGCTCGCCATCGAGGCCGGCACATCGCCGGATACGCTGACCGCTGCCGTGGCCGGACTCGGCTATCGGGCTACGCTCGCCGATGCGCCAGTGGCTCCCGCGGGCGGCGGATTGCTCGGCAAGGTGCGCGAATGGCTGGGCAGTGATGACAAGGCTGGCGGGGATGCTGGCAAGCTCCATATCGCCGTGATCGGCAGCGGCGGGGCCGCGATGGCGGCAGCGCTGAAGGCAGTTGAACAAGGCGCGCACGTCACGCTGATCGAGCGCGGCACGATTGGCGGCACCTGCGTGAATGTCGGCTGCGTGCCGTCCAAGATCATGATCCGCGCCGCCCACGTCGCCCACTTGCGCCGCGAAAGCCCGTTCGATGGCGGCATGCCGCCCACACCGCCGACGATCTTACGCGAGCGGCTGCTGGCCCAGCAGCAGGCACGCGTCGACGAACTGCGTCACGCCAAGTACGAGGGCATCCTGGACGGGAATCCGGCCATTACCGCGCTGCACGGCGAAGCGCGTTTCAAGGACGGCCAGAGCCTTGTCGTTCGTTTGAACGATGGTAACGAGCGCGCCGTGGCCTTCGACCGTTGCCTGGTTGCCACGGGTGCCAGTCCGGCCATGCCGCCGATCCCGGGCTTGAAAGACTCGCCTTACTGGACTTCCACCGAAGCGCTGGTCAGCGACACCATGCCCGAACGCCTGGCCGTGATCGGCTCGTCGGTGGTAGCGCTGGAACTGGCGCAAGCCTTTGCCCGGCTGGGCAGCCAAGTGACGATCCTGGCCCGCAGTACCTTGTTCTTCCGGGAAGACCCGGCCATCGGTGACGCCATCACGGCGGCGTTTCGTGCCGAAGGGATCGAGGTGCTGGAGCACACCCAGGCCAGCCAGGTCGCGCATGAGGGCGGTGAATTCGTGCTCACTACGGGGCACGGCGAAATTCGCGTCGACAAGCTGCTGGTCGCCACCGGCCGCGCGCCGAACACGCGCAACCTGAACCTTGAAGCGGCGGGCGTCGCCGTCAACGCGCAAGGGGCCATCGTCATTGACCAAGGAATGCACACGAGTAGCCCCAACATCTACGCCGCTGGCGACTGCACCGACCAGCCGCAGTTCGTCTACGTGGCGGCGGCGGCCGGCACCCGTGCCGCGATCAACATGACCGGCGGCGAGGCGACGCTGGACCTGACCGCCATGCCGGCCGTGGTGTTCACCGATCCGCAGGTGGCGACCGTGGGTTACAGCGAAGCTGAAGCGCACCACGACGGCATCGAGACCGACAGCCGCACCCTCACGCTGGACAACGTGCCGCGCGCGCTCGCCAACTTCGACACGCGCGGCTTCATCAAGCTGGTCATCGAGGAAGGTAGCGGACGGCTCATCGGTGTGCAGGCGGTCGCGCCGGAGGCCGGCGAACTGATCCAGACGGCGGCCCTGGCGATCCGCCACCGCATGACGGTGCAGGAGCTGGCCGACCAGTTGTTCCCCTACCTGACGATGGTCGAGGGGCTGAAGCTCGCGGCGCAGACCTTCAACAAGGATGTGAAGCAGCTTTCCTGCTGCGCCGGGTGAGGCAAAGGAGGTGTTCGATGAACGCCTACACGGTGTCCCGGCTGGCCCTTGATGCCGGGGTGAGTGTGCATATCGTGCGCGACTACCTGCTGCGCGGACTGCTGCGGCCGGTGGCGTGCACCCCGGGCGGCTACGGTCTGTTCGACGAGACGGCCTTGCAACGGCTGTGCTTCGTGCGGGCGGCCTTCGAAGCGGGCATCGGCCTGGATGCGCTGGCGCGGCTGTGCCGGGCGCTGGATGCGGCGGACGGCGACGAAGCGGGCGCGCAGCTTGCCGTGCTGCGCCAGTTCGTCGAACGCCGGCGCGAAGCGTTGGCCGATCTGGAAGCGCAGTTGGCCACCCTGACGACCGAGCCGGCACAGCACGCGGAGAGCCTGCCATGAACGGCCCCGAGCATTTGCCGACCGGGACACCAAGCCGTTCTCCGGCTGCCTGTGGGGTACGCTGGCCGTGCTCACCTCGCCTGCACAACAGGCGTTGCACCCAGTAAGTTGGTGCAGCCGTCTTCTGGAAATGGCAGAGCTGCTACCGCCAGCTCCGGCTTAATGTGCTTTATTTTCTGTTTTCTGTCACGCCATCAACCCTCGGCGTGTCAATCATCGCCCATAAAGATTACGGAAATGTAATCCGTGAGTCAGTCTTTTGTTGGTATCGCTTGGCCATACTTGCCCTCGATCAATTGAACGAGGAGTAGTTTCCATGGCAAAGCCAATAGCTGTTCTCCTGACACTGTTTGCCCTTGGCGCGGTGGCCAACCTGCCGGCCAGCGCGGCAGAGGCGGTCGACGTCTATAAAAGCCCGTATTGCGGATGCTGCGAGAAATGGGTCGAGCATCTACGGCAGGCGGGTTTCGCCGTGCGAACCCACGACGTCAACGATGTGCCGGCAGCTCGCCAGCGCCTGGGCATGCCTGAGCGGCTTGGGTCCTGCCACACGGCCAAGGTCGCCGGCTACGTCGTCGAAGGGCATGTTCCCGCCGCCGACATCCAGCGCCTGCTCAAGGAAAAGCCGCAGGCCGTCGGCCTGGCCGTGCCTTCGATGCCGCCCGGCTCGCCCGGCATGGAGAGCCCGAAGCCGGTTCCCTACAACACGCTGTTGGTCCGAACCGGCGGCGAAATCACGGTTTTTGCCAAACACTGATCCCCTATCCACCCAAAGGAGAAACTCATGAAAGCACTGATTACCTCGACCCTGATCCTCTTCGCCTCTCTGGGCACCGTTGCCGCCCAGGCGGCTGGCGACCACGCCGGCCACAGCATGGCGAGCCAGGCTGTGGCGGCGGCCGAAATGCAAATGGTCGATGGCCAGGTCAAGAAAGTCGACAAGGCGGCCGGCAAGGTGACCTTGGCGCATGGCCCGCTGGTCAATCTGAATATGCCGGCAATGACGATGGTTTTCCGGGTCAAGGATGCGGGCTGGCTCGATCAGATGAAGGTAGGCGACAAGATTCGCTTCATGGCTGACAATGTCAATGGCGCGGTAACCGTCGTGCATTTCGAACCGGCCAAATAACAATGAGGGCGATGGGATGCCGGGAATGCGCCCTCCGGTCTGTCCATCGCTTTAGAAAGTCGCGTTTCACAGGGAGATCGTATGCGACGATTCAGGCTTGTCCCCATTTTTGCCGTGCTGCTGGCGGTCGGTCTGGGGGCACCCGTACTGGCCGAGGAACCAGCCATCGGCGCTTCCGTCAACAGCCTGCTCGATTTCGCCAAGACGCGGAACCCCGAGTACGCCGCCATGCAGGCGGAAGCAGAGGCCTCCGGCCAACGCATCACGCCGGCCGGGGCGCTGCCCGACCCCAAGTTCCGGGCCGAGTTGCGGGACATTACCCGCATGGGCGAGCAGAACGCCACGCTGTCGCCGAGCCGTGTCGGCAGTACCAAATATCTGTTGATGCAGGATATTCCCTGGTTCGGCAAGCGCGACCTGAAGCGGGAAATTGCCGAGTTCGAGGCTGAAGGTGCCAAGGGGCGAGTTATGGGGACCTGGGCCGACATCGCCGGCCGAATCAAGGTCAACCATGCCCAGTTGTACTACCTCCATGGCAGTGAACGACTGACCCGCGAGATCCTCGACCTGATGATCCGTCTGGAAAAAATTGCCCAAGTCCGCTATGCCGGCGGCCTGGCCGCCCAGCAGGACGTCATTCGCGCCCAGGTCGAGCAGACCACGATGCGTAATGAATTGATCGCCCTGGAAACCGAGCGCCATCACCTGCATGCCCGCCTGAACGCCTTGCTGGCCCGGCCGAGTCGGGCGCCACTGGCGGAACCTAGCCAACTGCGGACGCTACCGGCGCCGGCCAGACTCGACTATGTCGCCCTCGAAGAGCGGGTACGCGCCAGAAATCCCCAGTTGTTCGCCGACGAGTCGCGGATCAGGGCGGCGGAAAAAACCCGCGATCTGACCTACAAGAATCGCTATCCCGATGTAACGCTCGGCGTCTCGCCCATCCAGTACCAGAACGAGGTCAAGGAATGGGAGTTGATGCTCGAAATGAATATCCCGCTGCAGCAGTCCTCGCGCCGCGCTCAGGAACGGGAATCCGAATCCATGCTGAATGCCGCCAGGGCGCGCAAGGAAGCGACCGCAAACCAGGTGGTCAGTGACCTCGCGGAAAGTCTGGCCGGCATCGAAGCCGCCCGCCAGACCGAAAATTTGCTGACCAATAGCCTGCTGCCCCAGGCCGAACTGACCTTCCAGGCGGCCTTGGCCGGCTACGAAACCGGCAAGGTCGATTTCGCGACGCTGCTCGATGCCCAGCGGCAAATTCGCCAGGCCAGACAAAACCGGATCAAGGCACAGGTCGAGGCGCAAATGCGCCTGGCCGAAATCGAACGACTTTTAGGGGAAGATCTATGAACAAGGGTGCAGGACTGACCATCGGCGCCATCGCGGTCGCTATAGCGGCTGGCGGCGGCTATTGGCTGGGCGGGAAAGGCGGCACCTCACACGGTGAATCGGCAACACCGGCGGCAGCCGCTTCCCCGGAGCCGGCCAAAAAAGAAAAGAAGTTGCTCTTCTACCGCAATCCGATGGGGTTGCCCGACACCTCGCCGACGCCCAAGAAAGATCCGATGGGGATGGACTACATCGCCGTCTATGAAGGTGAGGCGGACGACGAGCCGGCGGCCGCCAATCAGATCAAAATCAGTACCGAGAAGGTACAAAAATTGGGCGTGAGGACCGAAGCCGCGCAATTGCGCGCCCTCGACAAAGTGGTCCGCGCATCCGGTCGGATCGAGCCGGATGAACGCCGCATGTATGCGATTTCGCCCAAGTTCGAGGGCTATGTCGAGCGCCTGCATGTCAATGTGACCGGCCAGCCGGTCGGCAAGGGGCAGCCGCTGTTCGAGGTGTACAGCCCGGAACTGGTTTCCGCCCAGCGCGAATACGCGATTGCCGCCCAGGGCGTCGAATCGCTGAAGGAAGCCGGTGGACCAGCGCGGGACGGCATGAAGCAACTGGCCGATTCCAGCCTGCTGCGGCTGAAGAACTGGGACATCTCGGAAGAACAGGTCAAGGCCTTGGCCAAATCCGGCGAGGCGAAGCGGACGATGACTTTCCGCTCGCCGGTGGCCGGCATCGTCACCGAGAAAAAAGCCGTCCAAGGCATGCGCTTCATGCCCGGCGAGGCGCTCTACCAAGTGGCGGACCTCTCCTCAGTGTGGGTCGTCGCCGATGTTTTCGAACAGGATATCGGCCTCATCAAGACCGGAGCCAAGGCCAAGGTCATGATCAATGCCTATCCGGGCAAGACTTTCGAAGGCACGATCAGCTATGTCTATCCGACACTGAATGCGCAGACCCGTACCGTGCCGGTTCGCGTCGAACTGGCCAATCCGGGTCTGCTGCTCAAGCCGGCCATGTTCGCCCAGGTCGAACTGCCGGTGGGCGCAAAAGGCCAGGTCGTCACCGTGCCGACCTCCGCCGTAATCGACAGCGGTGCCCGCCAGATAGTGCTGGTCCAGCAAGGCGAAGGCCGCTTCGAGCCGCGCGAAGTCAAACTCGGCGCCCGCGGCGACAACCATGTCGAAGTGCTGGAGGGTGTCAAGGATGGCGAGCAGGTGGTGGTCGCCGCCAACTTCCTGATTGATGCCGAGAGCAACCTCAAGGCAGCGGTTGGTGGATTCGGCCACGCCGCCCACGGCACCGCCCCAAAAGACGGGCAAGCGGCAGCCCCCGGACAGCCAGCCGCCAAAGGAACTAGCCACCAGGCCGAAGGCACGGTGGATGGCATCGACGCGGCAGTCGGCACGATTAGTCTCAATCACGGCCCGGTCGCCAGCCTCAAATGGCCGGCCATGACCATGGAGTTCAATGCTGCCAACGCATCGCTGCTGCAAGGGCTGAAACCGGGGGCCAAGATCGCTTTCGAGTTCGTCGAACGGCAGCCCGGCGAATGGGTGATCACGGCGATCAAACCGCTGCCGGCCAGCCAGGGAGCCGGCACGCCGGCCGCCGGTGCCAACCCGCACGCCGGTCACTGACCGAGAGCCACGGAGAGTCGCCCCATGTTGGCCAACATTATCGAATGGTCGGGCCGGAACCGCTTCCTGGTTCTGCTAGCCACCCTGTTCATCATCATCGGCGGCATTTATGCCGTGTTGCGCACCCCGATCGATGCCTTGCCCGACCTGTCGGACGTGCAGGTCATCGTCTATACCGAGTATCCCGGCCAGGCACCGCAGGTCGTCGAGGATCAGGTCACCTATCCGCTCACCACAGCCATGCTGTCGGTGCCGAAATCAAAGGTGGTGCGCGGCTTTTCGTTCTTCGGCGCCTCCTTCGTGTACGTCATTTTCGAGGATGGTACCGACATTTACTGGGCGCGCTCGCGCGTCCTTGAATATCTGAATTTCGCCTCCAGCCGCATGCCGAAAGGCGTCACGCCGTCGCTTGGGCCGGACGCCACTGGCGTCGGCTGGGTTTACCAGTACGCCTTGCTGGCCAAGGACAAGACGCTGGCCGAACTACGCACCATTCAGGATTGGTACGTCCGCTATCAACTGACCAAGGCCCATGGTGTAGCCGAAGTGGCGTCGATTGGCGGCTTCGTTCAGACCTACCAGGTCACCGTCGACCCGGTGAAGCTGCGTTCCTACGGCATTCCGCTGATGAAGGTGGCGCAGGTGATCCGCGACTCGAACCGCGATGTCGGTGGCCGTGTCGTCGAGATGGCTGAAACCGAGTACATGGTGCGCGGCAAGGGTTACCTGCGTGGCAAGAGCGACCTCGAAACGCTGGTCGTCAAAAGCGACAAGGGCACGCCAGTGCTGATCCGCGACATTGCTCGCGTCGAACTGACGCCGGACGAACGGCGTGGCCTGACCGAGTTGAACGGCGAAGGCGAAGTGGTGTCGGGCATCGCCATGGCGCGCTACGGTGCCAACGCGCTGGAAGTCATCCACAACCTGAAAGCCAAAATCGACGAAATCGGTGGCGGCTTGCCGGCCGGCGTCACGGTGCAGACGGTGTACGACCGTTCCGAACTGATCCACCGCGCCATCGACACGTTGAAACGGACGCTGATTGAGGAGGCGCTGATCGTCGCGCTGGTCTGCATCGTTTTCCTGATGCACGTGCGCAGCGCCCTGGTCGCCATCCTGATGCTGCCGGTCGGCGTGCTGATCGCCTTCATAGCCATGCGCTCGCTGGGCATGAACTCCAATCTGATGAGCCTGGGCGGTATCGCCATCGCCATCGGCGCGATGATCGACGCCGCCATCGTGATGATCGAGAACGCCCACAAGCACCTGGAACGCCTGCCCGAGGAGCACACCAAGGCCGAGCGTGCCGACGCCATGCTCGCCGCCTGCAAGGAAGTCGGCCCGGCGCTGTTCTTCTCGCTGCTCATCATCACTGTTTCCTTCCTCCCAGTGTTCGCCCTGGAAGGCCAGGAGGGGCGCCTGTTCTCGCCGCTGGCCTTCACCAAGACGTTCTCGATGGCCGGTGCGGCGCTACTTTCGGTGACGCTGGTGCCGGTCCTGATGATGCTGTTCATCCAAGGCAAGGTCATGCCGGAAGCGAAGAATCCGGTGAATCGCTTCCTGATCTGGGTCTATCGGCCGATCATCGCCGGCGTCATGCGCTGGAAGAAAATGACCATCGTTGCTGCCGTCGTCGCCTTGGTGGCCTCGATCTACCCAGCCTCTCAACTCGGCTCGGAGTTCATGCCGACGTTGAACGAGGGTACGCTGCTCTACATGCCGGCGTCGCTGCCCGGCATGTCGATCACCAAAGCCGCCGAGTTGATGCAGACGCAGAACAAGATCATCAAGAGTTTCCCCGAGGTCGCTTCGGTCTATGGCAAGGCCGGGCGCGCCAATACGGCGACCGATCCGGCGCCGACCGAGATGTTCGAGACGGTGATCAACCTGAAGCCGGAGTCCGAATGGCGCCCGGGCCTGACCACCGACAAGTTGATTGCCGAACTCGACAAGGCCCTGCAATTCCCCGGCGTCGCCAACGCCTGGACGATGCCGATCAAGGCGCGCATCGACATGCTGTCCACCGGCATTCGCACGCCGATCGGCATCAAGGTCTTCGGCAAGGATCTCGGTGAGATGGAAAAAGTGGCCAAGGAAATCGAGGCCGTAGTCAAAGCCGTGCCCGGCACGACCAGTGCCTTCGCCGAGCGCATCACGGGCGGCTTCTATCTCAATATCGAACCGGACCGCGAGCAACTGGCGCGCTACGGCCTGGCCATCGGCGACCTGCAGGATGTGATCGGCACGGCGCTGGGCGGTGAGATGGTGACCACCACGGTCGAGGGGCGGGAACGTTTCGGTGTCACCGTGCGCTACCCGCGCGAATTGCGCTCCGATCCGCAGCAGATCGCCCGCGAAGTGCTGATCCCGACCATGGACGGGGCGATGATTCCGCTCGGGCAACTGGCCAAGGTCGTTGTCGCCAAGGGCGCACCCAGCATCCGTACCGAAAACGCCCTGCTCTCCGCCTATATTTATGTCGACATCCGCGACCGTGACATTGGCAGCTACGTGGCCGATGCCAAGAAGGCGGTCGCCGAACAGGTCAAGTTCCCGGCCGGCTACTACGTGACCTGGAGCGGCCAGTTCGAATACATGGAACGGGCCATCGAGAAAATGAAGATCGTCATCCCGGTGACACTGCTTTCGATCTTCCTGCTGCTCTACCTCAATTTCAAGCGCATTACCGAAACGCTGATCGTCATGCTCTCGGTGCCCTTCGCGCTGGTCGGCGGCATTTGGCTGATGTGGTGGCTCGGCTACAACCTGTCGGTCGCCGTGGCGGTCGGTTTCATCGCGCTGGCCGGCGTTGCGGCCGAGACCGGCGTCATCATGCTGATCTATCTCGATCATGCCTGGGAGGAACTCAAGGCCAAGCGGCGCGCCGAGGGCCAGGTACCCGGCCTGGCCGATCTTTACCAGGCGATCATGGAAGGCGCCGTCGAACGGGTGCGACCGAAGATGATGACGGTCGTGGCAATCATGGCCGGCCTGCTGCCCATCATGTGGGGTACCGGCACCGGCTCGGAAGTGATGAGCCGCATCGCGGCGCCGATGGTCGGCGGCATGATTTCTTCGACGGTCCTGACCCTCGCGGTGATTCCGGCGATCTACGCGCTGGTTAAACAGTGGCGCCTGAATCGGGGTGTCGAGTAATGAATCTTATCAACGCAAGGAGAACGTGATGTCGAAGAAGCTCTTGGTGGTTGCTGTGACGGTAGTCGGACTGTTGCTGGGCGGGTGTGCCAGTAGTGAATATGCGGGCGGCTCCGGAAACGACTCGCACGCCGGTCATTCCCACTAATCGGTTCCCATGCTTGGCACCAGAGCCGCCAAGCAAGGCACCACCAGCCAGCCGCTCATTTTCTGTTCTACCGCTCCAACCGGTGTCAATCAAGAACAAGGAGTCAGCTCATGAAAGCAGAATCTGAACATCATCACCCCGAGCCGTGGTATCGATCTCGTGGCGCGGTCGTCGCTGCCATGATCGCGGTCATCCTGGGGTTCTTCATCGTTCGCGAGCATTGGGAACATCTAGCCGGACGGTGGATTTATTTGCTCCTTCTGCTCTGTCCGTTGATGCACTTCTTTGGTCACGGCGGACATGGCGGTCACGGCAAGGAAAAAGGCAGCGATGAACAAAATTCGTAGACGACAGTTCGCCGTGGGGTTGATCGCGTTGTTCAGTCTGTCGGTGCAAGCCCAAAGCTGGCAGGTGCCCAAACCCAGTCCAGGCCTGATGCCCAATTCGGCAGCCGGCAAGACACTATTCGCGAAACATTGCGCGGCCTGTCACGGTACGGAATTGAAAGGTTCGGACAAGGGACCGCCTCTCCTGCACCGCATCTACGAGCCCTCGCACCATGCCGATGCCGCTTTCCAACTCGCCGCCAAGAACGGCGTGCGCGCCCATCACTGGAAATTCGGCGATATGGCGCCGGTGCCGCAGGTAACACCCGACGACGTGGCACACATCACGGCCTATGTGCGCAGCGAGCAGCGCAAGGTTGGTATCGACTAAATAGAAAGTAGTCATGAGGCAAAATCTGGCTGGAGCCTGTGCAACTTTAGCAAGATCCCTTTTGCGGTCGGCTTTCTCTCCTGCGCGACTGTTGCTGATGGCCTTGCTGCAGAGCAAGGCCAATTTTTTCTAAATTGGCCCACGGGGCATGCTGGATCAACTTTGAGCGAATTGCATAGTTGTGATTTTTTGATTAAAGGGAAGTAGCCATGACCAGCGAACACTCAGGGCAACATCACGACCATGCTCATCATCACAGCCATTCGTCGTCGGTTTTGAAATCCATGTCGAGCAACGTTATCGATCCCGTCTGCGGCATGACCGTCAAGCCGGATTCGGACCATGCGACGGATCTGGATGGCATCCATTACCGTTTCTGCAGTGCCAAATGCAAGTCAAAATTCGATGCCGAACCGGCGCGCTACCTGGCGCCCGAGCCTGAAGAGGCCGCCGTTCCGGGCGCCGAGTACACCTGCCCGATGCATCCGGAAATCCGGAAGATCGGCCCCGGCACCTGCCCCAAGTGCGGCATGGCGCTCGAACCGCTGCTACCAGATTTAGACAAGGACGAGGACAACACCGAGTACCTGGACTTCCGCCGCCGCTTCTGGGGCAGCCTGCCGCTGACCGTGGTCGTGGTCGTGCTGGCGATGGTCGGGCACCGGCTGGAAGGTCTATCGCCAGCGGCCCGCACTTGGGGCGAACTGCTGTTCAGCCTGCCCATCGTGCTCTGGGCCGGCGCGCCGTTCTTCGTGCGGGGCTGGCAGTCGCTTGTCCAGCGCAGTCCTAACATGTGGACGCTGATCAGCCTCGGCACCGGTGCGGCATTCGCTTACAGCGTCGTGGCGGCGCTAGCGCCTGGCCTGTTTCCACCTTCCTTCATTGCCCACGGCCGGATCGGCGTTTATTTTGAGGCGGCAGCGGTCATCATCTCGCTGACCCTGCTCGGCCAAATGCTTGAACTGCGCGCCCGTTCGCAAACCACGGCCGCCATCAAGTCGCTGCTCGGTCTTTCCCCGAAGACGGCCCGCCGCATCAACCCGGACGGCATAGAGGAGGATGTGCCGCTGACTCATGTCCATGTCGGCGACATGCTGCGCGTTCGTCCTGGCGAGAAGGTGCCGGTAGACGGCGCAGTGATCGAAGGTTCGAGCGCTGTCGATGAGGCGATGCTCACCGGCGAGCCGCTGCCTGTAACGAAACGCCCCGGCGACCAGGTGATCGGTGCCACCATGAACACCGCCGGCAGCCTGGTCATCCGTGCCGAGAAGGTCGGCGCCCAGACCATGCTCGCCCAGATCGTCCAGATGGTCACCCAGGCCCAGCGCTCGAAGGCGCCGTTGCAGCGGCTGGCCGACGTCGTCGCCGGCTATTTCGTGATCGCGGTGGTCGCCATCGCGCTCGTCAGTTTCTTCGCCTGGGGCTTTTTCGGCGGCGAGCAGGGCTGGGTCTTCGGCCTGATCAACGGCGTCTCGGTGCTGATCATCGCCTGCCCCTGCGCCCTCGGGCTGGCGACGCCGATGTCGATCATGGTCGCCACCGGCAAGGCGGCGACCCAGGGCATCCTGTTCCGCGACGCGGCGGCCATCGAGCGGCTGCGCGAGGTGGACACGCTGATTGTCGACAAGACCGGCACGCTGACCGAAGGGCGGCCGGCCTTCGAACGCGTGCTAGCTGCACCCGGCATCGCCGAGGACGAAGTGTTGCGGCTGGCGGCCAGTCTCGACCAGGGCAGCGAACATCCCCTGGCCGACGCCATCGTCCGCGCCTCCCGGGAACGCGGGCTGGCCCTGGAAAAGGCCGAGCAGTTCGAATCGGCCAGCGGCATCGGCGTACGCGGAACGGTCGGCGGCCAGCGCCTGGCCCTCGGCAATGGGGCGCTGATGGCCGAGGACGGCATCGATATCGACGCCCTTGGCAAGGAAGCGGAAACCCTGCGCCAAAGCGGGGCCAGCGTCATGCATCTGGCGGCCGACGGCCGCCTGCTCGGTTTGCTGGCGGTCGCTGACCCAATCAAGGCGAGCACCCAGGAAGCCCTGACCATCCTGCGCCAGGCCGGGCTGCGCATCGTGATGGCCACCGGCGACGGCCTGACCACCGCCCGGGCGGTCGGTGCCAGCCTGGGCATCGACGAAGTGCACGGCGAGGTCAAGCCGGCCGACAAACTGGCGCTGGTCGAACGCCTGCAACGTGAGGGACGCATCGTGGCGATGGCCGGCGACGGCATCAACGACGCCCCGGCGCTGGCCAAAGCGGATGTCGGCATCGCCATGGGTACCGGCACCGACGTCGCGATGAACAGCGCCCAGTTGACGCTGGTCAAGGGCGACCTGCGCGGCATCGCCCGCGCCCGTCTGCTCTCCGTCGCAACGGTCAGCAACATGCGCCAGAACCTGGCCTTCGCTTTCCTCTACAATGCCCTCGGGGTACCGGTCGCGGCCGGTATCCTCTACCCCTTCTTCGGGCTGGTGCTGTCGCCGGTGATTGCGGCCGCGGCGATGAGTCTGTCGTCGGTCAGCGTGGTCGGCAATGCGCTGCGTCTGCGCGGGCAACAATAAAACAGAGATCTGCTGATGTCCTCACGATTGCCTGGCATAACTACCCAATACGAATGGCGCGACTGCTACAGCGTCGGGAACGCCATCATCGACCAGCAGCATAAAAAGATGTTGCTACTGTGTGCTGAGTCGGAGAAATGCTTGAAGAGCGCCGGTCCCGAAAGTTGTGAAAAATTTCATGATCTCCTCAACGAAATGGCTGTCTGTGCCAGAGAGCATTTTGCGAAGGAAGAAGAATTGCTGCTTGCGCGACATTACCCGATGCTGGCCGAGCACGCAGAAGAGCATGAACGATTCCAAACCGCGCTAGTCGATTTTTTAGTCTCCGCAGTGCAAGGCGAACAAGACAAGACCGGGGTGTTCCGTTTCCTGTCCGAATGGTGGATTCACCATATCCTCGTATCAGATTTGGACTGTAAGCCGTATTTCGAAGAAAGCTGAGCCCTTACGGAATACTCCTCAACATCAGATTGCACCGCAGTTTCCTGACATAAATGTAATCAATAAGTCATCCCGGTGACAGTTGCGAAAGCGCAGACTTCAAAGTGTCAGGTATTTATCAGCGATCCGACATTTCTCACCACTCTTCTGGAGATCCATCATGAAATTCCAATCCACGCTTTCAGCAATCCTGTTGGCCACCGCCGCGCTGTCCTTGGGAGTCCAAGCCGCCGACGCCGACAAAGCAGCGCCTGCCGCAGAAATGAAGATGGAGCAAGGCGCCAAGCCCGCCAAGGCAGTCAAGCCGCACTCGCACGTTGAAGAAAAAACCGGCGTTCCGCAAAAGGCGCCGGCCGCCGTTGATCCCGACAAGAAGAATGCTGCGCAGGACAAGGACAAGCACTACCACCCCCGGGATATGAAATAACGGGTTTCCGTTACCAGGCTGTTCGCAGAAGCCTGCACAGTTCGGCTGACTTGGTATACGGCTTGGCACTGATTGAGATGGCGCCAAGCCGGGAGGGAGAGCGACCGTGACAAAAGCCGTGACCACAAGCCGCGATCCGGTGTGCGGCATGGCTATCGAGGTCGCTCGCTCCTCACGCTTCATCACCTATCGCGGCATGCTCTACCACTTCTGCTCGGCCCACTGCCTCGAACGCTTCAATGATATCCCGGCCCTCTACACCGGCTCACAGCGGATTGCCGATATCCTGCCCATCCCGAAACGACGCAAACTGCGACTGGCGAACGGCAACGAATCGGACATCCAACGCGCCGGCCGACGTGTCGGCGAAATGATTGGGGTAATCTCCGTCATCACGGGGAAAAACCAGCTGCTGGTCGAATACGATTTGAGGAAAACCATCCTCTCCCAAATCGAAGCGGTGGCCACCGCCGAGAGCTTGCGGTTTAAAGATGGGTTCCATGGCTTCAGACGACGCCTTTGGAAACTGGCGGAAGCCAACGAGTTGGAAAATGCCGCCCACCCCGGACCCGGAGCCTGCTGTAACCGGCCTCCCGTCAGGTTGCGCTGACCGAACCCACGAAACGACGGCATCTACCTTTTCCGGACATCTGTCGAATTCCATGCACCGAGTGCTGCGGGCCAATGCCTGCGATGCGACTACCGGCTGCATTGACGCGTCGCGAAAGCCCAGATTTATCATGACATTTCGCCAGCTGTTTTGTAATTCGATGGTTATGTTGTCGACAGTCGCCGGGTCGCACACTGGATACATCATTACAAGCAGAGGAGAAGATCATGCGTATCGCACTCGCTCCAATTCTTGCCGGGATTGCCTTTCTGACCCTAACGGCATGCACCTCGGTGCCGTCGGTCGGTGAAATTCCGGCGAGCATTGCCAATGCCACCACAGCCGCCGAGCACCAGCGAATAGCTGCCTATTTCGCGGAGAAGGCGGCCAGCTACGATGCCGAAGCGGCTTGGCACGAAAAAATGGCGCTCTCCTACGCGAGCCGCCCGAAAGGCGATCTGGCGGCGATGCAATCTCACTGCCGCTCGCTGCAGGCGCAGTTCACCAATGCCGCCAAGGATGCGCGCACCCTGGAACAGGCACACCGCCAATTGGCCGGCAACTCCGGCAAATAGATGCGGTCACGGCAGGCAAGCCGTTGCCCTAAACGTTCGCGTCGCGAAATCCGAAATAAATAGCGCGCCGCCACTCTCGACAGCCACAAGGTATCGCCCACAAATTGCCAAAGGAATACAAGGAAAAAGGCGAGGACTGACAAGTAATCGCCCTTTTGATTGAGTCAAACCAAAGTTCAAGGAGATTTTAATGGCTATCGATTCCATTAGCCGCAATACCATCACCAGCGCTACGCGCCAGCCCGTCGAGAGTCCACTAACCCAAGAGCTAAAACAAGCCGAACGCCAGGATGTCAGGGCGCAAGAAGTCTCACAGCGCCAATCTGAGGAAGCGTTACCGCCGGTAGTGAATGTTCAGGGCCAAACCACTGGGACGCTGATCAACATCGTCGCCTAAGTTGAGGAGCGTGTTTGGGTGAAGAACACTTGGGCCGACAGTTTGACCAAACACGGTTCCCGCCCGCTATGTTGTTGCACCTGACATTTGAATGACAAACTTGTAACCGCGGGGTTATGTATGCGTCAGTCTCACCACCGCATACTGCAGTTATTCACTATCCTGGATAAAGGAAGAAAAAATGCTGGAAGCTGCTGATCGATTGAAAAGCCAGTGTCAGTCACAACTTGAACTGACCTTGAATCTTGGCAATTTAGGGCTGGGATGCTGCGAGCGCCTAACGGAAATCAATGGACAGTTTGCCCGAGCACTCCTGACTCAGGCCGGAACGGATAGCCAGTCGTGGCTGCGGGGTGATGCGAGCGGTTTCATGGTGGGAACGGGGCGGACCGTCCTGGATCATTGGGCTTCGATGCTCGCCTGTTGCACTGATTTTCAGCGGCAGGTATTGACCGGTTTGGCAAAGAAATGACCTCTTGTTCGGTGGTGGGGCGTAACTCCGGCACCCAACGGTCAGGCAAGCACTAGCCGGCCCGCAGTCGAGTTCGCGCGCATCAGCAAGTAAAGCCCCAATGCCGCGGATCGACGCCATCGCCAATTCTCCACCCCTTCAGCCGCCGGTCGATGGCGGTCATGCCAATCACGGCGCCACGGCGGGAGCCTCTTTTGCCGATGCGCTTTCGCAAGCCATCGGCCAAACTGGCGCGGCAGCACCGCATGGCAAGCATGGTGGTGGCACTACCGGCAATAGCCAGCATGGCGGGCATGGTGGCGGCTTGACTTCGTCCAGCAGCGAGCCGCACCCGCAGCATGTTCCCTTGTCCAGCCAGGCACAGGGCGGAAAAGAACATAGCGTTCAGGAAATGGCCCTTGGAGTGCGCGCCTACCGCCAGCAGGTGATTGCCTCCAATATCGCCAACGCCGATACCCCCGGCTACAAGGCGGTGGACATCAATGTCGAGGAAGCCATGCGTATCGCCCGATTGGCATCCCAAGTGTCGCCGACAATGCTGGCGACGACCAGCAGCGGCCACATTTCCGGGATGGCTGTTTCCGCCCAGCCGCCTTATGCCCTCAAGTACCAGGTGCCGAGCCAGGATAGCGCGGACGGCAACACGGTTGATATGGATGTCGAGCGCACCAAGTTTTCCGATAACTCGATCATGTACCAGTTTTCGGTCGATCGGGTTAGCGGCCATTTCAAGATGCTGATGGAGTTGTATCAGTCCTTGAAATAAATGACATCGTCTTTCCATGGAACTTCACAAACCTCTTGAACATGGTGATCGCTGCACCTGTCGTATGCTCGCCGCGGCCGTCGGTTGCAATCCAAAGACATTGACTTATAACTATTGCCGAACTGTGCTGCAAAAACGTTGGTTTGTGGAGTGCAATCACGGTTGCTGCAATGAGCAGAAAACCGTCGCGCCCCGTGATGCATGGCACGATCTTGGGCCCATCGACCCGATCAAGGCTATCCTGATCATCAACGAGTGATCGATCAACTCATGCCCATCATGAATGCCCAAACCGGCTTTTACACCGCCAACCCGGAAGGCGCCCCGCCCAAATGAAAAACGCCACCCTACCGCAAACTCCCCGGCAACTGCGTTGGATGCTGGCTAGCAAGTTGGGAGCCACCTCGATCTTGATCGGACTGGCAGCTGGAGGGGGCTCGTACCTGCTCGAAACGTCGAGGACCGAGCAAGCGGCACTGGATCGCGCGACGACCAGCGCCCGCCACTTCGAGTCGCCGGCCATGCAAATGGCCTTTGATGGAAAAGCACAGGAGGAGCACGGTACACTCAACCGCCTGCTGGATCGAACCCGGTTTGTCGGCATTCGCGTATTCAGCCCGAGCCGAGCGCTGATCTACGAAACTTGGGAAGATATTCCGGCAACCCTCGTCGCTGCCGCCAAGTCCCGGCAGCATGACTGGCCGGAACGCGGTCAAAGTCACCGAAACTGGATCGAAGTGTCAGGCGAACGGCTGATCCAAGTCGTCTTGCCATTGTTCGGGAGCGATGGTTCGCTGGCCGGCTATGTGGAGGGCGTCAGCCGTCTCGATGAGGAAAGCTTGCTAGCTCAGCGAGAACAAGTCCGCGCCGCAGCCCTGACCGCCACCTTGTCTGTCCTGCTCACGGCACTGCTACTCTATCCCTTGCTGTTGGCCATGCTGAAGCAATCGACCGGGCTGTCCCGACGCCTGCTGGACTCCAATCTCTCCCTGATGCACTCCCTCGGCAACGCCGTTGCCAAGCGGGATTCGGATACCGACGCCCACAACTACCGGGTCACTTACTATGCAGTCGCTTTGGCCGAGGCGATGGGCCTGCCGGAAAAGGAGATTGCCGATTTGGTGGTCGGCGCTTTTCTGCACGATGTCGGCAAGATCGGCATTCCCGACCGCATTCTGCTCAAACCCGGCAAACTGACCGCCGAGGAATTCGAGGTCATGAAGAGCCATTCCCTGCTCGGCATCGAGATCGTCGCCGATAACCGTTGGCTGGCGGGCGCGGCGCAGACCATTCGCCATCACCATGAGCGGTTTGACGGCACCGGCTATCCCGATGGCCTGTGCGGCGACGCGATTCCCCGTATTGCCCGCGTCTTTGCCGTGGTCGACGTATTCGACGCACTGACTTCGAAACGCCCCTACAAGCAGCCGATGGCACTCGCCGACGCGTTGTGCGTTATCGAGGGGGATGCCGGCCGGCATTTCGACCCGGCGGTCATTGCGGTTTTCATCAAGATTGCGCCAAGTTTATACGCCAAGGCGGTTCAGGTTGGCGATACCGAATTACGACAGGGAATGCGCGAGTTGCTTGCCCGCTACTTCAAAATGGAAACGGCCCCTGTGAAGGAGCCGCTTTCGCAACTACGCAGTCGGTGATTTAGCTGCCGCGGTGACCTTGATGGAGCAGAGAATCGAGACGCATGACTTCGTCGCCGTGCATGATGATCTTCTGACCATCCTTGGCTTCCATCACGGTGTCTTTCTTCATACGCATGGCGCGACCATATTTATCCTCCATGCCCATTTTGCCGTCCTTGAAGATGTAGACCGTCGATCCGTCTTTCAATTCGATCACCTGCTTGGCAGCAGCACGGGCTTCATCAGAAGCAAACGCAGTAGCGGTCACCGCGCTCATCGCGACAACCATCAACAGTTTTTTCAGCATTTCTTTCTCCTTGAGAGTAATGGACTTGCATTTCAATGCTACCTACGAGAACCTGTCAGCTCCCCGACGAGGCAATGACATTTGTGTCATCGCCTCGTAATCTTTCACTCAGCCGCCGGTGTAGGCCGGGTTCTCGGTGACATACACCGTCACGCCCTCAGCCCCCGGAATAACCTTGGCAAGCGGAAACGACGCAGTGCCCAGGGTATCGAACGTCCAGGTAACGCGCTTGCTGCCAACATTGATCCGGATGGTTTCGAGGCGTGTGACATTCAGGTACTTGGTGCCGCTGTCGATATTCACCTCCCGAACAGCTGCGCTGGACGCTGCGTAGCCGTAGGGCGCGAGTTGGTTGGTGGTCGGCTGACTCTTGGATTCCGAGACATGTGAAAGCCAGTGCAAACTCTGCCCTTCTGAGTAGTCCTCGTGGGCATAGCTGGTTCCGGCAACAGAAAAACCGAGAGCAGCGATCAGGGTTAGTTTGGCAATGTTCGTTTTCATGATTCTCTCCTTGTGAGATCGGGTTAATCGTGTCGGACCTCTTTCGTCCAACCGTGATGTCATCTTAGGAGTGCGCTACCAACAGGACGCTGACCTGGAGATTACGTTTCTGATAGCCAATTTGTAATTTCCTGACAGGTTTCCAGATGCCGCCAAGCCAAATACCCAGATTGGGCCATCACGAAAATTAACCATGAAATGCGCCTGAAAAATTTATGTTGGTCTGCATATTTGTTGGAGAGGCCCTCATGAAACTTACCGCAGATGATCTTGCAACCTTTCATACACATGTACTGATAACGTAAGTCCCACTTTCCCGACCTCGATGGCGAAATCCCCCTCATAAGCTCCCCATTCCCGGGAGACGTCCCGGGTGGCACCGCCTACTCTTCGACCATGCGCTCGCAAGCGCAATACGTCACCGAATCGAGGTCAGGCCCATGTTCACTGCTGCATCGACGACGCACCGGCGCAACACAATTCCCCGTCCGCATCAGAGCGGGCTGCAGGAGATCATCGAAACCCGCCTTTGGCTCGAAGAGCACGACTGGCTGTACCGGTTACTACGCAGTGAGACCAATGTATCGCCGACCTTTCGTTTCCCCGACCTCATCAGCGCCTGCGTTTCGCAGGTCTTCGCCCTGCCGGATGCGCCCACACGCATCTTCCGCTTCCTCGGTACCGAGTTGGTGCTGCGCTCGCCGCAAACGCCGCGCCGCCGCGAATCGATGTGGCGGAACCAATATCAGCTACTGCAGGAATTGCAACGCTCCCCCGCCAACCGGCACCCCAACCCCAAGTTCCAACTCGACCAACTGACAACGGCCTGCGTAGCACTGTGCCGGATGCCGGATCCGTTAGGCACGAGCGTCTTGCAGCAGGCCCGCCTGAATATGGTGGAGCGTTCCCAACTCGAGCGTCTAACCGCATCTGGTTAAGGGCCACTTGACCTCAAATCCGCCCCCAGGCGTACCCCACCCACGCTGATCCGTTCGCTCATCGTCACCTTGCCCGGTTAGACCCGGACCGACCCGAATCCCACCCAGGCAGTCCGCTCACCGCTGACTACCCAGACTTGGCTGCCCGCTTGGCGGTCTGTCCCGATTCCGTTCGAGAGGTGATCAATGCGTTCGTCGTCCTTTGTCTCCCTGGCTACCCTGGCTGTCATGGCAACGCTTTCTCCCCACGCTTTGGCCTGCTGGGGAGAGGCAGGACAGCGCTATGGCGTGTCAGCCGACCTGCTCTATGCGATCGCCCGAGTCGAATCGAACCTGAACCCGAAAGCCGTCAACAGCTCGCACTTTCAACGCACCAAGTCCTACGACATTGGACTCATGCAGATCAACAACCGTCATCTCTCGGTGCTGTCACGCCACGGCATCAGGGAATCGGACCTTTTTGATCCTTGCACCAACATTCAGGTTGGTGCCTGGCTGCTGTCCGATCTGTTTTCCCGGCACGGAACGACCTGGGATACGGTCGGTGCCTACAACGCAGCCTGCTCGCGGCTCAAAGGCGAGGCTTGCGCCAAGGCCCGCGCCCAATACGCCTGGCGGGTTTACCGCCAATTGCCGGCCCAACGGAGCAGCCAATTCGTCAAGGCACCGAACGCGGTCAAGCCGGCGGCCTCGGGCGGGATGCTTGCAATGATGTCGGTGCGGGTGGCGCGATGAGATTTGGCTCACTACGCCACTGGACGCTCGGCCTCATGGGCGGCTGTACCCTCCTGGCCGCCGCGTGCAGCCTGTTCCCCACGCCGGTGTCACCCGATCACCAGGCAATCCTGCAGCGCGCGGCACCGGCGCAGTTGGCCCAACTCGATTTCGGCCAGCAGGCGAGGTTTGCACGCTGCATCCCACCCGCCTGCCCGATCCGTACCGCCAAGACACTCGCGCTGGAACCCCCTGACCCATCGGCCAAGCGCACCGATGCTTCCATCCCAACCGAGCCCTCCCCGTCCGCTGTACCGTCAGCCCCGACACCGAAGAAGGAAGTCTTCCGCACGCTCACCCTGCGCTTTGGCCTTGGCAGCGCCAAGCTGAGCCCTGCCGCTCGCACCCAATTGAATGAGGCGATGGCTGACCTCAAGTCGACACGCCGCATCACGATCCTCGGCCGTACCGACAACACGGGGCCGCTGGCCTTCAATGATTCGTTGGCTCTGGCGCGCGCCCTGGCTGTCCGCGACCACCTGCTCAAGACACATCCGAGACTGACGCCTGCCCTGACCATCAAGGCACAAGGCGGGTGCTGCTTCATCGCCCCGAACGATACCCAAGCCGGCCGCACGCAAAACCGCCGGGTCGAGGTGGTTTTTCAGATGAACGAGGGCCTGCCGCCATGACGCCGGGCGGCCCGATCTCCGTATTTGCAGCCTTTCACCCGCCGAGCATGCGCTCCCACCTGCAGGGCATCCCGATGCCCACCTGCCTTTTCCACCCCATTCAACGTTCGATTCTTCCCCGGAGGTACTCATGAACACTGCTGTGCTGGTTTCTTCCCCCCGTGTTGCCGCGCGCAAACCGATCATGGTCGCGATGCTGCTGGCGACGATCGCTCTCGGCCTCGGCATCGCTTTTCCCGGCTACGCCCTGGACCTGGTCGCCTTTACCGGCATCACCGGCCCGCTGACCTCGGCGCTGACCCAGATCGCCGCGCTCGGCCCCGGCATCAAGGCCCTGGTCGGCTTCGTCGGGTTCGTGGTCGCGCTCATCTCGCTCTCTGCACTACGCAACTTCGGTCCGGTCCTGTTTTACGTGGGCCTCGCCATTTTTGCCGCCGTGGGTCTCGTGATCGCCGGCGCGATCATGGGCGCAGTGATCTGAAACGCCGGCATCGACCCCAGGAGTCCGACATGCAAGCAGACACCTATATCCCACGGCGTCTCGATGACCAATGGAAAATCGGCTTCTGGGATGTCGATGTCGCCGCGCCGATCCTGTTCATGTTTTTCGTCGGCTACATGTCCGGCAGCAAGACCTCGTTCGCCGTCTGCATGGCGGCGGGCATCTTCGTCTCGCGCTGGATATCGCGCATCAAGGCGGACAAGCATCCGGCCTTCGCCATCCACTGGCTGTACTGGCACCTGCCGGCCAGTCCGCTGACCACGATGCGTGCCACGCCACCGTCCCACATCCGCCGCATGGTCGGCTGAGCCCAGGAGAAAAACCCATGGACTTCGAACGACTCAACGGCGACATCAAGGAAATGCGCCGCCGCAACCGGGGGCTGAGTCTCACCGTCGGCGTCCTGGCGGCCGGCCAGATTCTCGCCCTGATCGTCATCCTCAACCTGCTCGGTACGGTACGCACCATCGTCGTGCCGCCCTCAATCGACAAGACCTTCTGGGTCACCCGTGACAAGGCCAGCAGCGAGTACCTGGAGCAGATGGGCAGTTTCATTGCCTGGCTGGTCCTCGACGTGACGCCGGCCTCAATCGACTGGAAGAAGGACATCCTGCTTGGCTACGTCGAACCGGAACAGTACGGCCCGCTGAAGACCCGGCAGGAAGTGGAAGCCGAACGCCTGAAACGCATCAATGCCGCCACCGTGTTCGCACCCCAGCAACTGGTTCCCAGCGAAGAAGGCCAGAGCGTCGTCATTCGCGGACGGCTACGCACCCTGGTCAATGGCTTCGAGACAGCCAACGACCTCAAGGCCTATCGCGTCGAGTTCAGCTACGCCGGCGCGCGCATGCATCTGAAAAGTTTCAAGGAGGTAGCCAATGTCGGCAACTGATACCCACCAGCCCCTATCCCGACCGGTTCCAATGCCAACGCCTCGGCGCAGATGGGCAATGAGCTCTATGTTAGCCGTCGCCGGTATCGCCGCCATCACGGCCCTGCCCGCCAAGGCACTGCAACTCGTCGAGGCCAGTGACGGCGCGGCGGTCGAAGCCATCCTGTCGATCCGGGAACCGACCCGCATCCGCATCGAAGGAGCATCAATCACCGATGTCTTCGGCAATATCCACTCGAGCCAATGCGGCCTGGCGGCAGCCCTTCCCGCTACCCCGGGCATGGCGCCCGCCGGTGCCGGTTCATCGCCGATCAATCCGGCCGGCGAGATCGCGCTGACCTGTGATCGCGACAAGGGCGAAATCTATGTCCGTCCTGTCGGTGATTCGGCCAAACCGATCAATCTCTTCGTCGCATCGGCCAACGCCACCTACACGCTGCTGCTGCGCCGTTCGGACACCCCGGCCGACACCATCGTCCTCCGTGACAGGACGCCGAAGGCATTGAAGCATGCGTCATCGGCTCAGATTCCGGCCGGCCAGTCTCCCAACCAGGTACGGGCGATGAAGGCGCTCCTGGTAGCCATGACTTCAGATCGGGTACCACCGGATATCCGGGTCGAAGAGACCCGCGGCACGCTCCCGTTATGGAACGAGGCGCGGTTTTCGCGGGTGCGCCAGTACGAGGGGCGCGGCCTGGTCGGCGAGAAATACCTGCTGCAGAACATCAGCGATGCCCCCATGGTCTTGGCCGAACCGGAGTTCGACCGTGAACAGGGCAGCGTCGTCGGCATTGCCATCGAGCACCACAACCTTCGCCCCGGCGAAAGCACCAGCGTCTATGTAATCCGCCGCGGAGAGACGCCATGACGACGCATCAGTGGATGCACACGCTGCGGGGCTTGCCGCAGCAATTGCTGCAGCGCTTGTCTCCGCGGCAACGCCAGTACGCCATGCTCGGCGCCCTGATGACCGGCGGCGTCGGGCTGCTTTGGTCAATTTTCGCATTCACGGCAAGCAGTCCGCCGACGAGCAGCACGCAACCCGCCGCCGGGCCGGCCAGTTCGGTCACCAACATTGGCGTGATGTCACCCGGCGCTCAGGTCAATCCGGTCGACCAATGGGTCGGCACGGCCGGGCGCAAGCTTGCCCAGTACGAGAACGAACGCGAAGAACAGGGGCGACTCAACAAGGATCGCCAGACCTTCGAAGCGAAAACAATGCAGCGCTTTGCCGAACTGGAACAGCGACTGACCTCGACCCAGCAGGCCGCTGCGACGCCCCAGCCGCCCACACCAGTCCCGACCACGCCGAATAGCATGCCGCCAGCGGCGAGGCTGCCCCCTGCTCCACCACCGTCCAAGGGCTTGCCCACCGGAGCAATGCCGAGTGGCACGCCCGGCGACTTGCTGGCGCCAAGCCCAGAGATCACCCGGATTAGCGTTGCTGAGCGCACCCTACTCGCCAACGCCGCCGAGAAAGCCGAGCGCGCCGCCGGGGCTGGAGCGCAAACAGCCCCCCGAACCGTCTCCACCTTCCTGCCCGTCAGCTTTACCCGTGGCACGCTGCTCGGTGGCCTGGATGCACCGACCGGCGGTCAATCCCAATCCAACCCGCATCCGGTCCTCATCCGCCTCTCAGACAACTCCTTCCTGCCCAACCGCTTCCGCGCCGAATACCGGGAGTGCTTCGTGGTGGCCGCCGGTTATGGCGACATTAGCTCCGAGCGGGCCTACCTGCGCACCGAAAATCTGTCTTGTGTGCGGACCGACGGCGCAACGCTGGAAGTCAAGATCCAGGGCTCGATCTACGGCGAGGATGGCAAGGTCGGCATGCGCGGGCGGTTGGTCACCAAGCAGGGGCAGATGCTCGCCAACGCCCTGCTCGCCGGCGTGGTCAGCGGCATCGGCCAAGGACTGGCCACTTCGTCGACCGAATACAGCACCTCGGCCCTCGGCACGGTCGCCAGCGCCACCGGCGCCGAAGCCTACCGCGCCGGCCTTGGCTCGGGTGTCGGCAAGGCTCTCGACCGGCTGGCCCAGTACTACATCAAGCTCGCCGAGAACACTTTCCCGGTCATCGAGGTGGACGCCGGCCGCGAGGTCGATGTGGTGATCACCAAGGGCGTGCGCATCGACGTACCAATGACGACAGGCGAGCCCTCTGCCGGCCGCTTCGCCAATTCCCCTGAAACCCGTTATCTGGAGACCTCGGACGATGGCAACTACTAAACCCATGCGCCGGCATGCGCTCGCCGCCGCCTTGAGCACGGTCCTCCTCGGCACCAGCTTCGGCGTCAGTGCGGCCACACCCGACGAGGCACGGCTACTGGCGAACCTGGAGAAAGCCCATCCGGGAACGCATTTCTCGGCCATCGCCCGGACGCCCGTTGCCGGCCTCTACGAGGTCTGGATGAACGGCAACGTCGCCTACGTGTCGGCCAGGCAGCCACGCTACTTTCTCTTTGGTCACCTGTTCGACACCCAGAGCATGAGCGACCTGACCGGCCCAAAACTGGCGCAGGCCGGCATGGCAAAAAACCCCGATGAAGCGCCCCAGAAATACCAGCCACCCACAGCATCACCGATCCGCTTCGAACAGTTGCCTCTGAGCGACGCGATCAAGACCGTGCGCGGCAGCGGTCAGCGCTGGGTGGCCGTTTTCAGCGACCCCAACTGCCCTTACTGCAAACAGTTGGAAGCGGAACTAGCCAGCCTCGACAACATCACCATCTACACCTTCCTGCAGCCTTTCCTGGGCGAGGCGAAACCGATCGCCGTCTGGTGTGCGACGGATCGCGCAGCGGCCTGGCGGCGCCTGATGCTCGATGGCGACGACAGCCTGCTCAACACCTCCACCGCCTGCGACCACCCGATCGGTCGCAACCTGGCGCTGGCCCGCCAACTCGGCGTGCAAGGCACGCCCACCCTGATCTGGGCGGATGGCAGCCGTAGCGAAGGCTTCGTCGGACGAACCGTGATCGAATCGCGACTCGCGGCCGCCGCTTCGCAAGTTACCCCGGAGAAGCAGCCATGAAGACGCTGGTTCTGAGAATCGGCGCCGCCTGCCTGGTGCTCCCCTTGGGCGCCTGCATGAGCATGTCCGGTCTGGGCGGCGACTCGAAGTACGCCTGCAAGGCCCCCGATGGCGTCGCCTGCGACTCGGTGTCCGGCACCTACGCCAATGCCCTTCACAACAACCTGCCCAGCCAGCAGGCACAACGATCCGCACGCCGCCAGAAAGAGACATCCGAAGAAAGCCCGTCACCCTCACTTGGACGTCCCATTTTCCCGGCAACGGCCAACGCTTCAGGCATGGCCTTGACTCCCACTCCCCTACGTACCCAGGCCCGCATCCTGCGGTTGTGGATCAAACCTTGGGAAGACGCCGACGGCGATCTCTACGATCAGGGCTACGTCTACGTCCAGGTGGACAACGGCCAATGGCAGATCGACCACGTGCAACGCCAGATCCGCGATCTCTATGCGCCCCTAAAGCCCCCGCCCAAGCCGGCCACGGAGGCGGCTGCTGAACCCGGCGCCACTACCCCGCCACCGCTACCGATCTTGCAACGCCCGCCGCTGTCCGGGCCCGGCGCTGCCCCAGCGCAGTGAGGTCAAGATGAACACCGCCCTCCGCGATCCCCATTTCACCGCTCAGCGCGACCACACCCATGCGCCGCGCTTCCCCTTTGGTGAACCGGCTGACACACCGGCCGAACAGTTCGCCAACTGGCTGCCCTACTCCGCCTATCTCGCCGCCGAGATGATATTCGTGAACCGCGACAGCATGGGCGTCATGCTCGAACTGATGCCGCAGTCGGGGGCCGACGAGCGGATGGCCGAAGTGCTGATTTCGCTTTACGCCAATTGCCCGCCCGGCACCGGCATCCAGTTTCATCTGTTCGCCTCGCCGCAGGTGCGCAGCCGGTTGCGCCAGTACGCCAATCTGCGGGTCGAGGATGAGGACCAGGCCGAGCAGGCCAAACAATGGGGCCGCCCGGCGCGCAACGGAAATCTGTTCCGCAAGCTGGCCCGCCAGCGCGTCGACCACCTGTTGCAGGGTGCACAAAAGTCCCTGACTGCCGGCTTCCACTACACGATCCGGGATTTCCGCCTGATGCTGAGCGTCGCCTTTCCGGGCGACCCGGAAGACCTCAACAAGCGCGACGAACTGCTCGCCCTGCGCGACTCGATGTCGTCCAGCCTGCGCTCGGCCTCGCTGCCCAATCGCGTTTGTGATGCCGCCGACCTAATCAACTGGTGTGCGCTGTTCACCAATCCCGACCGCATATCGCAGACCGATGCGCCTGACCTCAATTACGACGACGGCCGCGAACTGCGCGACCAGATCGTCGATTTCGACACCATCCAGGACCCGCATCCGAGCGGCCTCACCTTGTGGAAGGAAGCCAGTCCTGACGTGCTGGAGGCGCGCTTCTACTCGATCAAGAGTTTTCCGGAACGCTTCGCGCTGTGGCAGATGGGGTCGCTAATCGGCGACCTGATGCAGCCGGCCTTGCAGTACAGCGCGCCGTTTCTGCTCACCCTCGGCGTCCAGGTCCTCGACCCCAACCTCACCAAGTCGGTGGTCACCGCCAACCATGTGCGGGCAACGCAGAACGCCAAATCGAAGATGGCCGACGTCATGCCGGACGTCAACAAGAAGCTGCAGGACTGGACGGCGGCGGCCGATGCCATCGACACCGGCGGCAACCTGGTCAGCCTCTACCACCAGCTGGCGCTATTCACTGCCCCGAACAAGGCGGTCGCCGCCCATGAAGCCGCCAATGCGATCTGGCGCGGCCGCGGCTTCCAGCTCAATGCCGACGCCTACATGCACCGCCAGGCCTTGCTCGCCAGCCTGCCGATGACGCTGACCGAGAAATTCCACCGGGACTTGGTCAAAATGCGCCGCGTCACGCGCAAGACCATGGCCAACGCTATCCATATGGCACCGCTGATTGCCGAGTGGCGCGGCACGCGCACGCCGGCCCTGGTCTTCGGCGGTCGGCGCGGCCAGTTGATGACCCTCGATATCTTCGACAACGATCTCGGCAACTACAACTTCGCCATCATCGGCGCCCCCGGCTCGGGGAAGTCGGTACTGATGAACGAAATGGCCTGGTCCTACCGGGCCATCGGCGCCAAGGTCTGGATGCTCGATCTCGGTCGCAGTTTCGAGAAGCTGTGCCGCAAGGCCAAGGGCACCTATATCGAGTTCCGCCCCGACGTGAATATCTGCCTGGATCCGTTCACCCACATCGTCGACATCAATGAGGACATCGACATGCTGGTGCCCGGCATCGCCAAGATGTGCTCGATGCAGCACACCCTGGAAGAGGTGCAATACAAGGCCATCTCGGCCATGGTCCTCAAACTCTGGCGCGAATACGGCAATGAGCTGCGCATTACCGGCCTGCGCGACGCCTTCAAGAGCGGCACCATCGAGGAATTAGGCGTGGTCGGCGATCAGCGCATCAAGGACCTTGCCATCATGCTCAACCCCTATTCGCGTGGCGGGCAATACGAGCGCTTCTTCGAAGGCCGCAACAACATCGACTTTTCCAATGACTTCATCGTCATCGAGAACGAGGAGCTGAAACGCCGGCCCGACCTGCATGCGGTGGTGAACATCCTGCTGCTCCACCGGATCACCGGCGAGATGTACCTCACCCGCAACCGGCGCAAGGTGCTCTTCGTCGACGAGTTGAAACAGCAACTGGGCGACATCGGCGCCGACGAT
>PHCE01000017.1 GCA_002840765.1 Betaproteobacteria bacterium HGW-Betaproteobacteria-7
GCGCCCGAACATGGCGCTCGGCGGCATTACCCCGAAACAGAAGTCAGCGCTTTTAACCAACTCTACTTCTGACCGCTGCTAAAAATGGGGGGATTACCCTGTGCCCGCCAGAGCGTGAAGGCGCTGGTATCGGCATCGGTGCCGAGGCCTTGGGAAGCCGGCGACGGGCGCTGCCGGCTCGGCCCGGCGCCGATGCCGAGCTGCGGGAACAGCGCCGAGCGGGCGCTCTGCTGCAAGGCACGGGCTTGGGCCAGGCGGGCGGCGCCGGCCTTGAGATCCTGGTTGGCGGCGGCAGCGCGGGCCTCCAGGTCATCCAGCACCGGGTCGGCGAAGGCCTTCCACCATTCGCCGCGCGGGTTGTTGTCGGCCGGCTCGGCTGTTTTCCACAGGCCTGCCGGCGCTGCCTCCTTGAAGGCGGCAGGGGTATCGACCACCGGCGGCTGGTAGGGCGGCGCCAGCGAGCAGCCGGCCAGGGTCAGCAGCGTGCCGAGCAGCGGGAAGAGGCGGGCCGGGCGCCGCCACGAGGTCGAGCCGGCCGCCACAGCCGCGGTGGTTCGGGATATCTGAATGGGCAAGTCGTTCATGTCGGTTCTCCTGCGGCTCAGGCCGCAGCTTGGGGGGCCACGATGGGGGCTTCGTGGTGGGCGGCCGAGTGCAGCTTGTGGCGCTTGTCGAGGGTGCGCAGCAGCACGTAGAAGGCGGGGGTCAGGAACAGGCCGAAGGCGGTCACGCCGAGCATGCCGAAGAAGACGGCAATGCCCATGGCGTGGCGCATTTCGGAACCGGCGCCGGTCGAGGTGACGAGCGGGATCACGCCCATGATGAAGGCGATCGAGGTCATCAGGATCGGGCGCAGGCGCAGCCGGCTGGCGTCGATGGCGGCGCGGATCGGCGTCGCGCCCTGGATTTCCAGCTCGCGGGCAAACTCCACAATGAGGATGGCGTTCTTGCAGGCCAGCCCGACCAGCACCATCAGCCCGATCTGGGTGAAGATGTTGTTGTCGCCGCCGGTCAGCCAGACCCCAGCCAGCGCCGCCAGGATGCTCATCGGCACGATCATGATCACTGCAAGCGGCAGCGTCAGGCTTTCGTACTGCGCCGCGAGCACCAGGAAGACCAGCAGCAGCGCGATCGGGAACACCCAGACGCCGGCGTTGCCGGCCAGGATCTTCTGGTAGGTCAGGTCGGTCCATTCGAACTTGACGCCGCGCGGCAAGGTTTCCGCCGCGATGCGCTCGACTGCCGCCTCGGCCTCGGCCGACGAATAGCCGGGGGCCGGCCCGCCGTTGATGTCGGCGGCGGTGTAGCCGTTGTAGCGGACGACCATTTCCGGACCGAAGGTGTTGCGCACCTTGACCAGAGAGGACAGTGGCACCATTTCGCCGCGGTCGTTGCGCGTCTTCAGTTGCAGGATGTCCTCCGGATGGGCACGGAAGGGCGCATCGGCCTGGGCGCGGACCTGATAGGTACGGCCGAAGCGATTGAAGTCGTTGACGTACAGCGAGCCGAGGTAGATCTGCATGGTGTCGAACACGTCGGTCACCGAGACGCCCTGCTGCTTGGCCTTGACGCGGTCGAGATTGACGTCGAGCTGCGGCACGTTGATCTGGTAGCTGGAGAACATCGGCCCCAGTTCCGGCGCCTTGGCGGCAGCGGCCATGAAGGTGTTGGCGGCGGCGTTGAGCTCGGCATGGCCGACGGCACCACGATCCTCGAGCTGCAGCTTGAAGCCGCCCAGCGTGCCGAGACCCATCACCGGCGGCGGAGGGAAGACGGCGATGAACGCTTCCTGCAGCGCGCCGTACTTCTGGTTCAGCGCGCCGGCGATGGCGCCGGCCGCGAGTTCCGAACTGCTCCGCTCGTCAAAGGGCTTCAGCGTGACGAAGACGATGCCGGCGCTGGAGCTGTTGGTGAAGCCGTTGATCGACAGGCCGGGGAAGGCGATGGCGCTTTCGACGCCGGGCTGGGCCAGGGCGATTTCGCCCATCTGGCGGATCACCGCCTCGGTGCGGTCGAGCGAGGCGCCGTTTGGCAACTGGGCGAAGCCGATCAGGTACTGCTTGTCCTGTGCCGGTACGAAACCGCCGGGAACGATCCAGGCCAGAACGGCGGTCAGGGCCAGCAGCACGGCATAGACACCCATGGCTGAGCCTTTTCGGCCAATGACACCGGTGACGCCGCGGCCGTAGCTATCCGAGGCGCGGCCGAAGAAGCGGTTGAAGGCGGCAAAGAAGCGGCCGAAGTAACGGTTCATCTGCCGCGTCAGCCAGTCCGGCTCGGCGCCATGCTCCTTGAGCAGGAGCGCGGCGAGTGCCGGCGACAGGGTCAGCGAGTTGAAGGCCGAGATCACCGTCGAGATGGCGATGGTCATCGCGAACTGCTTGTAGAACTGCCCGGTAAGGCCGGTCATGAAGGCCAACGGCACGAAGACGGCAACCAGGGTCAGCGCGATGGCGATGATCGGCCCGCTGACTTCGCGCATCGCCCGATAGGTGGCCTCGCGCGGCGTCAGCCCGGCGGCAATGTTGCGCTCGACGTTCTCGACGACGACGATGGCGTCATCGACGACGATGCCGATCGCCAGCACCATGCCGAACAGCGACAGGGCGTTGATCGAGTAGCCGAAGCCGAGCATCAGCGCGAAGGTGCCGACGATGGACACCGGCACCGCCAGCAGCGGAATGATCGAGGCGCGCCAGGTCTGCAGGAACAGGATCACCACCAGCACGACGAGGGCGATGGCTTCGAGCAGCGTAACGACGACAGCCTTGATGCTGGCGCGAACGAACTGGGTCGGATCGTATTCGATACGGTATTCGACCGAGGGCGGGAAATCCTTGGCCAGCTCGTCCATGGTGGCGCGCACCTGGGACGAGACATCGAGCGCGTTGGCGCCCGGCGACTGCATTATGCCCATGCCGATCGCCGGCTTGTTGTTGAGCAGCGAGCGCAGGCCATATTCGGCGGCATCGAGCTCGACCCGGGCGACGTCGGCGAGGCGGGTGATGCTGCCGTCCGGCGAGGACTTGAGGACGATGTCGCGGAATTCCTGCTCGCTCTGCAGGCGCCCCTGGGCATTGACCGAGAACTGCATGGTGGCGTCCGGCAGCGTCGGCGAGGCGCCGATCACGCCGGCTGCCACCTGCACGTTCTGCTCGCGGATGGCGCGCACCACTTCGCCGGCAGTCAGGCCGCGCTGGGCGACCTTCTGCGGATCTAGCCAGACGCGCATGGCGTAATTGCCGGCACCCCACACCGAGACTTCGCCGACGCCCTGCAGGCGGGCCAGGCGGTCCTTGATGTTGAGCACCGCGTAATTGCGCAGGTAGGTGGCGTCGTAGCGGTCGTCCGGCGAGATCAGATGCACCACCAAGGTCAGCGTCGGCGAACTCTTCACCGTCGTCACGCCGAGCCGCTGAACATCCTCGGGCAGCCGCGGCATGGCCTGGGCGACGCGGTTCTGTACCAGCTGCTGGGCCTTGTCGGGATCGACGCCGAGCTGGAAATGCACCGTCACCGTCAGGTTGCCGTCGCTGTTGGCCTGCGACTGCATGTAGAGCATGTTCTCGACGCCGTTGATCGACTCTTCCAGTGGCGAGGCCACGGTTTCGGCGATCACCTTGGGGTTGGCGCCGGGGTACTGGGCGCGTACCACCACCGACGGCGGCACGACTTCCGGATATTCCGAGATCGGCAGCTGGAACAATGACAGCATGCCGCCGAGCAGCAACAGTACGGACAGGACGCTGGCGAAGATCGGCCGGTCGATGAAGAATTTGGAGATGTTCATGGTAATGAGGCCTCAGCTCTTGTCAGCCGCGGCTGCGGCGCCGCCCATCGGGACGGAGTTGGGGGTCACCGGGTCGCCTGGACGCACCCGCTGCAGGCCGTTGACGACGATGCGCTCGCCGGCCTTGAGGCCGCTTTCGACAATGCGCAGGCCTTCCTGGACGCTACCCAGCTGCACTTCCCGGTAGGCCGTCTGGTTGTTGTCGCCGACGACCAGCACGAAGCGCTTGGCCTGGTCCGTGCCGACGGCCTTTTCGTCGATCAGCAGGACCTGGCGCTGGCTGGCGCCGCCGAGGCGGACGCGGGCGTAGAGGCCGGGCAGCAGGCGGCCGTCCGGATTGTCGACCAGGGCGCGCAGGCGGATGGTGCCGGAACTGCTGTCGAGGCGATTATCGACCGAACTGAGGCGCCCCTGCAGCGAGTAGCCGTCCTCGTCGGCAAGGCCGACATCGACCGGCAGGGCCTGGCCCTGGGCGCCGTTGACCACCTTCAGGTAGCTCTGCTCGTCGACATCGAAGGCGGCGTAGATGCGGTCGGCCGAGACCAGCGAGGTCAGGACCGGGCCGCTGTCGGGCGCGACCAGATTGCCGACGGTAACTTCGGCGCGCGAGACGCGGCCGGCGATCGGCGCGGTGATGCGGGTGTAGTCGAGATTGAGCTGGGCCACCTTGAGCGCCGCTCTCGCCGCCTGCAGGTTGGCCTTGGCCTCGCGGGCAGCGTTCTGCTTCTCGTCGAAATCGCGGCGGGCAATGGCGTTTTCGGCCAACAGCCGCTCGCCGCGCGCCAGGTCGCTGGCGGTGTAGGCAACGCGGGCCTCCATTGCGGCGAGCTGGGCCTCGGCGCGGGCGACTTCGGCAGCGAATGGGCGCGGGTCGATGGTGAACAGCAGCTCTCCCTTCCTGACCAGGCTGCCGTCCTTGAAATGTACGGCGGTCAGGATGCCAGAGACCTGCGGGTGGATCTCGACCCGCTCGACCGCTTCGAGACGGCCGGAATATTGCTGCCACTCGGTGACGGCGCGGCTGGCGACTTCGGCGACATCGACAGTGGCTGCGCTCGGCGCCATGGCCGCCGGAGCGGCGCCGGCCTGACCGTGATAAATGGCGAGACCGCCGCCGGCAGCGAACAGACCGGCGATGGCGGCGGCGAGGACAAAGCGCGTTTTACGGTGGGGCATGGTGTTTTCTCTCTGGGATCAAATGGGATGCGGCTGTCGGCTGCGGCAGTGCGGCGGCGCTGGTAGCGCGACTCATGCCGATGATTGGGCGGATGGTTTTTGCAGTCTTTTTCCAGCTCATGGGAAGGGGGTGACTGCAGCTTCGTCCTTGCCATTGTGGGAAGGTCAAGGACTTCTTTTTATCGCTTCAGCCTCCTTGGGCAGCCGGTCGTAGCCGGTGATCGGTGCCGGCAGCGGGGCTGCCGAAAGTTGGGATGGATGCATTGTCGTTGTTGTGTCTGAGTGGATAAATATGCGCATTTAGACAATACTATTCAGCACGAACAAACAATCACCATCATCCAGGAAGGTCAGCGATGGACCGCTTTCAAGCCATGCAGGTGTTCACGCGGGTCGTGGATGCCAACAGTTTCACCGGCGCTGCCGACCTGCTGGGCCTGCCGCGGGCGACGGTGACGACGATCATCCAGAATCTCGAAGCGCTGCTGCGGGTGCGCCTGCTCAACCGCACCACGCGGCGGATCAGTCTGACGCCGGACGGCGCCGCTTACTATGAGCACTGCGCGCGCATCCTGGGTGAAATCGAGGAGACCGAGTCGTCATTTCGCGACGTCGCGCATCGGCCGAAGGGACGGTTGCGCATCGACGTGCCGGCGCCGATCGGCCGGCTGATCTTGATCCCCCGCCTGTGCGAGTTCCATGCCCGCTATCCGGAAGTCGAACTGCACATCGGCATGGGCGACCGCGCCGTCGATCTGGTGCGCGAAGCCGTCGATTGCGTGATCCGCGTCGGTGAATTGCAGGACTCGACGCTGGTCGCCCGGCGGATCGGCACGCTGAAGATGATCACTTGCGCGACGCCGGGCTACCTTGAACGCTACGGCGTGCCGACCAGCATCGACGACCTGGCGCAGCACGTCGCCGTGCAGTACTTCTCCAGCCGCACCGGCCGCAACTTCGACTGGGATTTCGTCGTCGATGGCCAGACCAAACCGGTGACGATGCGCGGCAACATCTCGGTTAACGACAGCGAAGCCTACGTCGCCTGCGGCCTGCAGGGCTTCGGGCTGATCCAGCCGGCCCGCTTCATGGTCCTGCCGCATCTCGAATCGGGCGCTCTGGTCGAGGTGCTGCCGCAGCTGTCGTCGGCGCCGATGCCGATGTCGGTCGCCTACATGCAGAATCGCCACCTGTCGCCCAAGGTCCGCGCTTTCGTCGACTGGGTCAGCGAATTGTTCGGCGCCTGTCCGCTGCTCGGCGGCGTCGATCACGGCAGCGGCGAATGCAGCTTCACGGCCCGTTCCGGCAGCAATACGATCCGTACCGAAGTCGAACGGCAAAATATCGAGGAACAGGCGGCGATCGACCAATAGCCGGGGACCGACTGACCGCCTAAAGGCTGTGGCAGACCAGGCAGAGGTGCTGCACGTCCTGGCGCAGGAAGACGCCGGCCGAGGTCGCCGACTTGCTGTCCGGGGACTCGCCGTGGCAAGAGCCGCAGTCGACCTGCCGGTTGCTGCCAAAGACGCGGATCTCGCCGGCGTCCGGCCGATCGTTGGCGTTTTCGTCGAAGAACCAGATGTTGCCGACGCAGCGGTTCGGCTGATGGAAGTTCTCGGTTGACGGTAGCGGGCGCCCCATCGGGTGATGATTAGGCCCGAGCGTCAGCTTCTCCTCGTCCAGCGGATGGGGCTGGCTGGCGCATTCGGTGGCGGCGGCGAGCGGACCGGCGAGCAGGGCGCCGATCACTGCCGGCAGGATTAGCCGGCGCATCCCGCTCATCCTTCCTCCCGTCGCTCCGCCGCGCTCCAGGGCATAGGTGGGGCGACGAGGCGGCGGCCGCCGTCGCCGGCGACCGACCCGAAACGCGGGCTACCGGCCTCCCATTCGCGCTGCGCCGCGATAATTGCCGGCCGGTCGTGGCCGACGAAGTTCCACCACATAAGCACGGGTTCGCCGAACGGTTCGCCGCCGAGGAGCAACAGGCGGCTGCCGGCGGCTAGATCGAGGGCGATGCTGCCGGTGCCGCTGCCCAGATAGGCGAATTCTTCGGCAACGAAGCGCTCTTCGTCGAGGCGCATCTCGCCTTCGAGCAGGAGGATGCCGTATTCGAAGCCGGGGTCGAGCGGCAGTGTGCAGCGGGCGCCCGCCGGGCTGCGGATGTCGAGGCCGACCAGCGGCGTATGGAAATGGGCCGGCATCGTCCGTCCGGCGAAACTGCCAGCGAGCAGGGTGATGACGCAGCCGCCCTCATCCCAACGCGGCAGATCGGGAAAGTGTTCGAAGGCCGGCGGGCAATCGGCGGCGGCCGGCGGCAGGGCGATCCACAGTTGCGCCGCATGCAGGCGCTGACCGTCGGCTGGCGAATCCTCGGTATGGACAACGCCGTGGCCGGCCGTCATCAGGTTCACCTGGCCGGGGCGGATCATTTGTTCACTACCCAGGCTGTCACGGTGGAGCACTTCGCCTTCGATCAGCCAGGTGAAGGTTTGCAGGGCGGTGTGCGGATGGGCGCCGACATGCAGGCCCTGACCGGGCGCAAACTGCAGCGGCCCGAGATGGTCGAGGAAGCACCAGGCGCCGACCATCCGCCGCTGGCGGGTGGGCAGGGCGCGCAGCACGGTCATGCCTTCGCCAATGTCGGATAGGCGTCCGGCGATACGCTGGATGGTGGTCATCAGTTCTCCTCCGTAGTGGTGGCTGCCCGCCAGGCCGTATAGCCGCCGCGCAGCGGCCGGGCCGACAGGTAGCCGGCCTTGAGCAGGCGGTGCGCCGCCTGGATGGCGCTGGCGTCTTCCGGGCAATTGCACAGGGTGACGATAGGCTGTTGCCTGGGCCAGTTGCCGACGACGTCGAACAGCGTGTCCGGGTCGGTGATGGTTGCACCGGGCAGGGGGCCGGTTTCGGCCACCATGGCGTGACCGCGCAGGTCGAGGACGAGCGGTGGGTGCGGCGTTTCCATCGCCGCCAGCAGCTCGGCCGGCGTGATGTGCGGCAGCGCCGCCAACTGGCGGAAGCGGTATTTCTGCCACAGTTTCCAGCCTAGCCAGACGGCGAAGACGATGGCCACGGCGAGCAGCGCGCTGCCGGCATGGCGGTCGAGGACGCCGATGGCCTGATTTACTTCGTCGCGCAGCAGCCAGCCGGCGCCGAGGGCGAGACCAGCCCACAGGGCGGCGCCAGCGGCAGCGGCGATGACGAAGCTGGGCAGTGTCATGCGCAGGGCGCCGGCGATCGGCGGGGCGACGGTGGAAAAACCGGGCACGAACTTGGCGACGACCAGCGATCCGAGGCCCCAGCGGACGAAGCGGCTTTCGGTCTGGCTGACGCAGGAACCTGGGTTGATCGACAGCCGGCACAGCCCGGCCAGCACCCGGTAGCCGTAGGCCCGCCCGGCCATGTACCAGAGCCAGTCGGCGATCACCGAAGCGACAATGGCGGCGGCCAGCATCTGGCCGAGCTGGGTGGAGGAGAGCGCCAGGCTGCCAGCGAGCAGCAGGGTCGGCACCGCCGGCACCGGTAGGCCGGCCTGCTGCGCCAGGACGTTGAGAAAGACGACCCAGACCGCATCGCGCTGCAGGGAATCGGTGATCTGGGCGAGGTCCATGGGTTTGTCCTGGCAGGGTCGTCGCGGGAGGCTGCCCGCTTACGACCCCGTGGTGGCAAGTTGGTTCACCGGGCCTGCACGACGGCGGCTTCGAACAGGCCGGCCTGGTAGTCGCGCAGGGTCTGCTGGATCTCTTCGCCGGTGTTCATGACGAAGGGACCGTACTGGGCGATCGGCTCACCCAGCGGTCGGCCGGCGATGAGCAGGACGCGTGACGCTTCCCCGGCGGTGATGTGCACCGCTTCCCCACCGTCGTTGGCAAGAATGGCCATCTGCCGGTCGGCAACCTCGCTGCCAGCGATGTCGACACGGCCACGGTAGGTGTAGGCGAAGGCATTGTGGCCAGTCGGGATCGCTTGCACGAATTGGCTGCCGGCCGGCAGATGCAGGTCTAGGTAGAGCGGCGCGGTATCTGGACGCTGGACGGCGCCGACGACGCCCCGGCTCTCGCCGGCTATGACACGCACGCGCACGCCCTCGGCGGTGGTGAATTCGGGAATCGCCTCACTCGGGATGTCGCGGTAGTTCGGGGCGATCATCTTGTCGCGCGCCGGCAGGTTGAGCCACAACTGGAAGCCTTCCATCAGCCCGGCCTCCTGTTCCGGCAGTTCGGAATGGATCAGGCCGCTGCCAGCGGTCATCCACTGCACGCCGCCCGGCCCGAGCAGGCCGGCGTTGCCGGCGCTGTCGTGATGGCGCATGCGGCCGGCGATCATATAGGAGACGGTCTCGAAGCCGCGGTGCGGATGGTCGGGGAAGCCGCCGATGTAGTCGTCCGGATTCTCGTTGCGGAACGCGTCGAGCATCAGGAAAGGATCGAGCCGGCGTTGCAGGTTCTGCGTCAGCACGCGGGTCAGGCGGACGCCGGCGCCATCCGAGGTGGCAATGCCCTGGACGAGACGTTCGACGGCGCGCAGCGGCAAAGCGTTGGCGGTGGAATGAAGGCTCATGACGGTTCTCCTGGTTGCCGGGCGGCAGCCGCCCGGCTTGTCTCTTGGTTAGGCAAAGATTTCGTCGAGACGTGCCTCGGCCTCGGCGAACGCGCTGGCTGCCGACTCGGCACCCATGGCCAGGCCTTCGGCGAAGATGAATTCAACGTCGGTCATGCCGAGGAAGGCCAGCACGCTCTTCAGGTACGGTGTCTGCGAATCGGCCGGGGTATTGCGGTAGAGACCGCCGCGGGCCAGGGCGACATAGACCTTCTTGCCCTTAAGCAGGCCTTCCGGGCCGTTGGCGGTATAGCGGAAGGTGACGCCGGCACGGGCGATGGCATCGATCCAGGTTTTCAGTTGCACCGGCACGCCGAAGTTGTACATCGGCACGCCAAGGACGATGGCGTCGACCGACTGCAGCTGGGCGATCAGCGCATCGTCGAGGGCGACGCGGGCCGCCTGCTCCGGCGTACGCTGCTCGGCCGGGGTGAACAGGGCGCCGAGCGCCGGTTCGTCGAGTACCGGGTGCGGGTTGGCGGCGAGGTCACGGAGCTCAAACGTGGCTTGCGGGTTCTGCGCCAGCAGGCGGGCGGTGATGGCGTCGGCCAGGCGGGTCGAATTGGCGCCGGCGGAACGGGCACTGGCGTTGATTTGCAGGATTTTCATGTTGTTCTCCAAGGGTGGGTTGCAAGGTCGGCAACTGCCGTTACCATGGAGCCCATTCTATTGTCGCAACGATGGCACCTGAAGCCGCTGAAATGGGTATTATTGTTCCAATATTGCAACAATTGAGCGACGCATGAGCCTTGACGCCAACGACCTGATCCTCTTCGCCCACGTCATGAACGAAGGCAGTTTTTCCAAGGCGGCAGAACGTACCGGCCTACCCAAATCGACGCTGTCGCGGCGCATCACGGCACTGGAAAACCGGCTCGGCGAGCGCCTGCTGACGCGCAGTACGCGCCGCCTGAGCATTACCGAGTTTGGCGAGCGGATTCTTGACCACGGTCGCCGCCTGCTCGAGGAAACGGAGGCGGCGAGCGCGCTGGCGCAATACCGCCAGGACACGCCGCGCGGCGTGCTGCGCGTGGCGCTGCCGCCGGATTTCGGCGAACTGGACCTGACGCCGCTGCTGCTGCAATACGCCGCCAGCTATCCGGAAGTGCGCCTCGAACTTGATCTCTCGCCGCGCCGCGTCGACCTGCTGGCCGAGCGCTTCGACCTCGCCGTGCGCGCCGCTGCCCGCCTGTCCGACGATGCCACGCTGGTTGCCCGCAAGCTGTGCGACATGCCGAATGGGCTCTATGCCAGCCCGGCCTACCTGCAACGTTACGGTGTGCCGACCCACCCCGAAGAACTGCTCGCTCACGTCGGCCTACGCCTGATCGGCGGCAACGGCGAACCCATTCCCTGGCACCTGAGCCGCGGCAACGAGGTCTGGGAAGGCCTGCCGAATGGTCCACTGGCTGCCAATTCGCCCGGCCTGCAACGCGATCTGGCGCGTCACGGGATGGGCATCGCCGGCCTGACTGAACGCTTCGCCGAACCCTGGCTCGGGCAGGGCGCGCTGCTCCGCGTGCTGCCTGATTGGCATCTGCCGACCGTCACCCTGTGGTGCATCACGCCCGGCCGCCACCTGTTGCCGGCGCGGACCAGCGCCTTCATCGCACTGCTGCGCGCCGCGCTGGGTTCGAGCAACGCTGATTAGTCCTGACAACGGGCCGGGGCATACGGCTCCAGCGTTGGAAGTAGGAGCGGCCCCATCGATTTGAGGATCTGCACCGGCAAGGCCGAGGTGAATCGATAGCGCGCCGCATCGGGGCCGATGACGTAGGCGGTCAGCGTGCCGAAGTGGCGTGGCCCGAGATAGAAAACGAAGGTGGCGGTGCGGTTCAGCGCCACACCGCGGGCATTGCCGCGGCCGATGACGATGCGGTTGTCGCCGGTACCGGTCTTGCCGCCGACTTCAAGCAGTGTGCCGTCGGCCAGCTTGAAGGCACCGGACAGGCGCCCGGCAGTACCGCCTTCGACGACTTCGGAAAGCGCATCGCGCAGCGCGTTGGCAACCTCCGGCTGCATCACCCGCTCGCCTTCGCCCGGCGCTGCCTCGAAGTGCGTCTCGTATGGTGTGCCGGTGGCGAAGGCCAGCGACTCAAGGCGTCGCGTCGGCAGGCGCACGCCATTGTTCTCGATGATGCCCATCAACTCGGCCAGGGCCGCCGGCCGGTCGCCCGAACTACCGAGGGCGGTGGCCAGCGAGGGCACCAGGTGGCCGAAGGGATAGCCAAGGCGGGCCCAGCGGCGATGGATGTCGAGGAAGGCTTCGACTTCCAGCATGGTGTGGATGCGCGAATCCTGGGCGCCCTTGAAGCGGCTGTTGAACAGCCAGCGATAGACGGCCTGCCGCTCTTCGACGCTGGCCTTGACGACCTCGCTCCAGGTGGCCTGCGGATGTTTGCTCAGATAGGCAACCAGCCACAGTTCCAGCGGATGCACGCGGGCAACATAGCCGCGATCCGGCAGGTCGAAGACTTCCGGGCCATTGCGTTCGTACAGGCGGACCAGTTGCGCGTCGGTCTGCCTGCTGCCTTCCAGGCGTTGAGCGAGGAAGGTGCCGAGATCCTCAACCGGCGCTTGGGGCTCCAGATAGCGGAAGACCGCCGCCAGTCGGCCGGCGCCTGGACGCAGGCCGTGCAGGAAATCGTCGCGGATCTCGCTGGCCGTCTTACCCTGATACTTGTGCCAGAAGCGGCGCAGGAAGACCTGCCCCTCGCGGTCGGCAAAGCGGGCCAGGTATTCCTGCCGGCGCGGATCGTCCTGGCGCTCGACCAACTGAGCGGAGCTGCCCGGCACCTGGTACATGGTGTAGCGCACCACGTCGCGCATCAGGCGAACGAAGACCAGGTTGATCGAGGCCTGCAGCGCCTGGCGCACAGTGATTACACGGTCATTGTCTTCGCGGCGGAAATTATTGAAGCGATGGACGCCTCCGCCGGTAAAGAAGGCTTCGCCCGGGCTCGCCGAGTAACGGCGTGCCAGCGCCGCCTGCAGCATCACCGGCAGGCTTCTGTCCTCGGCGCTGGCCAGATAGCTGACGGCCCAGCTGGTCAGCTGGTCGCGCAGGTCGACCGGCAACTTGCGCAGTGCTTCCGGGGCCTCCGCGGCGTAGCGTTGGTGCAGCTCGGCGACGATTTCCAGATAGGTGGCCAGCACGCGCAGCTTGGCTGTCGAACCGAGTTCGAGTTTGCTGCCTTCGTTGATGTCGAGCGGCTGGTCGGTAGTATCAGTCTGCACTCGGACCCGGTTGCCGGTGGGCGTCTGCTCGACCAGGTTGAAGCTGTAGCGCACCGCACCGAGCGTAGACGGATGCAGCATGCGGGAGCCGATCAGGCTCTGGGCGCGGGCAAAAGCCGGATCATCGAGCTTGCCCAGATAGCTGCTCACCTGGTGCTGCAATTCGCCGTCGAGCGTTGTCGAGACGTCAACATCGTAGCGGTCGAGCTGATACAGGGAAGTATCGAGCATGCCGGCCAGGCGATTGCGGATGGCGACTGCCCCCTTGCCGACATCGGCCGGCAGCAGGGGCGGGTCTTTGGCCATGTCGCGGAAGCGCAGCGGCTCGGCGAGCGCCGCATCGCGCAGCGCCGTACTGATCACGCCGTTCTCGGCGAGCAAGCGGAGATAGCCCTCGGCGAGGCGGGCGAGGGCGTCGCGCCCACTCGGCCAGAGATAGTAGGACGGCCGCCGGTGGGCGATCATCAGCGCCACAACCTGATGCAGGGCGCGTCCCTGCTCGGCCAGTTGCGGACCACTGGCATCGGTCGCGGCGAGCAATTCGTTAACCCGGCTGAAATCGGCGGCGAACCAGACCCACAGTCCGTCGCCCAGGCCATTGACCTCGCCGTGCCGAGGGGCCGCTGAGAGCGGTACGGTATTCAGGTAATCGACCAGGATCTGCCGACGTGCCGGCAGGGTCTGTTCGCCATCGCGGTAGGCGCGGACGCTGGCCGAGATCATCTGCCCAAACTTTTCCTCGGCATCGGCGGTAATGCCATCCGGTGAGTGGCGGAATTTCTCGATCTGCGTGGCCAGCGTGCTGCCGCCCGGCGCATCGAAATCGTCGTTGACCATCCGCCCGATGCGTCCCAGGATGGCCCGGCCAAAGCGGACCCAGTCGACGGCCGGATTGCGCGTAGGTCGCAATTCGTCGAGTAGATCGCGGTTTTCGATGAACATCAGTGCCTGCGCAACGCGCGGTGGCACGGCGGCAAAATTGTCGTAGCCGCGAAAGGGGTAGCGAAAGCCGTACAGCCTTTCGTCCCGACAATCGGTGACCGTCAGACCGGCCGAGGTCTTTTCCCGGTAAGGCGGGAAATAACCGCGGCCGGTATAGTCCATCAGTGTTTCCGGGTGTTGCGCTTGATGGGTCAGGCGGTAGCCCTGGGCGGTCAGGCGTTCGCTGAGGCGCGGCAATGCGCTGTAACCGAGGCGCTGGTCGAACGGGCCGTGCGTCGGAAAGCGGATGGACTCACTGGCACCATCCACCACGTGATAATTCAGTTCGGCGGCGTAGCGCGCCAGATAGAAGGCCTGCAGCCGGGAGTTGCCGATCTCGTCGAACACCAGCAGGGCACCGATCAGCACAATGCCGAGCAGGAACGGCAACCAGGGCAGGTGGCGGCGAAGTCTCGCCGGATTCAGCAGGTAGGCTTTTCTGTCGTCCGAGATCACGGCGTTTATCGTAGTTTGTTGTCGTGAAGGCAATGTGGCAGCGACCACCGCAAAAGCAGCAATGCGCTTGCCAGCCTGCCACTATCCAATGACAACAGTAAGCTGTCCGGGTTCTCTGCTGACGAGGATTTTCGGTAACTGTGCGGAAATCGCTGGCGGCTCACTCGGCCCGCTCGTCATGCGCCGTCTCGGTATTGCGGAAGAACAGCCAGTAAGCAGCGCCGATCGCACCGAGAATCGGCAGTTCGAACAGGAATGGGTATTTCCACGTAATGAGCGTGAGGATGGCGAGCAACAGTAGATAGGCGAGTACTTTCACGTCGCTGGATACGGTCAGTGTCTGGTTCATGATGAAATCGATCGGGGTTTGGCGCAACATCTCGCGCTTCAGCATTCGCAGCCGGTGGCGGATTATCAACCGGCTAATCGTTAACCGGGGCTTTTCTTGTCCTTCTAGCAAACGGGCGATGGTGCGTTACCCATCCTGACTTATCGGCGGAACGGATACTTGCCGCCATTGCTCCCGTCGATCGCCCAGAACCAGGGCCAATAGCGCCAAAGAATAAAGCCGAAATCGAACAGGCTCCCCCGGGGAGCAGTAGCCGGAATCGGGCTCCTTTTGGCACCAGCGCAGATATTGTTGATCTGGCGGTCGTAGACATTCCGCGATTCAGGCTGCTTGAGCGCCCGGTAGGCAATCGAGACATCCTTGAATTTGCGCTCGCCGTCAGAGTCCTCAGTTACATCCGGATGAAAGCGTTGGGCGAGAATTCGGTAAGCCCGCTTGATCTCGGCGCAGGTAGCGCATCTGTCGACGTTCAGGGTGGCATAGTGGTCCGGTTTTTTCATGAAAGCTCCTTGAAAGCGGGAATCATCCGCCTCACACGGGCAACTTGTCTCCGCTGCACCAGTTGCCGTTGATCAAAGGCTACGCATTCCGCCGCAGCAAGTCTGTGCCTTGCCGCACATAAATTTGCCGGTTCTTGCACATCGCTCACCGCATCCGGTATGTGTGCCAACGAACAGAATCCAGCACTGGCGACAGGCATCCTCTGCATGATGATTTGGGGAGCTGCCAATGTCTTCGACTGAAACCGTACTTGCCGCCGACGAACATCAACGGATGGATGCTTGGTGGCGCGCCGCGAACTACCTGTCGGTCGGACAGATCTACCTGCTCGACAATCCACTGCTCAGGCAGCCGCTGCTGCGCGCACACATCAAGCCGCGCCTGCTCGGCCACTGGGGCACGACGCCCGGCCTGAACTTCATCTACGTGCATATGAATCGCGTCATCAAGGCGCGCGACCTGAGCATGATCTACATTGCCGGCCCAGGCCACGGCGGCCCGGCGGTGGTCGCCAACACCTGGCTGGAAGGCAGCTACAGCGAGCTCTATCCCGACATTTCGCAGGACGAGGAGGGCATGCGCCGGCTGTTCCGCCAGTTCTCCTTTCCCGGCGGTATTCCCAGCCACGCCGCGCCGGAAACGCCGGGCTCCATTCACGAGGGTGGCGAACTGGGCTATGCCCTGTTCCATGCTTACGGTGCGGTCTTTGACAACCCCGACCTGATCGCCTGCTGCGTCGTCGGCGATGGCGAAGCCGAGACCGGGCCGCTGGCCACGTCCTGGCATTCCAACAAATTCCTGAATCCGAAAACGGATGGCGCGGTGTTGCCGATCCTCCATCTCAACGGCTACAAGATCGCCAATCCGGCCGTGCTGGCGCGGATCAGCCACAGCGAACTGGAATGCCTGTTCGTCGGCTATGGCTACAAGCCGATTTTCGTTGAAGGCGACGAGCCGGATGTCATGCACCAATTGATGGCGGCGGCGGTTGACCTGGCCCTCGACGAGATTCTTGACATCCAGCAACGGGCCCGCCAGGGCGGTGAAACGATTCGCCCGCGCTGGCCGATGATCGTCCTGCGTTCGCCCAAGGGGTGGACCGGGCCGAAAGAGGTCGACGGCAAGAAGAGCGAAGGCAACTGGCGCTCGCACCAAGTGCCATTCAGCGACATGGACAATCCGGAACACGTACATCTGCTCGAGGATTGGCTGCAGTCTTACTTCCCGCGTGAACTATTTGATGCCGAGGGACGGCTGAACGCCGAATTGGCAGCGCTGGCGCCTACTGGCGAACGGCGTATGGGGGCCAATCCGCATGCCAACGGCGGCGCTCTGCTGCATGACCTGCGGCTGCCCGATTTTCGCGACTACGCCGTGGACGTGCCCAGCCCCGGCAGCAAGCGGGCCGAGTCTACCCGCTCGATGGGTTTCTTCCTGCGCGATGTGATGCAGAAGAACTCGCACAATTTCCGCGTCTTCGGGCCCGATGAAACCGCTTCCAACCGCCTCGGCGCCTTGTTCGAGGTCACCGACCGCACCTGGATGGCCGATCTGCAGGCCGATGACGATCATCTGGCGGCCGATGGCCGGGTCATGGAGATACTGTCCGAGCACGCCTGCGAGGGCTGGCTCGAAGGCTACCTGCTGACCGGCCGGCATGGCCTGTTTTCCTGCTACGAGGCGTTTATCCACATCATCGACTCGATGTTCAACCAGCACGCCAAGTGGCTCAAGGTCTGCGGCGAGATTCCCTGGCGCCGGCCGATCGCCTCGCTCAACATCCTGCTCACCTCGCACGTCTGGCGCCAGGATCACAACGGCTTCTCGCACCAGGACCCGGGCTTCATCGATCACGTGGTGAACAAGAAGGCCGACATCATCCGCGTCTATCTGCCGCCCGATGCCAACACCCTGCTGTACGTCACTGACGAATGCCTGAAGAGCCGCAATCTGGTCAATGTCATCGTCGCCGGCAAGCAACCGGAACGGCAATGGCTGGATATGTCAGCGGCGATCAACCACGCCAGTGCCGGCATCGGCATGTGGGAATGGGCCTGCAGCGACCAGGACGGCGAGCCGGATATCGTCCTGGCCGCGGCCGGCGACGTGCCGACGCTGGAAATGCTGGCGGCCATCGACATCCTGCGCCAGCTCGTCCCCGACCTGAAAATCCGCTTCATCAACGTCGTCAACCTGATGACCCTGCAGCCGCGGGAAGAACACCCGCACGGCCTGTCGGATACCGAATTCATCTCCTTGTTCCGCTCGGGCACACCCATCCTCTTCGCTTACCACGGCTACCCGTGGCTGATTCACCGTCTGACCTACCGGCGCAGCAACCACAGCCATCTGCACGTCCGTGGTTACAAGGAGGAGGGGACGACGACGACACCGTTCGACATGGTGGTACTCAACCATCTCGACCGTTTCAATCTGGTCATGGATGTGGCCAAGCAGGTGCCCAGGCTGCAGGCGCGGGCCGCTCACATCAAGCAACAGATGCGCGACAAACTCAACCAACACACCCAATACATCCACGAACACGGCGAAGACATGCCGGAAATTCGTGATTGGAAATGGCCGGAGGCCAAAACATGAAACCACACCCACTGTTGGCGCTGAAAGCGCTGGGCCAGCACATCTGGCTCGACAATCTTTCGCGCACGCTATTGCGCGAAGGCGAACTGTTGCGCTTGATCGGCGAGGATGGCATCGATGGCGTGACCTCGAATCCCGCCATCTTCCGCAAAGCCATTGCCAGCAGTCCCTACTATGCCGACGACCTCGCCCGCCTGCGGGCTGATGATCTCGGCGCCGAAGCGATTTACGAAGCCCTGGTCATTCCCGACATCCAGGCCGCCTGCGACATGCTGTGGCCGGACTATGTCGCCAGTGCCGGTGAATTTGGCTATGTCAGCCTGGAAGTTTCACCGGAACTGGCGCACGACACGAAGGCGACCGAGGCCGCGGCACGGCGATTGGTCGCCGCCGTGGAGCGCGACAACCTGCTGATCAAGGTGCCGGGCACACGGGCCGGGGTGGCGGCCTTCGAGAACCTGACCGCCGCCGGAATTTGCGTCAACGTCACCCTGATCTTTTCGCTGGCCCAGTACGAGGCCGTCGCCCAGGCCTATCTGCGCGGGGCTTTGCGCTGGGTCGAGAGTGGCGGCCATGCCCGACAGATACGCTCGGTGGCCAGCATTTTCCTCAGCCGCATCGACACCCTGGTGGACAAGCGGCTGGCGGCAATCGGCACGCCCGCTGCCACAGCGCTGATGGGCGAAACTGGCGTGGCCGTTGCGAAAGCGTGCCATCAGCGTTATCTGGAACTCTTTGCTGGTGATGCCTTCAGCATGCTGCGGCTGGCGTCTGTGCGCCGCCAGACTCCGCTCTGGGCCAGTACCGGCACAAAGAATCCGGCTTACAGCGACCTGCTCTATGTCGAACCACTGATCGGTCCGGAAACGATCAACACGTTGCCGGATGCGACCCTGGCCGCCTTTCGCCAGCATGGCAAGGTACGGGCCCGCCTGACGGAAGACATCGACAAGGCGCAGGCTCAGATCGCTGCACTCGCCGGACTGGGCATCGATCTGTCCGAGGTCGGAGAAAGCCTGCAACTCGACGGGCTGCTGCTTTTTGCCGAGGCCTATCGGGCAATCCTGGCCGACATGCACCCATTGGCGTCGTCACCCCCTCTGGTCCACTCGGTCCTCGCCTACTGAAAGATCGGCTAGTGCTACCCACAGTTCAGCAATCGTGCGCGCAGCGAGTTGTGTTCGTTGGCGCACCGAAGGCGGAGTGCGTCCCTGCTAAGGTGATGGCCGGCATCCCGCGAATCGTTTCGATACCCTGGGGGCCGGCCTAATCCACGCAAAGGGGAAAATCATGAACAGCGTCATCTACATCGTCGGTCTGGTCGTCGTCATCATTGCCGTGTTGTCCTTTTTCGGACTGCGCTAAGCGCCAGCAAATCTGACTTGGCGCCCCGCCGCAGAGAGTGTGTGGCGAGGCGTATGCGTCAGGTGCGTTTCGCCGCTGACGAAGCCGAGACTCTGGAGGTTATGTCGCCCACTGCGTTTAGGTTGGTTTCGGCAATCGAACTGACTTGCTGTCCGAGGTTTTTGAATGCCTCCAATCCCTTGACCCAGGCAGTTGAGTTTGCAGCCTTGCCTTGTGCCGCAAGAAATGTAGTCGTCAGCTGGGTAAGTTCCTGCTGGGTTTCCGTGGTCAGATCCTGGACATCCTGAAGGTAGGCCACGACGTTCTGCGTGGCTGCTTCGGGGATCGCCATCCTGGCTTTTGCCGGTTTCGCCGAGCCGTTGCCTTCAAGCAACTGGCTTGAAGCCGCGGCGCTTTCTTCAAGCAAAGCGCGCGTCACTTTCAAATTCAGCGTGGTCAGACGCTCCAGACTGGAATAGACAATGTTCGAAAACGCCATAACGGTTTCGGCATTGCTCTTGATGGCATCAATTTTTTCTGGGTTGATTGTCAGCATTTATTGCTCCTTCATTGTGTCGTGTGGGTGTTCTGCGGGTAGGCATTCGCCTTGACCGATAACAGCCAAGCAAATCCGACGAAGAGCCTAGGTGTTGAATCGTCGATTTTCGGTGCGCTAGCGCACATAGCCGCCAGCGCAACGCGGTGAACAAGCGCTACGCCCCTATTCAACCACTTGGTGCCTGGCCTTATGCGCGCCAGCGCACCGATCCGGGCAGACCGTTTTCATATGCTGAATAGCGGCATTGACGCGCTTCGTGAGGCACGAACAAATCTGTCGTCGAGCGACGTACGCCGCTGAACGATATTTTCGCGAAAGGTTTCCCCGAATTGAGTGCAGTTCACAAGCTCTCTGAATATCTTCGGCAGTTGCAGACGCAGTTTCGCACCAATAAAAATGCGCGAATCGCAGGCGAGGAGGAGCAACCGCTGCGAGCCGAACTGTATAGCGCCGACCAGATGGCTCAGCATGGCAAGGCGCTGGCGGCCTCGCACCGCCTGGCTTCCGGTCCGGCCCCCGATCTGCTGCTGGCACGTCTGGCAGCCAACGAGAACATCCTGGTCGGGGTCTGTCGGTTATTGTCTGTCGGCGTCGCCGACAACCAACGGATCACCCCGGCCGGCGAATGGCTGCTCGACAACTTTTACCTGATTGAAGAGCATATCCGGACGGCCAGACGCCACCTGCCCAAAGGTTACAGCCGGGAACTACCGCGCCTGGCCAGTGGGCAATCGGCCGGCCGGCCGCGGGTCTACGACATCGCACAGGAAACCGTCGCCCATGGCGATGGACGGCTCGACACCGAGACCCTGGTGCGCTTCGTCGCTGCCTACCAGTCCGTCACCGACCTGAAACTGGGTGAACTGTGGGCCATCCCGATCATGCTGCGTCTGGCGGTGATCGAAAATCTCCGGCGCGTCGGGGCGCGGATTGCGCTGGGCTGGGACGAGCGCAACCTGGCCGATTCGTGGGCTGACCAGATGGCGGAAACCGCCGACCAGGATCCGAAAAGCCTGATCCTGGTGATCGCTGACATGGCCCGCTCCAATCCGCCGATGAGCAGTTCGTTCGTCGCCGAATTGGCGCGCCGGCTGCAGGGCAGGGGGCCGGCCCTGGCCTTGCCGCTGACCTGGATCGAACAGCATCTGGCCGAATCCGGGCGCACCATCGCCCAACTGGTCCAGGCAGAAAACCAGTTGCAGGCCGCCGATCAGGTTTCAATCAGCAACAGCATCGGCAGTTTGCGGGTGCTCGGGGCGATGGACTGGCCCGAGTTTGTCGAGACGCTCAGCGTCGTTGAACAGTGCCTGCGTGAAGACCCTGCTGACACCTATGCCCGCATGGATTTTGCAACGCGTGACCGCTACCGCCACGCCACCGAAGAAATTGCCCGACATGGCAGTCTGAGCGAAGGCGAAGTCGCTCGCCGGGCCGTCGAACTGGCCCATGCTGCTTCCGGCGAGCGGGCTGGGCATGTCGGCTACTACCTGATCGACAAGGGCCTGCCGCAGCTTGAAGGTCTGGCTGAAGTCAGGCTTTCTCTTAGTCGAAGCCTCGGCCGGACGGCGGCCCGCTATCCCTTGCCAATCTATCTCGGGGCCATCGCCCTGATTACGCTACTCATCACCGGCGGCCTGATGACAATCGGGATGCCGGCCGGATTTGCCGAATGGCAGTGGGTGACAATCACCTTGGTCGTCCTCCTGGCCAGCAGCCAACTGGCGCTGGCCCTGGTGAACTGGTTGAGCACCTTGCTGGTCAAGGCCCATGCGTTGCCGAGGATGGATTTTTCAACCGGGATTCCGGCCAGCGAGCAAACGCTGGTGGTGGTCCCGACCATGCTGAGCAGTACCGCCGGCATCGAAGATCTGGTCGAAGCGCTGGAAGTCCGTTTTCTCGCCAACCCCGATCCCAGCCTATATTTCGGACTACTGACCGATTTCCGCGATGCCCAGCAGGAGGTGCTGGGCGAGGATGATGCCCTGGTCGAACTGGCCCGCTTGCGCATCGACGAACTGAACGCGAAATACGGCAGCGGAGCAGAGTCGACGCGCGGCAACATATTCTTCCTCTTTCATCGCCCACGGCGGTGGAACCCACAGGAAAACGTCTGGATGGGCTACGAGCGCAAGCGCGGCAAGCTGGCCGACCTCAATGCGCTGTTGCGTGGCAATCCGGACGGGTTCTCGCATCTGGCCGGTAACACGGCAAACCTGCTCGGTGTCCGCTACGTCATCACGCTGGACACCGATACGCAGTTGCCGCGCGATTCGGCACGCCAGTTTGTCGGCGCCATGGCCCATCCCCTGAACCGGCCGCACTACGACCCGGCGAAGCAGCGTGTCACCGAGGGCTACGGCATCCTGCAGCCGCGGGTCGCGGTCAGCCTGCCCGGAACCAATCGCTCACTTTATGCCCGCCTCTATGGTGGCGAACCGGGCATCGATCCCTATACCCAGGCCATTTCCGATGTCTATCAGGACGTCTTCGGCGAAGGTTCCTTCATCGGCAAGGGCATCTACGACGTCGATGCCTTCGAGCAGTCGCTGGGCGGGCGTTTCCCGAAGAACCGAATCCTCAGCCACGATCTGCTCGAAGGCTGTTATGCCCGGGCCGGGCTGTTGAGCGATGTGCAACTGTTCGAGGATTACCCGGTCCGTTACAGCGCCGACGTCAGTCGCCGCTACCGCTGGATCCGTGGCGACTGGCAACTGGCCGGCTGGCTACGCCGGCGCGTGCCCTGTGCCTGTGCCGGCGAGGCGGCGCACCGCCAGCCGAATCCGCTTTCCGCCCTGTCGCAATGGAAGCTGACCGACAATCTGCGGCGCAGCCTGGTTCCGGCAGCGCTACTGCTGGTCCTGCTCCTCGGCTGGACAGTGATCCCCTCGGCCGGTCTGTGGACTGCCGCCGTCATCGGCATACTGCTCGTCCCGGCGCTGTGCGCTGCCGGCCTCGACCTGGCAAGGAAACCGGACGAGATGCTCTTCCGCCAACATCTGGCCGCCGTCGCCGGCTCGGCTGTCCGGCATTTCAAGCAGGTCGCCTTCGAACTGGCCTGCCTGCCTTATACGGCATTTTTCAGTCTCGATGCCGTCGTTCGCACGCTCTGGCGAGTCCTCGTCACCCAGCGGCCAATGCTCGAGTGGAATCCATCAAGCGAAGTCGATCGCGAACTGGCACTGCATGACCGTAGCGGTCTGGCCGCCGGTTTCCGCAGCATGTGGATCGGGCCGCTCATGGCGATCGGCCTGAGTCTCCATCTGTCCATAGCAAGTCCGCTGACCCTGGTCGTGGCCGGGCCGATCCTGCTCCTCTGGCTGTCATCCCCGGTACTTGCCTGGTGGCTCAGCCGGCCGCTGATTCGACGCCCGGCGACGCTGAGCAGCGAGCAAGGTTTTTTCCTGCATACCCTGGCGCGGCGGACCTGGGCCTTCTTCGAGCGCATCGTCGGCGCTGACGATCACTGGCTGCCACCCGACAACATTCAGGAGTACCGCGTCACTTCGGTCGCCCATCGCACCTCGCCGACCAATATGGGGCTGGCGCTATTGGCCAATCTGGCGGCCTACGACTTCGGCTACCTGACGGCCGGAAGGCTGCTCAAACGGACGACGCAGACGCTGAACACCATGGCCGGCCTGGAACAGCACCAAGGGCATTTTTACAACTGGTATGACACGCATACCCTGTTGCCGCTGTCGCCGCTCTATGTATCGACGGTCGACAGCGGCAATCTGGCCGGCCATCTGCTGACCTTACGGGCCGGCTTGTATGCGCTGGCCGACGATCGGATACTGCCGCTCCGGCTCTATGGAGGCTTGCGCGACACCCTCGGCGTATTGGCCGAAAGTGCCGAACCGAGCGCCCGAGGTCCGCTGGCCGCCTTCGGCAAGCTCCTCGACACTGCTATCGCGGTGCCGCCGACCACCATCGCTGCCGCCCGTCTGACGCTGCAGCTGATGGCCAAGAGCGCGGCCGAGCTGGTCATCGAGATCGCTACCGGCCTGCATGCTCGCGACCCAAAGCTGGCAGCCAGCGAGGCTAATGACTGGGCGCAGGCGCTGGCCGGGCAAATCAACGAAGCGCTGGTCGAACTGGAATGTTTTGCCAGCGACCCGGCGACCGACACCCTGCCTACCCTGCGCCAACTGGTCGAGGCAGGCAATACCTTCGCTATCGCCCGGCTGACGGCGATCGACGACCTGGCCCGGGAGGCCGGCCAAATGGCCGAGATGGAGTACAGCTTCCTCTTCGACAAGGGGCGCCAGTTGCTGACCATCGGTTACAACGTGGTCGAGCGTCGCGCCGACACCAGCTATTACGACCTGCTGGCTTCGGAAGCGCGGCTGTGCAATTTTGTCGCCATCGCTCAGGGGCAATTGCCGCAAGCCAGCTGGTTCACGCTCGGCCGACTGCTCACCGGCACCGGCGGCGAACCGGCCCTGCTGTCGTGGAGCGGTTCGATGTTCGAGTATCTGATGCCGCTCCTGGTCATGCCGACCTACGACAACACGCTGCTCGACCAGACCTGCAAGGCGGCGGTCGCCCGGCAGATCGAATACGGTAGCCAGCGCGGCGTGCCCTGGGGAATTTCGGAATCCGGCTACAACACCGTCGACCTGCATCTGAATTATCAGTACCGTGCGTTCGGCGTACCCGGCCTCGGTCTCAAACGCGGGTTAGCCGATGATCTGGTCGTTGCTCCCTATGCCTCGGCCCTGGCACTGATGGTGGCCCCGGAGGCGGCTTGCCAGAACCTGCAACGCCTGGTCGGGGAAGGGGCGCTCGGCAAGTTCGGCTTCTTCGAGGCTATCGACTACACGCCCGCCCGCCAGCGGCGCGGTCAGACCAAGGTCGTGGTGCACTCCTTCATGGCCCACCATCAGGGCATGAGCCTGCTGGCACTGGCCTATCTGCTGCTTGATCGGCCGATGCAGCGCCGCTTCGAATCGGAGCGCCGCTTCCAGGCAGTAATGCTGCTGCTGCAGGAGCGGGTGCCCAAAGCGACTTCGCTGTTTGAACATACCGCTCAACTTTCCGAAGTGCGCGAGACCTCGCTCGCTGCCGAGATGCCGATCCGGGTTTTCACCACGCCCAATACGCCGATTCCCGAGGTCCAGTTGCTGTCGAACGGGCGCTATCACGTCATGGTGACCAATGCCGGCGGCGGCTACAGCCGCTGGAACGATCTCGCCGTCACCCGCTGGCGTGAGGACGGCACCTGCGACAATCGCGGCACCTTCTGCTATATCCGCGACCTGGCCAGCAAGCTGGTCTGGTCGAATGCCCACCAGCCGACCTTGCAGCGCTCCGCCAGCTACGAGGCAATTTTCTCCGAGGGGCGGGCCGAATTTCGCCGACACGATGCGGTGGGCAGTGGCGACCCCGGCTTCGAAACCTACACGGAAATCGTCGTCTCGCCGGAGGACGATATCGAACTGCGCCGCATCCGCATCACCAACCGCTCACGGCAGCGCCGCGAGATCGATGTCACCAGCTATGCCGAGGTGGTGATCGCACCGCCGGCGACCGACGATCTGCATCCGGCATTCAGCAATCTGTTCGTGCAGACGGAGATTCTGCACGAGCGCCGCGCCATCCTCTGTTCGCGGCGAGCACGCTCACCCGGTGAGCGGCCGCCGTGGATGCTGCACCTGATGGCGGTGCATGGTGTGGACGTCGGGGAGGTGTCCTACGAAACCGATCGCCAGCGCTTTGTTGGCCGGACGCGGACCACCGCCAATCCGCTGGCGATGAGTGAGTCGGCGGCGCTGTCCGGTGCCGATGGCTCGGTGCTCGACCCGATCGTCGCCATCCGCCATGTGCTGACGCTGGGGCCGGAGCAGTCGGTGACCATCGACCTGGTTTCGGGTGTCGCCGAGAGCCGCGAACTGGCCGTCTGCCTGATCGAAAAATACCAGGACCGCCATCTCGCCGACCGCGTCTTTGACCTGACCTGGACGCATAGTCAGGTAGTCTTGCGCCAGCTCAATGCGACAGAAGCCGATGCCCAGCTCTATGCCCGACTGGCCAGTTCGGTGATCCATGCCAACGCTTCGTTGCGCGCCGATGCCGGTGTCCTCGCCCGCAACCGCCGTAGCCAGTCCGGGCTCTGGGGCTACGCCATTTCCGGCGATCTGCCGATTGTCCTGCTGCAGATCGGCGATGCCGCCAATATCGATCTCGTCCGTCAACTGGTCCAGGCCCATGCCTATTGGCGGCTGAAAGGCCTGGCCGTCGACCTGGTGATCTGGAATGAGGACCGTGCAGGTTATCGGCAGCGCCTGCAGGATCAGATCATGGGATTGATCGCCTCGGGTATCGAGGCCAGCGTCATCGACCGGCCGGGCGGCATCTTCGTCCGGCTGGCCGAGCAGATTTCCGGCGAGGACCGCATCCTTCTCCAGTCGGTGGCCCGCGTCGTCATCACCGACTACCGCGGCATGCTGGCCGAACAGCTCGAGCTGCGCAGTCTGCCCGAGGCCCGGGTGCCACGTCTCGAACTGAGTCGTCAATACAGTCTGGAAGCTCCGGCCATGGCGCTGGCAGCCCACCGTGATCGACAATTTTTCAACGGACTCGGCGGCTTTTCCCCGGATGGCCGCGAGTACATCATCACGCTGGCGCCCGGGCAGACGACGCCGGCGCCGTGGAGCAACGTGCTGGCCAATCCGCAGTTCGGCACGGTGCTTTCGGAAAGCGGCATGGCCTACACCTGGAGCGAGAACGCCCACGAATTCCGCCTGACTCCCTGGCGCAACGATCCGGTCAGCGATGTCGGCGGCGAAGCCATCTACCTGCGCGATGAGGAAACCGGGCACTTCTGGTCGCCGACGCCCTTGCCGGCCGGGGCCGGATTGTCCTGTGTCATCCGCCATGGTTTCGGTTACAGCGTCTTTGAAACCCGTGCAGCCGGTATCAGCAGCGAACTCTGGGTATTCGTCGCGACCGATGCGGCGGTCAAGTTTTCGCTGCTCAAGGTGCGCAACGAATCGGGCCGTTCGCGAACGCTGTCGGCCACGGCTTACGTCGAATGGGTGCTAGGCGATCTACCGGCCAAATCGGCCATGCATATTGGCACCGAACTCGCCGCAGGCAGCGGCGCGCTCTATGCCCGCAACCCCTACAGCACGGAATTCGCCGAGCGCGTCGCCTTCTTTGATGTCGATGACCCGGCTCGCACACTGACCGGCGACCGCATCGAATTTCTCGGACGCAACGGCAGCCTGCACCACCCGGCGGCGATGCGGCGAGCGCATCTGTCCGGAAGAGTGGGGTTTGGCCTCGATCCCTGCGCGGCCATGCAAGTGCCCTTCGAACTGGCCGATGGCCAGGAGCGGGAGATCGTTTTCCGTTTGGGTGTCGGCCTCAATGCCGACGACGCCGGCCAGCTCGTCCAGCGCTTCCGCGGCGGCATGGCCGCCCGCAACGCCCTCGAAACGGTACGCCAGCACTGGCAGAAAACACTCGGCGCGGTGCAGGTGAGCACACCCGATCCGGCGGTCAATGTGCTGGCCAACGGCTGGCTGGTCTATCAGACCCTGGCCTGTCGCATCTGGGCACGCAGCGGCTATTACCAGTCCGGCGGCGCCTTCGGTTTCCGCGATCAGTTGCAGGATGTCATGGCGCTGGTCCATGCCGAACCTGAACTCGTCCGCGCGCATCTGCTGCTTTGCGCCAGCCGCCAGTTCCAGGAAGGCGATGTCCAGCACTGGTGGCATCCGCCCGCCGGGCGCGGTGTGCGCACCCATTGTTCGGATGACTACCTCTGGCTGCCGCTGGCGGTATGTCGCTATGTCACCTGCACGGGGGACAGTGCCGTGCTCGATGTGGCAGTTCCTTTACTTGAAGGGCGCCCGGTCAATCCGGAGGACGACTCCTATTACGATCTGCCGGGCCGCTCGGCCGAAGTCGCCAGCCTCTACCAGCATTGCATGCGCGCCATCCGCCACGGCTTGGGTGTCGGGGTGCATGGATTGCCGCTGATCGGCTCCGGCGACTGGAACGATGGCATGAATCGCGTCGGCGTGCTGGGCAAGGGCGAGAGCGTCTGGCTCGGATTTTTCCTCTATGAGGTACTGCGGCGTTTTGGCGAAGTGGCCGACGCCCATGGCGACCCGGCTTTCGCCGAATTTTGCCGAGGGGAGGGCGCCCGACTCCGCCTGAGCCTTGAGGAGCAGGGCTGGGACGGCGCCTGGTATCGGCGCGCCTACTTCGATGACGGCACGCCACTCGGTTCAGCCAGCAACGACGAGTGCCAGATCGATTCGATCTCGCAAAGCTGGTCAGTGCTTTCCGGCGCCGGCGATGCGCAACGTTCTCGAATGGCCATGAAGTCGCTTGATGAACATCTGGTGCGGCGGCAGGATGGACTGGTGCAACTGCTCGATCCGCCGTTCAGCAAATCACAGCTCGATCCCGGCTACATCCGCGGCTATGTCCCCGGTGTACGGGAAAACGGTGGGCAATACACGCACGGCGCCATCTGGGCGGCCATGGCCTTCGCCGAACTGGGCGACAGCGCCCGCGCCTGGGAACTGCTGGCCATGATCAATCCGGTCAATCACGCACTGACGGAAGCAGGCGTAGCAAATTACAAGGTCGAGCCCTACGTCGTCAGCGCCGATGTTTACGCCGTGCCACCACATGTCGGTCGCGGCGGCTGGAGCTGGTACACCGGTTCGGCCGGCTGGCTGTACCGCCTGATCGTCGAGTCCTTGCTTGGCCTGCGGCGCGAAGGCGAGACGCTGCATTTCGCCCCATGCCTGGCAGTGGATTGGCCAAGCATCGACATCCGCTACCGGTTTCAGGAAACGGATTACCTGATCACCATCGTTCAGGGCGATGTCGGGAACCTGACGCTCGACGGCATCGAACAAGGGGGCAACGCCATCCACTTGATCAACGATCAGCAGGAACATCATGTCCTGGTCAACGCCGCTTTTCCTTGAAGGGTGCCGCCATCGCCGCACTTCTGTAAGCGCGCATAATTTGTATTATGTAAACTTACAATTTGTAATCCATCGTATCAACTTTCCCTGCTACCGGACGTTAATCTGGACATGGCCGATCAGTTTGCAGCCAAGTCAAGATAGGAGCCGCATCATGAACCCACTCTCTCACAACCATATCGAATCCTTCGCCGTCTCGGCTATCCGTGCGGCGGCTTATCTGGATGCGTGTGACTGCGGCATTACTCCCAAGGTTCGCCTCGATGCTGGTTACTATCAGGCGTGCGCCAAGGTTTTACGCGAAATGTTCGTTCTCCTCGATCCCTACCGGCATTTTCCGGTGCTGCTCGAACAGTCTCCAGCAGCACGAGAAGTTGCCGAATCCCTGGAAATAGCCCGACGTATCGAAATCAGCAGGCTCGGCTATTTTCCCGAACTGACGGCCACGCTCTACCGGGCCGCCTGTTGAGCGTTTGCCCGGCTCAAGCCGGCAGGTCGAAGCCTTTGAGCTTGCGATACATATCCACTGCGTAGGAATCAGTCATCCCGGCGACGAAATCGGCAATCTGCAGCAAGCGGATATACGGATCGGCGTCAGGCTCGCCAGCATGGCCAAGGAATTGCACTGGCAGCAGCTGCAGCAACATACGCTCACGCGTGGTCATCCGGCCATGCCCTGCCCCTGCCTCGACGGCACCGGTGAACAGGCCGAGCAGCGCGCCGAGTACTTCGAAACCGGCGGTTTCGATTTCCAGCGCCGGGCGCGCCGTGTAGATGGTTTCCTTGGCCAGCCGCAGAACCGCCTGCAGCGGTACAGCAACCGGTGATTGGTCGAGCAGGTCTTCATCGAAGCGACCATCGAGAATCGCCGCCTCGTTTTCCAGAAACACCGCTGCAGCGCTTTCCAGCAACCGGCCGATGGCTTTGGCGCGCAGGTATTCGAGGCGCTCCTTCGGGTCATGCAGGCGCTCCAGCCGGCCGCCGCTGACCGTGCTGCCGGCCAGTTCGCCAAGCAGGCACTCGGCATCGCGATAAGGGACGAAGCCGAGCTTGGCAGCATCTTCCAGATCGACAATCAGGTAGCAGGTGTCGTCCGCCACCTCGACCAGGAAGGCCAGCGGATGGCGCCGCCAGGCGGTGCCCGGAAGGCGCTCGACCAAGCCGGTCGAATTGGCGACGGCGGCGAAGGCGTCAGCATCCTGCTGGAAGAAGCCGAATTTCTTGCCACTTTTGCCATCCAGTTCATCCTCAAGGGCAGACGGCCGGGGATATTTGGTGAATGTCGCCAGCACCGCGCTGGTTAGCTGCAGCCCGGGATTGGCCGGGTTCTGCAGTCGGGTGACGATGCGAAAGCCCTGGGCGTTGCCCTCGTAGCGCTCGAAGTCGGCGCGTTGCGCCGGCGTGAACGGATGGCGCTCGAGCAAGCCGGAACTGCGGAACCACTCGCGAATCGCATCTTCTCCGGCATGGCCGAACGGCGGATTACCGATGTCGTGGGCCAGGCAGGCGGCGGCGACAATGGCCCCGAAATCGCCCGATTCGACATGCTGCAGGCCGTGCCGGGCGATGATCTCGCGACCGACGACGGCGCCCAGCGAACGGCCGACGCAGCTGGCTTCCAGGCTGTGCGTCAGGCGCGTGCGGACGTAGTCGCTCTTCGATAGAGGAAAAACCTGCGTCTTGTCCTTCAGCCGGCGGAAGGCCGAGGTGAAGACGATACGGTCGTAATCCTGCTGAAAGGCGGTCCGTTCCGGCGTGCCCGGTGCCTTGCCAGCGCCCGGCCGGTCGGCCGAGAGCAGTTTTTCCCAGATTTTTCTTTTGCCCATGCTGTGGTGGCTTTAGCGCGACGATGGGCTGCGAGTTTACTCTGCTTCCAGCACGGCCCGCACGCGATCGGGAATCGGTACCGACTTGCCGCTCTGGGTGTTCATCCAGACGATCTTGGCAGTGCCCTCGGCGAACAGTTCGCCGTCAATAAGCATATCGACATGGCTCTGCACGCTGGAGCGCCCGGGGCGATCGACATAGGTACGGACTTCGACAGCGCCCGGGTAATTCATCGGCTTCAGGAAAGTACAGCCGGCATTGATGATCACCGGCCCATCGCCGCCAGGCCGCACTTGCACGCCCAGCGCCTCAATCCACTCTACCCGCGCCTGCTCCATGTAGCGGAAATAGACGGTGTTGTTGACGTGGCCGTAGGCGTCCATGTCGCCCCAGCGAATCGGCATGCTGGTTACATGCACAAGCTTGCGTTTATGTTCCATATTGGTAGATGTCTGCAGGGGTTGATCAATGTTTGTCCATACTGTACCGTATTGTTTACAGCGCAACAATAATTCAAAGGAGACAGCATGCAACGCGAAGCCATGGAATTCGACGTCGTCATCGTCGGCGGCGGCCCGGCCGGTCTGGCCTCGGCCATCCGGCTCAAGCAACTGGCGGCGGAAAAAGGCAGCGAACTCGCCGTCTGCCTGATCGAGAAAGGCGCCGAAATCGGCGCCCATATTCTTTCCGGTGCCGTCATGGATCCGCGCGCGCTGACCGAGTTGCTGCCCAACTGGAAAGAAGATGGCGCGCCGCTCAATGCGCCGGTCTGCGAAGACCGCTTCTTCATCTTCTCCGAAACCGGCGCTACGCGCCTGCCCAATTCGCTGCTGCCGCAGTGCTTCCACAACGAAGGCAACTATGTCATCTCGCTTGGCAACGTCTGCCGCTGGCTCGGTGAGCAGGCCGAGGCGCTAGGTGTGGAAATTTACCCCGGCTTCGCTGGCGCCGAAGTGCTGTTCGACGACAACGGCGCGGTCCGGGGCATCGCCACCGGCGACATGGGCCGCTTGCACGACGGGTCCGAAGGCCCGAACTTCCAGGTCGGCATGGAGCTACTCGGCAAGTACACCTTTTTCGCCGAAGGCTGCCGCGGCCATCTCGGCAAGCAGCTGATCGAGAAATTCGACCTCGACCGCGATGCCGACCCGCAGACCTATGGCATCGGCCTCAAGGAACTGTGGGAAGTCCAGCCAGACAAACACCAGGCCGGCCTCGTCGTGCACAGCGGCGGCTGGCCGATGGACGCGGCAACCTACGGTGGCGGGTTTCTCTACCATCTGGAGAACAATCAGGTCGCCGTCGGCTTCGTCGTCGGCCTCGGCTATGAGAATCCGCATCTGTCGCCCTATGAAGAATTCCAGCGCTTCAAGACGCACCCGGAAATCCGCAAGTTCCTCGACGGCGGCAAGCGCATTTCCTACGGTGCCCGGGCACTGACCGCCGGCGGCCTGCAGTCGCTGCCAAACACCATCTTTCCCGGCGGCGTGCTGGTCGGCGACGATGCCGGCTTCCTTAACGCCGCCCGCATCAAGGGCTCGCACTGCGCCATCAAGACCGGCGCGTTGGCCGCCGAAGCCTGTTTTACTGCACTGCAGGCCGGCCGCCAGCACGACGAATTGACCGCCTACCCGGAAGCCTTCCGCAACAGCTGGCTGTACGACGAACTGCATGAGGCGCGCAACTTCAAGCCGTGGATGGCCAAGGGCCTGAAGCTCGGCTCGATCATGTTCGGTATCGATCAACTGCTTTTCCGCGGCAAGGCGCCGTGGACGCTGCACCACAGCAAGCCGGACCACGCCAAGCTGAAACCGGCCGCCGACTGCCCGAAGATCGATTATCCGAAGCCGGATGGCGTGATCACCTTCGATCGCCTGTCTTCGGTCTTCCTGTCTTCCACCAATCACGAGGAAGACCAGCCCTGCCATCTGCAGTTGAAGGATGCGGCGGTGCCGATCAGCATCAATCTGGCGCAATACGATGCACCGGAACAACGCTTCTGCCCGGCCGGCGTTTATGAAATCCTGCGTGATGACACTGGCACGCCGCGCTTGCAGATCAACGCGCAGAACTGCGTACACTGCAAAACCTGCGATATCAAGGATCCAACGCAAAATATCAACTGGGTAACGCCGCAAGGCGGCGAAGGACCGACCTATCCGAACATGTGATGCTTTATAATCCGCCGGCTAAACCCCTTAGGGAGAACAACACATGGGCTTTCTTGCCGACAAGAAGATTCTGATTACCGGACTGCTGTCCAAACACTCCATTGCCTATGGCATAGCCAAGGCCTGCCATCGCGAAGGTGCTCAACTGGCCTTCAGCTACCAGAACGAGCGCTTCATCGATCGCATCAACAAGTTTTCTGCCGAATTCGACAGCAACCTGGTGTTCCCGCTGGATGTCGGCAGCGACGAACAGATCACCGACCTGTTCGTTGAACTGGGCAAGCACTGGGACGGCCTCGACGGCCTGGTCCACTCCATCGCCTACGCGCCGACCGAATCGATTGAAGGCGACTTCCTCGAAGGCATGTCGCGCGAATCTTTCCGCATCGCCCACGAGATCTCCTCGTACAGCTACCCGGCGCTGGTCAAGGCCGCCCGGCCGATGATGCAGGGCCGCAAGAGCGCCGCCCTCGCCCTCTCCTACCTGGGCGCTGAGCGCACCATGCCGAACTACAACACCATGGGTCTGGCCAAGGCCAGCCTGGAAGCCGCCACGCGCTACCTGGCCTTCTGCCTCGGCCCCGAAGGCATCCGCGCCAACGCCATTTCCGCTGGTCCGATCAAGACCCTGGCGGCATCCGGCATTGGCAACTTCGGCAAGCTGCTCTCCTACAACTCGCACCATGCGCCGCTGCGCCGCAACGTCACCATCGAGGAGGTCGGCAACGCCGCCGCCTTCATGCTGTCCGACCTGGCCAGCGGCATCACCGGCGAAATCCTCTATGTCGATGGCGGCATGAACACCACTGCCCTCGGCAACGCCGAGCCGCTGCCGGCCTGACCTCATACGGCAAGCAAAACGCCGACACGGCATATGCCGGTCGGCGTTTTTTTCGGCCTGCTCGGAACCGGAGCCGTCAGTGACGGCCCCGGCCAATGATCACTTGTTCTCCAGCGCGGCCTGATTGATTTCCACTTTGTAGCGGTTACGCAGGGCAGCCAAGTAGAGGCGCAGTTCTTCCTGCGCCGAGAAGTTGTCCAGTTGCCCCTGCAATGCCTTGCGGCTTGCCTCGTCGAGTGCCGCTCCGGCATCAACACGGTTCAGGCGGAACAGCGCATACCCGGCACCCGGCAACTCGACACCGGCATAGCTGGGCAGTTTCCCGGCATCCATGCGGAAGACGACCGGCACAGCCGGCGGCGGCAGCAGACGGGAATCGAGACGCGAAACCAGTTTGCCGGCGCTCCAGGACTGACCATCTTCGCCATTCTTCAGCGCGGCAAGACGAGCTTCGCCTGCCTGACGGGCCATCGCCTGCGCTTCCTGGCGCCGCAGCAGGGTTTCAATGCTGGCCTTGAGCCCGACAAATTCCTGCAGGGCCGCCGGGCGATAATCGACGACCCGTGCGGCAACCAGCGTGTTCGTGGCAATTTCCACTGCTTCCGTATTGCGCCGGTTCTTGGTCGAATCCTCACTAAACAGCGAGGCCAGAAGCTTCTCGTTGGCCAGCGGGCCGTTGGCCGCATTGGGCTGGCGTTCCAGCCAGCCGGAGCGGTTAATCTTGAGCTTGAAGGTCTCGGCGACGGGCGCCAGGCTATCGGCCTGTTCATAGACGGTGTTGCTGAAAGCCTCAGCGGCTTCGGCAAATTTGCGCGAGGCGGCGGTCTTTTTCAGATCGGCCTCAATCTGGCTGCGCACTTCGGCCAGCTGCTTCAGCTTGGCCGCACGGATGCCGGACACCTTGATGATATGGAAACCGAAATCGGATTCGATGACGCCGGAAACTTCGCCCTCAGCAAGCGTGAAAGCCGAGTCCTCGAAGGGCTTGACCATCATGCCGCGCGCGAAGTAACCGAGATCGCCGCCCTTGCTGGCCGAACCCGGGTCATCGGAATTTTTGCCGGCGAGTTCGGCAAAGCTGCCCGGATTCTTGCGGATCTCCGCCAGCAACTCCTCGGCCTTCAGGCGCGCCTTGTCGGCACCGAGTTTTTCCGATGCCACCAGGATGTGGCTGGCGCGGCGCTCCTCGGGCTGCTCGAACTGATTGCGATGGCCCTCATACCAGGCCTGAATCTCGGCATCGCTGACGCTCAGTTGATCGCTGATGGCATCCATGGACAGCACGACGTATTCGGCCACAGCCTGTTCCGGCATCTGGAACTGCTTGCTGTTTTCATCGTAATACTTGCGCGCTGCGTCGTCGGCCAGCTTGACCTTGTCGAGATGGCTTTCGAGACTGATGAGCACTTCCGAGACGTCGCGTTTTTCCGTTTGCAGCGCCAGGATGCGGGCGACCGAGGCGTTGGCGTTGATGGTGGAGCGGGCGACCGAACCGGCCAGTTGCTGCAACGTCAGGTCCTGGCGCAGTTGAGCTTCGAAACCGGCCGGCGTCATGCCCTGGGCGCGCAGGGCAGCCTCGTAGCGTTCGTTGGAAAAACTGCCGTCGACATTGAAGGCCTGGATGCCGAGGATGGTCTGGCGGATCGCCTCGTCGCTGACGAACATCCGGTTCTTGGTCGCTTCCAGCATCAACAGACGCTGGTTGATCAGATCGTCGAGGATGGCCTTGCGCGCTTCCGGTGCCTCGAGCATCTTCGCGTTGTACTGCTCGCCGAGCTGGGTCCGCAGGCGCTCCTGCTGTTCACGCAGGGCTTCCTGATATTGCTGCTGGCTGATCGTCAGATCACCGATTTTTGCCACGTCGCCAGCCGAACCCGGGTCACGGACATAGGATTCGAGGCCGAAAAAAGCGAAGGTGATGGCGATCAGACCAAGAATCGCCTGGGTGATGATCTTGTTATTGCGGATTGCGTCGAACATGACGAGAAAATCCTTCGAAATCGTTCAGGACGGCAGGGCGCGGCCTGCCAAAAGTTGGCAATGATACCGTAGTTTGCCGGCCCTTCCCCGTCTCAGGCGGCGTCGATGATCCTTCCCAGACGGCGCACGGCGTCATCGATCTCCGGTGTATGCGGATTCCCGCAATTGAGGCGCAGACAGTTGCGATACATGCCGCTGGCCGAGAAAAGTTCGCCCGGCACATAAGCGAGGTTCTCGGCGATCGCCCGCTCATAGATTTGCGAGGTGTCGACATGCTCGGGCAATTCGACCCACAGGACATAACCGCCTTGCGGCTGCGAAATGCGGGTTGCCGCCGGAAAATGCCGGCTGACCGATGCTTGCATGGCAGCGACCTGCTGCTCGTAGATCCGGCGCAACCCGCGCAAGTGACGCTCGAAGGCGGTCGAGGCGAGGTATTCGGCGAGGACGTTTTGGGTGATCGGATTGGTTCCGCCACTGGAGACGGTTTTCTGCAGCGCGATCGCCGGACGGTAGCGCCCTGCCGCGACGAAGCCGATGCGCAACGACGGTGACAGGCTCTTGGAAAACGACGAGCACAGCATGACGTTGCCGGCGGTATCGAAAGCCTTGATCGGCCATGGTCGCTGCGAGCCGAAATGCAGATCGCCGTAGATGTCGTCTTCGATCAGTGCGATGCCGCGCGCCGCCGTCAGCACTGCCAGCTGGCGTTTCTTCTTGTCAGGCATGACGCTGCCGAGCGGATTGCTGGCGTTCGGCACCAGCAGACAGGCGGCGATGCCACCGTGACGGCTGGCCAGTTCCAGCGCTTCCACTGACAGGCCGTGGCGGGGGTCGGTCGGGATTTCCAGGGCGCGTAGCCCCAACGTTTCCAGCAATTGCAGCATCAGGTAGTAGCCCGGCGACTCGACGGCAACGGTATCGCCCGGCTTGGTCACCGCCCGCAGACACAGGCCGAGGGCTTCGGTGCACGAATTGGTGATGACGATCTCGTCGCTGGCCAGCGGCCCACCCCAGGCCAAAGAACGGCGGACCAGCTGGCGAACCAGCGCCGGCTCATTCATGTTCACGTGACTGCCACCTTCAAGCAACTTCGGATACCGCCGGGCAACACCGGCGTACAGCCGCTGCAGTGCCGCCACCGGCAATAGCTGCGGCGCTGGCAGGGCCGCGGCCAGCGGTGCCACCAACGGCTTGCAACCGGCTTGCAGGACGCGTACCAGGCGCTCCGTGACATCGACCGGCACCGCCGTTTCCGGTGTTGCCCGTGGACTGGGTTCCGCCCGTGCCGGTCCCGGGCGGCGCACGAAATAACCTGATTGCGGTCGGGCCTCGACCAGCCCGCGACTCTCCAACTGGCGCAGCGCCTGCACCACCGTCGACACCGACAGCCGACGTTCCTGCGACAGGCGCCGCACCGATGGCAGGCGCTCGCCGTGGCGCAAGGCGCCGTCGGCCATCATGCCTTCCAACTCGGCGGCCAGCTTCTCGTAACGCAGCAATTCACTCATCGGGAGTCACCAATACAGTTGGCATGTTTTACGGCCAGTACAGTTGCCAAATATAACGACTGTGCTGGTCACAATTTCATTTCATTGGCACTGTATCACTGGCCGAGCGGAATCTACACTGCCTGCCATAGTCCAGCCGGAGAACGCCATGAAAATCGACCTGGGTTCCGGTGAGCTTTGCCTCGCCGACAACCGCCCGCTATCGCTGCGCGACGCACGCGGTCTGCGCATCGTCTGCATGGCGGGCACCATCTGGCTGACCGTCGAGGGCGAGGCCGGCGATGTCTTCCTCCGCCCCGGCCAAAGCCATTGCATTGTCAGTAATGGACTGGCACTGATCGAGAGCATCGGTAGCGGACGGATTCGCCTGGAGCGGCCACAGCGCCTCGCCGGCCTGCGCCAGCACCTGGCCCGGCTGGCCGGCGCCTGGCATCCGATCAGGCTCGGCCTCTCCTGAAAGCGTTGCCGACGACGGATTTCGCCGGCGGGTAGCGATTTCCCCACTGACCCGCAGCGGCGCTCTGCGGCATAATTCGGGCTTCGGCTGACGACGGCAGATGTTTTGCCCGCAGCACTCAACCCGACGGAGATTCCGCCCATGACGCACATCGATATCGACGGCGCCATTCGCTCACACAATTACTGGCGTCGCCAGTTCATCAACGCCTTCGCCGGCGGCGACTACGCCGACATGCCTTTATCCGAGCATCGCGGCTGCACTCTCGCCGCAGCATTGCACAACGCCACGGGCGCCGCCGATGTCCGGCAACTGGTCGCCATCCACGACCGTTTTCACTGGCTGGCCAACGAGATCGTCGATCTCAGCAACAACGGTCTGGGCAATGCCGCCGACCTGCTGCTGCCGGAACTCAACGAAGCCTCGCACCAACTGGTCGTCCAGCTCGACAAGCTGCGCGAATATCGCTAAAGCTGAGCTTTCCGGCGCCCGACGCCAGGCGTAAAAAAAGGAACTCCGCGGAGTTCCTTTTTTGTTGGTCGGTGCGGCTTAGCCGACCCAGCGCCGGGCGTTGCGGAACATCCGCATCCACGGCGAATCCTCGCCCCAGTTCTCCGGGTGCCAGGACATCTGCACGGTACGGAAGACGCGCTCCGGGTGCGGCATCATGATGGTGAAGCGGCCGTCGGCCGTGGTCACGGCGGTCAGGCCGCCCGGCGAACCGTTCGGGTTGTACGGATAGGCTTCGGTCGGCTCGCCCTTGTTGTCGACGTAGCGCACGGCCGACAGCACCTTGCTCTGGTCGTCGGTATTATCGAAAACCGCCCTGCCCTCGCCGTGCGAAACGACGATGGGCACCTGCGAGCCTTCCATGCCGGCAAAGAAGATCGACGGCGAATCGAGGATCTCGGTCATCACGAAGCGCGCTTCGAACTGCTCGACCTTGTTGCGGCGGAAAGCCGGCCAGTGTTCGGCGCCGGGAATGATGGCCTTCAGCGCGCTCATCATCTGGCAACCGTTGCAGACGCCCAGCGCGAAGGTATCCGGACGATTGAAGAAAGCGGCGAACTCGTCGCGGCAGACTTCGTGCATCAGGATGGTCTTGGCCCAGCCCTGGCCGGCGCCGAGCACGTCGCCGTAGGAGAAGCCACCGCAGGCGACCAGACCCTTGAAATCCCTGAGGCTGACCCGGCCGCTCAGAATGTCGCTCATATGCACGTCGACCGACGCGAAACCGGCTCGGTCGAAGGCGGCGGCCATTTCGTAATGGCTGTTGACGCCCTGCTCGCGCAGGATGGCGACGCGCGGGCGGCCGCTCAAATCCTGGTAGACCTTGGTGAAATCGTCCTGCGGATCGAAGGTGACCTTGGGCGTCAGGCCGGGGTCGCTGGTGTCGAGAATGCGGTCGAATTCCTGCTGGGCACAGCTCGGGTTGTCGCGCAGCGTCTGCATCTGGTAGCTGGTTTCCGACCAGGCGCGCTGCAGGTCGACGCGCTTCTCGCGCAGCACGCGCTTGGCGTTGCGGGTGACGCGGATCTCGTCCCATTCGTTCAAAGTGCCGACGAAGTGGTACGGCACGCGCAGGGCGCGCAGCACCGGCGTGACCTTTTCCCGATCGGCACGGCGGATCTGGATCAAGGCGCCGAGTTCCTCGTTGAACAGCACGCGGACGATGTTCTCGAAATCACGGCCGGCCAGCAGGTCCGGACGCTTTTCCGAACCATCGACATCGCCAGCCCCGGCGTCGTAGCAGATGCCGTCGAGATCGAGTGACACACCGCAACGGCTGGCAAAGGCCATTTCGCAGGCGGCGACGAACAGGCCACCATCGGAACGGTCGTGGTAGGCGAGCAGCAGGCCGTCGCGATTGAGTTTCTGCACAGCGTCGAACAGGCCCTTCAGCTTGGCCGGATCGTCGACATCCGGCGCATCGTTGCCGGTGGCGTTGTACACCTGGGCCAGAGCGGAGCCGCCGAGGCGGTTCTGGCCCAAGTCGAGCAGCAGCAGTTCGGTTTCGCCCTGGTCGACAGCGAGCAACGGGGTTTTCGTCTTACGCACGTCGTCGACCGCAGCAAACGAGGTGACGACCAAGGAGAGCGGCGACACGACCTGCCTCTTGACGCCGCCATCTTCCCAGGCGGTACGCATCGACAGCGAATCCTTGCCGACCGGGATCGAGACGCCGATGGCCTTGCACAGCTCGGAAACGGCTTCGACGGTGTCGAACAGGCGGGCATCCTCGCCCGGTACGCCGCAAGGCGCCATCCAGTTGGCCGACAGCTTGACCTTGCCCAGTTCGCCGACATCGGCGGCAGCCAGGTTGGTCAGCGCTTCGCCGATGGCCATGCGGCCGGAAGCCGGCGCATCGAACACGGCCAGCGGCGTGCGCTCGCCCATGGCGAAGGCTTCGCCGAGGTAACCCTGGTAGCCCATCGTGGTGACGGCGACGTCAGCCACCGGCACCTGCCACGGGCCGACCATCTGGTCGCGGGCGGTCATGCCGCCAACGGAACGATCGCCGATGGAGATCAAGAAGGTCTTGTCGGCGATGGTCGGCAGACGCATCAGCCGATAGGCGGCATCCTTGAGTTCGATGGCCGTGGCGTCAAAGGAAACGAAGGTTTCCGGCTCATGCTTGACGTCGCGCGTCATGCGCGGCGGCTTGCCGAGCAGCGCTTCCATTTCCATGTCGACCGGATTGACGCCGAAATGGGCGTCGGTCACCGTCAGATGACCGTCACCGGTGGCTTCGCCGACGACCGCGAACGGGCAGCGCTCGCGCTCGCACATGGCCTGGAATTCGCCAATGCGGTTCGGCGGAATGGCCAGTACGTAGCGTTCCTGCGATTCGTTGGACCAGATTTCGGCCGGCGACATGCCCGGTTCGAGGATCGGCACCTTGCGCAGATCGAACTTGGCGCCGACGCCACCCGAGTGAGCCAGTTCCGGCAGGGCGTTGGAGACACCACCGGCACCGACGTCGTGCACCGACAGGATCGGATTGTTCTTGCCCATCTGCCAGCAGCGATCAATCACCTCCTGGGCGCGCCGCTGAATTTCCGGGTTGCCGCGCTGCACCGAGGCGAAGTCGAGGTCTTCGGCATTGACACCAGCCGTCATCGACGAGGCTGCACCGCCACCGAGGCCGATCAGCATGCCCGGGCCGCCCAGTTGCACGAACAGCGTGCCGACCGGGAAGGTTTCGTCCTTGAACGACTGCTCGGCCTGGATGCTGCCCAGGCCGCCGGCGATCATGATCGGCTTGTGGTAGCCACGAACGACGCCAGCGACATCCTGCTCATAGGTACGGAAATAGCCGGTCAGGTTCGGCCGGCCGAATTCGTTGTTGAAGGCGGCAGCGCCGATTGGCCCTTCAATCATGATGTCGAGCGCCGAGGCGATGCGCGACGGGCGGCCGTAGGCGTGTTCCCACGGCTGCGGCGCATCCGGCAGATTCAGGTTGGAGACCGAGAAGCCGCAAAGGCCGGCCTTCGGCTTGGAGCCCTTGCCGGTGGCGCCCTCGTCACGGATTTCGCCGCCGGAGCCGGTGGAGGCGCCGGGGAACGGCGAAATGGCGGTCGGGTGATTGTGCGTCTCGACCTTGGTCAGGATGTGGGTCAGCTCTTCCTTGTAGGAGTAGCCGCGGTCAGCATCCGGGTAGAAACGCTGGATCGTCGCGCCTTCGATGATCGAGGCGTTGTCAGCATAGGCCATCACCGTGCCCTGCGGGGCGGCGGCGTGCGTCTCGCGGATCATGCCGAACAGTGTCTTGTCCTTGGCCTGGCCGTCGATCACCCAGGAGGCGTTGAAGATCTTGTGGCGGCAATGTTCGGAGTTGGCCTGGGCAAACATCATCAGCTCGACGTCGGTCGGATTGCGGCCGGCGGTGGTGAAGATGTTCAGCAGGTAATCGATTTCGTCATCGGACAGCGCCAGGCCCAGCGAAGCGTTCGCCTCGACCAGCGCGGCTTTGCCGCCGGCCAGCACGTCGACGGTATTCAGCGGCTTCGGCTCGAAATGGCGGAAAAGTTCGCCGGCGGCGGCAAAACCCGGCAGCACCGATTCGGTCATGCGGTCATGCAGCAGGCCGGCGACGGTCTTCTTCTCGTCGGCGGTCAGTGCCCGGTTGTTGCGCAGCTCGACGTGGAAAGCGACGACGCGCTCGATGCGCTCGATGGCCGGCTCCAGATCGCAGTTGAAGGCGATGTCGGTGGCCTTCGACGACCACGGCGAAATGGTGCCGATGCGCGGCGTGACCAGGAACAGCTCGCCCTGATCCGCCCCGGCGGCCTGCTCTTCCAGCAGTTGCGCCAGCTTCGCCCGCTCGTCGGCGGTCAGCGCGCGCTTTTGCGCAACGACGTGCCAGTAATCGGCGCCGACCTGTTCGATGTCCGACACAGCCGCGACCAGGCGGGCTTGCAGGCGTTGCAGACGGAAGGCGGAAAAGGCGGCGTCGCCCTTGAGGCAAAGAATGTCGGCCATGGGGAGTGATTTCGGGTTAGGCGGAGAGGCCGGCATTATACCCGAGGCGGCTTTGTCAGCCGGGGTTTCAGCCCGTGCCCGGGCGCTCCCTGGCCATTCCGAAAAGCCGGCCACGCGGACAAAAGCCTGAGTCCATGATGCCCGCCCCGCTTAAAATGGCACCGATGTCGATCGTTATCTCGCCGGCGCGGCGCTCCCTGCTTTGGGCGTTCGTGATTTCACTGGCCATCCACCTGCTGTTGCTGCTGGCCCCCCAGCATGCCCCACCCGCTCACCCGGCGGCCAGCGCGCGCCTGGAAGCGCGGTTCGCCCCGGTCAGCCCAGCGCCAGCCGAGAACAGTGAAGCAGCCGCCGCGCAGCCACCAGCCGCCGCCAGCAAAACACCGCGAACACGGCGCCTGACGGCCCAACGACCGACGCCAACGACCCAACCAACCTGGACCGTTGCCGAGAAGGCGGAAATGAATGATTTCCTGGATGAGTTGGCCAGGCAACCCGGGGCCGTCGCCAAGCCGACGCTGGCCCAACGTTCGCAAGTCATGGCGCGCGAACAAGGTCGGCAGATGGCGGCGCGCGACAAAGAAGGCGAGTCGCTGCTGGAGCTGCGCCCGAACGCTCAGCCGCCCGATCCTTTCAGCCTGGAGTTGTATCTGGATGGCCTGGTGCAACGCCTCAACCGTAGCTCACTGCAGGTCGCCAATGATCGGCGTGGCCAGGGCGTGCGCCCGGCCGCCATCCATTTCCGGCTCAATCCCGATGGCTCGCTGAAATCCTTCGTCGTGCTCAACGCGGGCGACCAGACCGACGAAATCGCCTACATCAAAGCGGTGGTCGAGCGATCAGTGCCGTTTTTGCCCTTTCCGCCGGACATCGACAAAGCGGCCCGCTCGCTCGGCATCACCATTTGCATCCGCCCCGCCAACCGCGACGGCTCAGCCGGCTTCTCGCGGATGAGCGGCGGCCGTTGTCACTGAAGCGTTCGCCCGGACCGGCGCTTACCAGCTACCGAGCAGCATGCTCAGAATCATCCCCGACACGAGCAGCAGGCCGATACCGGCGGCGATGCCGGCCATCGAGACCATGTTGGCGATGTAGCGAGCAGTCTTCTCGTCATCGACATGCAGCAGCGGCCTTACGCCATGGCGGATCAGCGCCAGCGCTGCCACCCAGGCGACGATGCCGACGGCGATCACGAAGCCCTGGTTCGGCACCAGCAGCGCCAGCGACGACAGCCATAGCGGCATCGGCGCAATGGCGGCCAGCGCATAGGCTCCGTCGTAACCCGGATCGTGGTCACGGGCCTGGGCCATACGCTCGATCAGCATCGCCATGTAGGCCACCATCAACAACTGCATGCCGTAGAAAACGATGCCGATCACCAGCAACTGCGTGATCGACAGGGCCGGCATCGACAGCGGAAAGATCACGCCTGGATGAACAAGCTCGGCATAGGCATACATGGCCGGCGGCAACAGCGACAGCGGCGCGACCAGACTGCGGAAGAACCAGCGCGCTGAATAATTGGACTTGTCGATCTCGTCCCAGCCGGTCTTCTCGGAAACCAGCATGCCCGGAATGTGATTCATCATCATGATTGATCTCCTCGCCCGCGAAAGGCGCGACGGAGCCGGAATTTGCCCCCGCCGCGGCGGGTCATGTGGCGTTAGACCCCGCTTGTCGGCGGGGTTCCAAGCATTGACTGCGGCCGCTTTGCCCGACCATACTCCCCGGCATGTCTGTGCTATTCCATCCAGGCGTCGGGGCCGTTCGCCGGCTTGGCGACATGCGCCGTCTGCTGCCTTTCCTGATCGGTTCGTTCCTCATTCATGCGCTGATCCTCTGGCAGGCGACCGGCTTGTTGTTGTCGGAACCCTCTGCGGCACGACGCAGTGACTTGCGCGCCCAATTGCAGGGGCCAGTCACGGCGCCGCCCACTGAACAGCCCCGGACGCGCCCGGCCGAACCTATCGAAACACCGCCGGCGCGCCAGCCCGCGGAGCGCAGTTATGCGCCGGTACCAGCCGAACGGCCACCGATAGAACCAGCGGCCGAGCCGGCGCCGGCACAGGCGGAACCGGATGCGCAGCCGGCACCACAGGTCGAGCCGCTACGTACGGGAATCGACGTCGCCGGCCTGCGCGAGTACCACCTGGCGCTCGGCCGGAAGGCCGGGCAGTTCCGCCGCTACCCGCAGGCTGCACGCGATGCCGGCTGGCAAGGTCGCGTTGCCATGCGCCTGGCGATCTCGGAAAGCGGTGCGCCGATCAGCATCAAGCTGCTGAGCAGCAGCGAGTACCCAATCATCGACCAGGCTGCGCTCGAGATGATGTTCCTGACCGCCGGCCACACCGCGGTTCCGGCAAGCCTGCGCGGACGCGCCTTCACCATCGACCTGGCGGTCGATTTCAAGCCCGACGATGCCCCGTGAGAAGCGGCCGCGACGTGCGGCAAGTAAAGGTACGGCATGGAATGGGAACACTAGCCGGGCTAGTGCCCGGCCGCTGACCGGTTCGGCTTAGAATCGCCCTCTTTCGTTTTTCATTCCCATGCGCCTCCTCCACACCTCCGACTGGCACCTCGGCCAGCATTTCATGGGCAAAAGCCGGCAGCCCGAGCATCAGGCGCTGATCGGCTGGCTGCTCGAAGAGGTAGAAGAACATCAGGTCGATGCGGTGCTGATCGTCGGCGACATTTTCGATACCGGCACGCCGCCCAGCTACGCCCGCGAGCTTTACAGCCAGCTGGTGGTGCGCCTGCACGAAGCCGGCGTCGCGCTGCTGCTGCTCGGCGGCAACCACGATTCGCCGGCCACCCTGGGTGAAAGCCGCGAACTGCTGGCACGCCTGGGAACCACGGTAATCGCCTCGACACACGAAGACGTCAGCACGCAGGTCATCCTGCTGCCGCAGCGCAACGGCGAACCCGGCTGCCTCGTCTGCGCCATCCCCTTCGTCCGCCCACGCGACGTGCTGCAGAGCCAGGCCGGACAAAGCGCCGAAGACAAGCAGCAGTCGCTGCAACAGGCCATCCAGCAGCACTATGCGGCGGTGCACGCGGCCGCCCTGGCCCACAGTGCGAACTTGCCCATCATCGCCACCGGCCACTTGACCACAGTCGGCGCCAGCACCAGCGAATCGGTGCGCGAAATCTACGTCGGCGCCCTCGAAGCCTTCCCGACCAGCGCCTTCCCGCCGGCCGACTACATTGCCCTCGGCCACATCCACCGACCGCAGAAAGTCGGCGGACAGGAGCACATCCGTTACAGCGGCTCGCCGCTGCCGCTGTCCTTCGACGAAGCCAGGCAGACGAAGGAAATGCTGCTGGTCGATCTCAATAGCGATGGCCTGCAGACCGTCACCCCGCTGCCGGTGCCGCGCTTCCAAGGGCTGGTCGCGGTCAGTGGCAATCTGCAAACCCTGGCCGGCGCCATCGGCGCAGCCGCAGCCGAAGGCACGCGCGAACGCCCGGCCTGGCTGGAAGTCACCGTCGCCGACGACGACTACCTGGCCGACCTGCCGGCCCGCATCGAAGCGCTGACCGAAGGCTGGCCGGTCGAAGTGCTGCGCATCCGCCGCCAGCGCGGCAACGCCACCGCCCGCCTGGAAGCCGCCGCCAGCGAAACACTGGACGAACTCAGCCCGCACGACGTCTTCGCCCGCCGCCTGCAACAGGAGGAACTCAGCGACGACATGCAAGCAGCGCTCAACGATCGCTACCGCGCCGTCGTCTCCGGCCTGCAAGGCGAAGAAGCATGAAAATCCTCACCCTGCGCCTGAAGAACCTCAATTCGCTGAAGGGCGAATGGACCATCGACTTCACCAAGCCGCCGTTCACCGACAACAGCCTGTTCGCCATCACCGGCCCGACCGGTGCCGGCAAATCGACGCTGCTCGACGCCATCTGCCTCGCCCTCTACCACCAGACGCCGCGCCTGAAGACCATCTCCGCAACCGACAACGACATCATGACGCGGCACACCGCCGATTGCCTGGCCGAGGTCGAATTTGAAGTAAAGGGCGCCGTCTACCGCGCTTTCTGGAGCCAGCGCCGGGCCCGCGACAAGATCGACGGCGCATTGCAGGCGCCCAAGGTCGAACTCGCCACCGGCGACGGCACCATCCTCAGCACCCAGACCAACGACAAGCTGAAGCGCATCGCCGAAATCACCGGCCTCGACTTCCCGCGCTTCACCAAGTCCATGCTGCTCGCCCAGGGCGGCTTCGCCGCCTTCTTGAACGCCAGCGCCAACGAACGCGCCGAACTGCTCGAAGAACTGACCGGCACCGAAATCTACGGCGAAATTTCGCGCAAGGTTTTCGAACAGGCACGCGAAGCCAAAAGCCAACTCGACCAACTGAAAGCCCGCGCCGACGGCATGGAACTGCTATCCGACGAGCAACGCGTCGCGATGCAAACGGAAGCCACCCACCTAGACACCCAACTCGCCGACCTCCAGCACCGCCACCAGCAGACGCAAAGTCAGCGCCAATGGCGTCTCGATCTGGCGCAAGGCGAACAGGAAATCAAAACCGCTGAAAACAAGCAGCAGGAAGCCGACGCTGCCCTGACCGCCGCCGCGCCGGATCTGCAAAAACTGGCCGCCAGCGACCCCGCCGAAACCCTGAAGCCGCTGTACCAGCAATGGCAGCAGGCTGGCACGGCCTGCCAGCAAACCGACGCCGAACTCAAGGCGCTGCACACCGAGCGCCAAAAGCTGCAAGCCGAACAACTCGCCCAACACGCCGCCGCCAGCCACTACAGCGCCCAGGTCGCCGCCCAGGCGCAGCAAGCGCTGCAACAAAGCCAGCGCGAAGCCAAGGAACTCGACGACTTCTGCGCCGCCCACCCGCAACGCGCCCAACTCGGCGAACGCCTCGGCGTCTGGCGCCAGCAGTTTGAACAGCGGGCAAAACTCGGCCGCGACCTCGCCGCCCAACAACAGGCGCGGCAGAAACTCGAACAGGAACAAGCCGAAACCGCCCGCCAACTCGCCGCGCAAACGCTTGCAGTCGACACCGCGACCAAGGCCAAAATCGCCGCCGACGCCGCCCTGAACAAAGCCCAGGCCGAACAGAACCAGCGCCTCGCCGGCCAGACCCTGGCCGACCTACGACAGCAATGGCAGCGCGAACAAGCCGGCCTCAACCGCTGGCAGCAACGCGAGGCCCTTGCCCAGCGCCGCCGTGAACTAGCCGAACTGCAAACAACGCAGGCCGCGCGACTGCAGCAGGGCGAGCAGAAAATCGCCGCCCAGGAAAAGGTGCTGATCACCCTGCGCGACCAACACAAGGAACTCGCCAGCCAGGTCGCCGACAAGCAGAAACTGCTCGACCAGGAACGCCGCATCCAGAGCCTGGAACAACATCGCCAGCAACTGCAGCCCGGCGAGGCCTGCCCGCTGTGCGGCGCGCTGGAGCACCCGGCCATCGCCGCCTACGCCGCACTCGACGTCTCCGCCACCGAAACCACGCTCAAGGAAAAACAGGCGGCACTCGAAACGCTGACCCAGAAAGGCCAGCAACTGCGCGCCGAACAGGCCGCCGCGCAAGCCACGCAAAAAAGCGGGCTGGAGCAGCAAGCCAAGACAACGCAGGAAAGCGCCCGTCTGCAAAACGAATGGCAGGAAAGCATCGCCGCGCTGCCCGAAAGCCAGCCGCTGGCGCTCGACGCCTGGCAGGACGCCCAAGCCATCGCCACCGTCCGCGCTGCCGCTGAACAGGCGCAAACCCAACTCGCCGCGCGAATGCAAGCCGCCGACCAGGGCGAACAAGCCCTGAACGCCGCCCGCAAGACCGCCACCGACGCCACCCAGGCGCAGCTCAATGCCGGCAATCAGCAGAAGCTGCTGCAACAGACCACGCAAACCAGCCAGAACCGTCAGGCCGAGATCGGCAAGACCCTGCAAGCCATCGCCGAGGAACAAGCCGAACTCGATGCCAGGCTGCTCCAAACGCTGAGCGAAATCCCGCCCGACCCCGCCGCCTGGCTCGGCGAACGCGACGGTGAATGGCAGCACTGGCAGCAGACGCAACAACGCCGGCAGGCATTGGCTGCCATCCTCGTCCAGCAGCAGGAGCGCTACGACGCCGCACAAATCCAGGCGGTGCAATGGGCGGAGCGCCGGAAAGCTTTCCCGGAAACGCCGTCGGCCATGGACCTGCCGGCCACCGACGACCCGGCCACCGCCCTCGCCCGCTGCGCCGAGAGCATCGCCGACCTGACCCAGCAACTCGCCGCCCAACAAGGCCGCCAGACGCAACTTGAAACCACCCTCGCGCAACAACAAAAAACCCTCGCCGACGCCGCGACCGCCTGGCAAAGCGCCCTCGCCGCCAGCCCCTTCGCCGACCTCGCCGCCTACAGCACCGCGCTGCTACCGGCCGAAGAACGCCAGCGCCTGCTGCAACTGAAGGAAACCCAGCAACTCGCCAAACAACAGGCCGCAGCCGTACTCACGGCAGCCCGCGAAAAACTCGCCCGCCTGCAAGCCAGCGCCAGCGAAACTCCAATCCCGCCGCTACCCGAACTCGACGAAACCCTCGCCCGACTCGACACCCAGCGCCGCCAACTCAGCGAACAACTCGGCGCCCAGCGCGCCCTGCTCACCCGCGACGAGCAGGCGCGGCAAAGCCAGCAAGCGCTGTTTGCCCAGATCGCCGCACAAACCGCTGAATCGGATATATGGCAACGCCTCGACAGCCTGATCGGCTCGGCCAGGGGCGACAAGTTCCGCAAGTTCGCCCAGGGCCTGACCCTCGACCACCTGCTACAGCTCGCCAATGGCCACCTCGCCCGCCTGCACGGCCGCTACCTGTTGCGTCGCAAGACCACCGGCGAACTCGAACTCGACATCGTCGATAGCTGGCAAGGCGAAGTCGCCCGCGACACCCGCACCCTCTCCGGCGGCGAAAGCTTCCTGGTCAGCCTGGCGCTGGCGCTCGCGCTGTCCGACCTGGTCAGCCACAAGACCTCGATCGATTCGCTGTTCCTCGACGAAGGCTTCGGCACGCTGGATGCCGACACCCTGGAAATCGCCCTCAACGCCCTCGATACGCTGAACGCCAGCGGCAAGATGATCGGTGTCATCAGTCACGTCGAAGGCATGAAGGAAAGGATTCTGGCGCAGATTCGCGTGGAGAAGGGCGGCGGGGTTGGGTATTCACGGTTGAGCATCTGACGCCAACCCGTTGATGGACCCACCGCGCAATTTCTCCCGCTCAATGCGAATTACTGGAGCCCGTTTCAGTGAACGAACTGAGCGCGCTGAGCTAGGCGACGCGAACGAAGGCGATAGGGTCGGGCATCTCATTGAGCCCTTGAGCCGCGCCACCGACGCGAATTCCCGGATCTCCATTCAGTGCGTCATGCCCTCAAGCACTTCCGTCAGGGCGGCCAGCCGGAAGGCACTCAGTCCTCGCGAAATTCCCAGCCATTTTCCGGCGTACGCAGTTGCAAGCAGCCAATCTCGTCGCCGGCGACAACCTCCAGTCCATCGCAAGCCAGACTGAACGCCACGTCAAAACGGCGCCTGTCAGTGCCAACGATATAACCAATTTCAATTTGGCCAGCTGCCGGTCGGATTTCGAGCCGCCCCTGGCAGAACGGGCACCGCGCCGAGAGCACGCCAAGGCCGGTATCAGCGAGTTCATCACAGGCATTGAGCCAATCCAGTGCCGTCAATTTTCCGCCGCACAGCGGGCAGCCTGAATGTCGATTGGTCATAAGATCAGTTTTCCAGAAAGCAGTCTCTGCATTGAATGACTGTCATGGTAATCCCACATCAAGCTCAAACGTGCCGGAGACATCTACCGATTCCGTTGAATACCGCGGCAAGCAGTCCTCAGGTGTCGTTTTTGTGCGCGCCAGCGTACCGAAGTGATTGTCGGCGGCGCCTAGTCTGGCGTTATCCCCACCCCCCAGGAGACACAGATGGACACCGAAACCTTCGAACCGACGCCGGAAAGCGCCGAGCTGGCTTGGAAATGCGAGGATTACAAAGGCAAGCAAATGCATGTCTGCACGCAACGCCGCATCCAAGAAAACACAAGCCTTTCCGGGCACGGCGAGCAATGGTTCTTCGCGGTCAGGATCACCGACCAGAGCAACAACTCGCTACCCGACAAGGACACCAGCGCCACGTCGGACTCGGCACTCTTCTACACCACTCAAGCCATTGCAGAAGATATGGGCTTCCTGAGAGGCCGCGAATTGATTGATGGGGTGTGAACGCTATCTAGGCAGTTCGTGATGCCGGCGGGGCGGCAGACGGATGGGTGCGATGAGCACACATAAAACCATCTGATTACTTATTGTTAATCATAATATTAACGTCTGTTTCTAAAGTATTTTCTAATTTAAGAAACTAGTCTCGCCAACTGAGCAATGGCAGGCCACCCATGCATGCCATGCGTGCGATCAGCGAATCGACGGGTTAATATCCCGACATGTTTTTCGTCATCATTTTCCTGATCCTGGCCGCCCTGGCCTACTCTCTTTTCCCCGCCTGGTCATGGGCTGCCGTTCTGGCAGTTTCCTTCGGTGGCGTTGCCGCCTTGCGACTGGCGCTGTTCTTCCTCGATCGCTCAGGCAGAACAGCGGAAAAGAACGGTTAGGTCTTATTTCTTTTACCGATCGATCACTAGCGACTTCGCTGCCCAGTATTTCTCGGCGCTGTCGCGGGCACTGTACTGCCCCCATTTCTAACAAAGAACATTCACATGTCTGCGAAAACCCCGGTTATTCACCACTTTCCCGCTCATCAGCCGAGCACCAACCCGCCGCTGCTTTTCGTACACGGCGGCTACAGTAGCGCCGCCCTGTGGGGTGTCCGCTTCATCCCGTATTTCCAGGCGCAGGGCTACGACTGCTACGCGCTTGAGCTATCCGGCCACGGCAGCCACCCGGCGGATCGGGCGCATCTTGACGATTTCGGCATCGACGATTACGTCGCCGATCTCGCAGCTGCCGTCGCCAGCCTGCCCGCGGCGCCGGTGCTGATCGCCCATTCGATGGGCTGCCTGGTCAGCCAGCGCTTTCTCGAACAGGGAACGGCGCGCGCCGTCGCCTTCCTGGCGCCGGTGCCACCCACCGGAACGGGTGGCACGGCCAGCCGCTTTGCACTGACCATGCCGGATTTCTTTGCCGAGTTGCCCAATGCGGTCAACGGCACGGCCAGCGAAAAAACCATGCGTACCATGGCCCGCGTTTATTTTTCGCCGAGCATGGCGCTAAAAGAATCCATTAAGTACCTGCCACTGATCCAGCCGGAGTCGGAAAAAGCCGTTGCCGAAATGGTCACCGCGCCCTTTCGCATCGCCCGGGGCCGGGCCCGTATTCCGGCACTGGTCATGGGTGGTTCGGCCGACCAGGTCTTCCCGGCCTCGATGCTTTATTTCACCGCCGCCTCGTGGAATGCCAAAACACAGGTCATCGCGGGGGCGGGCCACATGCTGATGCTCGACCCGCAATGGGCGGATGCTGCCGGCAAGCTTCAGGCATGGGTGGAAAACCTCGCCTGAAGCTGGCTTTGGCGGCAAAGCATTCCTCGTCTGGCGCCATGTCGATCGCGCCTGGGTGTCGCCAGTTAAATCAAGGTTATAAATTGTTGTTAATCATTACGTTAAAAACTGTTTTTAATGTTAATTCTAGAAAAATGCTCGCGCGAATAGAGCAATGGAGGGCAGGCCCATAATTCACACGGCGCCCTCATATTCGCCGCGCGCCGGGTAGTCATGGGCGATGGCGAAATCGATGGCGCCGAGCAGATCCTGGAACTGCGGCCGGGCGAAGGGCATGGTCTGCACCGCGCCGTAGTACAGCGTGCCGTCCGGGCGGACCAGGAACACGCCCGGTTCGCTGAACAGCGCTGGCTCCTCGATGCCGATCGAGGTCTTGCCGCGCGAGGCGCTGATGTACAGCGCCCATTGGCGGGCGTTGCTGAGGCTCAGGCCGTAGCCGATCTGCATTCCGTCGGCCTTGACCTTGTCGGCCATCGCTTGGGCACGCTCGGCCGCGTCGCTGCTGATGGCAACGATGCGGACGCCGCGCTTGGCAAACTCCGGGGCCAGACGTTCGAGTTCCAGCAGGTACTTGGCGCAGATCGGGCAATGCAGGCCGCGGTAAAACACGATCAGGTCGAAGCGTTCAGCCGGTTCGGCGCCGAGCACGAAACGGTCGCCGCCGGTCAGGGCGACATCGAGGGTCGGAACCGGCTGGCGTGGCATCAGGGCAGTAATGGACATGGGGCATCCTTTCGTTGAATGAATGGGGGTTTCGCCGGAACGTTATGGGCGGCCAACATGGCTGGCCGCTCTCGGCATCCTTGCTTGACCGAGCAGGGCCATTGTGCTGAACTAAACGCAAATATTCGTTCATTATTCTTTGCATTTCGTACACATGCCCGCTACCGCCCGCCTCGATCGACTCTCCGCCCTGCTCGCCGGCCTGGCGCCGCGCGTGCGGGTCAGCCTGGCGCCGGCCGACGACATCGCCTGCCTGACGGTTGCCGCCGAGGCGGCGCCCTGCCTGCACCTCTATCTGCTGGCCGAGGGGCAGCTGCACCTCGAATTGCCGCCGACCGCCAGCCAGCTGTTGCAGGCGCCGTGCATCGTCGTCTGCCGGGCCGACACCGCGCATGTGCTGGTCGCGGAATCGCCCGCTGCCTTCCGGCACCTGATGTGTGCCCGTGCCTGGCTCGACGGGCCGGTCGCCCCGTTGCTGCTGGCCGAATTTGCCGAACCACAGGTGGTGTCGCTGGCCGGCGCCGAATCCTCGCTCGGCCACCTGATCAAGCTGATCGCCGCCGAACTGCAGGCGCCGCGTTGCGGCCAGCCAGCCCTGCTCGACCGCGCCGGCGACATTTTGTTCATCGGCCTGCTGCGCCACCTGATCGCCCACCCGACCGCCGGCGGCGGGATGTTGAGTGGCCTCGCCGACCCGCGCATCGCCCGCGCCCTGGTCGCCATCCACACCCGGCCACAAGACAAATGGACGCTCGAAAGGCTGGCCGAAGAAGCCGGCATGTCGCGCACCGCCTTTGCCAACACCTTTCGCGAAGTGTTGCGGCAAACACCGGGCAAATACCTCTCAGCGGTCCGCCTGGCCATCGCCCGGCGTGCTGTGCAGGCGGGCAAAGGCTTGAAGACTGCCGCACGCGACGCCGGCTATGTCAATTCCTCGGCGCTGTCGCGGGCACTCTCGCGGGTCAGTGCGGCACCAGCCGCTGGGGCTGTGCTGCGCCCTTAGACAGCAGGTTTTACCTGTTGCTAATCGCCAGATCGTAGAGCAAAAACCTTCGCCTTAATGGGCTAACGCCATGGAGGCGCGATTAGGCCCGTCGTTGGCGGGGGGGTAGACTTGGCCTCTCTGTGTTGCGTTGTGGCTTCGCGATTGCTGCGTAACTCGATCTCTTGAAAGGAGTTTTCAATGGGAAAGAAGTTAATTCTGTTGCTGGGCATCCTCGTTGCGGCGGGGCTTGGCGTCGCTTTCTGGCTGTACGAACCGGATGCCCCAGAGCCCGAGCAGTTGGTGGTCGTGCCGCCACCTGCTGCAGCGGTGCCGCCGCCCCTACCGGTCGAGCGTTATCCGATAGCGGCTGTCGCGGCAGCGCCAGAGCAAGCACCGGTTCTCGATATCGAACAAAGCGATACGCTTTACCGTCAGGCCCTGGCCAAGTTGTTCGGCGAGAAATCGCTGACAAGCTATTTTTATTCCGAACGGATGATCCGCCGTTTTGTGGCAACCATCGACAATCTGCCGCGTGATGATGCGCCGGCCAAGATGATGCCGGTCAAGCCAGTCGGTGGGCCTTTCCTGGTTGATCGCGATGGCGATGCGCTAAGTATTGCGCCGGCCAATGCCCAGCGTTACGTCAACCATCTGCAGGTCATGTCGGCCGTGGATCCGCGCCTTCTGGTCGATATGTACGTCAGTTTCTATCCGCTGTTCCAGAAGGCTTATCGCGAGCTGGGCTATGCCAATGGCTTTTTCAATGACCGACTGATTGAGGCAATCGACAATTTGCTCCAAACGCCCGAACTGGCGCCGCCGGTTGCACTGGAACAGCCTAAGGTTCTCTACACTTATGCCGACAAGTCTCTGCAAGCGCGCTCCGCCGGGCAGCGGATCATGCTGCGCATGGGTGCCGAGAACCGGGCGACAGCGATCAAGGCGCTAACAGCCATCCGCAAGGAACTGTTAAGCCGTTCGCCAGCCAGGGAGTAGAGAACCAGCACCGGAAGTTCGGACAGCAGAACCAGGGCGGCGGATGGGCCGCCCTACCGGCTGTAACTCGGCGGCTGCTAGCGGGTTTCCGCCACGGCCGTTTCGGCTGGTAACAGCTTAACGCGCACGATGCGCTGGAAGAACAGGCTGTTGGGCACCTGCAGCCGCGTCGGCACACTGTCCGGCAGCGTTTCCTTGAGCGTGGTGTAGATCAGACGAATGTCGAGGACTTCGCCGCTGAGCCCGGGCTTGTCGCCGCTTTCCAGGATTTCGATGTGGTCGTGCAGGCGGAAGGGACGCGTGGTGTAGATCAGCACCGCGCAGAAAATATTGGACAGCACGCTCCATGCCGCGAAGAAGGCAATGGCGGCGACGGTGGCGAAGCCGGTGATGGCGGTCCACAGCACGGCGCCGGAGACGCCGAAGCGGTCGAGGATGAGCATCAGGACGCCGCCGTAGATGAGGACGCTGGCAAAGCGCCGGCCGCCGACGATGAGTTCGACCGGTAGGCTATGGTGCTTGACCACGCGGGTCATGATGCGAACGACGAGCGCGCGCAGCAGGGTGGCGGCAAGGACGATCAGGATGATCTGCAGACCGAGGGTGATGAAGTCGAGCCAAGGATGGGCCCACTCGGGGAGGTAATCTTTCATGTCAGCGTACATTGGGATGTCGAAACAGGAGCGAGCGCCCCATCATACCGGTACTGTCCGGGATGGGCTCCGGGGTGACCCCCCAGACTTTCCTTATAGGCACCAGTGGCGGCCTCGGCCGCCCGACCAGCGCGTTTCCATGACAAATGCGATATGATGTTCGACTTTTCGCGGCAGGCGACATGTCCGTCGCGCCCACGACTCAATTTATCGCTCAAAAGGTTGTTCATGAAATCCACTGCCCTGATTGCGTTCGCTTCCCTTGCCCTGTTATCCGCTTGTGCCACTCAGCAGCCGCCGGCCGAATCGCCTCCCCAGACGACATCTTCAGCGCCGGGTGCCGCCTCGCCCCTGGCCAAGCTCAAGGAACAACTTGCTGCTCTTGAGTCGATGGGGCTGAAGGTCGACGAGTCGGCTGATGCTTTGCGGGTGACCATGCCGGGGGCCTTGGCTTTTGCGTCCGCTAGCAGCGTTGTCCAGCCCTCGGCCCAGGAAGCCCTCGATCGCATTGCCACGGCAATGACCGCTGTGGCGCCGAGCAAGCTTACCGTGGTCGGCCATACGGACAGCGCCGGGGGCAACCGCTATAACCAGTCGCTTTCCGAAACCCGGGCAAAAGCCGTGGTTGCTTACATCGCCGGCAAGGGTGTCGAGAGCACGCGGATGACGGCAGAAGGCCGGGGTGAGGAAGCGCCCGTCGCTGATAACGCGACCGCCAAGGGCCGCGCCGCCAACCGCCGGGTCGAGCTGCTGCTCAGCGTTCAGTAAGTCGGCTGCAACGTAAGTAAAGCGCCGGGTTCGTCCCGGCGTTTTTTTATTCACGGTTTCGACCTGAGGTGCTTCCCGTCGGCCTCAGGCCGCGGCGCGCAACGGCTCGCTGCGCGCCAGCAACTGCCGCGTCAGCGGACTGTGGCCGCGCATCGGCAGGCGTTCGGCGCACAGGGCGGCGGCGAGGTGGTGCTGGCCACCCCGCAGCGCGGCTTCGATCAGCGTCAGGTCGATCAGGTCGCGCTGGGCGTGGCTGCCACCAAAGCGCTGGGCGATGTCGCGAACCGGACGGATCAGGCGCACGCACTCGTCGTAGCGCCCCTGACCGAAGGACTTGATGGCCAGGGTCAGCGGATGCCCGACTTCACGGCAGAAGGCGGCGTTGTCGTCGCTGCGCTGCATCGCCCATTGCTGGGTTTCGAGTACCGCTGCGACGACCTCCGGGCGCTGGGCGCCGACGAAGGCCATCACCGCGTGCAGATCGTTGAAGGCGTAGTTACCGGCGGTGGCGAGCGGCTGCCAGCCGTCGGCGACGCGCTGCCAGCGCTGGCCGACGTCGATGCCGCGTAGCTGCAGACGCCAGAGCAACGCCGAGGCGTCGATCATGTCGAGGACGACGGTCGAGCGCTCGCCGTGGATCGGGCCGTCGAACAGCGCCAGCACTTCGTCGATCTCGCCCAGTTCCAGGTGATAGAGCGCCAGGTGCCACCACAGGTGCACCTTGAAGAAGCTGTCGGTGGACCAGGCGTCCGGGTTGGCGCGCATCCAGGCGATGCCGTCGCGCGTGCGGCACTGCATTTCCATGACGTGGGCGACCGCATGCTGCGCCCAGCCGTCACGCGGTTCGAGTTCGACCGCTGCCCTGCCCTGCGTTTCGGCGCGGGCGTAGTCGGCCATTTCTTCGAGGCCGAAGGCGTGCATGCCGAGGATGGCGTGATAACCCGGCATATCCGGCGACCAGGCGGGCAGCACCCGGGCGATGCGGTCGCGTAGCAGGCGGGAATTGCCGACGTAAAAATCGGTCAAATGGCCGGCTTGCAGCGCCAGGCTGTCGCGCGGGAATTCGATGGACAGGTCTTCGAGCAGGCGCCCGGCGCGATGCCACTGGCCGTCTAGCATCTGGCTGACCGCCTCGATGTGGCCGCGTTCACGCGGGGTGCTCGGCAGGCCCTGGACGGCGTCGAGGCATTCGCGGGCGACGGCAAGGGCGGCCGGTTCGGTGCCGAGCAGGTGCAGGTAGGCCTTGAATACATGGGCCATGACGAAATCCGGGTGCTGGGCGATGGCGGCATCGATGGTGGCGACCGGATCTTCGATGTAGCAGGCGAATTGATGGAGGGCGCGGCGGTAAAGTGCGAGGCTGTCGGCGCTGGCGCCGGAATAGGTCAGAGCGAGATCGTCTTGCAGGATCATGGGGGTTCTCCTTTGGCTGGATGGTTTTGCTTGTCATGGACGCCAGGGTTGGCGCGCAGTGCCAAGATAATCCGCAGCCAGGGGTGCTGACAGACCCGAGGCGCCGGAAGGTTTGACCGAAACGCCGGGGCCTTGTTCAAGGAGGCGGAAGATGGATGTCCTGTCCGAAGTGTTTGCCGCGGTGCGCTTTTCCGGCGGGGTCTTTCTCGACGCCGAATTCACCGCACCGTGGTGCGTCGTGTCGTAGGTCGGGGCGGAGGATTTCGAGGCCCACGGGCGCATGCCGGCACATCTGATCGCCTACCACTACGTGATCGACGGCCGGCTGTTGGTCCGCGTCGGCGATGACGCGCCACTACCGGTGCTGGCCGGCGAGATCGTCCTGCTGCCGCGCAACGATGCGCACGTGTTGGGCAGCGCCGCCGACCTGCGCCCGGTGGTCATCGACGACCAGGTGCAGGCACCGGGCGAACGGACGCCGGCAGTGCTGCGCCACGGCGGTGGCGGTGAGCCGACGCACATCATCTGCGGCTATCTCGGCTGCGACGTGCCGGACAACCTGTTGCTGAAAACCCTGCCGCCGGTGCTCAAGCTCGGTGTTCGCGACGGCGCCGGCGGCGCCTGGATGGAAAACTCCTTCCGCCATGCCGCGGCGGAATTCGCCGTCAGCAGCAGCGGTTCGGCGGCGGTGCTCGGCAAGTTGGCCGAGCTGCTCTTCGTCGAGGGCGTGCGCCGCTACGTGGCGGCCCTGCCGGAAGGCCAGAGTGGCTGGCTGGCCGGCCTGCGCGACCGCCTGGTCGGCCGCGCCCTGGCGCTGCTGCACGGCCGTGTCGCCCATCCGTGGACGACCGAGGAACTGGCGCGCGAAGTCGGCCTGTCGCGGTCCGCCTTCGCCGAACGCTTCACCGCCCTGATCGGCCAGCCGCCGATGCGCTACCTGGCCCACTGGCGCCTGCAACTGGCCGCCGGGCGCCTGCGCGAAAGCACGGCGGCGACGGCACAGATCGCTGCCGAAGTCGGCTACGAATCGGATGCCGCCTTCAACCGGGCGTTCAAGCGGGCCTTCGGCACGACGCCGGCGGCCTGGCGCAACGAAAGGCGCCGTCCGGCCTAGCGCAGGGCCGAGGCGTAGCCCTCTTCGGCCAACACCTGGCGCACCGCCGGGCGGGTCAGCAGGCGGCGGTAGTGGGCGGCGCAGTTGTCAGGCAGCGGGATGCCGATGCGCTCGGCCCAGAATTCGACGTAGAACAGCGCCGCGTCGGCGATGGTGAAGTGATCGACGACGAACTGCCGGCCAGCCAGCTGGCGATCGACGATGGCGAAGCCCTGATCGATGATCTGCCGCCCCTGGGCCTTGACCGATTCATGGTCGCAACTGCTCGGGGCGAAGCGCTCGGTGGTGAAGATGCGGGCGAAGCCCTGAGTGTGCAGGGTGTGCACGGCGTAATTCAGCACGCTGAGCACCTGCACTTCGTCGGCCAGGCTTTCCGGCAACAGTTTTCGCTTCGGATAGCGGCGCGCCAGCCACCAGGCGATGGCCGAAAACTCGGTCAGTGCCGTACCGTCGTCGAGCACCAGCGCCGGCACGCTGCCCTTGGGATTGATCGCCAGATAGTCCTTCTTGTACTGGTCGCCGGCCAGCAGGTTGACCAGCCATGCCTCGAAGACCAGGCCGCATTCCTCGAGCAGGATGTGGATGCCGGTCGAGCACGAGCCGGGCGTCATGTAGAACTTCATGGTCATGCCGCTTCCTCTTCCTCGGCCAGGCCGGCGAACAGCCCCTGTTCGCGGATCATCGCCTTGAAGGCCTTCATCACCGGGCGCGAGAGCATGGTCTCGGCCAGCACGCGTTGCTCGTAAATGTGGTTCTTCAGTTCCTCGCCGGCCGCCGTGCGGGCACTGGCGATCAGCCGGTGGTAGTCGCCGCCGAAGCGCTCGCCGTCAAGGGACCGGACGGCGTCGTAGAGCTGCGCCATGACGATCTTCTCGACGCCGCCCATCTTGCACTTGCGGTCGAGGATCTTCAGCATCACCGTAGTGATGCAGTCGATGTCGCTGGCCGTCAGGGCATGCGTCTGCACCCAACGGGCCACATGAGCGGCGCTCATGCCGCGGCCATCGCCGCCTGCGCTACGGCGAGCGCCTCGTAGCCACCATCGACGCTGAACACGCGGGTGTAGCGGAAATCGATGAACATTTGCGCGTAGGTCTTGCTGGCGTTGCCGTGGTAGCAATAGATCAGCACCGGCGCATCCTTGGCCAGGCGGCGCATCCAGGGCAGGAGGCGATCCTCGGACAGATGGGCGGCGCCGTCGAGGTGCCCGCGCTGGTAGCTGGGCACGTCGCGAACATCGAAGACGGTGACGCCGGCTTCGACGCTAATCAGGCCGAGCGCCTCGGCGGCGGACAGGCAGCGGAAAGTGGATGCTTCAACAATGGACATGGGGGCGGCCAAACCGGAAAAGACGATGTACCGGCCGACGCAAGAGCAATGCCAACCGCCGGAAGCCGCGAAAAAGGGAACTCCCGGCCGGCAAAGCGCAAGGGAAATATGCTTCTTGTCGGCTTTGCGACAGGCCGGCTAGCCGCTTACGTGCCCGTGTCCGTCACGAACTGCCTACCCGGCTCGATGACGCCGCATGAAGACCTCAGCCCGCCTTGGCCGCGGTAGCGGCAACCGGATACCTGACGCCGGTGCCACCCAGGCCGCAGTAGCCGTTCGGATTCTTGACCAGGTAATCCTGGTGGTATTCCTCGGCCGTGAAGTAGGTTTCCAGCGGTGCAATTTCCGTGGTGATCCTGCCCCGGCCAGCGGCCGTCAGCGCGGTCTGATAGGTATCGCGGGTTTGCAGGGCGATGGCTTGCTGGGCATCGCTGTTGGTGTAGACCGCACTGCGATAGTTACTGCCGACATCGTTGCCCTGGCGGTCGCCCTGCGTCGGGTTATGGCTTTCCCAGAATACGATCAGCACCTGTTCGGCATCGACTCGGGCGGGGTCGAAGGTGACCTTGACCACTTCGGCATGGTTGCGCCGGGTCGTCTTGCCCCATTGCAGCAGCCGTTCGTGGTCCAGCACCGCCTCGTAGGTGCCGGCGATCTCGCCGTTGGCGTAGCCGCTTTCGACATCAAGGACGCCAGGAATGGCCGCCATGCGCTTTTCGGCGCCCCAGAAACAGCCCATGCCGAGGACGATACTGTCGGTAGTGGCCGGTCTGGCGGCGGTCGGGATGCTACTGGAGATGGTCAAGATATGTCCTTGTACGAGTCCTTGGGGTGACATTGCCTGCGTTTGCCGGCGAGCGGGGCAGGAAGCCTGGCCGCCGCTTTCCGCCAGTAGTGGACGGTGCGATTACTCAGTGGTTCCCTTTAGTCGCCAGGCGTTGCCGAAGCGCACCACCGGCCAGCGGCAGCAACAGCAGCAGCGCCAGCCAGGCCGGCACGGCTGGCGCGGTGTCCGGGCGGCGGGCCAGCTTTTCGCCGCGCACCGGCTGGTAGGCCTCGACCGTCTGGCCGGCGCCTGCCGTATCGGTGCTGGCCGGCTGCGCCGCTTCACCGTCCATCAGTCGGGCCACACCCCTGCCCTGTGGGACCGGCGTACCGGGCAGTTCGCCGGCCACCCAGGCTTCGACGACGCGCGATGGCTGGGCTAGCGGCGCTGCCGCCGTCAACTCGCTGTACAGCGTCGCCAGTTCGCGCCGGGTTGCGGCATCCGGCGTCCAGTGCTTGTGGCGGGCGGCCTGGATCAGCCGTTCCAGCGTCTGCGCATAGGCCTGCGGGTGGCTGCGCAGCCAGTCGGGCACGCCGAGGCCGTGCTTGTCCCTGACGAAGACATCGTGGAAGCCCTGCCAGTGATCGGCCCGCACCGCGTCGTCGACGACGCTCTCCCAGCCCCAGGCGAATTGCGCCGCCTTCAGCACCTGCAGCGTGCCGGCGTAGCCCTCCTTCTGCAGCGCCTCGACCCAGCCCGGGTGCAGGTAGCGCGCCTGCATTTCCATGGCGATGCTCTGCTGCGCCGTCTGCGCATGCGGCTCGTCGGCGTTCTGCAACTGGCTGACGAACAGTTCGAGCGGCGCCGTCCGCCCGGCCGTACGTGCCGCCGCGGCGAGGCCGCCGAGGTACTGGAAGGGATCGTCCGAGGTAACCATGCCGTACAGGTGCGAGCTGCGCGACAAGAGCGCTGCGTCGGTGCGTCGCAACTGGGCGCCGAGCGCCTTCGCGGCGAGCGCCGGCGCGACGCCGGCGAGCGCCACGCCATCGACGTAGGGCTGGCTCATGCGCTGCAGGAAAAGCTGGCCGAGGCGGTCGTCGCCTTGCTTGAGGCGATCGTCGAGGACGGCGTCGGCGATGCCGGTGCCGTAGTCGCCGCTGGCGTTGCCGAAGACGCGGGCGCGGCCCAGACCTTCGGCAACCGCCTGGGAAGCGCCAGCGCGGCGCAATTCCCCGGCCACCGTCCGGCTGTGGCGGGCGATGCCGCCCTCCGGCTCGGCGGTGGCGACCGCGGCAACGGCGGCATCGACGAGCGCCATCAGCGCCGGGAACTGGTCACGGTAGGAGCCGGTGACACTGAGCAGCACATCAACGCGCGGCCGACCGAGTTCGCCGGCGGGTATCACGGTGACGCCGCGCGGCCGGCCGGCCTCGTCCCAGACCGGGCGGACGCCCAGCGCGACCAGCGCCTGGGCTTCCATGACGCCCTGGTGGCGCAGCGTCTCGCCGGCCCACAGCGACAGCGCCAGGCGCTCGGGCGGCCGGTTGCCGTGCTTTTCGCGCCAATCGGCCAGCCACTGGTCGAACATCAGCTGGGCGACGGTATAGGCCTGCTGCGTCGGCAGGCGGCTGGGGTCGAGGCCGACCAGGTTGCGGCCGGTCGGCAGGCTGTCGGGATTGCGGATCGGATCGCCGCCATAGGCCGCTGGAATGAAGCGGCCGTCAAGGGCGGCGAGCAGCGCCGGCATTTCGTTGTCGCCGGCAAACAGGCGGTCGAGCACCTGCGCCCGTTCAGCCAGGGCGCGCAGGGCATCGGTGTCGATCTGGCGCGTGCCGGCCCGGTTGGGCACGGCGCTGGCGTTCGCTTCGGCCCGCAGGTCGAGCCGGCTGGCCGCCTCGGCATCGAGCAGCGCCGCCTGCAGCCAGCGCATCGGGCGCGAGGTTTCGATGTGCCGGTAGTCCATCAGGAAGGTTTCGTCGACGTCCTCGCCCAGCGCGTCGAGCAACGGCGTGCGCAAGGCCTGCAGGATCAGTTGGCGGCGCAGCGCCGGCTCCGGGGCGGCGCCGAACACCGCCAGGCCGCGCGGCTGGCTGCCGTGGGCAAGCTGGTCGAGCCAGGGATGCAGGGCTTCGAGGAAGGCGTCGAGCTCCTGGCGGACGCGCTCGACCGGCCATTTCAGGTCGTGATGCAGGCGGCTATCGACAATCAGTGCCAGCAGGCGCGCACCGACTGCCTGCTTGGTCGGCCCGTCGTCGGCGATGGACCACTGGTGCATCAATTCGTGCAGCTGTCCCATGCCGGGCGCCAGACCAGTGGTGGCCAGCACCGGTGTGCGGTGGCTGAGCAGCAGCGCCCGGCCGCGCCGCTTGGCGGTGAGCGCTTCGCCGAGGTTGTCGACGATGTAGGGATAGATCACCGGCAGGTCGCCGAGCGGCAGCAGCGCGTCGTCCTGCACGTCGAGGCCGCGCGCCTTGCCGCCAGCCCATTCCTGGGTGCCGTGCGTGCCGAAGTGGATCAGGGCGTCGGCCTGGCGCGCCCATAGGTAGACCGCCAGGTAGTGATGCGACAGCGGCAGGCCACTCTTGTGCGAGAAAGGATTCTGGCCGCGGTGCAGGGTTTCCTCGCGCGGCGGCTGCGGCAGTACCGAGATGTTGCCGAGTTGCAGGCGCGGAATGACGAATACCGGTTCGCCCTGCCAGTCGATCACGTAGCGGCTGCTTTCCGGCTGGCCCCAGTGTGCCGCGATGCGCTGGCGCACCGCCGCCGGCTGGCCATCCCACCAGGCCCGGTAGTCGCGCAGCGGCAAGGCGGCGGCGTAACCCTCGGCGAGTAGCGCGCGCAGGTCGGCGCCGCTGTAATAGGCGCGCAGCAAGGGCTGCAGGTTGGCCACCCAGGACGACTCGGGCAACGACTGCGTGCGGTAGCCGGCATGGACCAGCGCGGCGCTGACATTTTCCAGGCTGCGCGGCACGTTGAGGAAGGAGGCGCCGAAATTGCTGCCGCCGGCCGGGTAGTTGTAGACCATCGCCACCAGGCGCTTGTCGGCCTTCGCCTTGCGCTGCAGCGCGACCAGGCGGGCGGCCTTGGCGATGACGGCTTCGGCCTGGCGGGGGATCAGTTCGGCCGGCCGGCGCTCGCCGGGATAGCTGGCGACGATCAGCGGATCGATGGCCCCCGCCGCTTCCGGCTGGAACAGGTAGAATGGCGTGTCGGCCAGGCGCAGGCCAGTCGGGTCGGCCTGCCAGGCTGCCGTGTCGCCGTGCCGGTAAGGCAGCGCCGAGAGCACGGGCACCTGCCAGCGGGTGAACAGCGTCTGCAATTCGCCGCCCTTGGAAGCCAGCTGATGCAGCACCAGCACGTCGGGATGGGTTTTTTCCGGCCCCGCATCCCGGCGCTCGGCCTTGGCCACCAGCAGCTCGCGCAGGCCGCGGGCATCGAGTTGCTGGCCGAACACCGCGTAGGCGAACAGGCCGCGGGCGGCGAAGCGGCGCAGCCAGTCGTCGAGCCAGGCGGTTTCGCCGTTGATGAAGTGATGACGATGGACGAGCAGCGCCACCGCCGGCCGGCCGGTCGGCCGCCACTGCTGCAGCGCGTCGACATCGGCGAAGAAATCCGGAGCGTCCGGGTGGTACAGCCCCTGGCGCGGCCAGGCACGCGGCGGCGGCAAGCCGGCCATGGCCGCGGCGCCTTGCTGACCGGCCAGCCGGCGGACGGCCAGGGTCAGCGCCTGGCGGGTGTTGGCCTCGCCGCCATGGCGCAGATAATCGGCCAGCGGCTCGCCGCCCGGCTTGCCTTCGGCGCCGATCCAGACGACGTGGCGGGCTTTGGCGGCGGGGCCGAGCAGGTCGACGAGCAAGGCTTCAATGGTGGCATGCGGCGCATCGACCCAGACCAAGTCGGCGGCGGCGACCGCCTGGGCGAGCAGGTGCCGGGCTGCCGGCCGTTCGCTGGCCGGCCGGCCGAGCGGATGATCGCTATGGCGGAAGGTCCAGCCGTCGGCGACGGCCAGACGCTCGACCAGCGCCGTGCGCGCCGCCGGCGTGACGTCGCCGGTCACCCACAGCAGTTCTTTCGCCTGGGCCGTGGCACAGGCCAGGACGGCGAGCAGCAGGCCGCCGAACAAACGGCGCCAACTCATGGCTTGGCGGCGGGCGCGGCTTCGGGAACGTAGATGATGCTGCCGTCGCGCAGGCGGTAGGCGACGCCGGCGCGCACGCCCTCGCCGTCCCCCTGGTTGCCAGTGCCCTGGTAGCGGATTTCCTGGCCGTTCTCCGGCAGGTTGAGTTCAACCGGGGTGCCGGCCTGGCCGGCCGACGACACATTGACCGCCGCCATCAGCGCGACGACCAGCACCAGGAAGACGTCGACCAGGTTGATCGACGACAGCATCGGATCGCCGTCGTCCTCTTCGAAAATGCTGAAATGCTTGAGGCTCATGTCCGCTCCTTGCGGATGGCCAGCAATTCTGCGAGCAGCCAGCGGCGGCGCAGCGAGTAGAGGACCAGGCCGATGGACGCGGCCATCAGGGCCAGCACGACGCCGGCAAAGGCATCGCTGAACACCGCCAGCGCCGCATTGCCGCGGCCGTTGGCGACGCCCTGCAGGGCCGGACCGAGCGGGATCATCGTGGCGATCAGGCCGAGCATCGGCGTCACCCGGCTCAACAGGCGCAGGGGCTCGATGCGGCGCAGAGCCAGCAGTTCGATTTCATCCATGTCCAGGCGCTCGATCCCGCCCAGGCAGCGAAAACCCGGCTGCCGGCGCTGCCAGGCCTCCATCAGCACGGCACCGCTCATCCACAGCGCGTAGATCAGCGCTACCGCCAGCAGCCAGAGAATGGGCGTCAGCAACCACTGGCTGAACTGCAGGAAACTCGCTTCGAGCATGGCGCGCCTCTCAGAACATCACGGCCGGAAAACGCGGCCGGACGGTCAGCGTCTTGCGCGTCGCGCCGTTCTGCAGCTGCACGCGCAGCTGCTTGAGGCCGGCGTACTCGCGGAAGGCGGTAAAGCCGACCGACTTCAGCGCCGCCGGGCTGGCGCAGTCGAACTTGATCTCGACGACCAGATTGACGATGTCGGCCTGCTGGTCCATCTGCGCAAGATTCGGCACGGTCGCCGCCTGAGCCGCCGAACACTGCGCCTCGGCGGGAGGCTCGACGAAACGCAGCGGCTCGGCCAGGCGCGCCCGGAAGTCGGCCCAGGTTTTCTGCTGGGCCTCGTTGCGCGGCGGATAGTCGTAGCCGAGATAGCTTTCCAGCGGTACGTCCAGGGTCACGGTCAGGGCCGCACCGTCAACGATCACCTTGGCCGTGCCGTGCCCGTGGGTGTGGGCGCCGTGCGCCCAGGCGGTGCCGGAAAAACAGAAAATGGCAGCCGCCGCGACGCAGGTATGCCGACGGCCGAACGCCGCGGCGGGAGCAAAAATAGAGAACATGGGAGATATCCGGTCAGATTGCTCACGCCGACTTCCCCGTCGACGTCCGAGCCCTACGGTCCGGCCATGAGCCGCACCACCCTGTTGGCCGGTATCCGGGCTGATGGATGCAACCTTCATCGCCTTCCCGACGACCGTAATCGCCAGTGGCACAAGAGATGAAAGCGGGACGCAAGCGTCCGTCCACTTACCGTTGCGGGGGCAGCGCTGGTTGGCGGCGCCTGATGGCGACATCCTCCAGCTTCCCGTTTAACCGCGACGGCAGAAAACCGCCGCGAGCACCAACGGGCGGCATGGTAGCACAGGGGTACGGCATAACCGGTGCCGCGCTTTCCGGTCGCCGGCCCGGTCGATCATGAGAAAATTCCGGCCATGCGACCCCTAGCCTTCGTCGACCTGGAAACCACCGGTGCCACCGCCACCGTCGACCGCATTACCGAAATCGGCATCATTGAAGTCGATGCCGACGGCACCGCCCGCGAGTGGCAGCAACTGGTCAATCCCGGCGTGCGCATTCCGCCGTTCATCGAGACGCTGACCGGCATCAGCAACGAAATGGTGGCCGCGGCGCCGCCGTTCGAACAGGTGGCGGCGGAAACCCTGCGCCGGCTAGAAGGCCGTCTGTTCATCGCCCACAACGCGCGTTTCGACTACAGCTTTTTGAAGAACGAGTTCAAGCGCCTGGGCATCGTCTTCCGGGCGCCGGTGCTGTGCACGGTCAAGCTGTCGCGCACGCTGTTTCCCGAGCACAAGCGGCACAACCTCGATTCGCTGATCGAGCGCCATGGCCTGGCCGCCGCGGCACGCCACCGGGCGTTGGCCGACGCCCAACTGATCCACCAGTTCTGGCAGAAGGTCCATGGCGAACGTGACGCCGCCAGCATCGAGGCGGCGCTGCAGGCGCAGAACGCCCACCCGAGCCTGCCGCCACACCTTGACCCGGGCATCATCGACGAGTTGCCGGACGGCCACGGCGTCTATCTGTTCTACGGCGAGAACGCACTGCCGCTCTACGTCGGCAAGGCCAAGAACCTGCGCCAGCGCGTGCTCTCGCATTTCGCCGCCGACCATAGCTCGGCCAAGGAAATGGCCCTGGCCCAGCAGGTCCGCCGTATCGACTGGATCGAAACCGCCGGCGAAATCGGCGCCCTGCTCAAGGAGGCGACGCTGGTCAAGGAATTGCAGCCGACCGCCAACCGGCTGTTACGGCGCAACGAAGAGGTATGCACCTGGACCCTGGTTGATGAGGGCGAAGGCTGGCTACGGCCGCAACTGGCGGTGGCCCGCGATCTCGATTTCGGCATCCGCAGTTCCTGCTACGGCCTGTTCAAGAACAGCAAGGAGGCCGCCGAAGTGCTGCGCGCTCTGGCCGCCGAGAACCGGCTGTGCGACACCCTGCTCGGTCTGGAAAAGACGACGCCGGGCAAACCCTGCTTCGGTTATCAGGTCAAGCGCTGCAAGGGCGCCTGCATCGGCACCGAGCCCTACGCCAAGCACACGATGCGCCTGGTCGGTGCCCTCACCCGGCTGAAGTTGGTGTCCTGGCCGGTCAACGGCCCGGCGGTGATCCGCGAGGGTGAGGAAGTCCACCTGATCGACGGCTGGCGCTATCTCGGCACGGCAAGCAGCGATGAGGAACTGCAGGCGCTGCTGGAGGGTGGCAGGCCACCTTTCGACCGCGACATCTACAAGCTGCTGGCCAAGCAGGTCGGGCGCCTGACACCGCTGCGCTGAAACGTGCCGATGTCATAGCGACTGACTGATCGTGGCAGAATGCCCTGTCGCCACCTCACCGGGAGTCGCCATGCCTTCACCTTCACCCAGTCTGCCCAAAAGCGTCGCCCTCGCCTGCCAGGGCGGCGGCAGCCATACCGCGTTCACGGCGGGCGTCCTGCAGGTACTGTTGCGCCACCATGATCCGGCCCGCCATCGTTTCATCGCCCTCTCCGGCACCTCGGGCGGCGCACTGTGTGCGGCACTGGCCTGGAACGGCCTGCTCGCCGGCAATCCAGCAGATGGCGCCAACCGGCTCGAAGCCTTCTGGCAGGACATGGCCGCCCGTCAGTTACCCGATGCGCTAGGCAATCAGTTCCTGGTCTGGCTGCAACGCCAGGCGGCCTTCTTGGCACTGCCGAATATCAGCCCCTACCAGATGCCGCGCAGTGGTCAGGAATACCTGGCGGCGATGATCGAGCGCCATATTGATTTCCCCGCCCTGCCCGGCCTGATCAAGCCCGAATCGCCGGAACTGCTGATTGGCGCCGTCGAAGTGCTGTCCGGCAAATTCACCGTCTTCCATTCGCACCACCCGGATCCCCGGATGCGCATCACGCCACCGGCCCTGCTTGCTTCAGCGGCGATTCCCGAGTTGTTCCGTGCCGTACCCGTCGCCGACGGCCTTTACTGGGACGGTCTGTTCTCACAGAATCCACCGGTGCGTGGCTTTCTCGCTGGCGACATCGCCCGCGAAGCCAAGCCGGACGAAATCTGGATCATCCAGATCAATCCCGACCGCCGCCGCGAGGAACCGCGCAGCAGCAACGACATCACCGACCGGCGCAACGAACTGGCCGGCAACCTGTCGCTGGCCCAGGAGCTATTCTTCGTCGAGCAGACCAACCAGTGGCTGGCCCGCGGCCTGCTGCCGGCCAAGAATTTCAAGCAGGTCACCGTGCGCCGCATTCCGCTGGAACTGGCACTCGACTATCCCTCCAAACTCGACCGCCAGCCGGCCTTCATCGACCGTCTGCTGAACGAAGGCCGACGGGCGGCCGGCGAGTTCCTGACCGGCATCGCAGCAAGTTGACCGGCCCTGCCGCGATTGATCGGCGCAAACCCGATTCGGCGTCAGGGCCTTTTTCCGGCAGAATGCCGCTTTTCCGCGACAGCCTACCGGCGCCCCCAAACAGCTAATGACCACTCCCGTCCCCGCCCCGAAGGAAATCGTCCGTGCCCCGCACGCTCCGCTCACCGACTACTACGCCAGTGAAGAGGAACGCCGCGGCTTCCTGCGCGGCATCTTCGACAAGACGGCCCAGGATTACGACCGCGTTGAGCGCCTGCTGGCCTTCGGCAGCGGTCCCTGGTATCGCGGCCAGGCACTGCAGCGCGCCGGCCTGAAGCCGGGCATGAAAGTCGCTGACATCGGCGTCGGCACTGGTCTGGTCGCCTGCGAGGCTGCCCGCCTGGTCGGCGATCCAAAGCTGGTCACCGGTGTCGATCCGAGCGCCGGCATGCGCGCCAACGCCCGCGTGCCGGACGGCGTGACCCTGCTTGAAGGGCGCGCTGAAGCGATTCCCTTACCCGACGCCAGCGTCGATTTCCTCAGCATGGGCTATGCGTTGCGCCACATCAGCGACCTGTCCGCCGCCTTCACGGAATTCCACCGGGTGCTGAAGCCGGGCGGCCGTCTGTGCCTGCTCGAAATCACCGCGCCGGAAGGCCGCCTTGGCCGCGGATTGCTGAGGGTGTACATGCGCGGCGTCGTGCCGGTGCTGGCCCGCCTCTCCGGCAGCAGCAGGGACACCGCCCTGCTCTGGCGCTACTACTGGGACAGCATCGACGCCTGCGCACCGCCGACCCGCGTCATCGACACGCTGCAAGCTGTCGGTTTCCAGCAAGCGCGCCGCCATGTCGACCAGCCGGTCATGTCGATCTTCTCCGAATATCAGGCGGTAAAGCCCTGAGCCTGCTGACTGCCCGCGATGCGGTCACGGCCTATGTGACCAAGGACGGCTCGGAGATCCGTGAACTGCTGCATCCCGAGCGCGATGCCGTGCGCCAGCAGAGCCTGGCCGAAGCCGTCGTGCCGCCCGGTACGACCACCCTGCTGCACCGCCATCAACGCAGCGAGGAGATTTACCACGTCACCCGCGGCAGTGGCCTGATGACGCTGGGCGATGCGCAATTCGCCATCGCCGTCGGCGACAGCGTCGCCATCCTGCCGGGCACGCCGCACTGCGTCGCCAATACCGGCGGCGAACCGCTGCACATCCTCTGCTGCTGCGCGCCGGCCTACGCGCACGACGACACCGAGCTGCTCTAAACCCCTGCCGGCTTGCCCGCCGAGGCACCGCAGGCGTGGCAGAAACGGGCGAAAGCACTCTTCCGCTCGTTGCACTGGCCGCAATGATCGAACAGGCAGATGCCGCAATGCGGGCAGTAATCGATCGCGGTATTGGTCAGATCGACCGGCCGTTCGCAGCCGGGACAGACCTTTTTGCCCAGCCGGGCCAGCGCCGTGTCGTAGGACAGGTCGCGGCGGCGTTCGACATCAGGCAGCGTCTCCGCCAGCTTCTGCCGTTCCAGGTAGCGATTCAGCGCCAGGATGGCCTGGCGGCCAACCAGTGCGGTGATGACGATGCCGACCACGTAGCGCACCCAGCCGCCGTAACTGGGAATGTAGGGCACCAGCTCGACAAAGAAGGCGAACAGCGCGAAGTAGATGAAACCCCAGACGAACGGCCACCAGGTGCTCTGCCGCTTTTTGGCGAACAGCCAGCCGGCGATGCCGAGCAGCGGCAAGGTCAGCGCCAGGCGGTAGAGGAAGACGCGCAATTCCTGGCCCCGTTGTTCGACGCGCAGCTGGTCGCGGGCGGTGACTTCGAGATCGCGCAGGTTCGCCTGTGCCCGAGCTTCCGCCTGCTGGGCATCGAGCAGGATCTGCTGCTCGGATTCGACGAAATTCAGCGCCTTGCGCTCGGCGGCAGCCAGCCGGTCAAGCTCCCGGCTGCGGGCGATCAGCTCGGGATCCTGCTCCGGCCGTTGCGTGGCCTGGCGGGTAGACAGCCAGTTATTGAAAGTCTGCCGGGCTGAGGCGGCATCGGCCTGCGCTGTGCTGTGGCCGAGTCGGGCCTGGTCGAGACGCTCCTGGGCCGCCTGGCGGACCTGTACGGATTCCTTGAGCGTCTCGCGCAGGGGTGAGGCGGCCTGCAGGTCGACGAAATCCTCCAGCATGTAGCGCTGCTCGACGCGTGGCAGGTTTTCGACGATGTTGCCGCCCAGGCCGATCAGGAAGCCGGCGAAGACGACGGCGACAATCCACAGGCCGAAACGGAACCATTTCTCCGACCAACGCAAAGCCCGGCTCATGCTCCCGCTCCTTTCAACCGCTGCCTGACCCTGGTGATGGCCTTGAATACCGCCAAGGCGGCGATGCCGGCGACGATGCCGACGACGACGTCAAGCAGCAGCGACAGCACGCCGCCGAACAGGCCGGCGGTGGCGGCCAGATCGGCGATGGCGTGGTGCAGGAAGGGCAGGCCGTGCGTCAGGATGCCGCCGCCGACCATGAACATGGCGGCCGTACCGATCACCGCCAGCGCCTTCATCAACTGCGGTGCTGCCAGCAGCAGCCCCTTGCCAACAGTCTGTGCCACGGCACCGGGGCGCTGCATCAGGTGCAGCCCGGCATCATCCATCTTGACGATGGCGGCGACCAGGCCATAGACGCCGACCGTCATCAGCAGACCGATGCCGGCAAGCACGGCCAGTTGCGAAGAAAACGGCTGGTCGGCGACAGTACCCAGGGCGATGACGATGATTTCAGCCGAGAGCACAAAGTCAGTGCGGATTGCCCCCTTGATCTTGTCGGCCTCGAGGGCGACCAGATCGGGTGCCGCATCCATCGCCGCCAGTTCTTCGGCGACTTCGGGCTCGTCGTCGTGCGCCAGCCATTTGTGGGCGAGTTTCTCGACGCCTTCGAAACACAGGTAGAGGCCGCCCAGCATCAGCAGTGGCGTCACCGCCCACGGGGCGAAAGCGCTGATCGCCAGCGCCGCCGGCACCAGGATCAGCTTGTTCTTCAGCGAACCGATGGCGACCGCCCAGACCACCGGCAATTCGCGTTCGGCCCTGACCCCGGCGACCTGCTGGGCGTTCAGCGCCAGGTCGTCGCCGAGCACGCCGGCGGTTTTTTTTGCCGCAACTTTGGTCATCATTGCCACGTCATCAAGGACGCTGGCGATATCGTCGAGCAGGGCAAGCAGGCTGGCACCGGCCATGAGAAAAATCCTTCAGGAAAAATCAGTGGGGGGCCGCACAGCCCCGGATGGAAACTGAACGATCAATGCGAATCGTCGCCATCCCCATTGATGACGTAATCGCGAATCCAGGCTGAGCGGCGATCGAGGTACGAACGGCGGTCGGCCTCGATCGGCCCGTCGGCGGTCAGGTAAGGCGGCGGCTGCAAGCGTTGGCGGCAGCGACGATCCACCCGCAGCGGGCGATAGGCTCGTGGCGCTGAATTTTCTCTTGATCCTTGCTGAGTCATCGACTCTTCCTCCCCGCATTCGCGCAGACAGCGATTATGCCAGAGGCCTGATCGCGACGCAGCCCAGGACTCTGCTGGAAAGCGTGAATCCCGCATCGGCAATTTGACCAGAGGGCATTATCGAGTATGGTCATTCATCAGCCAAAAACAAAGGGAGCGCGATGATGGGCAAAATCTCGAGCATGTTGCTGGCAAGTGCGCTGGCCGTTCTGCTGTCCGGGCCGGCGGCTGCCGCCGAACCGATGGTTTTCGAAAGCTGTGACAGCCGGGGCCAGACGGTTCCGGCGCTGCCTGATAGCCGGCTGGCCGTCCTGGTCACTAGCGTCAGCGAGCAAGGGCGACCGGCAATCCGATACAACCCGGAGATCCTGCCGCGACTGAGTTCGAACGCCCGCCTCTTTTTCTACGCCCACCAGTGCGCCCGACTTGGCCTGAACGATGCCGCCAATTCGGCGCGACGGGCCGATTGTGTTGCACTGAACACACTCCTTGACGGCGATCAGCTCAAATACAAGGACTTGCCGGCGCTGCAGGCGGATCTGAAATTCTCGGCAGAAGAATGGTCGTTATTGCCCGGTCCGGCCCGGCAAATCGATCTGAGCAACTGCCGGGCAAGCAGTGGCGATGTACTGCGCCTGCCCCTGGCCAGGCAGGCTTCGCCCCGGCAGGACGCGTGGAACACCTGCGTTCGCGCCTGTGCCGACCGGCTGTGGGCCTGCCGCAAATCGAGCCGCGAGGCGGATAGCAACAACTGCCAGACCGACTACGACCGCTGCCGGAGCAACTGCCAGGACTGACGACGAGCGCTACCTGACTGCCGTCAGGGGTTAAAATCGCGGCCGCCTCGAACCAACTACCCACCTCCAGCAAAGCAACCGCATGGCCGACTACTCCGCCGCCTCCATCCGCGTCCTCAAAGACCTCGAACCCGTCAAGGAACGCCCGGGCATGTACACCCGGACGACCTGCCCGACCCATATCGTCCAGGAAGTCATAGACAATGCCGCCGACGAGGCGCTGGCCGGCTTCGCCAAGAAGATTTCGGTGGCGATCCGCGCCGACGGCAGCATCGAGGTGGCCGACAACGGCCGCGGCATTCCGGTCGAAATCCATCCGGAAGAAGGCCGGCCGGCGGTCGAGCTGGTGTTCTGCAAGTTGCACGCCGGCGGCAAGTTCAACAAGACCGAAGCCGGCAACGCCTACCGCTTCTCCGGCGGCCTGCACGGCGTCGGCGTTTCGGTGACCAATGCGCTGTCGACGCGCCTGGAAGTTGAGATCAAGCGCGGCGGCGGCGTGCATCGCCTCGTCTTTGCCGCCGGCTTCGTCGTCGAACCGCTGACCCGCATCGGCGATTGTGGCCAGCGCAATACCGGCACCACGGTGCGCATCTCGCCGGACCCCAAGTATTTCGACTCGCCCAAGGTCAATCTCGGCCAACTCGAGCACCTGCTGCGCTCGAAAGCCGTGCTGATGCCCAATGTCACTGTCGAACTGGAGATCGAAGGCCAGGAGAAAAAGGTCTGGTGCTACCAGAACGGCATGGCCGACTACCTCAACGAAATGATGGTTGGCACGCCGGTGGCGCCGATCTTTGTCGGCGAAAAGTATGTCGATTCGCCCAATGGCTTCGCCGTCGGCGAAGGTGCTACCTGGGCGCTGGCCTGGTTCGAGGAAGGCGGCGGCAAGCCGGAGTCCTACGTCAATCTGATCCCGACACTGGACGGCGGCACCCACGAGGCCGGGCTGAAGGCCGGCGTCTTCGAGGCGGTCAAGACTTTCGCCGAACACCACGCCATCCTGCCCGCCAAGGTCAAGCTGGCCCAGGAAGATGTCTGCGGCCGCATGACCTACCTGCTTTCGGCCAAGGTGCTCGACCCGCAATTCCAGGGCCAAACCAAGGAAAAGCTGACTTCCCGCGATGCCTACAAGCTGGTCTCGCAGATGGTGCGCGACCCCTTCGAGCTATGGCTGAACAGCCACGCCGATTTCGGCAAGAAGATCGCCGAACTGGCGGTCAAGGCGGCGCAGAACCGGATGAAATCGACGCAGAAAGTCGAGAAAAAGAAGTCCTCCGGCATCGCCACCCTGCCCGGCAAGCTGACCGATTGCGAATCCGACGACGTCAGCCGCAACGAAGTCTTCCTGGTCGAGGGGGACTCGGCCGGTGGCTCGGCCAAGCAGGGCCGCGACAAGGAAACCCAGGCGGTGCTGCCCTTGCGCGGCAAGGTGCTCAACACCTGGGAAGTCGATCGCGACCAGCTGTTCAAGAACAACGAAGTGCACGACATTTCGGTGGCCATCGGCGTCGACCCGCACGGCATCGACCAGATCGATACGGTCGATGTTTCTGGCCTGCGCTACGGGCGGATCATCGTCATGTCCGACGCCGACGTCGACGGTAGCCACATCCAGGTGCTGCTGTTCACGCTGTTCCTCAAGCATTTCCCGGCGCTGATCGAACGCGGCCATATCCACGTTGCCCAGCCACCGCTGTTCCGCGTCGATGTCGAGGCGCGTGGGCATACGCGCAAGATCTACTGTCTGGACGAGGCGGAGAAGCAACAGTCGCTGCAAAAACTGGCCGACGAAGGCATTTCGGAAAACAAGATCACCGTCTCCCGCTTCAAGGGCCTGGGCGAAATGAACCCGGACCAGTTGTGGGAAACCACGCTGTGCCCGGACACCCGTCGCCTGGTGCCGTTTGCCGCGTCGCGCGAAGTCATCCGCGAGATGGCCGCCACCTTCAATTTGCTGATGGGCAAAGGTGAGGCTTCCGGCCGCCGGGCCTGGATGGAAAAAGACGGCGGTCTGGTCGAGGCCGATGTTTAGGACTCTCAACCTCGCCCTGCAGGGTGGCGGCGCGCACGGCGCTTTCACCTGGGGCGTGCTCGACGCATTGCTCGAAGACGGCAGCTTCGATTTCGAGGGTGTCAGCGGCACCAGCGCCGGCGCCATGAACGCTTTGTGCCTGGCGCACGGTCTGATGACCGGCGGCCGCGATGGCGCCCGCGAGGCGCTGGCCGGTTTCTGGACCACCATCGCCGGCGATGCGCGCTACACGCCATCGGCCGAAGCCGCCGGCAACATCGCCCCGGCGCTGAAGGTGATGCTGAAATGGACCGACCACCTGTCGCCGGAACAGCTCAATCCTTTCGATCTCAATCCGCTGCGTGACGTACTGCAGGCCCGCTTCGACTTCGAGCGCCTGCGCCGCGACAGCCCGGCCAAGCTGTTCATCGCCGCCACCCACGCCAATTCCGGCAAGCTGCGCATCTTCCACAATCACGAGTTGAGCGTTGATGCGCTACTTGCCTCGGCCTGCCTGCCGACTGTACACCGGAGCATCATCATCGACGGCGAGCCGTACTGGGACGGCGGCTACAGCGCCAATCCGGCGGTCTTTCCGCTGTTCTACAACTGCTCGGCCGGCGACATCCTGCTGGTCCTGCTGACGCCGCTGCACTACAGCGAAACGCCGGTCTCCGCCGCCGACATCAAGGTTCGCCTGCGCGAACTGGCGTTCAATTCGACCTTCCTGCGCGAAATGCGCATGTTCGCCCACATGCGCGAGCAGCTCGGCGACAGCTGGCTGCCCGACTGGCTGCCGCTTGGCCGCTTCGAACGCCGTATCGGCCGCCTGCGCTTCCACGCCATCGCCGGCGACGCGCTGCTCAGCGAGATGCCGGCCGACAGCAAGCTGGCGGTCAACCTGCCATTCTTTGAAAAGCTGCGCGACCAGGGCCGCGCCCATGCGCAGGCCTGGCTGGCGACCCACAGCATGCAGGTGGGGCGCAGCGCGACGCTGGACCTGATGAAGCTGTTCTACTGAACGCCACGAATATGAACGACGACCACACCCATTCCCGAAACCGCCGCCGGCTGCTCAGTGCCGGCGCCGCCCTGCTGCTCGGCGGCTGCACGCTGCTGCGCCCGGAAGCGCCACCGGCCACAACGTCACGCCCGCGCAAGGTAGCGCTGGTGCTCGGCGGCGGCGCGGCGCGTGGCTTCGCCCATATCGGCGTGATCAAGATGCTGGAATCGCAGGGCATCGTCCCCGACATCATCGTCGGCACCAGTGCCGGCGCCGTCGTCGGCGCGCTCTACGCCGGCGGTTTCGACGCTTTCGCCATGCAGAAGATCGCCCAGCAACTCGACGAGAAAATCTTCGCCGACTGGACGCTGGTCGGCCGCGGCCTGTTGAAGGGCGAGGCGTTGCAGGAGTTCATCAACCAGCACCTCAACCGCCGCCCGCTGGAAAAGCTGAACAAGCCCTTCGCTGCTGTCGCCACCGACCTCAACAGTGGCGAGCGCGTCGTCTTCCGCACCGGCGATACCGGCATGGCCGTGCGCGCCTCGGCCGCCGTGCCCGGCGTCTTCCAGCCGACCGAGTTCAACGGCCGTAGCTATGTCGATGGCGGGCTGAGCAGCCCGGTGCCGGTGCAGGCGGCGCGCGAGATGGGCGCCGACTTCGTCATCGCCGTTGATATCTCCGCCCGCCCGCAAGGCCAGCCGGTGGACAGCGTCAGCGGCATCCTGTGGCAGACGACCACGATCATGGGCGGCGTCATCGGGCGCAACGAGACGCGCGATGCCGATGCGCTGATCCGCCCCGCCCTGCCCTATGTCAAGTCCTGGGACTTTACCGCCCGCCACGACGCCATGCTCGAAGGCGAGCGCGCCGCGCTGGCTGCGCTCCCGGCGATTCGCCAGAAGCTGGGCCGCTGACACCGCGCATGGCTGCGCTTCGCACGCCACGGTCAACAAGCAGCTGATTCCGTTGGCGCTTTGTTAGGCACCGACCAAACGATCCAAGTTCGTTTGTGTTCGCTGCCGTACAGACGGTGAGCGAATGCTGGCCTACCCTCCTTGACACGGAGCGAATATCCCACCTGAATAAAAAGTGCAATTTCACTGCGACTGATAGATATTTGGCATATTTGCCACTAACGCCAAACAAAGGGGATGAGAGGTTTTCGAACCAAGCAACGCCCCGTGCCTGGTTCGCGCCAACTCGGATGATCATGGGTTTCTAAAGGAAACAAGATGAAGTCCTTGCCGCCGCCCCGGGTCAGTGCGACCCACAAAGTGCCTACCGGCATTGCCGGGTTCGATGAAATAACCGGTGGCGGCCTGCCCCGCGGCCGCACCACGCTGCTGGTCGGCGGACCGGGCTCCGGCAAGACCATTCTCGCCCTCCAATTCCTCGCCCATGGCGCACGGGATTGCGCGGAACCCGGTATCTTTGTCGCCTTTGAGGAAAGCTCGCAGCGGATCGTCGCCAATGCTGAAAGTTTCGGTTGGAATCTGGCCGCCTTGCAGAAGAAGAAACTCTTCTTCCTCGATGCCCAGCCGCCACCGGATCTGATCCAGTCTGGCGACTTCGATCTAGGTGGGATGCTGGCGGGGCTCGACGCCCAGATCAAGAGCATGGGGGCGCGACGCATTGTCTTTGATGCCCTGGATGTCGTTCTGGCATTGCTGTCGGACCCGGCCACACGGCGCCAGGAAATCTACCGGCTGCATGCCTGGCTATTGGCGAGAGAACTGACCGGGATAATCACCGCCAAGGCGGGTGGTGATGAAGACAGCAACGCCAGCCAGCAACCCTTTGGCTTCATGCAATTCATGGTGGATTGCGCGGTGATCCTCAACCACAACGTGGTGCAGGGAGTGTCGCATCGCAATCTGCGGGTGCAGAAATATCGCGGTTCCAGCTTCGACGAAAATGAATCACCGTTCCTCATCGGTGCCAGCGGCCTGGTGGTCGACGCGGCGCACGCCCGGGTCCGGGTTGATGCCAAAGTCAGCAATGAGCGTGTTTCGAGCGGCGTCGAGCGACTCGACACCATGCTCGGCGGTGGCTACTACCGCGGCGCCAGCATTCTGATTACCGGCTTCTCCGGCACGGCCAAGACCACCTTGAGCGGCGCCTTTGCCGAGGCGGCCTGCCGGCGCGGGGAGCACACTTTGTTCGTCAGCTTCGATTCGGATCGTAACGAGGTCATCCGCAATCTCGCCTCGGTCGGCATCCGGCTCGATCAATACATCGATAACGGCAGCCTGCGCATGATCTCGGCGCGCTCCATCGCCGGCAGCGCCGAAACCTATCTGGTGCGCATCCAGACGCTTGCCAAGGAGCATGGCGCCCGGTGCGTGGTGATCGATCCAGTGTCCACCTGGTACAAATCAGCCAATGACCTGGCTGCCCAGAGTGTGGCGGATCGCTTGATCGACTGGTCGAAGGGCGATGGCATCACCATGGTGTGTACCAGTCTGCTCGACGAAATGTCGAACCAGACGGATAGCGGCTCACCGCTGCAGATTTCGACCCTGGCGGATACCTGGATTCACCTCAGCTACCTGATGCAGGCCGGTGAACGCAATCGCGGCCTGTCAATCGTCAAATCCCGTGGCACCGCCCATTCGAACCAGGTGCGCGAACTGATCCTGAGCGACACCGGCGTCACCTTGACCGATACCTACACGGCCGGCGGCGAAGTGTTGATGGGCACGCTGCGCTGGGAAAAGGAACGCGCCGAACGCGTTGCCGCCGAGGCTGCCGAGGCCAATGCCAAACTCAAGCGGGTCAAGCTTGATGCCGAAGAGGCTGAACTCGAGGTACGGCTGAAGTCGTTGCAGACTGAGCTCGTCGCCAAGCAGCTCGAGAAGGAATTGCTGGTCCGTTCGATACAAAGTCACGAAGGCGAGTTGTCCCGTGGCCGCACCCAGATGAAGGAATTGCGCGGGGCCGATGCCACGAATGCCGCCGACAAGAAGGACTCGCCATGAACCGGCGCTCGCACTTCAAGTTTCACCTTTATGTCGCTGGCGACGCGCCGAATTCCGCAAAGGCAATTGCCAACTTGGCCACGTTCTGCCGGACCCACTTGGCAGAGCGTTACGAAATCGAAATTGTCGACGTCTTCCGGGAACCGAAGCGCGCCCTGGCCGAAGGCATCTTCATGACGCCGACGCTGATCGCCCTGACACCGCCCCCGGTCCGCCGCATCGTCGGCACCCTCAGTCATACACAGACCGTGTTGCTCGCCCTCGGTCTGGTCGGTCTCGCTGAATGAATCCGCTTCCCCCCTCAGACAGCAATGATGACATTCTGGCGCTCATCGAAACACTGCATGCGACCAGCCAGCGCCTGGAAGAACTGACGGCCGGAGAAGTGGACGCGGTGGCCGACCGCGAAGGCCGGAGCTTTCTCTTGCGCCATGTGCAGGAGCAGTTGCGCGACACCGAAGCAGCCAAACAAGCGGCCATACTCAATGCTTTGCCGGCGCATATCGCGTTGCTCGATACGCAGGCACGCATCATCGCGGTAAATGAGGCGTGGCGGACCTTTGCCGACAGCAATGGGCTGCGCGATGCAAACTACAGCATCGGTGAGAATTACCTCAAAACTTGCCTCAGGGCGCAAGGCGAGAATGCAGTCGAAGCAGCTCAGGTAGCCGTTGGCATCAGACAGGTGCTGGCGGGCCATGAACAGCATTTCACGCTCGAATATGCCTGTCATTCGCCAAACCAGCAACGTTGGTTCGTGATGACCGTATCGCCGCTGTTACGCGGTCAGCAGAACGGGGCAGTCGTGATGCACATCGACATCACCGAACGCAAGGCCGCGCAGACCAGAATCTTCCAGCTGAATCGCGTCTACGCCATGCTGAGCGGCATCAATACGCTGATCGTGCGCGTCAGCGACCGGGCTGAACTGTTCCGGGAAGCATGCCGGCTCGCCGTTGACAACGGTGGCTTCCGGATGTCCATGATCGCCCTGGTGGACAAAGGCAGCGGGCAGATTGTCCCAGTCGCCAGCAGCGGCAAGAATGATGCGCTGTTCACCGCCATCAAGACCATCCTCTCTTCGCCCGAGAATGCGCCAAAAACGATGGTTGCCCGGGCGATCCGCGATAAAGCGACCATCGTCTCCAACGATTCGCAAAACGACCCGTCGGTCTTGTTTGCCAAGAATTACGCCGATTCCAGTATCCGGGCCATGGCGATCTTGCCGCTGATGGTGGCGGATCAGGCCATCGGCGTATTCGCACTTTACGCAGGCGAGCCTGAACTGTTCCACGATGCGGAGATGAAACTGCTGTCCGAATTGGCAGGTGACATCGCCTTCGCCATCGATCATCTCGACAAGCAGGAGCGGCTCAATTATCTGGCCTACTTCGATGTCCTGACCGGGCTGCCCAACCGCACCCTGTTCTACGAACGCCTGACGCAGGGCCTGGCCCTGGCGCGGCGCAATCAGACGCTGCTGGCGGTGCTCTCACTCGACCTCGACAACTTCAAGGCGGTCATCGACTTGCTCGGCCATGGGATTGCTGACCTTTGCCTGCAGGAGGTCGGGAATCGCCTCGTCGCCTGCCTGCGCGACACCGACACCGTCGGCCGGATGGGCAGCGACAAATTCGCCATCATCCTGCCGGAAATCGAGAATACCGAAGCGGCGGCGAATGTCGCCCGCAAGTTGATCGCCAGCGGCCGCCATGCCTACCTGATCGATGGCCACGAGTTGTTCGTCTCGGCCAGCATCGGCATCACGCTGTTCCCGGACGATGGCGACGGCACCGATGCAATGGTCGCCAATGCCGACAGCGCGATGTATCGGGCCAAGGACCTGGGGCGAAATGTCTACCAATTCTTCACTGCCGAGATGAACCGCAACACCCAGGAAAAACTGCGCCTGGAAGCCGACCTCCACTACGCGCTGCCGAGGGGCGAGTTCCTGCTCTACTACCAGCCCAAGGTCAGTTGTACCACCGGTCAGGTCACCGGCCTGGAAGCTCTGCTGCGCTGGCAGCATCCGCAACGCGGCCTGGTCGGGCCGATTGATTTCATTCCGGCGCTGGAAACAACCGACCTGATCATCGACGTCAGCGCCTGGGTGCTTTTCACCGCCTGCGCCCAGGCCCAGAGCTGGCACGCGGCCGGACTGGGCACGCCAACCATTGCCGTCAATGTTTCCGGGCGTCAGATGCTCGGCGACGGTCTCTGCGAGATGGTGCGCCAGGCGCTCGATGCCAGCGGGCTGGCCCCGGCCTACCTGGAACTGGAATTGACCGAAAGCCAGTTGATGACGAATGCCGAGAACGTCATCGGCATCCTGACCCGCCTGAAGGCGATGGGCGTCAGGCTTTCGGTGGACGATTTCGGCACCGGCTACTCCAGCCTTGCCTATCTGAAGCGCTTTCCGCTGGACAGCCTGAAAGTCGACCGGGCCTTCGTTCGCGACATCATCGCCGATCCGAACGATGTCTCGATCACCCGCGCCATCATCACTCTGGCCCACAGCCTAAAACTCAAGGTGGTTGCCGAAGGCGTCGAGACCGAGGGGCAACTGGGCCTATTGATCGCCAATTATTGCGATGAAATCCAGGGCTATTTTTTCAGCTGGCCGTTACCCGTGGAGGAAGCAACGGCCCTGCTGCACAGCGGTCGCTCACTGGACAGCCGGATGCTGGGCGGGATGAAACGCAGCCGCACCCTGCTCCTGGTCGATGACGAGCCAAACATTCTGTCGTCGCTGAAGCGACTGTTGCGCGCCGATGGGTACCAGATCCTTACTGCGCTTGGCGCCGAGCAAGGGCTGGAAGTGCTGGCCAGTCACCGGGTTGACGTCATCGTTTCCGACCAGCGCATGCCAGGCATGAGCGGCGTCGAGTTCCTGCGCCGGGTCAAGGTTCTGCATCCGGCGACGATCCGTCTGGTGCTGTCGGGATATACCGACCTGCAAACGGTGACCGACGCCATCAACGAGGGTGCGATCTACAAATTCCTGACCAAGCCCTGGGACGACAGCCACCTCCGCGCCAACATCCAGGAAGCTTTCCAGGCCAAGGAACTGGCCGACGAGAATCGCCGCCTGCACAGCGAAGTGCTCGAGGCCAACAGCCAGATGAACGAAGCCAACCAGCAATTGCAGAAGCAGTTGGCCAACACGCGCCCGCCGGGCGATCCAGCGGCAGAATGAAGCAGACTTTGCCGGCGACAGCATTCGATCGCTTGGTAAATTTTCGTCGGGCGTGGTCTGATTCGGCTTTGATCCATTTGGCGCCAGCCGCCGCAACCCGAACAGACCCATGAAAACCCCGAAAAGACTCACCACCCTCGTTGAAGAAGGCCTTGTAGACGAGGTGATTGGGCAGTTGATGAGCGGCAAGGAAGCCACCGTCTATATCGTTCGCTGCGGCGAGCACATCCGTTGTGCCAAGGTTTACAAGGAGGCGAACCAGCGCAGTTTCCGCAAGGCGGCTTCCTACCAGGAGGGCCGCAAGGTCAAGAACAGCCGGCAGGCTCGGGCCATGGAGAAAGGCAGCCGCTACGGCCGGCAGATGCAGGAAGAGGTCTGGCAAAACGCCGAGGTCGATGCCCTGTACCGGCTGGCTGCGGCCGGCGTTCGGGTGCCGCAGCCGCATATCTGCTTCGAGGGCGTGCTGCTGATGGATATGGTGACCGACGCCGACGGCAACGTGGCGCCGCGCCTCAACGACGTCGCCCTGAGCGAGGAGGTGGCGCTCGAATACCACGCCCTGCTGGTCAATCAGGTGGTCCGCATGCTGTGCGCCGGGATCATTCACGGCGATCTTTCCGAGTACAACATCCTGGTGGCCGCCGACGGGCCGGTCATCATCGACCTGCCGCAAGCCATCGATGCCGCGGCAAACAGCACGGCAGCCGAGATGCTGGAGCGCGACGTGAACAATCTGCGCAGCTATTTCAGCGCCTTCGCGCCGGCGCTCAAGGACAGCCACTACGGCAAGGAAATCTGGGGTTTCTACGAGAGCGGTACGCTACATCCCGAGCAAGTGCTGACCGGTCAGGTCGTCCTCGACGAACACCTGGCCGATGTCGAGGCGGTGCTCTTCCAGGTCGAACAGGCAATCAAGGAAGACGAGATTCGCCGGATGTGCCAGTAAGCTGCCGCGAAACTGAGCACCCGCTGTTCTACAACCTATACGACCAGGTTACGAGGCGTCTGCAGCCCGCGCTACCGATCTAATTCGTCGACCGGGAGAGGTCGTCCGAACAGCAAGTGCAATTCTCGTTTGATCCTTCGCCGAATCTAGATGCTAATACCGGGCGGCAGTGTTAGCCTTTAGTAATAGACGCACAATACGGTTTCCTTGGGGGGATACTCGAGTGCAACAATCGGCAAATGAACTCCATGCCGCGCTGGCGGCCCTGGATCGCCCGCGCATTGAGGAGCTGTTCGGCGCGGCGGTACGTCGGGACGGCGCAATGCAGGCGATCGAGGAATTGATGGTGCCGGCGCTGATCCGCTTGGGCGAGGAGTGGGACAGCGGGCAGATCGCCCTGTCGCAAATCTACATGAGCAGCCGTATCTGCGAAGACATCGTCGAACGCCGGCTGCCGCCGATGGCAGCCGAGCGCAAGTCGCATCCGCGCATGGCCATTGCGGTGCTCAGCGACTACCACACGCTGGGCAAGCGCATCGTCCTCTCCGTCATGCGCGCCAGTGGTTTCGAAATACTCGACTACGGCCGCCAGGAGGTCGAACCGCTGGTCGAGCGCGTGCTGGCCGACGCGGTCGAGATCCTGCTGATCTCGGTTCTCATGTTGCCCGCCGCGCTCAAGGTAAAGGCCGTGCGCGCGGCCCTTGATGCCCGAAACGCCCGGGTGAAGATCGCCGTCGGTGGTGCCCCCTTCCTCTTCGATCCGCAACTCTGGCGCGAAGTGGGCGCCGATGCGGTTGGCCGCAACGCCGCCGATGCCGTCGCCATCGTCCGGCGCTGGAGCGAGGCGCGGCCATGATGACCTCCATGCAACGCGTGCTGACGGCCATCGGCCAACAGGAACCGGACCGGGTGCCCCTGTTCCTGCTCACCACCCTGCACGGTGCGAAGGAGTTGGGGCTTTCCATTCGCGACTACTATTCGCGCGCCGAGCACGTCGCCGAGGGCCAGCTGCGCCTGCTGGCAAAATACCGCAGCGATTGCCTGTATTCCTTCTTCTACGCGTCCATCGAGCTGGAGGCTTTCGGCGGGCAAACCATTTTCATCGACGACGGTCCGCCTAATGGCGGCGGTCCCGTCATCCACTGCGCTGAAGACATCGATCGCCTGTCGCCACCGCGGGTGGCCGATTCGCCCGGTCTGCGGCGCGGCCTGGAGACCATTCGCCTGCTGAAGGAGCGCGTCGGGGATACGGTACCGATCATCGGCTCGGTGGTCGCGCCGTTCTCGCTGCCTGTGCTGCAGATGGGCTTCGCCGACTACATCGAGCTGATCTACGAGCAACCGGAACGCTTCGCGCGCCTGATGGCGGTGAATCAAGCGTTTTGCGTCGAATGGGCCAATGCCCAGTTGGCGGCCGGGGCAACGGCGATCGGCTATGCCGACCCGCTGGCCTCAACCACCAACATACCGCGGGCGCTCTACTTGACGACGGGCTTCCCGGTGTACCGCGAAACCATCGGCCGGATCAAGGGTCCGGTCGCGCTCCACCTCGCTTCCGGGCGCGGACTGCCCATCGCCGACGAGATCGTCGCCGGCGGAGCCGCAGCCGTCGGCGTCAGCGCGCTGGAAGACCTGGCCGACTGGAAGTCCGCCGTCGGCGGCCGCATCACCGTGATGGGCAACCTCAATGGGATCGAAATGCGGCGCTGGACATCGGCCCAGGCGGAGGCCGAAGTGAAACTGGCCATCGCCAGGGCGGGACGCGGCGGCGGCTTCATCCTCGCCGACAACCACGGCGAGATTCCCTGGCAGGTGCCCGACGAAGTCTTACTGTCGATTCGCGAGGCCGTAGATCGCTGGGGTCGCTATCCGCTCGACTGGGTGGCGGCGCCATGAGCGGAACCTTGACCCTGCTCTGTTGCGAGAACTTTCGTCCCGAGGTCGAGGCGGTGGTCGCCGCCGAAGGCTGGACCGACGTCACGGTTGGCACCTTTGCTCCCCGTTGCGGCCGACCGCCCCTGACCTGGAGCGAACTACGCCCGCTGCTCGGACCTGCCGACACGTCGGCAGTGGTCATCGGCAATGTCTGCCTGGCCGGCCTGGACACGGCAACCAGCAAGGCATCGGCAGTAAGGCTGCTGCGGCAGGAACAGTGTTTCCACATGATCGCCGGCCAGAGCCTCGTCGATGAGGCGATCAACCGGGGCGCCTACCTGATCACACCCGGCTGGCTGGCCGACTGGCGCAGCAAGCTCCGCCAGATGGGCTTCGACGAAACGACGGGCGGTGGCTTCTTCCGCGAATCCGTGCGCGAACTGGTGTTGCTTGACACCGGTACGCTTACCGATGCGCCAGACAAGCTGGCCGAAATGGCCGCGGCGCTTGGCTTGCCGGGTAGCCGCCTCGGCATCGGTCTCGACCCCCTGCGCCACTGGCTGGGCCGAATGGTGGCCGAGTGGCGCCTGGAAGACGAACAGCAGCACGCCAGCGCGCGCCAGCGCGACCAGCTCCGCGAAATCGCCGACCACAAAGCGGCTATGGATTTCCTCGGGCGCTTGCCGCTGCTGAAGGACGAGCAGGACACCGTCGCGGCAATACGCGAGATGTTCCACCTGCTGTTCGCACCACAGGTGTTTTGTTACCTGCACGTCGAAGGCGGCAATGTACGCAATGACGGCGACCTGCCACCCGATCTGATCGCGCAGGCTCAGGATTTGTGCAACGAATGGGCATGGACGAAGTCGGGGACGGGCTTCCTGCTGCGCATCGCGCGGGCGAATGAAGCGCTCGGCGTGATCATCGTTGACCAGCTTGCATTTCCCGAGCACCGCGACCGATATGTCAATCTCGCGCTCTCCATCTCCGGCGTCGCCGGCCTGGCCATCGACAATGCCCGTACGTACCGGCGCCTCATGGAACTGCAGCAGGAACTCGAACGCGAAGCGCACACCGACGTGCTGACCGGCTGCGTCAGCCGGCGTCACTTCCTCGACGTGACGCGGCTGGAATTGGCGCGTAGTCGGCGCCACGAGGAGGAAGTATCAATGCTGATGCTCGACCTCGACCACTTCAAGGCAATCAATGATCTGCACGGACACCTGGTCGGCGATCTGGTTCTGCAAAAGCTGGTTCAGGTTTGTACCGCTGCCCTGCGCAGCGAGGACACCATCGGCCGCCTCGGCGGCGAGGAGTTTGCCATCCTGCTGCCGGAGACCGGCCACGACAAGGCCATGGAAGTCGCCGCTCGCCTGTGTGCCGGAGTTGCCGCGGCGGAGGTTCCTCTGGAGGGCGAACCAACGATCCGGTTCACCACCTCCATCGGCGTGGCCACCCTGACCGCGGACGACTTTTCTGTCAGCACCATCCTCGACCGCGCCGACCATGCACTCTACCAAGCCAAACGTGCCGGCCGCAATCGTGTTGCCGCCGCCTGATGGCGAGGCTGCCAGCTGCGCCGGCGGCACTGGACTACGCGTCGTCCGCCGCCAGCAGTAGCAGACCAGGCTGCCGATCGAATTCGTCGACCGGGAGTGGCCGTCCGAACAGGTAGCCCTGGTAGGCGTAGCAACCCTGGCTGTGGAGA
>PHCE01000033.1 GCA_002840765.1 Betaproteobacteria bacterium HGW-Betaproteobacteria-7
TTCTGCAGCAGGGGTGTAGCTCAATTGGTAGAGCAACGGTTTCCAAAACCGTAGGTCGGGGGTTCGATTCCCTCCGCCCCTGCCACTCTCTTTAAAGATTGCGAACGTCATGGCTGACAAGATCAAGTTTGCGCTAGCGCTGGTTATTCTGGCGGCTGGCGTGGCTGGCTTCTACCTGCTTTCCGAGCAGGCGATGATTTTGCGCGTCCTGGCGGTTCTCGTTGGGTTCGTGCTGGCTGTCGTCGTGGCCTGGAAGACCGAACCTGGTCAGCGCTTCTTCGTTTTTGCCAACGAAGCGGTGATCGAGGCCAAGAAGGTTGTCTGGCCAACGCGCAGGGAAACCATGCAGATGACAGGTGCCGTGTTCGCCTTTGTCTTCGTGATGGCCCTTTTCCTGTATCTGACCGATAAGAGCCTTGAGTGGGTGCTGTACGACCTCGTCCTGGGCTGGAAGAAATCATGAGTAAACGCTGGTACGTCGTACACGCCTATTCCGGCTTCGAGAAAAGCGTGATGCGCGCCATTCAGGAGCGCATCAACCGTCTGGAGATGCAGGAGAAGTTTGGTCGCATTCTGGTGCCGGTCGAAGAAGTTGTCGAAATGAAGGGCGGCCAGAAGGCCATTTCCGAACGCAAGTTCTTTCCCGGCTACGTGCTGGTGGAAATGGAAATGGACGACGATTCCTGGCACCTGGTGAAGAATACGCCGAAGGTCACTGGTTTTGTCGGCGGCACTGCCACCAAGCCGACCCCGATTTCCGAAAAAGAAGTCGAAAAGATCATGCAGCAGATGCAGGAAGGCGTTGAAAAGCCGCGCCCGAAGGTGCTGTTCGAAGCCGGCGAAGTCGTGCGCGTCAAGGAGGGTCCGTTTACGGATTTCCATGGAGCGGTCGAGGACGTCAATTACGAAAAGAATCGCCTGCGCGTGTCGGTGACCATCTTTGGTCGGGCAACGCCGGTCGAGCTGGAGTTCGGTCAGGTCGAGAAGGCCTGATCCTGGTTTCAAGGGCCAGCCGAAGGCCCTGTGTTTCGGCAAGAGGAGCGTCGGTAGCGGGTTGAGTCCTGCGAAAGCGCGTTACCACTCATCAATCAGGAGCAATTATGGCCAAGAAAATTGTTGGCTACATCAAGCTGCAAGTGCCTGCTGGCAAAGCAAACCCGTCGCCCCCGATCGGCCCCGCCCTCGGTCAGCGCGGTTTGAACATCATGGAATTCTGCAAGGCCTTCAACGCCCAGACGCAAGGCGTCGAGCCGGGTCTGCCGATTCCCGTCGTGATCACCGCTTTCGCGGACAAGTCTTTCACCTTCGTGATGAAGACCCCGCCGGCGACGATCCTGATCAAGAAAGCTGCCGGCATCAAGTCCGGTTCCGCCAAGCCGCATACCGACAAGGTCGGCAAGATCACCCGTGCCCAGGCTGAAGACATCGCCAAGGCCAAGCAGCCCGACCTGACGGCTGCCGATCTGGAAGCAGCAGTTCGCACCATCGCCGGCTCCGCCCGCTCGATGGGCATCACGGTGGAGGGTCTGTAATCATGGCCAAGCTCACGAAGAAACAAAAAGCCGTTCAGGGCAAGATCGTTGCGATGAAGCTGTACCCGGTTCAGGAAGCTCTGACCCTGGCCAAGGAAACGGCAACCGCCAAGTTTGACGAGTCGATCGACGTGGCCGTCAACCTCGGCGTCGATGCACGCAAGTCCGACCAGGTCGTGCGTGGTTCCGTCGTCCTGCCGGCCGGTACCGGCAAGTCCGTTCGCGTTGCCGTCTTCGCCCAGGGCGAGAAGGCCGAAGCCGCCAAGGCTGCTGGCGCCGAAGTCGTCGGTTTCGACGATCTGGCTGCCGAAGTCAAGGCCGGTAACCTGAACTTCGACGTCGTCATCGCCACCCCGGATGCCATGAAGGTCGTCGGCCAACTCGGCCAGATCCTCGGTCCGCGCGGCCTGATGCCGAACCCGAAGGTTGGCACCGTGACCATGGACGTCACCACCGCCGTCAAGAACGCCAAGGCCGGTCAGGTTCAATACCGTACCGACAAGGCAGGCATCGTGCATGCCACGATCGGCCGTGCGTCCTTCCCGGTGGAAAGCCTGGAAAAGAATCTGAAGGCGCTGATCGAAGCGCTGAACAAGGCCAAGCCGGCTTCTTCCAAGGGTCAGTACCTGCGGAAGGTGGCCGTGGCCGCCACGATGGGCCCCGGCGTTCGCGTCGATCAGGCCACCTTGGTCGGCTAAACAGTACTTTGGGACGTTGTCTGCCACTCCGGTGGCTGACAGCGGATCGTCAAAGACCGCAGGTGCTCCTTCGAGAGCTTAATAGCGAAAGCATCCTGCGCAGACGGTGCCCCAGAACAAGATTTTCTGCTGTCCGGCAACGGACAGCATAGCTTCTGGTTCAGGTCGCCGTAGGTGCGGCGGGAAATCCTTCCCGTCGTGTAATGACTTGAAAGGAGGAAAGACCTGTGGGTCTCAATCTGAACGACAAAAAAGCCGTCGTGGCTGAGGTGTCGGCACAAGTGGCCAACGCCCAGACGATCGCGATCGCCGAATACCGTGGCATTGAGGTCGGTGACCTCACGGTGCTGCGCAAGAAGGCTCGCGAGTCTGGTGTGTATCTGCGCGTGTTGAAGAACACCCTGGTGCGTCGCGCCGTGGAAGGCACTCCGTTTGCCGGCCTGGCCGACCACATGGTTGGTCCGCTGATTTACAGCGTGTCCGCCGACCCGGTGGCTGCGGCGAAGATTCTCAATGACTTCGCCAAGACCAATGACAAGTTGGTTCTCAAGGCCGGTTCCTATGCCGGCAAGGTGCTCGACAAGGCCGGCGTGCAGGCACTCGCCTCCGTCCCCAGCCGCGAAGAGCTGCTCTCCAAGCTGCTGTACGTCATGCAGGCTCCGGTCGCCGGCTTCGTCCGTGCGCTCGACGCCCTGGCCAAGCAGCGCGAAGAAGCTGCCGCTTGATCCCTACCGCATACGAACTGATTTAGGAGTTTATTGAAATGGCACTTAGCAAAGAAGACATCCTGGAAGCCGTTGGCTCCCTGACCGTTATGGAACTGAATGACCTGGTCAAGGCATTCGAAGAGAAGTTTGGCGTTTCCGCCGCTGCCGTCGCCGTTGCCGGCCCGGCTGGCGCCGCTGCTGTCGTTGAAGAGCAGACCGAATTCACCGTCATGCTCAATGCAGCCGGTGATAAGAAGGTTGAAGTCATCAAGGTCGTTCGTGCCGTTACCGGCCTGGGTCTGAAGGAAGCCAAGGATCTGGTCGACGGCGCTCCGAAGGCGGTCAAGGAAGGCATTTCCAAGGCCGACGCCGAAGCCCTCAAGAAGCAGCTGGAAGACGCTGGCGCCAAGGTCGAAGTCAAGTAATCGACAATTGGTGTTCGGGCTGGCGGCTATCCGCCAGCCCTTTTGTGCTTTGTACTACAGGTTTCACCGGCCCGAAAAAACGAACTTGAATAACGCCAACTGGCAAACGCAAACGCTGCTTTCCTCTCTCCCGCCTGGGAGGAGAGCGTGTTTGCGTTTGCCTGTTTCGACAGGTTCTACGTCTGATTTTATCCTCACGGAGTTACCATGACTTACTCCTTCACCGAGAAGAAACGCATCCGCAAGAGCTTCGCCAAACGCGCCAGCGTGCTTGACGTGCCCTTCCTGCTTGCCACCCAGCTCGAATCCTTTACTGACTTCCTGCAGGCCGAAGTGCCGGGCGAGAAGCGCAAGAACGAAGGCCTGCAAGCTGCGTTTACCTCGATCTTCCCGATCGTTTCGCATTCCGGCAACGCCCGCCTCGAGTTCGTCAGCTACATGCTTGGCGAGCCGGCGTTCGATGTTACTGAATGCCAGCAGCGCGGCCTGACCTTCGCTTCGTCGCTGCGTGCCAGGGTCCGCCTGGTCATCATGGATCGCGAAGCGCCAGACACGGTGAAGGAAGTCAAGGAGCAGGAAGTTTACATGGGCGAGATTCCGCTCATGACGACCAACGGCTCCTTCGTCATCAATGGCACCGAGCGCGTCATCGTTTCCCAGCTGCACCGTTCGCCGGGTGTCTTCTTCGAGCATGACCGCGGCAAGACCCATAGCTCGGGCAAGCTGCTCTTCTCGGCCCGCGTGATTCCCTACCGCGGCTCGTGGCTGGACTTTGAGTTTGATCCGAAGGACACGCTCTTCTTCCGCGTCGACCGTCGCCGCAAGATGCCGGTTACCGCGCTGCTCAAGGCCATCGGCATGTCGGTCGAGGAAATTCTGGCCGAGTTCTTCGACTTCGACACCTTCATGCTGACCAAGGAGCACGTCGAATTCGCGCTGGTTCCGGAGCGCCTGCGGGGTGAAGTTGCCCGCTTCGATTTCAACGCTCCGGACGGCAAGGTTATTGTCGCCAAGGACAAGCGCATCACCGCCAAGCACATCCGCGATATCGGTGCCGCCGGCCTGCAGCAGATCGCCGTGCCGGAGGATTTCATCCTCGGCCGCGTGGTCGCCCGCAACATCATCGACACCGCGACCGGTGAAGTCGTGGCCAACGCCAACGACGAAATCACCGAGACGCTGCTGGCCAAGCTGCGCGAAGCCGGCATCACCACCGTCGAGACGCTGTACACCAATGAACTCGATCGCGGCGCCTTCATTTCCAATACGCTGCGTGCCGACGAAACGGCTTCGCGCCAGGCTGCCCGCATCGCCATCTATCGCATGATGCGCCCGGGTGAGCCGCCGACCGAAGAGGCTGTCGAAATCCTCTTCAACGGCCTGTTCTATTCGGACGAGCGCTACGACCTGTCCGGCGTCGGCCGGATGAAGTTCAACCGTCGTCTGGCCCGTGCCGACGTCATCGAGCACAAGGTCATGGTCAAGAGCCTGGCCTCCCGTGCCGAGGCTGCCTTGCGCAATCTGGCCGACGGTTCCGGCTTCCCGCTGACCGCCATCCAGGATCTGGTCGGTTTGCTGCCCTATGGTCCGCGCGCCCTGTGCGAGAACATGACCCAGGCTGATGCCGAAGCCCTGGCTGGCAAGATCAAGCCGCTCGGCGCCAACGCCGAGGTTCGGGAACAGCTGACCCTGTCGCCGCGTGACATCGTTGATGTCATCAAGATCCTCGTCGAGCTGCGCAACGGTCGTGGCGACATCGATGACATTGATCACCTCGGCAACCGCCGTGTGCGTTCGGTCGGCGAACTGGCCGAAAACCAGTTCCGCGCCGGTCTCGTCCGCGTCGAACGCGCCGTCAAGGAGCGTTTGAGCCAGGCCGAATCCGACAACCTGATGCCGCACGACCTGATCAATGCCAAGCCGATCAGCGCCGCGATCAAGGAGTTCTTCGGTTCCAGCCAACTGTCGCAGTTCATGGACCAGACCAACCCGCTGTCGGAAATCACCCACAAGCGCCGCGTCTCGGCCCTTGGCCCGGGCGGTCTGACGCGCGAGCGCGCCGGCTTCGAAGTGCGCGACGTGCATCCGACCCACTATGGCCGCGTCTGCCCGATCGAAACGCCGGAAGGTCCGAACATCGGCCTGATCAACTCGCTGGCCCTGTTTGCCCGCGTCAACAGCTATGGTTTCATTGAGACCGCCTACCGCAAGGTGAACGACGGCCAAGTGACCAACGAGATCGAGTACCTGTCGGCCATCGAGGAAGGCAACTACGTCGTCGCCCAGGCCAATGCAGCGCTGGATGCCGGCAACCGCCTCTCCGACGACCTGGTTACCTGCCGCGAGAAGGGTGAAACCATCCTCGCCGAACCTGGCCGTGTCCAGTACATGGACGTCGCACCGGGCCAGATCGTTTCCGTCGCCGCTTCGCTGATTCCGTTCCTCGAGCACGATGACGCGAACCGCGCGCTGATGGGCGCCAACATGCAGCGCCAGGCCGTGCCGTGCCTGCGTCCGGAAAAGCCGCTGGTCGGCACCGGTATCGAACGTACCGTCGCGGTCGACTCCGGCACCGCCGTTGTCGCCCTGCGCGGCGGCAAGGTGGACTATGTTGACGCAGCCCGTGTTGTGGTCCGCGTCAATGACGACGAGACCATTGCCGGCGAAGTCGGTGTCGATATCTACAATCTGGTCAAGTACACCCGTTCCAACCAGAACACCAACATCAACCAGCGGCCGATGGTCAAGGTTGGCGACATCATCGCCAAGGGCGACGTGGTCGCTGACGGCGCTTCCACCGACAAGGGCGAATTGGCTCTTGGTCAGAACATGCTGATCGCCTTCATGCCGTGGAACGGCTACAACTTCGAAGACTCGATCCTGATTTCCGAGCGCGTGGTTGCCGAAGACCGCTACACCTCGATCCACATCGAGGAACTGACGGTCGTCGCCCGCGACACCAAGCTCGGCCCCGAGGAAATCACCCGCGACATCGCCTCCTTGGGCGAAGTCCAGTTGTCCCGTCTGGACGATTCCGGCATCGTGTACATCGGTGCCGAAGTCGAAGCCGGCGATGTGCTGGTCGGCAAGGTCACGCCCAAGGGCGAAACCCAGCTGACGCCGGAAGAAAAGCTGCTGCGCGCCATCTTCGGCGAGAAGGCTTCCGACGTGAAGGACACCTCGCTGCGCGTGCCGTCCGGTATCGCCGGTACCGTCATCGACGTCCAGGTGTTCACCCGCGAAGGTATCGAGCGCGACAAGCGGGCTCAGGCCATCATCGAAGATCACCTGCGTCACTACAAGCTCGACCTCGCCGATCAGATGCGTATCGTCGAGCGCGATGCTTTCGAGCGTGTCGGTCGTCTGATCGTCGGCAAGAAGGCCAATGGCGGCCCGAAAAAGCTGGCCAAGGGTACGGTCATCGACCAGGCTTACCTGGACGGTATGGATCCGCACCACTGGTTCGACATCCGCCTGGCTGACGATGATGCTGCGCTGCAACTCGAACAGGTCAAGGACGGCCTGGAGCAGGCACGCAAGGATTTCGATATTGCTTTCGAAGCCAAGCGCAAGAAGCTGACCCAGGGCGACGAACTGCCGCCGGGTGTGCAGAAGATGGTCAAGGTCTACGTCGCCGTCAAGCGCCGCCTGCAGCCGGGTGACAAGATGGCCGGCCGCCACGGTAACAAGGGCGTCGTCTCGCTGATTTTGCCAGTTGAAGACATGCCGCACATGGCCGATGGCCGTCCGGTGGACATCGTTCTGAACCCGCTCGGCGTGCCGTCGCGGATGAACGTCGGGCAGATTCTCGAAGTGCACCTCGGCCTCGCTGCCAAGGGCCTCGGCCACAAGATCGGCGACATGCTGCGCGCTCAGGCCAGCGTCAAGGAAGTCCGCGGATTCCTGGACACGGTTTACAACTCCAGCGGCAAGTCCGAGAACCTGGAAGAGCTGAACGATGTCGAAGTAATGGAAATGGCTGAGAACCTGACCAGCGGCGTGCCCTTCGCGACGCCGGTGTTCGACGGGGCCAAGGAAGAGGAAATCAAGGCCATGCTGGCGCTGGCCGGCATGCCGTCCTCGGGTCAGATGACGCTGTTCGACGGTCGTACCGGCGAAGCCTTTGAGCGTCCGGTCACGGTTGGCTACATGCATTACCTGAAGCTGCACCACCTGGTCGACGACAAGATGCACGCCCGTTCGACCGGTCCGTACTCCCTGGTTACCCAGCAGCCGCTGGGCGGCAAGGCGCAGTTCGGTGGTCAGCGCTTCGGTGAAATGGAAGTGTGGGCGCTGGAAGCTTACGGAGCGGCCTACGTGCTGCAGGAAATGCTGACCGTCAAGTCCGACGACGTGAATGGTCGTACCAAGGTGTACGAAAACATCGTCAAGGGCGAGCACCGTATCGATGCCGGCATGCCGGAATCCTTCAATGTGCTGGTCAAGGAAATTCGTTCGCTGGCGATCGATATCGATCTGGAACGCTACTGATTTAGGGCTGGGAGTTAAACGATGAAAGCATTGCTCGATCTGTTCAAGCAGGTAACCGCCGAAGAGGAATTCGACGCGATTACCATTGGCCTCGCCTCGCCCGAAAAGATCCGTTCCTGGTCCTTCGGTGAAGTCAAGAAGCCGGAGACCATCAACTACCGCACCTTCAAGCCGGAGCGGGATGGCCTGTTCTGCGCCAAGATCTTTGGCCCGATCAAGGACTACGAGTGCCTGTGCGGCAAGTACAAGCGTCTCAAGCACCGCGGCGTGATCTGCGAGAAGTGCGGCGTCGAAGTGACGCTGGCCAAGGTTCGCCGCGACCGCATGGGTCACATCGAACTGGCCTCGCCGACCGCGCACATCTGGTTCCTCAAGTCCCTGCCGTCCCGTCTCGGTATGGTGCTCGACATGACGCTGCGCGATATCGAGCGCGTCCTCTACTTCGAAGCCTATGTCGTCACCGATCCCGGCATGGTCAGCGCTCTCCAGCGTGCCCAGCTGCTCACCGAAGAGCAGTATCTGGAAATGATGGAAGAGCACGGCGACGAATTCACCGCCTTCATGGGCGCTGAAGGTATTCGTGAGCTGCTGCGCAATCTCGACCTCAATACCGAGGTGGAATCACTGCGCGCTGAACTCGAAGTCACCGGTTCGGAAGCCAAGAACAAGAAGCTGGCCAAGCGCCTGAAGATTCTCGAAGGTTTCCAGAAGTCCGGCATCAAGCCGGACTGGATGGTCCTCGAAGTGCTGCCGGTGCTGCCGCCGGACCTGCGTCCGCTGGTGCCGCTGGATGGCGGCCGCTTCGCCACCTCCGACCTGAACGACCTCTATCGTCGCGTCATCAACCGCAACAACCGTCTGAAGCGTCTGCTCGAGCTGAAGGCCCCGGAAATCATCGTCCGCAACGAAAAGCGCATGCTGCAGGAGTCGGTCGACTCCCTGCTCGACAACGGCCGTCGCGGCAAGGCGATGACCGGCGCCAACAAGCGTCCGCTGAAGTCGCTGGCCGATATGATCAAGGGCAAGGGCGGTCGTTTCCGTCAGAACTTGCTCGGCAAGCGCGTTGACTACTCCGGCCGTTCAGTCATCGTCGTCGGCCCGCAACTGAAGCTGCACCAGTGCGGTCTGCCGAAGTTGATGGCCCTGGAATTGTTCAAGCCCTTCATCTTCCACAAGCTGGAAGTGCTCGGCTACGCCACCACCATCAAGCAAGCCAAGAAGATGGTCGAAGGTCAGGAACCGGTGGTCTGGGACATCCTCGAAGATGTCATCCGCGAACATCCGGTCATGCTGAACCGGGCGCCGACGCTGCACCGTCTGGGTATCCAGGCGTTCGAGCCGACCCTGATCGAAGGCAAGGCGATCCAGCTGCACCCGCTCGTTTGCGCCGCCTTCAACGCCGACTTCGACGGTGACCAGATGGCCGTCCACGTACCGTTGTCGCTGGAAGCTCAGATGGAAGCCCGTACCCTGATGCTGGCCTCGAACAACGTGCTGTCGCCGGCCAACGGCCAGCCGATCATCGTGCCGTCGCAGGACATCGTGCTCGGTCTGTACTACGCCACCCGCGAGAAGATCAACGGCAAGGGCGAAGGCATGTACTTCGCTGACATCGCCGAAATCGAACGTGCTCTGGCGGCCAAGGAGCTGGACATCCAGACCCGCATTTCGGTGCGTCTGACCCAGTATGAACCGGCTGCCGTTGATGGCGAATGGACCGAGAAGATCGTCCGCGTCGAAACCACCGCCGGCCGGGCGCTGCTCTCCAAGATCCTGCCGAAGGGCCTGCCCTTCAAGGTCATCGACCGCGCTCTGAAGAAGAAGGAAATCTCCAAGCTGATCGACGAGTCTTTCCGTCGCTGCGGCCTGAAGGAAACCGTCGTCTTCGCCGACAAGCTGATGCAGAACGGTTATGCCCTGGCGACCCGCGCCGGCATTTCCTTCTGTTCCGACGACATGCGCGTGCCGGCCAAGAAGTACGAGATCATTTCCGCGGCTGAAGCCGAAGTTAAGGAAATCGAAATCCAGTACACCAACGGTCTGGTAACCAACGGCGAGCGCTACAACAAGGTTGTGGATATCTGGGGCCGCACCGGTGACCAGGTGGCCAAGGTGATGATGGACGAGCTCGGTCACGAGGACACCATCGACCGCCACGGCAAGAAGGTCAAGCAGGAGTCCTTCAACTCCATCTACATGATGGCCGACTCCGGCGCCCGCGGTTCCGCCGCCCAGATCCGTCAGCTGGCCGGTATGCGCGGCCTGATGGCGAAGCCGGATGGCTCGATTATCGAGACGCCGATCACCACCAACTTCCGCGAAGGCCTGAACGTTCTTCAGTACTTCATCTCGACCCACGGCGCTCGTAAGGGCCTGGCCGACACCGCGCTGAAGACCGCCAACTCCGGCTACCTGACCCGTCGTCTGGTCGACGTGACCCAGGATCTGGTGATTACCGAAGACGACTGCGGCACGCAGAACGGTTTTGCCGTCAAGGCCCTGGTCGAAGGCGGCGAAGTCATCGAGCCGTTGCGCGAACGTATCCTTGGCCGCGTCACAGTCGACGATCTGGTCGATCCGGAAACCCAGGAAACCGTCATTTTCGGCGGCACCATGCTCGACGAAGACCTGGTCGATCTGATCGACAAGCTCGGCATCGACGAAGTCAAGGTCCGTACGCCGCTGTCCTGTGACACGCGTTACGGCCTGTGTGCCAAGTGTTACGGTCGTGACCTCGGTCGCGGCACGATGGTCAATGCCGGCGAAGCGATCGGCGTCATCGCCGCCCAGTCGATCGGCGAGCCGGGCACCCAGCTCACCATGCGTACCTTCCACGTCGGCGGCGCAGCCTCCCGTGCTGCCGTGGCCTCGCAAGTCGAAGCCAAGTCGGCCGGTACCATCCGCTACACCTCCAACATGCGTTTCGTCACCAGCGCCAAGGATGAGAAGGTTGTCATCTCCCGCTCCGGCGAAGTGCTGATCACCGACGACCATGGTCGTGAGCGTGAGCGCCACAAGGTGCCGTACGGCGCCATGCTGCTGGCCGACGAAGGCAAGGCGGTCAAGGCTGGTGCCAAGCTGGCCACCTGGGATCCGCACACCCGCCCGATCGTTACCGAATATGCCGGTACTGTGCGCTTCGAGAACGTCGAGGAAGGCGTTACCGTCGCCAAGCAGGTTGACGATGTTACCGGCCTGTCTACGCTCGTCGTCATCGACCACAAGCGCGGCGGCAAGGCAGCGACCAAGGGCGTTCGCCCGGTCGTCAAGCTGCTCGACGAGAACGGTCTGGAAGTCAAGATCACCGGTAGCGACCATCATGTATCCATCGCCTTCCAGGTCGGCTCGATCATTTCCGTGGTCGATGGCCAGCAAGTCGGTATCGGCGACGTCCTCGCCCGGATGCCGCAGGAATCGGCCAAGACTCGCGACATTACCGGCGGTCTGCCGCGTGTTGCCGAGCTGTTCGAAGCGCGCACGCCGAAGGATGCTTCCGTGCTCGCCGAGTTCACCGGCACCATTTCCTTCGGCAAGGACACCAAGGGCAAGCAGCGTCTGATCATCACCGATCTCGACGGCACCGCCCACGAGTACCTGGTGCCGAAAGACAAGCACGTGCTGGTGCATGACGGCCAGGTGGTCAACAAGGGTGAGAAGATCGTCGAAGGTCTGCCTGATCCGCACGACATCCTGCGCCTGCAGGGCGTCGAGGCGCTGGCCCGCTACATCACCGACGAAGTGCAGGACGTCTACCGTCTGCAGGGCGTCAAGATCAACGACAAGCACATCGAAGTGATCGTCCGCCAGATGCTGCGTCGGGTGACCGTCGTTGAACCGGGTGACACCAAGTTCATCAAGTCCGAGCAGGTGGAGCGTGCCGAACTGCTGGCCGAAAATGATCGGGCAGTCGCCGAAGGCAAGCTGCCGGCGACCATCGAGCACATGCTGCTCGGTATCACCAAGGCCTCGTTGTCGACCGACTCCTTCATTTCCGCGGCGTCCTTCCAGGAAACCACGCGCGTGCTCACCGAGGCTGCCATCATGGGCAAGCGCGACGAGCTGCGTGGTCTCAAGGAAAACGTCATCGTCGGTCGCCTCATTCCGGCCGGTACCGGTCTCGCCTATCACCGCAGCCGCAAGGCCCAGCTGGCTGGCGAAGATCAGGCTGCCGACCGGCCGATCGAGCCGGCTGTTGCCGAAAACGCAACACAGGAAGTCGATCAGGGTCTGTAAGCTGTTTAGCAACCCCCATGTCTCGTTGACATGGGGGTTGATCAACCATAGAATCTATGGTCTTTGTCGGCAGGGGCTAATCATTGTCTCTGCTTTGGATAACAAAATTGCCGTCGTGCACCGTGTTTTGGTGCCCGGCCGTTGAAGGATTTCGATATGCCGACTATCAACCAGCTCGTGCGCAAGCCGCGCGTTGCCGAGGTCACCAAGAGCAAGGTGCCTGCTCTCGAAAAATGCCCGCAGAAGCGTGGCGTTTGCACCCGCGTTTACACTACCACCCCGAAGAAGCCGAACTCCGCCCTGCGTAAGGTCTGCAAGGTTCGTCTGACGAATGGCTTCGAAGTCATTTCCTACATCGGCGGTGAAGGCCACAACCTGCAGGAACACTCCGTGGTTCTGATTCGTGGTGGTCGCGTCAAGGACTTGCCCGGTGTGCGTTACCACACCGTGCGCGGCTCCCTGGATACTCAGGGTGTTAAAGATCGCAAGCAGTCCCGTTCCAAGTACGGGGCCAAGCGTCCGAAGGCTGCCTGATTCATCAGGTCGCCTGAGTAAGTGGCCATTCTTTTGGGTGGCCGTGAGAGCCGGGTGGGTGTTAACCCCTTCCCGGCTTTTCAACTGAATCGTGTTTATTTGAGGTCAATATGCCCCGTCGTCGTGTAGTCGCCAAGCGCGATATTTTGCCGGATCCGAAGTTCGGCAATGTGGAAGTCTCCAAGTTCATCAACGCCATCATGCAGAGCGGCAAGAAGTCTGTTGCCGAACGCATCGTCTATGGTGCCTTCGAAATCATCACCACCAAGTCCGGCAAGGATCCGCTGGAAGTTTTCAGCTCGGCCATGGGCAATGTTCGTCCGATGGTCGAAGTCAAGTCCCGTCGTGTTGGTGGTGCCAACTACCAGGTTCCGGTCGAAGTGCGCCCGGCTCGTCGCGCTGCGCTGGCAATGCGCTGGCTGCGTGAGTCCGCCCGCAAGCGTTCGGAAAAGTCGATGGGTCAGCGTCTGGCTGCCGAAATGCTGGAAGCCGCGGAAAACCGTGGCGGCGCCGTCAAGAAGCGCGATGAAGTGCATCGTATGGCTGAAGCCAACAAAGCCTTCGCTCACTTCCGCTTCTAATTTTCAAAGGGCTCTAACGTGGCACGTAAAACACCTATTGAGCGCTACCGCAATATCGGTATCAGCGCTCACATCGACGCCGGCAAGACGACGACGACCGAACGCATCCTCTACTACACCGGTGTTAATCACAAAATCGGCGAAGTGCACGACGGTGCTGCCACCATGGACTGGATGGAGCAGGAGCAGGAGCGCGGCATCACCATCACCTCGGCGGCGACGACCTGTTTCTGGAAGGGGATGGACAACTCCTTCCCTGAGCACCGCTTCAACATCATCGATACGCCGGGACACGTCGACTTCACCATTGAGGTTGAGCGTTCGATGCGCGTGCTCGACGGCGCCTGCATGGTCTACTGTGCGGTCGGTGGCGTGCAGCCGCAGTCGGAAACTGTGTGGCGTCAGGCCACAAAGTACAAGGTGCCACGTCTGGCCTTCGTGAACAAGATGGACCGGTCTGGTGCCAACTTCTTCAAGGTCGTTGACCAGATGAGGACTCGCCTCAAGGCCAATCCGGTGCCGATCGTCATTCCTATCGGTGCGGAAGATACCTTCGAGGGTGTGGTTGACCTGCTCAAGATGAAGGCGATCTACTGGGACGAGGCGTCCCAGGGCATGAAGTTCGATTATCGCGACATCCCGGCCGAACTGCAGGAAGTGGCCGAGACTTGGCGCGAGCAGATGGTCGAGGCGGCTGCCGAGGCCACCGAAGACCTGATGAACGAGTACCTGGAAAACGGCGAGTTGTCGGAAGACAAGATCCGTGAAGGTCTGCGTCTGCGTACCCTGGCTTGTGAAATCCAGCCGATGCTGTGCGGTACCGCCTTCAAGAACAAGGGCGTGCAGCGCATGCTCGACGCCGTCATCGAATTGCTGCCGTCGCCGGTTGATATTCCGCCGGTTGGTGGTGTGGACGAGCGCGACAATGATGTTTTGCGCAAGGCCGATGACTCCGAGAAGTTCTCGGCGCTGGCTTTCAAGCTGATGACCGATCCGTTCGTTGGTCAGCTGACCTTCATCCGTGTTTACTCCGGCGTGCTGAATTCTGGCGCCACGGTGTACAACTCGGTCAAGGGCAAGAAAGAGCGCATCGGTCGTATCCTGCAGATGCACGCCAACAACCGCGAAGAAATCAAGGAAGTTCTGGCGGGCGACATCGCCGCTTGCGTCGGTCTGAAGGACGTCACTACCGGTGAAACCCTGTGTGATCCTGATGCACCGATCATCCTCGAGCGCATGATCTTCCCTGAGCCGGTGATTCACGTCGCCGTCGAGCCGAAGACCAAGGCCGACCAGGAAAAGATGGGTATCGCGCTTGGCCGTCTGGCTGCCGAGGATCCGTCCTTCCGTGTCCGTACCGACGAAGAGTCGGGTCAGACCATCATTTCCGGTATGGGCGAATTGCACCTCGACATCATCGTCGATCGTATGCGTCGTGAATTCAACGTTGAAGCTTCCGTCGGTGCGCCGCAGGTTGCTTACCGTGAATGCATCAAGAAGGCCGTCGAACAGGAAGGCAAGTTCGTCAAGCAGTCTGGTGGTCGCGGTCAGTTCGGTCACGTCTGGATCAAGATCGAACCGAACGAAGCCGGCAAGGGCTACGAGTTCGTCGACGCGATCAAGGGCGGTGTTGTGCCGCGGGAATTCATCCCGGCGGTCGACAAAGGCCTGCAGGATGCCGTCACCAGTGGTGTGCTGGCTGGCTTCCCGGTGGTTGACGTCAAGTTCACGCTGTTCGATGGTTCCTACCACGATGTGGACTCGAACGAAAACGCCTTCCGCATGGCGGCTTCCATGGCTTTCAAGGAAGGCATGAAGAAGGCCAATCCGACGCTGCTTGAGCCGATGATGGCCGTCGAGGTCGAAACCCCGGAAGACTACATGGGTAACGTCATGGGCGACCTCTCGTCGCGTCGCGGCATTGTTCAGGGTATGGAAGACCAGGCTGGTGGCATCAAGGTCGTGCGCGCCGAAGTGCCGCTGTCCGAGATGTTCGGCTACGCCACTTCGCTGCGTTCGCTGTCGCAGGGTCGGGCTACTTACTCGATGGAATTCAAGCACTATACCGAGGCGCCGAAGAACGTCGCCGAGGCCGTCATCAACAAGAAGTAATTCGTTATTGGAGAACCGATAATGGCAAAAGAGAAATTCGAGCGTAACAAGCCGCACGTAAACGTTGGCACGATTGGTCACGTTGACCACGGCAAGACGACGCTGACGGCTGCGATCACGACGGTGCTGTCG
>PHCE01000018.1 GCA_002840765.1 Betaproteobacteria bacterium HGW-Betaproteobacteria-7
AGCGCCCGAACATGGCGCTCGGCGGCATTACCCCGAAACAGAAGTCAGCGCTTTTAACCAACTCTACTTCTGACCGCTGCTAAAAATGGGGGGATTACCGTGCGGCCTCGTCCAGCGCCGCCTGATTGAACCCGGCGAGCTGTCGCGCTTCATCCCGTTGTTTGGCTTCGTTAAGCACATCTTCGACGGTCATTCCACTTCGCAACGAGAGATCCACGTAGTAGATCGGCGTACCGTGACTCTGCCTTGTCGATTTCCCTCGAAGTCTCAGTTCCAGAGGCAGACAGGACAGGCGATCCCCTGAAACAGCCTGGAAGTAATGCAAGCGAGCCGTGAGTGTTCGGATGCTGTTGAACCCCGTCGTCCGGAAGACAAAGCTCCCCAGCGGGTCATCATCGCCAATGCTGACATTGAGACGACCATACGGTTTACAGGCACCGCCCTTGGCAATCGGGCAGCCATCCGGTGACGGACAGGGGAGGCCCTGCAGCCCGCTATCGGTTTGTCGTTTGCATGTTTCCCCATTGCCCACACAAAGCGGCCTTCCGGTGTTGCGGTCGAACAGGCTGTACTCCGTCCGGAAATTGAGCACCGGATCATTGAACAAGAGGCGAATCGGGATGCTGCGTATCTTGCCGCCTTGTTCCTTGCGCAGCCCCTCGTCGAGGGGATGAGTCAGCCAGCCGTCCTTGCCCTGAACCTGGGAGGTGATGGTGAATTGATCATCCTTCTCCGGTAGCCGCTTGCCGTTCTTCTCAACGACCTTGCCGATGGAAATCCGGCCGAGAGCGGGCGGGGTAATCGCGAGACCTTTCAACATGGTGCGTGACTCCTGAAAAAATGACGCCTTCCCCTTCTCATGTTTGGGAGAAGTGGGAAGGCGTTTATGGTGGAGGGGATTGTCAGGCGACGAGAAAGCGCCGGCTGCCCGGTTTGGTCAGCGCGTAGCGTTGCTGATACTCGGGATGGTCCTTGAGCAGTTGGGTGACATCGAGGATCACGCTGTCCTTGGCCTTCTTCCAGCTGACCGACCCGGTTTCGAACGTCGCCCGTGTGGCGCTGCCCATGGCTTGCTGTAGCGTCTGCTTCAACTGGGCTTCCAGCTTCTCCTGCTCGGCGATGGTTTGCCGTACCGAGAGCCAATCGGCAAAAGTGGCCGATAGGTTTCGCTCCAAGGAGAAATCGACACTCTGGCCATCGTCCTCCGGATACAGACAGCGCAATGCCAGATCGGCGGAAGCTGATCCGTCCGCAGGAGGTGGTGTGTCGCTCTCGACGTACTGCCAGAAGTGGCGTTCCAATTCGATCAGTCGAGCGATCAGTTGCTCGTCCCGGTTGATGCGATGAATTTCCAGATGCTGACCACCGAGCAGAACGGCCACATCGGCTGCAGGCTTGCCGGTCACGGCCAACTGGTGCATGACCTGGAGCTGCACGTATTCGGGTACGCCTTCCTTCCAGAGGCGCGCTCCGTTGATCCCGGCCGTCTTGCATTCCAGAATCTGGACCTCGTTGGACCCGGTGACTTCCCTGTCGATATTGGCCAGCATCCAAGGTAGGCTGGGGTCAGGATGTTGGAGAACGGCATTGATCCGCCGCACCCTGAGGCCGGTGCGCTTCGTGTAGTGCGCCGCCACGATGGGTTCGAGGATGTTGCCCCAGTAGGTTGGACTGTCCTCGTTGAGGGGATCGCTCTTCGGCAGATTGCCATCGCGGCCGGTCTTCTCCAGCCAGAGTTCCAGCTGCGATTTGTAGGGATTGAGGCCGACGGCGGCAGCGGAGTCGGAACTGCCAATGCCTTGCTTACGGATCGCCAGCCAGTCTTCACGCGGGAGTTCCTTGGTCTTGACCAGACGAAGGGCCGGACGAAGTTTCCCGGTGGGCTGCGTCATCAGTGGTTGGGATTGCATAACACCTCCAGAAAGACGAAACCCCCAGCCGGCAAAAGCCGCTGGGGGTTTCAATAGGTTGAGGAATTGAAGCGGTAGTAGGACTGCGAGGATTCAGGCCGCCAGTAACAGCGCGGCATTCAGAGCGCGTTGCTTGAGCATCGCCCCTTGACCAAACCAAGCGGAATCCAGGCGGTTCTCTGTACTGCGTGCGCGGCGTTCGTGATCGACGAATTCTGTCACGGCGTTGAGCAAGCCCCACGCGGTTTGCTTGGCGGATTCGAGTTCAGCACCTCTGCCTTGACCGTCGTACAGGCCCTGCACCTTCTTCAAGGCCCGTTCGTTGGTCAGCGATTCGTTCGGTGAACCTGGCTCGCAAAGCACGTTGAGGAAGTAGGCCATGGCCTCATGCGTTTTTACCTTCCGCTCGGAGAGGATACGCATGCGATACATGAAACTCTCCCATTGTGAGACGGCAATTCCCAACTGCTGCTTGACGGCCTGGGCGTCGAACTTCGTGCGGTGGCCGACCTTGATTGCCTGCGGCGCTCCGTTTACGGCGATAGCGAGCGTATTGTTGCAAACGACGCGAACGGTGGTGGGCGTTGCCGTGGTGGCCAGCGTCCCATCGCATGAGGTGGCCAGCAGCAGGTACCCATTGACCAGGTCGTTACCCTTGAGCGACATCGACTGACCGGTCTTGGCCAAGGCCCAGAACTTCTTCCCGCCTTTCAGAACACCGGCCGTCTCTAGCTCATAGCCGGAGACTTCGGTGAGATCCCGGTAGAACTCCAGAACTTCGCGCGGTTGGACGACCTGATAGCGCTGCGAAACTACTGATAGGGCCTCCTTGGTATCGGAACGGTAGAGGACTTTCTGTTCGTCAAATGAGTGGATGCTGCCGAGACTGCCTATGCTGTCGGCCAGAAAGCGGACCGGTGTTTCCTGAATGGTCCAATCCATGCCAGCAGACTTCTGCCAGACGTCGATGGGTTGTTGGGCGGGAAGACGGTTGCCGAGGCCGTGCCACGGTTCAGCGCCGACGTAGGCCATTTGTTGGACGAGGTGTGCCATGAGGAACTCCTGAAAGATGAGCGCATAAAGCCCGGCCGAAGCCGAGCTAGCGAAAAGTCATGGGAAAAGGGAAGTGGAGAAGCGCAGCCCGACGAGAAGGGCTAGGAATGCTTAAGGCTGAAGGTGTTGCCGCAGCTATGGCAGAGGTAGTTGTTAAGAATTTTCTCGTCAATAACTTCGCCAAGCTTCACACCGGTCGCGCTGCTTGCGGCACCGCTAATGAGCGCCGCGAGAACCGAGCTGGTGATGATGCTAAAGGCCGCACCAGGGCCGCCAGCTAGACCGGCAACCGCTCTGGCTTTGGCGCTTGCTGCGAGCATTGCGCTGGCTGCGCCCGACAAGGCACCAATTGCGCCACCGAGCCTGCGCGCACGGTTGCGGGTTTCAATTCGCAACGAATGGCACTTGGGGCAAACCGGAATTGGCATTTGGCCATGGAACGACTGAGCGTCATGGGGAGGGATGTAGTTGTCCTCTTCGTCATCAAAGGACTGGGAGCGATTCTGCGACATTGACGATTCCTCCTCTTCAGTAAGTGCAGGAACGTCTCGACAGAAGCAAGGTGGATAGCAGGCGGAGGAGAGCGAAAACGGCGAGGTATTCGAATGGAGAAGAGTTGGGGGTCACGGGAGCCTCCTAAAGCAAGAATCAATCATCAATCAGGGCGAGATTGCGCTGATGGAGCCAGTTCTGTACTGCTCCAGTGGTGATATGTGATTCAAAAAAACTTGGCTTTGTGGAGGGGCGCAGAATCGCGTTCTGGTGACCACTGAATCGCATCAGACCTGACCGGCTCAAATCGACCGATTCTAATGGGATGGTCGCCCCTCCCAGAAACGGCATCAAAGTGCCAAAGTGGCGATAGCAATATCCCACTGAGCGAGAGGAGCGACCGAGATGAACATTACGACAGTTGGCATCGATTTGGCAATACAGGTCTTTCAGGTTCATGGTGTTGATGAGCGGGGAAAGGCGGTGCTCAAGAAACAACTGAAGCGCGATCAGGTGTTGCCGTTTTTCGCCAATTTTCAGTGCTGCCTGATCGGTATGGAGGCCTGTGGCAGTGCGCATTTCTGGGCGAGGAAACTGGAGGCATTGGGGCATACGGTCAAGCTGATGGCACCCCAGTTTGTAAAGCCGTATGTGAAGACCAACAAGAACGACGCAGCCGATGCCGAAGCGATTTGCGAAGCGGTCAGTCGGCCAACCATGCGTTTCGTTCCAATCAAGACGGCAGCGCAGCAGGCGATTCTTGCCTTGCATCGTGCCCGCCAGGGCTTTGTTAAGGCACGAACCGCGCAAGCCAATCAGATTCGCGGGCTACTGGCTGAGTACGGACTGGCCATTCCCCAGGGCATCAGCCACATTGCCAAGCGCCTGCCTGAAATCCTTGAAGATGGAGAAAATGGCTTGCCAGGCATCTTTCGCCAGCTGATTGACCGACTGGGAATGCACCTCAAGGAACTAGATCGGCAAGTCGATGAACTGGAAGCGCAGATTCATATCTGGCACAAGGAAAGCACAGCCAGCAGGAAGTTGGCGGCAATCCCAGGGATTGGACCGATCACGGCTAGCGCCATGGTGGCCTCGGTGGGCGATGCGAAGAACTTCGAGAATGGCCGGCAGTTGGCCGCTTGGCTCGGCCTTGTTCCTCGGCAACATTCCAGTGGTGGTAAGCAAACTTTGCTTGGTATCAGCAAGCGAGGCGATAGCTATTTACGAACCCTGCTGATTCATGGTGCTCGGGCGGTGATTCGCGTCTCCGAGCACAAAACCAATCAGGGCCGTGGCTGGCTGGCAGATGTAATTGGGCGACGGAACAAGAATGTGGCGGCCGTTGCCTTGGCGAACAAGAACGCTCGTACGATCTGGGCGCTGCTCGCTTATGAAAGAAATTACGAGTCGAATTACGGGATCACCGCCTAATCGCAACCTCGAAGTACATCAGAAGCAGACTTAACGGGAGGAGTCTCGACGATTGCACAGGCAATCATGACGTGATGGCAAGACAGGTCAGACCGTGGTCGGATAAACCTGATTTCAACAGAGCACCTCGAGTGCGTGATTCTGTAGAGGATTCGACCAGCATATTCCATCAGGGACAAGAGGCTTCGGCCTCAATCAATAGTCCGGATCTATGGCTGCAATCTCCACCTGCAAACCATCATTGATTGAAAGCTTGGCAAACCAGGGGCGACCATCTATGTTGAAAAACTCGGATTTTTTTTGACGATGGTAGAGCACTCATAAAATCGACCTTCACAATCGCTCTGTATTGAATGATTGCACCCTCGGGGATATTAAACCGACCCCGAAAAAATGAGCCCCAAAGTCAGTTTTTGAGTTTTTCAACAGAATCGGCCCAAAGTGGCCTGATGACATATGGAACCGCCAAGGACAGTATTGCGGACCAATAACAGCCGTTCCCATGGAGTTAATATTCCGAGTTGCCATGCTGCATGGCGACAAATGACTGAAAAGTTATGTCAAGATAATGCCACTTGTTGGAGGCTGAGTTAGATAGGCGCCAAAAGAAAATAGGTCACATTGATGCATTAATACTGCTAAGGTGGGGTTGCGGCGACATGCTGACGCTTGGATTTGTCGGGACGGTCTCAGATGGAACTCTTTACCCTTGCGCACGAATGCCGAAGTGGATGTTCCATGACGCATCTGTCGCTGTCGTGTGCGACGGTGAGGTCCAATTTGCGTTAGAAGAAGAGAGGTGCTCGCGCATTAAGCACACCAATCACTTCCCGCGTCAAGCTTTACGCCGAGCACTAGAACATGTAGGAATTCGTGCGCGAGATGTCGATGTCTATGCATTTCCATTCTCTGAAGATTTCGTTGAACGGGAACTGCAGTTGTTTCATATCGCTGCAGGGTCTAGTGATCGGCCACAGGCGCGAAGTGAGATCGTACGTCTGATTTCCGATGCAGTAGGCGATTCAATCGAGCCTGCAAAGCTAGTCTTTCTGGACCATCATCGTTGCCATGCCGCTGCAGTGTGGGCCAAGTCGGGGTATGACCATACTCTGATCATCGTAATGGACGGTAGTGGGGAGCGCGAATCCATCTCTGTGTTCAAGGCAAGCAACCAGAAGTTGCTTCGACTTGCAGCATACTCGATCAAGCAGTCCCTCGGACACTTCTATAGTGGAGCAATCCAGTTACTTGGGTTCGACCTTTTCGACGAATACAAAGTCATGGGACTTGCCCCATTCGGACGGGAAGATGCACTAGCTGAGATTTTTTCTAAGACTTATGTCCTACAGGCAGATGGGCAGTACGAGTTGCGCGCGGATTTCCAGCGTTTCTTTTTGGACGCGGGTTTTCCGGCAAGAAGTCCAGGCGAGCCTCTACTGGACGCGCATAGAGACTTTGCTTCGGCGCTGCAGCGCAGCCTAGAGCACATTGCGAACCATATCGTTAAGTATTGGATGACATTGACCAGCTCACGCAATCTTTGTCTAAGCGGTGGGGTTGCGCAGAACTGCGTAATGACTGCCAGCGTGGCCCGCCTAGAATGCGTCGACAGCCTGTTCGTAGATCCGTCCGCGCACGATGCGGGGGCAACGATTGGCGCCGCCTTTCTTACTAATGATGTGGCTCCGAAGGCGCTGACCCATTCGTTTCTTGGTCCTGGACTGCCGCGCGATCTCCGTCGGCATCTCGATGGTTGGTGCGATGTTGTTGAATTTGTCGAGGTCGAAGACATCGTCACTGCCGCGGCGGAAATGCTGTTCAGAGGCAGTATCCTTGCTTGGGTCTGTGGGAGATCTGAGTTTGGGCCGCGAGCGCTTGGACATCGCAGTATCCTAGCAGCGCCTGGACCGAAAGTTATGCGCGATCGGGTTAATGCTCTCGTTAAAGAACGGGAGCAATTCCGGCCGCTTGCTCCGGTGGTTACGCAGGAGGACTGCCATCGATTCTTTGAGCTTCCAAGCTCGATTCGGTCGTCGCCTTATATGAATACTGTGGGGATCGTCAAACCAGAGGCGCGAGGGCTCCTTGCCGCGGTAACACATTTCGATGGTACGGCGCGAGTTCAGACCGTAAGCAGTGAAAGCGATGCAAAGCTTCACAGCTTGCTATGCCACTTCGAGAGCCTTTATGGCGCGCCTGTTTTACTAAATACATCACTGAATAACAGGTATGAACCCATTGCTGACAGCGTAGATGAAGCACTCACTTGTCTCATCACGATGGGCCTAGACGCAATGATTGTTGGAGACTTTGTCGTGACCGTCAGGAATTTGTTAAACCTTGAGAACTTTTTCTGCTCCTTACCGGCGGGAGTTGTGCTGCGGCAGGATCTTGCCGGAGGATCCGAAGGAGTGGTTAATGTTGGACCAGTGCTGGAAAAGTTCCTCGAGCCAACGAAATTTAGGCAGATCTCCTTGGGTACTGCGGAATTGCTCCGCGCAAGGGTTCCAGTTTCTCTTGCACGGGTTGCGCCGGCGCAGCTCGATGAGATCAAAGAGCTCTGGCGATCAAGGCATCTAAATTTACGCCCTGCGCCAGCGCAATAACCTCGGGTTTGCTGCCGAGGATGAATCCATTTCTGTCTTAGCATAATTGAGAGTCATGGAGGCGAGTGGAATATGACAAAGAAGCTTGCTTTAGAGGGTGGGGTACCTGCTGTTTCAGGGGAAATGGGGCGAAGTGCAGTCTTTACTTGGCCAGTGTTCGGCAAGGAGGAAGAGCGAGCAGTGCTCGAACTGCTACGCAAGCGTGACTTTGCAGATGAAGTTGAAGTTCCGAGCTTCGAAAACGAGTTCGCTGAATGGTGTGGAACTAGGTACGCTATCTCTCAAAATTGCGGAACGTCAGCATTGCTAACATCAATGTACGCGGTGGGTGTCGGCGCTGGGGATGAAGTAATTGTTCCAAGCGCAACCTACTGGGCAACTGCGCTACCGGCCTTTTCGTTGGGTGCAACAGTAGTTTTCGGCGATATCGACCGTCGAACGTTGGGTCTGTGTCCGCACGACGTCGAAAGAAAGATCTCCCACAGGACAAAGGCGATTGTAGTCGTCCACATCTTTGGTCATCCGGTGGACATGGATGGCATTCTTAGAGTCGCACGAGCAAATAATGTGCGCGTCATCGAGGATGCTTCACATGCGCATGGCACGCAATATCGTGGTAAGAAGGCCGGAACCTTGGCTGACATTGCTGCATTCTCACTTTGCGGCAAACCGATCCACGTCGGTGAAGGTGGAATGATCGCAACCAGCGACGACGCATTGCGAGAGAGGTGCTTGGCGTGGGCTCACAACTTTAGGTTCAATCACCTTGAAGTTAAGAATCCCGATTTGTTACGTTATGCCGGCCTTCCATTAGGAGGTGTAACGACCCGTATGCACAACTTAAGCGCCGCAATTGGGCGAGAGCAGCTGAAAACGTTCGATAGAAGGATGCAAGAGGTGAATGAGGCGATGAACCTTTTCTGGGATCTCTTGAGTGATTATCCAGGGCTCGAGGCACATCGACCTGATCAATCTAAAGGGAGCACGATGGGGGCCTGGTACACGCCGCATGCGATCTATCACGCTGACCAATTGAACGGTCTTTCGGCCGCAGGCTTTGCCAGGGCTGTTCGGGCGGAAGGCTTTCCGACCCGTACCCGATCATGCCTTACAGAACCACTTCATAGGCATCCATTGCTCCAGGTTGCGGATGTATATGGGCATGGAATGCCGACCCGAATAGCTCATGCGGAACGTGACGTTCGGGAGTTGGATGCATTTCTGCCCAATACCGATGCAGTTAGGACACTCACTGTTCCCGCCTTCAAGCTTTGCGACAAGGAAACGATACAGTCATATGTCGACCTTTTCAAAAAGGTGATTGACAACCACCCCTCCCTACTTGCCAACGACCCTGGTGACGGCAGCGCCATTCCTGATGTGAGAGGCGATGCCTGAACGCGAAGAATCGGTAAGCCCCCAAGATCTTCGCGACGTTGTTCAGAAGATTTTACAGAGGTACCGGACTCCTGCGCAGGTCGCCGAGAAGGTGGCACATGTCCTTGTTGACGCCGACTGCACTGGCTATCCCAGCCATGGCGTAGCCCTATTGGAAGGATACTTAAAGGATATTGCCGACGAAAAACTTGATCCTGCCGGCATTGCTTTTGTGAAAGACACCGCTTCAGGTGCGCTGCATGCAGATGCACAGAACGGTTGGGGACATGCAGGACTGATAGATCTGGCAGTCCGCGTGCGGGCGCAGGCGCGGGTTGCTGGGATTTGTATCGGAACGCTGGTTAACGCTAGCCACATAGGTAGAATGGGGTACTACGTTGAGTTGCTTTCCCGTGACGGATGCATAGGGATGGGAACCACTGCCTCCGCCTTTATGCCTGATCATGCACTTGTCTCGGCTACGGGTGAGCCTGAACGGCACCTTGGAAGCAATCCATTTGCCGCAGCCTTTCCTGTCGAAGATCACGACTCATTTGTCTTCGATGCATCGACTGCGGCGGTGTCTTACTTCAAGTTGCGCCAAACGCAAATGACTGGTCAGTTGTTAGAAACACCGGCCTTGATTGCGACCTCCCAAATGAGTTCCTATGATCCGGCCGCGTTTGATGCAGGCGGTGCCATTCGCCCTGAGTCTGGTCATAAGGGACTGGGTGCCTCGATTGTCTCAAGCTTACTCTGTGCGCTTGGCAAAGGCGCGCAGATTGAAGAGCGAATTCGTGGCACGACCATTATTGCCATCGATCCTGAAACGGTTTCACCAGGTTTTTCAGCTCAATGCGGCATGTTTCTTGAAGCCTTGGCCAACTTGCCATTCTCTCAAGGAATTCCTGGTTGGCGAGCAGCAGCCAGGAGGCGGGAAGCGGAGGCACAAGGAATCAGGCTCGGCGCACAAGTGATTTCAGTTTTATCGAGAGAGATCGAAGAACTTGGGCTTCCAATACCTAAATTTCTGCAGCGGCCATGATAGACGACGAACTTGCTGCAGCACTTGATGGATTCAGGCAAAAACTGAAATCAGCCAAGGAGGAGATTGGTGCAGCCGTTCCGTACAGAAATCGTCTTGAGGCGTTACTTGCCTGTATGTTCGGGCAGTTGCTGCTGCCACACGGCGCGGCAGCGCTTGGGATCCCGTCTGCTCTTATCCCGCGTCTTCAAGACAATTTGGATACCGGAAACTCGTACCATGAGCCATTCCCTGCGTTCACGGATTCACTCCACCTAGATGTTACTGGTGCCGACTCCTCAAGGCTCTATCATGGGCCGGAGGCAATTGAAGAACTCGTCATTTCCGCCAGGGCCTTTGCTGAACAGGCCGGACTTGTTTCTGCTGCAACTGCCGAATCATTGGATGTAGTTGCCGGCATGGGAACAGTCCATCTCTACGATTCGGTGTGTCGACTCGTTATTGAGCGTCCCGGCGACGGGGTCATTGTGCCTACTCCAACCTATGGTTTTTTTCTGCCTCAGATCGAACGCGCGGGTGGGGACGTCATACCGTTGTCGATCCAAGATGGCGTAAGAGTTCATCCGGCGGATGTTGCGAAGCTCATTGTGCAATCAAATGCACACCGCTTGGCTATGTGGCGTGCAGAGCTTCGGCCAAAGCTGGAGCTTGCCAAGCTTAGATGGCCTGAGGAAGTCAACTGGGATGCACTTGGAATAAGTCTTCAGACCGTTCAAACGCAGCAGGAGGCGGACTCTTTGCTCGCGGAGTATGTCCTGTTACTGGGGAAGCAAGTATCAAAGGCGCTTTCCCCACCCAGGGTTGTTGGATTTCTTCAGATTAACCCACATGTCAGTGGCTTGACGATGAGTGAAGCTGATGTTTTGGGTATCGCCGAAATCTTAGCTACGTGCGAGGTGGTGGCGATAGAGGATCTTGCCTACCACAGCATGCATCTTTCACTAACGGATTACACTGTGGCTTCGTTTCTTAAAGGACCGGCCACGGCCTATACGTTGGTTGGTTTCTCGAAGCCCTATTCAGTTGCAGCGCATCGCGTTGGCGTGTTGTTGACCCGGCAGCCGATCCAACCGCTTCAGAGGCTGATCGAGTCCTCTGTGGGTTTCGTTTCGCCAGCGGTGCAAAAGGCCATGGCTGCAGTGCTGGGGGCTGGCAAGCAGCAGCTGATGTCCTACCATGACAACGCAAGAAGCAATCCGCTGGAGGGGTACGCTTTTAAGCGGGATGTACTCTTGGCTCTTATCCAGGGGCAAGAGTCGGCTGTCAATTCTGAGAATCGCGCTAAAGTGTTTGGGCGAATTGAGCGTGAACTCGACGCACTCCTGTTCGGATTGGGTGTGGAGCAGCAAGTTGTCTCCCGATTCATGAAGAGAGGCTTGTCCGATCTACTCAGAGTGGAGTGCGTTCCGCAAGCAGGGATCTTCGTACTCGTCTCTTGCCGACCCTTCCTTCAATTGAGATGGGTGCAGGCACTGAATCTGACTTCATCCTTTGATTTCTTTGCGTGGGCTGCTTTTTTTACCGGCGTTCGTTCAATTCCAGAGGAAGCAATGGGCGGCCTCAGTGAGTGCCATATCCTGCGCTTGAGTTTGTCCCCGCCAGTTGCGACCCTCGTCGTTGCGGCCTTTCTTGTCTGGCTTGCTGCGGATCGGTTTCGTACGATCCTGCCTTTTCAAGAGGTTGACGAGCAGCAGCAACTTCGGTGAGGTGGGAGCATCGCTTTGATAAGTATCCATTTGCCGTGGGAGCGCCATGAATATATGTTTTGTAGGTTGCGGCTATGTTGCTGATTTCTACGCTGCGACGTTGGCCAATCATCCATCTCTTCGGTTAATTGGCGTCTGCGATGTGGATTTGGATCGCGCGCTTTCACTTGCGCAAATGTGCGGAGTTCCGGGGTCTTCAGACATCGACGCTTGGATTGCGAATCCGGAAGTGGAAATGGTTGTCAACCTGACTCCGCCTGAGATCCATTCCTCCATCATTCGTAAGGCAATATCCCATGGTAAAGCCTGCTACAGCGAAAAGCCCTTCGTCACGCTTTTCAATGAGGGATCTGAACTCGTTAGGTTGGCCACAGACGCTTGTGTCCCACTGGCTGGCGCCCCCTGTTCCATGCTGGGAGAAGCGGCCCAGACCACTTGGCGTGCGATTCGTAGCGGGTTAATTGGAGCCCCGCGACTAGTCTACGCCAACCTAGATGATGGAGCGATTCACAAAATGGCTTTCGATAGGTGGGTAAGTCCTCGCGGGATACCGTGGCCGAGCAAAAACGAGTTTTTCCATGGGTGCGTTATGGAACATGCCGCCTATCACTTGTCTTGGCTGATCATGATGTTTGGTCCGATCTTTCGTGGCTCGACATTTGGGGCGTCCATTTGGCCGTCGAAACGTAACAATGAGGTTAACCCAGCGCCTGATCTTTCCGTTGCTACGCTGGAGCACGTTTCCGGCGTGATCTCGCGTGTGACATGTGGCGTTGCGGCAAGTCGCGACCGATCTTTTAGGGTGGTCGGTGACGACGGCGAGATACGAGTCGCTGACTGTTGGAACTTCATGAGCCCTGTGACAGTCTCGTTGTTAAGGCAGCCATTGCGACCCGGACGAGAAGGCTCCTCAGAGTACTTATGCGATCCTGAGGAGATTGAATCAAATTTGGCGCCCGGATTTAGTCATCGATGCGGCGATAAGAATGATATGGACTATTGTCGTGGTGTGGCAGAGTTTGCTGTCGCAATACAAAAAGGGCGATCTAGCAGAGTAGGGGCGCAGTTTCTTCTGCACTGCCTCGAAGTTCAGTGCGAGCTAAACACTTTGGGTCCCCGCACATTCGTGACTACAACCGCAGACAACGTTCCTAACTCTGTTCCCATGCCCTGGGCACTATGAGAGCCGAGCAAAGTATTTGGTTTGCTGCGTTTAGAAGTGAACTCGAGGCGTGGGCCTTTCGTTCACCCTTAGTCAATGGGCTACTGATTGTCGGATCCTACGGCCGGGGTGTCCCAAGGCCTGATTCCGATATTGACGTCATGATTATTTCTCAACGCCCAGAAGAGCTGTTGACCCGAAATGACTGGTTGGAACTTTTCGGCCACCCTGAAAGAATTATGCAAGAAACCTGGGGTGTTGTTCAGTCACTGCGGGTTCAATATCTCCGCGGCCCGGAAGTGGAGTTTACGGTTGGTTCGCCGCAATGGGTAGCGTTACCGCTCGATGACGGGACCCGCAAAGTTCTGCAAGGCGGGGCACTCCTTATCTATGACGGGCTCGGCGGAGCGGTATTGAAGGCATTAACAGCCAGCCAAGTTTCCCCCGCATAGATTTCATATCGCGGTGACTTGATTGAGCATCGCGAGGTAGTCTTCATGGCTGCGCCCGATAATAGGACCGATCCTGATACGTGAGTCGCCGCATGGACATGGCTCCAAAATTCTCTCAGCGATATCGCCCGTACGGTACCGAACCAGTGGCATTGCCGTATTTTTCAACGTTGTCGCAATAATTTCGCCCGGTCCGTCACAGTCTTCTACTTCTACCCAGAGGCGGTGACTTTCCAAGTGGAACCCATTTTGGAGAACGCATTCGTAGCCGACGCAGCCAACTTCACCAACTGCATACAGCGAATAGACTGGCACTCTGAAGTACGCTTGAAGTTCTTGACGAACAGGTTCAGTGAGCGCTTCTCCGCTACTGAATATCAACAGGGGTTTGACGTAGGCGTCAGGAAAATAGTGCCTAAGCATCGCTGCCACGCGAACGAGCGCACTAGGCATGCCGTTCAATACACATGGTGCATCTTGCAGCACTGCGATAAGTAGACTTAGCGCTTCCAGTTGGCTGTCTCTGGCATTTTCCTGAGCAGGGATATTTAGGCGACGCCAAACTGGTTTGTTTGGTAAGTCTGTAGGCAATTGGATGTCTATTGCATGGGGATAGACCGTTACCTGCAGGAAACTCCAGCGGCCAAATTCGGCACTATCAACAGAAAAGCCTAACCGCTTTAGCTGATCAACAATGCTGACCAAATTCATTTGCCAATCATGCTCGTCCATCAGACCAGTCACGGGTTCGCCGGTGGTTGTCCCAGAGCTGCGATGACGAAAAATCCGGGAATGACGACCGAGATCGTCTGCACAGAGATCTAGCATTCGAAAGCTGACGTCCTCTCGGCAAACATGGGGGAGAGCGTCGAATAAAGGTGGGCCTTCAGCCAGCCACTGATCACGGTAAAAAGGTACCGACTTAACTGCAAAATCGAGCATTGCATGTAAGGACGCCCCTCGATCGCTGGCATGTGCTCTCACTGAAATTGCTCCGGCCAACGAAGTGTCATTGTTGTAACTGAAAGTTGAAAGACCAAATCTTCCAGCGCCTAAGGTTTCAAAAAAAGAAGCGCATGTATCTTCGCTTGGGAGGTGCTCAAGCTCGTTCGCCAATGAAACTTCACCTTCCGACCGCATCTCCCCTGCAAGCCGTTGACGAAACTTCTTGCGCAGAAGTGGCAGGACTTCCACGGACAGAGTTCCTCGACGCAGGGCTAAGAGTAGAGCTTCTTCAAAGCCGCGCGAATCTATTTGCGCCTTTTTTCGATAGAATTCTGGGCCATATCGACGCCTTGAAGACGATCCTGATTTTGTGGTGGCAATTCGATATCCGCAAAGTGGAGTGTTCAGGAAGCTAAATGACGCCCCCGCAGCACCAATGCGAAGCCACGTATGAAAGTCCTCAGACACCATTTCTGGTGGAAACGGAACGCTGATGGCAATAGATGTCTTAACTGCTGTTGCGGAGGTTAGATTGGTGTATCCAACCTCTGTCGCCATCGTCAGCCATGTTTCAGGGCCTTCGGGAGGATCCTCAAGTGCTTTTAATATGGAGGCGATCGAGGGAACTAGTGCATGAGATGGTAGAACTTCACCAGCGCCATCAATAGGCTTAAACACTGAATAAACGACGTCCACGTCTGGGGGGGCCATCGCCATCCGCGTCGCCTTTAGCCGATCGGGAAAAGCAATATCATCTGCATCTAAGAAGAGAGCTATCACGCACCCATAGTCGTATGCATGTTGGATGGCAATATTGCGGCACACTCCAGGCCCGCTCCTGGCGCTTGTACGCAACAGAACTATTCTTGTCTTGAATAGATCGGCTCGTTCGCCAAGCATCTCGAACGTCAGGGGATTCGGTGATGAATCATCGACGATAAACAGCATCCAATCGGGATCAGATTGCTCGAATACCGACGTGACTGCCTGCGAAAGATAAATACCGCTTTCGGCGCTATCACCGAAATAAGGCATGACGAAAGCGGCTGTCCTCGCTTCTACCATCGGAGCCTTGTCAACTTCACCGTTATTTCAGGAATGCACAAGAACCCCTTCTACCGACGCGCGTGCCGCGTGAATCTTCTCCAGGAGGTCACCCATCTCAGGATTCTTAAGTCTTGGATCTGCCGCCAGCTCCCCAAGCAAATCGTGTGCTTGAGTCGCGTTCTTGAAGGCAGTATCGAGTCGATTCCGGGCTTGCGTGATCAGCGCGCTTACATCGATATTTGATTTAGTAGGCATCATTACCTCCGCAAAAATCACAGGCTAACCATGGGTTATCCCGATGTCAAGTAGGCGAGTGGGGCTTGTTAACTTGCATGGAATACACGTGGAAGTTCGCAGGCTGCCCAACATTTACGCGACTTCCATATTTGCTTGTTGCCGATCTCAAGTTACCTGAGACCATACAGATCGACACTGCCACGACAGCCTTCGGTTTAGTTACCCGCGTAGGCAGTATGACAGGTTACCGATTGCAGAGCAGTCATCGAAACCAAAGCTCTGCGGAAGTGGCGTACGGCAGGAACTGGTCCGATTGCAGCCTGACATCTGGTCAGTACTGCAATTATTCGTGGTCAGATGCAATGCGATTGGGTAGTGATCTGAGTGAGATTTTGCAAGGTGCACAGAACGTTGCCGCTTACGGTACGATATGAGATTCTGCTGTCACGCTTTAGCGTGATAGCCAATGATCCACGCTGATTTCGTTTTGTCGGTAACTTTGACGGTATCAAAATTGAAACATTGCATAAAACCCGGTATCCATGCGGCTTTCCAAGACCAGTTGATCATCGAGTGGGAATGATCCGCTAGCGTTTTTACGGTTTCCGGCAAAGGCCCCTCGTTTCGCGAGGGGCCTTTGTTTTTCAGCTTGCGCTCAGACGCGCAGCAACGCCTTCACCAGGCGTTCCGACAATTGCTCTTCGGTGAATTGCGGCTCGTTCGGCGGATAGAGGGAGTTTTCCTCGATTTCGAAGCCGTTCTCCAGCGCCAGCGCGCGCAGTTCCTTGATCTTCAGGCAGGCCTTGAGCTGAGTGGCGAGGGCGGCGTCGGCGCGGGCCTTGTCGGAAAAAGCCTTGATGGGAACGATGGACATTTTTTCTCCTGTCGGATTGATGACAAAAACCGGCAAAAAACCGGGTTGTCGATCCTTGCAGCAAAAAAAATGCCTGTTCCTGGTGCTTCGCCAAGCCTGGCGAGGCTGTCAGCGGGCCTGGCTCAGCGTCATCAGGATGTCGGCGTACCAGGAGCAGTTGAGGCCGAGCGCTTCGTCGAGCACCAGATCACGCGGCGCCACATCCAGGCGGGCGGAGTGCACGCCCAGCAGCAACCAGGGCAGCTCGCCCAGTTGTTCCTGATCGTCGGTGGCGCGCATGACCACCGGCGCCCCGCTGGTACCGCGATGGGTGCGCGCGTCGGTCAGGAAATAGCCCTTGCCCTGAAAGCGCAGGCCGAACGATGAGGCGATCACTGCCTGGCGAACGACCGGCAGATGATGCACGTTGTCGTGAAAACCGAGCGGAAAACCGACCACCAGTAGCGGGCTGCCGATCTCGATGGTCTCGAAATGTTCCGGCAGGTGGGCCGGCGTGAAGGCGTGATAGACGAGCTTCTCGGGCAGGTGCTGGCGCTCGATCTTGATCATCGCCACGTCGATGTCGCCGGCGGTATCACTGCCACTGCGCCAGATGCTCATGCCGTTCTTGTAGAGCGGGATCGAGAAGCTGACCGAACGCGCCAGCAGGGTGCTGTCGATATGCAGGTCGATCTCGATGTGATCGGGGTGGTGCAGACTGACGTCATCGACCAGGACGTGACGGCTGGTCACCAGATAGAGGGTTTTTTCCCGCTCGAAGAAGAAGCCGCTGGCATTGGTCAGGTGCCGTTCGCCGGCAAAAGTCTGGATCTTGACCGTGGTCAGCAGAATCGATTCGATCACGTTCACGTCTCCGGTCGGCCGAGGGCCCGCAGTTCGCCCTCCAGTTGCTTGGCCCGGCTGATCTCGTTGAAGGTGATGACGACCCCGTCGATGACATTCTCCAGCGTCCGGTAGGGCATGATCTTGACCTGGAACCAGCGTTCGTCGCCGGTCGCCACTTCGCGGTCGGAAAACACCAGCGTGTTCAGCACTTGCGCCGCGTCATCGAGCAGGGCCGGGTAGTCGAGGTCGGTGACGATATCGGATAGCGGCCGGCCGAGGTCGCTGGGAATCAGCTTGAACAGCCGCGTCGCCTGTGTCGTGAAGCGGCGGACATGGAGGTCGCTGTCGAGGAATATCGTGGCGATGTCAGTGCTGTTGAGCAGGTTCTTCATGTCGTTGTTGGCGCTCGACAATTCGTCCACCTTGGATTGCAACTCGACATTGACCGTCTGCAATTCCTCGTTCAGCGACTGCATTTCCTCCTTGGAAGTCGTCAGCTCCTCGTTCGCCGACTGCAGTTCCTCGTTGGTCGACTGCAGTTCTTCATTGGCCGACTTGAGCTCTTCCTGCGAGCTCTGCATTTCCTCGCGCAAATTCTGCACTTCCTGCTGCTTCTGCAGCAGCGCCTGCTCCAGTTCATTCTCCCGCTCGCTGCGCCGGGCGCCGCGTTTTCCCGCTGGCGCCGGCAGGGGGGCGGCGACATCGGCGAAAATCAGCATGACCATGCCGCGCAATGCTGCCGGTTCGGTAATGGGCTGCACCGTCAGGTCGACGATCTGTGCCCCGCCATTGCTGCCGATCGACAGGTTGGGGCAGACTACGCGTTCGCCGCTGCGCAGGGCCTTGGGCAGGGCCAGGGCGATTTCCTGGCGGAGGCCCTGGCGGGCCATCGCGTGGATGTTCCAGTTGACCTTGCCGGCCGCTGGTTCCAGGTATTTGCCGGTACGTCCGCTGATATAGACCAGATCGCCGCTGGCCGTGACCAGCACGGCGGCGGGGGAGAATTGCTGAAGCAACAGATTGTCGGCGAGGTGTTGCAGGTTGGCGGTGACCGGGTCTGGTTTCTTGTCCATAAAAGGCTCACTGGTGTTGGGAAAATCCCGTGTCGGGAATTCGAGGTTGGTAGAACGTTGTGCGCTGGCATTACGCCGGAACAGGCGAGCCTTGCTTTCAAGCGGGGCGAACAGGTCGGTGAAGCTGCCGATCGACTCGGCACTGCCGAGCATCAGCACGCCGCCGGGTTTGAGACTGTAGTGGAACAGCGGCAGTACGCGCTTTTGCAGTTCGGCGCCCAGGTAAATCAGCAGGTTGCGGCAAGTCAGGATGTCGAGCTTGGTGAAGGGCGGATCCATGATCACGTTCTGCGGGGCAAAGACCACCATTTCGCGGATCTCCTTGCCGATCCGGTAGGTGGTGCTTTCCTCGACGAAGAAGCGCTTCAGGCGTTCCGGCGAGACATCGGCAGCGATGTTGGCCGGGTAGATGCCGCGCCGGGCCTTTTCGATGGCATCGGGGTCGAGATCGGTGGCGAAGATCTGCAGCGCGTGGCGAGCCGTCGCTGGTAAATGGTCCATTGACTCGCGGAAGATCATCGCCAGCGAGTAGGCCTCCTCGCCGGTCGAGCAGCCGGCCACCCAGGCGCGCATGGCGTTGCCCTCCGGGTGGGCGGCGAGCAGTTCGGGAAACACCTGCTGCTGCAGGTAATCCCAGGTTGCCGGATCGCGGAAGAAGCTGGTGACGCCGATCAGCAGTTCGCGGAACAGCAGGTCAACTTCCTGCGGATTGCCGCGCAGGTGACGCACATAGTCGCCAATACGGTCGATCTGGTGAATCGCCATGCGCCGTTCGACCCGGCGATAGACGGTGGTCTTCTTGTACAGCGAGAAATCGTGGCCAGTGCGATTGCGCAACAGGATGCAGACCTTGTCGAAGGCGCTTTTTTGGTCCGGCGTTTCGCTTTCCCGCGGGCTTTGCGGCAGCAACGGCCGCAGGTGTTGCAGTGTCTCGGCGATGCGCAGCGGCAGATCCTCGGCCTTGGCGACAATATCCGCCAGACCGGCGGCGATGGCGCTCTTCGGCATGCTGTCGAAGCGGGCGCTGGCTGGCTCCTGGACCAGTACCAGGCCGCCGGCTTCCTTGATGCTGCGCAGGCCGAGCGTACCATCCGACCCCATGCCGGAGAGGATGACGCCAACCGCCAGTTCGCGCCGGTCTTCGGCAAGCGCGTGGAGAAAGAAGTCGATCGGCAGGCGCAGGCCGCGCGGCGCCACCGGGTCGAGCAGGTAGAGGGTGCCGTGGAGGATTGAGATATCGGTATTGGGCGGGATCACGTACACGTGCTCCGGCCTGGCCTTCAGGCGGTTGCGGGCCGGCATCACCGGCATCGGCGTGACCCGCTGCAACAGCTCGGAGAGCATGTCCTTGCGGTCGGGATCGAGATGCTGAATGACGACGAAGGCCATGCCGCAGGCCGGCGGTACATGGCTGAGAAACTGTTCCAGCGCCTCAAGGCCGCCGGCCGAAGCGCCGATGGCGACAATCGGGAAGGTGCGCAGCGGATGGCCGGCGTCGGCAAGCGCTGTCTTGCTTGGCCGACCGGGGCGGGGTTTCCTGACTTGCGCTGGCATGGCTTCACATTCCGGGAATGGCATATTCGTCTTTACGCGGCGCCTTCCGCCCGGTGCTGCACTTGCGCCGTACGCCAGAAGACTGTTTGGAGCCTAGCACCAAATGACCGGTCGGTATGTGTTTCGGCACACGGAGGGGCGATTCGTTATGGCAGCAGCGGTTCGGCTATTTAAAAATGCTATGTGCGAAAGCGAACATACAAAGTGAATAAGGCCAACTAAGCTTAGGTTGCGCGCACGCTGTGGCCCCGCCATTTTGGTTGGGCAGGCAGCAAACGATGCGGGAGATCAGATATGCCCTTGCAAGAACTCCAGAATCCCAGGCAGAACCGTATCCTGGCCGCCCTGACGGCTAATGACTACGGCCGCCTGCAGGACGACCTCGAACTCGTTACGCTGAAGCTCGGTCAAGTGCTTTACGAATCCGGCGACAGCCTCAGTCATGTCTATTTCCCCACCACCTGCATCGTTTCGCTGGTGTTCACCACCAGCAAGGGCTCATCCGCCGAACTGGCGATCACCGGCAACGACGGTCTGGTCGGCATTCCACTGGTGCTCGGTGGCGAGACGACGACGCACCGGGCAGTGATCCAGAGCGCCGGCACCGCCTACCGGCTGCGCATGGAAATCATGCGCTGGGAACTCGACCAGGGCGGCGATCTGCAGCATCTGGCGCTGCGCTACACCCAGGCGCTGATGACCCAGATGGCGCAGAGCGTCGTCTGCAATCGCCACCATTCGGTGGACCAGCAATTGTGCCGCTGGCTGCTGCTCAGTCTCGACCGCCTGCAAGGCAATCAACTGAACATGACGCAGGAACTGATCGGCAACATGCTCGGTGTGCGCCGCGAAGCGGTCACCGAGGCGGCCGGCAAGCTCCAGGCGGCCGATCTGATCCACTACAGCCGCGGCCATATCACCATCACCGACCGCCCCGGCATCGAGGCGCGGGCCTGCGAGTGCTACGCCGTGGTCAAGTCGGAGTATGACCGGCTGTTCCAGCTTTCGCCGGCCACCCGTCTCAAGGCGCGTTCGCGGCCCAATCCGGAAACCCTGCGCCAGCGCGCCGAAGTGCGCTTCCGGCAGAGCGCCCCGGAGGAGCCGAAGACGCAGTGGGATTACGTGCAACTGGTGCACGAACTGCAGGTGCACCAGATCGAACTGGAAATGCACAACGAAGAGTTGCGGCACGCCTACGACGAGGCCGATGGCCTGCGTGACCGCTATGCCGATATCTACGATTTCGCCCCGGTCGGTTATTTCACACTCGACCGTAACGGCGTCATCATCGACATGAACCTGGCCGGTTCGATCCTGCTCGGCATCAAGGGATCGCAGAAGGGCCGCCATCGTTTTGCCGCCCATGTCGCCGACGAGGATCTGGAGGCCTTCAACCGCTATTGCAGCGACGTGCTGCAGGCGCGGCAAAAAATGCATTGCGAACTGGCGCTGCTGCCGACCCAGTACCGCCCGGCCGCCTGGGTGCGGGTTGAGGGCGTGCCCGACGAAGGTGGCGAGGAATGCCGCCTGGTGGTCCTCGACATCACTGCCGCCCGGCAGGCCGAAGCGCGCTTGCGCGAACGCGAGCAATATCAGCGCGCGGTGCTCGACAACTTCCCCTTCATGGTCTGGCTGAAGGATCCGCAATCCCGTTTTCTCGCCGTCAACACGCCATTTGCCAAAACCTTCGGCAAAGACTCGCCGGATGAGCTGATCGGCCTGTCGGATTTCGACATCACCCGCCGCGAGTCGGCCGAGATCTACCAGGCACAGGAACGGGCGGTGCTCCAATCGGGTGAGCGCAAGGTCGATGAACAACTGCTCGATCTGGATGGCCAGCCGCGCTGGTTTGAAGTTTACAGGTCGCCGGTCGACCTGGCCGGGCAGTTGCTCGGCACCGTTGGCTTCGCCCGCGACGTGACTGAGCAGCACGAGGCGCGGCGGGCCCTGAAGAATTCGGAACGGCGCTATCGCAGTTTCATCGAGAAGATGCCGCTGAGCATCGCCATCCTGCAGGACGGCCTGCTCAAGTTCATCAATCCGAAGGTGCCGGAACTGCTCGGCTATGCCGCCGAGGAATGCCTCGGCAAGCCCTTCATGGAACTGATCTGTGAGGCCGACCGCCCGTGGGCGATGGAGGCCCATCGGGGTCATTCCCTCGGTCAGCCGCTCGCCGACCAGTCCGAGATCCGCTTGGTGAACAAGGCGGGACAACTGATCGATTGTCTGCTTCACGTCAGCAGCGTTGAATGGGAAGGGCGTGTCGCCGCGATGGTCGTGCTCAAGGACATCACCGCCAAGAAGGCGGAGGAAGCCGAGCTGCAGCGCCGGGCCTGCATTGACCCATTGACTGAACTGGCGACCCGGGGGCATTTCCTGACCCATATGGAGCAGGCGTTGTCGGCCTTGCGCCGGGGCGTCGAGCGGGATGTCTCGATGCTGATGATCGCGCTCGATGACTTCCCGAAGATCAGCGAGGCACTCGGCCCGCTGGCCAGCGATGCCTTCCTGCATCTGTTCGCGGCCTTGCTGCGGGAGGAGTTGCGCCAGGTCGATTTTGCCGGCCACCTCGAAGGCGAACAATTTGCCGTACTGCTGCCAGGCGATCCGGCAGCGGCACTGATCTTTGCCGAACGCCTGCGGCTGAAGGTCGCCGGCATGTCGATCAGCATCGGCGGGCATCCGGTTTCCATCGCCATGAGTATCGGCATCGTGCCCTTCGCTGCTGCCTGCGACTCCGCCGAGCAACTTGTGGCACTGGCCGGGGAGGCCGCCACGGCCGCCCGCCAGGCCGGTGGCGACCGGGCGCTGCTGATGGCGCCAGCGCTTGCGCAATGACGCGCTAGGGGCCAAGGCTAAACCGCTGGATGCTATGTGCGCCAGCGCACGGAATTTGTCAGCCAAAGCGCAGATGATGGTTTCAGGTGTCCCTGCCCCCCTTCATCCAACCTCGGACACCTTCTGTACTTTGCCCGGCACGGCCAGCCCGTACCGGGCATTTTTTTGTTCTGTCGCTGGCCCAGCGTGCGCCAGCGTACAGACCGCGGCGGTGCGCGCGCCAATAATGCTTCAAGGTGAGTCGAGGCTCGGTAAAGCGCGATGTCACCGGGGAGAAAAAAAATATGAAGTGCGGGATCTGTATAGCCTTGACCATGCTGGCCGGCACCGTCGTCGCCGATGAGTCGGGCGTTACCTGTAGCGGCGAGCCGGATGCCAAGCTGCGCCTGGCCTGCTACGACCGCGCCTTCGCCAATGCGCCGGCCACGCTGACGCTGCCGGTCGTGCCGCCAACCGCCCCGACCGGTGAACTGGCGGCTATCGAGCCATCGGCCATGGCTACCGAATGGGAACTCGGCACCAGCGACAAGCGGCGCGACTTCACCATCCGCACCTATCATCCGAATTTCCTGCTGCCGCTGCATTACACCAACCGCATCAATCGCGCGCCGAGCAGTCCGACGCAGGGCCCCGCCGAGCGCCATGACGATTATCGGCAGGCGGAAGTCAAACTGCAGATTTCGCTGCGCGCCAAGGTCGTCGAGGATCTGCTGTTGCCCGGAGCAGACCTGTGGGTCGCCTACACCCAGCGCTCGCTGTGGCAGCTCTGGGATAGCCAGGATTCGGCGCCGTTCCGTAGTACCGATTACCAGCCCGAGCTCATCTACGTCGTACCGGTGCCTGAGCAAATCGGGCGTCTGCCCTTTGGATGGAACTGGCGCATGGTCCAGCTGGGGGCTGTGCACCAGTCCAATGGCCAGAGCGAGCCGCTGTCCCGTAGCTGGAACCGCATGTACCTCGGTCTCGGCCTGGAAAAGGGCAACCTCGGCCTGATGCTGCGGGTGAACCAGCGGCTACGGGTGCAGAACAACGACGACAATCCTGATCTGGTCGACTACATCGGCCGCGGCGAGCTGGCCATGAACTGGGCGCCCGGGGCGAGCACTGTCGGCCTCACCTGGCGTAGCCAGCTGAATTCGACCAAGCGCGGGTCACTGCAGCTGGACTGGACTTATCCAGTCTTTGCCAGCCAGCCGACCGGCTTGCGCTGGTACCTCCAGGTCTTCTCCGGTTACGGCGCCACCATGCTCGACTACAACCATCGCCAGACCACCGTCGGCGTCGGTCTGTCGCTGTTCCAATTCTGATGCGGGGAGCGTCGATCTATGTGTGCCAGCGGACTGACAGAGGGGTGTCGGGGGCTCATTCTGAGTTCATCGGTGCCGGAAACAGGGCAATCCTGTCCTGCGGCAATACGCGATGCCTGGCGGCGGAGCGGTTCCGGCAATGAAACAGGGAGCAATGACCATTTCGGTCGATGGCCCGTTTCCGCCGACACACCCACAAGGAACACCATGAACACTTTCACTATCCGTACAGCAGTACTGGCGGTCACTCTCGCCTTCAGCGGCGCCACCCTGGCCGCCGACATGAGCAAGGTCGACTACAAGGCTGGCAAGGACAGGATCTCTGCCGATTACAAGAGCGCCAAGAAGAGCTGCGACAGCTACTCCGGCAATGCCGGAGACATATGTGTGGCCCAGGCCAAGGGCAACGAAAAGGTGGCTCTGGCCGAACTCGAAGCTGGTTACAAGCCGAGCGAGAAGAGCCGCTACGACGTCGGTATTGCCAAGGCCGACGCGGCCTATGACCTGGCCAAGGAAAAGTGCGACGACCTGTCCGGCAACGCCAAGGATGTCTGTGTGAAGGAAGCCAAGGCGGCAGAAACGGCGGCCAAGGCTGATGCCAAGGCCCGGATGAAGACGGCTGACGCCAGGGCGACGGCCAGGGAAACATCGACCGAAGCGCGTAGCGAGGCCAGCCAGAAGGGAGCCGATGCCCGCCAGGATGCCAGGGCCGACAAGAGCGATGCGCAATATTCCGTCGCCCGGGAGAAGTGCGATGCCTATTCCGGTGACACCAAGGACAGCTGTCTCGACAAGGCAAAGCTGAGTTTCGGCAAGTAAGCGCCGGTTACCGTGCCCGGCACCCGCCGGGCCGGTAACAGGCGAGAAAACAAAGAGGAGTTTTATGAAAAGAAGTCATGGAATATTGCCAATCGTCATTGCCATCACCCTGTCGCTGGGCTTGGGTGCATGTGGCGGGATGTCGAGGCAAGGACAGAACACAGCCGTGGGTGCCGGCATCGGTGCCATCGGCGGTGCCGTACTGACCGGCGGCAGTGCTGCCGGAACCATTGGTGGTGCCGTCGTCGGTGGTGTGGTTGGCCACGAAGTCAGCAAATAAGCCGCGCTTTCAGACAGGAGAAGGACATGATCAAAAACAAAATCACCATTACCTCGGCCATCGCCATCGCCGCCATGCTCGCTGTGCTGTCCGGCTGCGAGAAAAAGGAAGGCCCGCTGGAGAAGGCGGGCAAGGAAGTCGACAACGCCGCCGCTAATGTCGGCCAGAAAATCGAAAATGCCGGCGAAAAGATGCAAGACGCAGTCCAGGGCGACAAAAAATAAGTAGTGCCCGGCATCCCAACCCCAACACTGGGCCTTCCGCCCGCCGCTGCGGCCGCTTTTGGCCGGCAATACCTCAGAACACAGGAGTCTGATCATGAGACTGTATTTAATTGCGGTCCTGATGGCCGCCGCCAGCGGTACCATCCCGGTGCAGGCCGCCGATGTCGCTGTCTCGGTAAACATTGGCCAGCCCGGCTTCTACGGCCGGCTCGATATCGGCGACTATTCGCCACCACAGGTGATCTATCGTGAGCCGCGCGTCGTGCGGGCGGTGCCGGTCAATCGGCCGCCGATCTACCTGAATGTGCCGCCGGGCCATTCGAAGAACTGGCGGCGCCACTGCCACCGCTACAACGCTTGCGATGAACGCGTCTATTTCGTCCGTAACACTTGGTATGAGCGGGAGTACGTGCCGAGTTACCAGCGCCGTCATGCCGATCGCCGCGATGACCGTCGCGAAGATCGCCGTGATGACCGTCGCGACGATCGCCGCGACGATCGCCGCGATGACCGCCGCGATGACCGCCGGGATAACGATCACAACAACCGCGGTGGCAATCGCTGAGTTAGCGTCGCCGGCCGCTTCGCTGCGGCCTCGACGGTGAACGCTGCCAGGGCGTCGAGCACTTTCCGCAGCGCCGCGTTGGCGGCGATGACGCCACCGTAGGGGCTGTCCTGCGGGGCGGCAACCGTTTCATCGAATTCGCGCCAGGCCAACACCTGGCGCGTTTTGTTGTCCACCAGGTAGGCCCGCAGGGTCAGGCGGACCTGGCTGGGTGAGCTGAAAAACTCATGCTGCAGGCGGACGATGCTGACATCCAGGCGAAGTTCGGCGGCGGTGGCGCTGGGCGCCAGGACAATGGCCCGGAAGGCGCCGCTGCCTTCGAGGGCGGGGGCGAGCAGTGGGGCGAGCATGCGCGGTGGCGTGTCGACCCACTCGTTGTTGGCGAAATACTCCGGCTGGTGGGGAGCGCGCACATAGATGATGCGCCGGCTGGTGAATCCCGGCGCCGCTTGTGGCGTGCTGATCAGCAGTGTCGGGGCGGCTGGCGGCGCTACCGCGTGCACCGGGCCTTGGCCGGTCGGGCTGGTGCCGTCGAGGGCGTAGAACACCGGTGGTGGCTGGTCGGCCCGCTCCAGCGCCCCGCAGGCGGCGAGCAGGGTCAGCACCAGGGCGCCGGCGGCCAATCGGCCAGGCTGCGTCATCGAATGTTCATTCATGGTTTCGCTCTTTCACGCGGTGCTTCTCCCGGGCCGGCCGGCACCGGCTGGCGACCGAAGAGCAGGCCGGAAGGGTTGCGTTCGGTCTGTTCGCTGAGACGCCGCAGCGAGGTGGCCAGTTCGCGCAGCTCGCCGAGCAGCCGCTCCAGTTCGGGCAGGGTTTCCGCCGTGAAGCGCTCGATATCGCTGCCGACGACCTGGATGGTCTGGCCGGCAGTGGCACTGGTGCGGCTCACTTCGTTGCCCATTTTTTCGACGGCTGCCGCTGCCTTGTCGATGCGCTCGATCGCCGGCGCCAGCCCGTCCGCCGCCTTGGCCGTTTGCTTGAAGGTGCGGGCGGCATCGAGCAGTCCGCTATCGAGGCTGTCGCGACGGGCGGCGAGGGTATTGGCGACGCTGGCCAGATCGGCCAGGATGCTCTTCAAGGCGGCCTGGTTTTCCTCTCCGAGCAGGACATTCAGGCTGTTCGAGGTGCTGTCGACCTTGGCCAGGACGTTGGTCAGGACGCTTTCCAGGCGGTTGCCCAGCGAGGGCTTGGTGCGGATCAGCGGGTAGTCGCTGCCAGCGACGGCCTGCAGCAGCGGCGAATCATCGGCACCGCCGCTCAGTTCGACATAGGCGATGCCGGTCAGGCCCTGCGTCTTCAGCACCGCCAGGGTGTCTTCCCTGATCGGCGTGCCGTGTTCGATGGCAAATAGAAGATTTACCCGCTCCAGGTTGGCGGGGTCGAGCCGGATCGCGCGCACCTTGCCGACCTCGACGCCGTTGTATTTGACCGGCGCATTCAGGTTCAGGCCGCTGACCGATTCCTCGGAAATCGCCCGATACAGGTCGTAGCGTTGCTGGAAGGCGCCGCCGGTGGCCAGCCACAGGATGGCGGCAACGAGCACGGCAGCCAGCACCAGCACGAAGGCGCCGACGGCGGGGTAATTGACCTTGGACTCGATCATGTGGCTCCGTTCTCTGCCGCCTGGCCGCGCCGGCCGTCGAAGAACCGGCGCACGGCCGGATCGTCGCTGGCGGCCAGTTCGCTCATGCTGCCAAGTGCCTGCACCTTACCGCCGGCGAGGAAGGCGACGCGGTCGGTGATCTGCCAGAGGAGGTCGAGGTCGTGGGTGATGATGACAAAGGTCAGACCGAACAGTTGGCGCAGGCTGGCGATCAGCCGGTCAACGTCGCCGGCGCTTTCGGGATCGAGGCCGGCTGTTGGTTCGTCGAGAAAGAGCAGCTCCGGGTCGAGCGCCAGAGCGCGGGCGAGGGCTGCCCGTTTCAGCATGCCGCCGCTCAATTCGGCCGGCATCTGGTCGCCGACCGCTGGCTCGAGGCCGCTCATGGCCAGCTTCCAGTCGGCGATTTCGTCGATCAGCGGCGCCGCCAGGGCGCTGTGTTCATGCAGCGGCAAGCCGATGTTTTCACGGATGGTCAGCGAGCCGAACAGGCCACCGCTCTGGAACATCACGCCCCAGCGCCGGCGCAGGGCGAGGGCGGCCGCCTCGCCGATGTCCTGAAGATCGACGCCGAGCACCTTGATCGAACCCGATGCGGGCTGATGCAGCAGGATCATTTCGCGCAGCAAGGTCGATTTGCCCGAGCCGGAACCGCCGACCAGCGCAAAAATTTCGCCGCGGCGGACGAGCAGGTCGAGCCCATCATGGACAACCCGGGAACCGAAGCGGGTGGTCAGTGCGCTGATCTCGATGACCGGATCGGGGAGGGCTTGCTCGTTGCTCATGTCACAGTTTCAGCACGCTGAAGACGACGGAGAACAGGCCGTCGGCAACGATGATCAGGAAGATTGACTGGACCACGCTGCGCGTGGTCTGGCGGCCGACGCTATCGGCGCCGCCGCGGGTACGCAGGCCCTGAACGCAGCCGACGGTGACGATGATGGCGGCGAATACCGGGGCCTTGCCGATGCCGATCAGCAAGGTGGTGAGGCTGACTGTGCGGACGAAGCGGTCGAGAAACTCACCATAACCGACATCCAGTTGCGCTTGCGCCATGATCATGCCGCCGAAGACGCCGAGCACATCGGCGAAGACAGTCAGCAGCGGCAGGGCGAGCACCAAGGCGAAGAATTTCGGCAGCACCAGCACGTCCAGTGGCGCCAGGCCGATGGTGCGCATGGCGTCGATCTCCTCGGTTACCGCCATGGTGCCGATCTGCGCCGCGTAGGCGGAACCCGAGCGGCCGGCGACGATGATGGCGGTGATCAGCGGGGCGAATTCGCGCAGTATCGACAGGCCGACCAGATCGGCGACGAAGATGTTGGCTCCGTACTGGCGCAACTGGTCGGCCCCCTGGTAGGTGATGACGACGCCGAGCAGAAAGGACAGCACGCCAACGATGGGCAAGGCATCGAAGCCGGCGCTGCGGATGTTGTAAAGAATGGGGCGCCAGCGGATGCGCGTCGGGTGAAGCAGCCAGCCGCCGACGGCGATGGCACTTTCGCCGATGAAGGCGAGCAGCGCGGTGGCCTGTTCCAGGGCGTTGACGGTGCGCTGGCCGAGGGCGGCCAGCGGGGTCGCCGGGCGCTCGGCCGCGGGCTTGCGGACCTCGCCCTGACGGGCGATTTCCTCAGCGACGAGGCTCAGCAGGTGGTCGAACTCCGGGCGCAGGGCGCGCAGTTCAACGCCGGCCGCCTCGCTGCCCAGACGTTGAAGCAGCTTGTGAATGACCCAGGCGCCCGCCGTGTCGACAGCTTCGATTTCCGAGGCATCAATGACCAGCGGCGCGCCGGCTGGCTGGGCCAACGCGTCGAGTTGCCGGTCAATGCGGCCAAGGCCGCGGGCCGTCCACGAACCGGCCAGCTGCAGTTGCTGCTGCGCGTTCCAGGCAAGGCTTGCCGGTCCGTCCGCAAGGTCGCTCATGGCCGGCCGGCGGTGCACGCCTTACTTGTCGGCGACGACCTTGATCTCATTCTTCACCGAGGTGACGCCGGTCACGCCCTTGGCAATGGCCTCCGCACGGTCGGCACCAGCTTTGGTCGCGGTCGTGCCGGTCAGCCTGACGACGCCAGCATTGTCGGTATCGACATTGATCTTGACCAGACTGGACATCTTTTCGGCGGCCAGTTCGGCCTTGATCTTGGTGGTGATGACCGAATCCTTGACGTATTCGGTGGTCTTCCCGTCGTTGGCTCTCCCGTCGGCGGCATGGCCGGCGACCGGCAGCAGGAGCAGGCCGGCAACGAGCAGACTGGTGCTAAGTGTGTGGTTCATGGTGAATCCTTTCATCAGGGTGGAGCAGCGGAAAACCCGGCGGGCCGGGCGTCTGCGATGGGCCGAGGATATCTGGCGAATCATCGCAGCGCCGATTAAGCCCGACATCGGGGGCGCCTTCCGTGCGCCGGCGCACAGATGCGCAGCCCCTTGCTGGGCAAGCTGAGAAGCACTTCAGCGCAACTGCCCCAGGAAACAACATGCACATGGATTTCATTCGTCGACAAATCCTGATTCTGGCCAGCGGTCTCGCGCTTAGCGCCGCCAGCCCGTGGGTTGCCGCCGATCCGCCGTCCCGGGTCGGCCGCCTCAGTTACCTCAGCGGCGTTGTCAGCTTCTCGCCGGCCGGCGAAGACGATTGGGTCCGCGCCGCGATGAATCGGCCTTTGGCTACCGGTGACCGGATGTGGACCGATTCGGCAGCCAATACGCGGGCAGAAATCCAGGTCGCTGGCGCGGCGATCCGGATGCATGCCGGCACCAATTTGGCGGTGCTCAACCTCAATGACAACATTGCCCAGGTGCTGCTGAGCCAGGGCAGTCTGCATATTCGTGTCCGCCGGCTGGGGGCAGGGCAATCCTTCGAGGTGGCGACGCCCAATCTGGCTTTTACCCTGCGCCAGCCTGGCGAATACCGGATCGACGTCGATCCGCGCGCTGACACGACAACCATCGTCGTCCATCAGGGCCGCGGCGAAGCCTGGGGCGGGAACACCGCCCATCCGATCAAGGCACAGCAAGCCTGGCGCTTTGTCGGCAGCGGCCTGCATGACTACGAACGGATCGCGGTGCCGGAGCGCCAGGCTTTCGATCGCTGGGCAGCCAGCCGCGACGACAGTGACGCCAATTCGCGCTCGGCCCGTTTCGTGTCGGCTGACGTCATCGGCTATCAGGATCTCGATGCCCACGGTAGCTGGCGGGCCGATGCCAGCTATGGCAACGTCTGGGTGCCGGATCGCGTGGCAGCCGACTGGGCACCCTACAGCGACGGTCACTGGGCCTGGATCGATCCCTGGGGCTGGACCTGGATCGACTATGCCCCCTGGGGCTTTGCCGTTTCCCATTACGGCCGCTGGGCCAATCTGAGCGGAACCTGGGCCTGGGTGCCCGGTCCGCTCCGCGCCCAGGCCTACTACGCGCCGGCGTTGGTCGCTTTTGTCGGCGGCGAGCACTTTCAACTGACCAGTGCGGCTGGCATGGTCGGCGCCATCGCCTGGTTCCCGCTCGCCCCGCATGAAGTCTATCGGCCCTCCTACCCGGTCAGCCGTCGCTATTTCGAAAACGTCAATCGCAGCAATACGACGATCAGTAACACGCTCATCGTCAACCAGTACGACTCTACCCAGGCGACCACCGTCATTTATGCCAACCGGCAGGTCGCCGGCGCGGTCGTCGCCGTGCCGACGACTGCCTTCGTCCAGGCGCAGCCGGTAGCCCGGGGCCGGCTGCGCGTCTCCCCGGAGGCACTGGTCGGCCATTCGCTACAGTTGGTCCCGGCCGTCGTGCCAAGCGAGCAAAGTGTGCGCGGCACGACCATCAGGAGCGAGCCGCCGCCGTGGGGGATCGGGCGCCCTGCCGTAGCCCGCAGCGCCGTACCGCCCGCCCATCCGGGGTTGGCTGTGCAGCGCGAGCAGTTGGCGAAGCGGCCCGGACGACCGCTCGATCCCGCCAGTCGGCGGCAGTTGCAGCGCACTTACCCGGGGCCGGCCCCGATCGTCGCGGTGCTGGCCCCGCGCGAAACCGGGAAGAAGCTGCCGTCGGCGCCGGCCGCCGGTCGCGACCAAGGTGAGGCGCCGAGTCGCGGCGTCTCACCTGTGCAGCCGGTTGCCGTACCGCCCACCCAGTCGCCCGGTGAACCCGCTGGCAAGCCGGAGCGTATGCGCAAACCGGCCTGGGAGAGGGACGACCTGCCCAAGTTTCCGATCCGCGGCGAGGCGACCCCGGGCGAAGGTTCGGCGGTGCCGGGCAGGGCGGACGCAGGGACGGGACGCGAGCCGGTCGACCGGACAGAGCTACCATCGTCTGCCGCCCACCTGTTGCCGCCGTCCGCTGGTGTGACGGGATCGGCCCGGGCTCCGCCCACCGCCCGGGAGGCAGTTGGCGTCGACGGTGGCCGGGCAGGCGACGCGGCGCGTGAACAAAGCGAACGGCGCCAGGATGGGCTACGCCAGGGGCAACGCTAGAAATTTCGCCGGCACGCCAGCGGCAACGCTAGAAATTTCGCCGGCACGCCAGCGGCTGATAAAGCAGCGGTCAATCCGTGTGCCAGCGCACAGAAACTGGATGGTGGCTGGCTTACTCTCTCAAGGTGACTCTCGGCGGTAGATTGGTTGCCGAGGGTCTGCCCAACCATCAAAGGAAATTGACATGAAACATGTGATCGTTATTTCAGCAGTACTGGCCGTCGTCGCCTTGAGCGCCTGTGACAAGCCGCAGACCGTTACGCCAACCGTTGTCACCGTGCCGGTACCCGGTCCAGCTGGCCCGAGTGGCGCTGTCGGCGAGAGTGGGACACCGGGAGCAACCGGCATGCCTGGCTCTACCGGGGCCACTGGCGATACCGGCATGACCGGTTCCACAGGTGGTACCGGGGCGACCGGCGAGCAAGGGAAAACCGGCGGTGACACCTATGTCGTCGTTCCGCCGGCACCGGCCGAACCGGCCCGCTAAGCAGCAGCCGGCAGCGCCGGCTGGCCTGTCGGCCTGGCCGATCGGGGCCGGCCGCGTGCTGTTGGCAGCGGCCGCGCTGGTCGTTGCCGCAGGCTGTGCGTCCCTGCCCGATGCCGAGGCAGTGGTCGATCGCCACGATGACGCGCGGCCGGCGCGCTTCGACAATGCGCGGGGGCAGCTTTCGGCGCCGCAAAGCGCGGCCGTCGTCGCCGGCCTGAAAAGCCGCTCCGGCGATATCGACATACTCGACAAGCAGATTGCCCTTGAACAGGCGGTCGTCGGCAGCCCGCTGGTGCTTGGCAACAAGGTCGTCCTGCTGCACGACGGCCCGGCCACCTATGGCGCAATGTTTGCAGCCATAGCGGCAGCGCGCGACCATATCAATCTCGAAACCTACATCTTCGAGGATGACGAGATCGGCCAGCAGTTCGCCGATCTGTTGCTGGCCCAGCGGCAGCGTGGGCTCCAGGTCAACCTGATCCATGACAGTTTCGGTGGCATCGCCACGCCGACAGCCTTTTTCGACCGCCTGCGCGAGGGCGGCATCGATGTTGTCGAATTCAACCCGATCAACCCGCTGGCGGGCGGGCAGCCGTGGCTGATCAATCACCGCGACCACCGCAAATTGCTGATCGTGGACGGACGGGTGGCTTTCATCGGCGGCGTCAACATCAGCAGCGTCTACGCCTCGGGTTCGGGGGCACGGCGGCACCGCCCGGTGGCCAGCGACAAGGTCAGCTGGCGCGATACGCATCTGCAGATCGATGGACCGGTGGTCGGCGAGCTGCAGAAGCTATTTCTTGAAACCTGGCGCAAGCAGCGCGGCGAGCCGCTGGTCGGCGCGGACTATTTTCCAACGCCGGTGGTCGCCGGCCAGGACATCGTGCGGGCCATTGGCAGCACGCCGGACGATCCGTACAGCCGGATCTACGTGACGCTGATGTCGGCCATTGGCAATGCCGAGCATTCAATCCAGCTGACCAATGCCTATTTCGTGCCTGATGTGCAGTTGCTCAAGGCGCTGACCGATGCCGCCGGGCGTGGCGTGGCGGTGACGCTGATCCTGCCGGGGGAGAGCGACTCGCAGATCGTCCTCCATGCAGGGCGGGCGCACTATGCGCAGCTGCTGCGGGCCGGGGTGCGCATTCATGAGCGACGCGGGGCCTTGCTGCATGCCAAGACGGCACTGATCGACGGTGTCTGGTCCTGCGTCGGCTCGGCCAATCTGGACTGGCGCAGCCTGGTCGACAACGATGAGGTGGTCGCCGTTATTCTCGGCCGCGAATTTGCCGCCCAGATGACGGCGATGATTGGCCGCGATCTGGCGGCCTCCGAGGCGATCACGCTCGAAAGCTGGGAGCACCGTTCGCTGCTGATGCGTCTCAAGGAGTGGGGGGCGAGCTTGTTACAGCGGCTGCTTTAGCGCTTCGCCGCGCCCGGTCAGGCCTGCGGCGAGCGCCAAGGCGATCTCAGTAGCGGGTCGGGTCGCCGGGACGCCGGTCCTGGCGATTGGGCACGCCATCTCCGTCGCGATCGCCGCGATGTCGTCCATCCCGCTCGTAATCCCCGCGACGGTCACCGTCGCGCTGGGGAGTGTCATAGACCACGCAGCCCGAGAGCAGGGTGGTAGCGGCGATTAGCAGTATGGCGAGCTTGTTCATGGCGGATTCCAGTGAAGAAAAGGGTGTAGTCGCATGAGCACATCGAAGTCGCCGAAAGCCATGACACTTACACAGTACGCAGTACTGGCGTGGGCATCTGTGCGCTAGCGCACAGTGGCCGGCCCGCAAGGCTGGCAAGCTGGTTCTCCGATCAAGGGGGAGGACAGCGAAAATGGGCGAAATCAGGCTTCTCGGAATCGTCGGCAGCCAGCGTCGCGAGTCCAGCAACCGACTGGCCCTGCTGGCCGTACAGGAGCTATTGCCGGCCGGGGTGGATATGGAATTGCTCGACCTGCACGGCATTCCTTACTTCGAACCGCGGCGCGAAGGGCTGCCGCCGGCCGCCGTGATTGCCTTCCGGCGCCGGGTCGAGGTGGCCGATGCGATCCTCTTCGCCACGCCGGAATGTAACCATGCCGTTCCTGGCGGGCTGCACAGCGCCATCACCTGGGTGGCCCGGACGCCAGGCGAGTCCGCCTGGCGAGGCAAGCCGGTGGCGGTGATCAGTGCGGTCGCCGGCAATTTGGTCCATTCGCGGGCGCAGGCTCGGCTGCAACTGCTGCTGGGCGAACTGAAGATGCACACGGTCGATCATCCGGCGGGCGTGCTCGGTGATGGCGAGCGGCCTTTCACCGGAACCGGGCAACTGGCGCACGGGCCGACCCGGCAGTTCCTGCGCGAACTTGTTGCCGCGCTGGTCGGGCAGGTTCGCAGCAACTGGGCGGCCAGGGGTTTTACACTCAAGGAGCGAGCATGACGAATGAGGTAGTCCGGCTGCGCCGGCCGGTGATGCGAGGCGCTATCGAGGCGGGCTGTCCTGGCTGGAGGCCGATCACCCGACCAGTGGCCCAGCCGGCGCCGGCCGTCGTGCCCTCGGTCAACCAACCGGCGACACCCGACAGCACGGATCAGGTCGCACCACTGCCAACGATCGATCCCCAACGCCGGTGAGCAGGCGGCGGCGTAGCTCGGGCTGGGCCAAGCTGATCCAGCGTAGCGTGACCCGGGTCACCCGCCTGGCGGTGAGTTCTGGCAAGCGAGCAGTCAAGCAGGCGCTGAAGCCGGTGTCGGCCAGGAGCAAGCCGCCAGCCGGCGCTGGCTCCTGGCAGCTCGGCCTGGCTACCGGTCCGGGCGGGATGCGGCGCTTTCGTCTTTACCGGCCACCGGCGGTCGGCTTCGCCGAGCGCCTGCCGCTGCTGGTCATGCTGCATGGCTGTGGGCAGGATGCCAACGCCTTTGCCACGAGCACCCGGATGAACCGTCTGGCCATGGTGCAGCGCTTCCTGGTCCTCTATCCCGAGCAGGATCGCCTGGCCAACGCCCAGGGCTGCTGGAACTGGTTCGATACCGCCTCCGGGCGCGCCAAGCGCGAAGCCGAATCGATCATGCAGGCGATCGATCAGGTCTGCCTGCTGCAGCCCGTGGACCGGGCGCGCGTAGCGATTGCCGGCCTCTCCGCCGGGGCGAGCATGGCGGCGCTGTTGGCCACCGGCCATCCCGGCCGTTTCCAGGCGCTGATCATGCATTCGGGCATTCCACCGGGCTCGGCCCATTCGCCGCTGACGGCCCTGGCCGCCATGCGTGGCCGGCGTGCAACCTCGCCGCTGGCGGCGACGCTGCCGATGATGGCGGCCACCTGGCCACCGCTGCTGGTCATCCATGGCACCGCTGATGAAGTCGTGGCTTTGGCCAACGCCCAGGTGGCGATACGGCTCTGGGCCGGTGCTGCCGGCGCCCAGGCCGGCGTCGTGCGCCAGGTTCGCCGCGGCAAGCGATTGCCGATGGCGGTCACCGACTACAAGCGCGGCAGGAGCGCCGTCGCCACGCTGGTCGTCGTCGACGACCTGGGGCATGCCTGGAGCGGCGGTCTCGCCAGCCAGCCCTTCAGCGACGGGCGTGGTCCGGACGCCTCGCGCATGGTCTGGGCTTTTGCCGCCCGCCAGTTCCGTCGCTGAAAGGCAGGCAGCGCAGTGTGGGCTGGCGTACAGATTGTCAGTGGCGGCAGGACTAAGCTCACGCCGGGACTGCTGCTTGCGCCGCCCCAAAACACTAACGCCAAGACAGGAGAGCAAACATGAACTATGAAGAACGCGATCAATACGGCATGTACAAAGCAGCGACCGGCAATGCTTCCGGTCCCGATCTCCGGCATGGCCCGGGGCCGTACCTGATGGGCGCCGAGACGCTGGTCGGCAATGACGTCTACAACAAGGCGTCCGAGGACGTCGGCGACATCAAGGAAATCATGATCGACATGCGCAGCGGCCGGGTCAGTTATGCCGTGCTGTCATTCGGCGGCTTCATGGGTGTCGGCGAGAAGCTGTTTGCCGTGCCCTGGGATGCCCTGACGTTGGACACCGTCAACAAGCGCTTCGAGCTGGATGTCAGCAAGGAACGTCTTGAGAACGCCCCGGGCTTCGACAAGAACAAGTGGCCGGACATGGCCGACCCGGCCTGGGTGGCCGGCATTCATGCCTATTACGGCACTTCACCGGAGAGCACTCAGCACATCGTCTGAGCTTCTGCTGACCGTGACGCTGTCACGGTCAGGACGTGTCAGCGCTTCTACTTGCGGCGCAACAGGCCCATGAACAGCGAGCCGATGAACAGCAGGATGAAGATGAAGAAGAGGATTCGGGCGATTTCGACGGCGCCGGCAGCAATGCCGGTGAAGCCGAAGACGCCGGCGATCAGCGCGACGACGAGAAAGACGAGCGTGTAGTAGAGCATGGCGTCACCTATTTTTGCGGCGCGGGTTCATAGCTTGCCGAGCAGGAACAGCACCAGCAGGACGACGAGGACCAGGCCGAGGGCGCCGCTGGGGCCGTACCCCCAACCGCGGCTGTGCGGCCAGCTGGGAATGGCGCCGATGAGCAGCAGGATGACGACGATCAACAATATGGTACCGAGTGACATGGCAATTCTCCTTCTTGACGGGGAGCGGGAATGCAGCGGGATGGCCGCATTCATCGCATGCCGGCAAGGCTACGCCAACTGCATGCCACGTCTGTACGCCAGCACACAGACATGCCGGTAGTCGTTGGCGAACATACGCTAGAGGCCGGGCGTTCGTCCGGCTCCTGTCCTGCCGATGGGACATTCATCGGTGACCAACCCCCCTGGAGTCATCATGAATAATGGAATCAATCCCCCGATGGGCAACATCGAAAGCGCCAAACAGAACCTGGTCAAGGATCTGGCCGCCGTTGCCGCCGATGGCAGTGCAATCATCAACGACGAAATGGCGCAGGCCCGGACACGGCTTGACGCCAGTCTGTCTCACGCCAAAACACGGCTGATCGATACCGGTACGGCAGTCAGCGAGCAAGCTGCGCACGCTGCCGAAGCCACCGCCAGCTATGTCCGGCAGAACCCCTGGAAGACGCTCGGCATTGCGGCGGCGACGGGTGTGATCGTCGGCGCCATGCTCAAGCGCTGGTAAGCCCACGGTCAGGCCTATGTGCAGTAACGCACAGACGGCAGCCGATCGAGTGAAGAAGATCGCCTCAGGCTCCTGACAATGGTCGGGGCGTCGGGCAGGCCATCCGGCCCGCCGAAACACAGAAGGAGTTGAAAATGAACTGGGATATCGTGGAAGGCAACTGGAAACAGTTTAAGGGCAAGGTCCAGTCACAGTGGGGCAAGCTCACCGATGACAACCTCGATGTGATTGCTGGCAAGCGCGATCAACTGTCCGGCAAGCTGCAGGAAAGCTACGGCATTTCCAAAGACGAGGCCGAGGAGCAGATCAAGCGCTTCGAGGAAGCCAACAAATCCTGATGTCAACCCGGTGCCGGCCTGCCGGCCGCCGGGGCTTCCCCTGGAGGAAACATGAAAAGCATTTCGCCGACCGCCTACGGCGCGGTTTCCGGTCGCCCGCGCTGCCCGTGCTGCAATGGGGCGACCAATCGCATTGCGCGCCGCTGGGTCGATATGCTGACCAATATTTTCGTGCCGGTTCGTCGTTACCGTTGCCGCGAGATGCGTTGCGACTGGGAAGGCAATCTGCGCAACCCGCCGAGCGCGTCGCTGCCGACCGGGCTGCGCGATTGAAGCGGCTGATGAGCGAGCAGCTCGAAGCGACGCCACCGACCCGCGTCCTGCTGGTCGAGGATGATGCGGATGATGCGCAGCGCATTTTGGCAGCGCTGGAGGCCGCCAGCGAAAATCATGGCTATCAGGTAGTCCGGGTCGACAGCCTGGCGGCGGCCCTGGCGCAACAGAAGGAGAAGGCCTGCGATGTCATTCTGCTCGACCTGACCTTGCCTGATGGCAAGGGCATCGAGGCCTTCGATCGCATTTTCCAGGCGGCGCCACGGGCGCTGATCCTCGTCCTCAGCGGTGCCACCGACGAAGAGGTGGCACGGCAGGCGGTCGAGCGCGGTGCCCATGAGTATTTCGACAAAGCCTCGGTCGACGCCCACTGGCTGCCCCATGCCCTGCGTTACATGATGCAGCGCAAGGTCAGCCAGGATGCGTTGCGCGACAGCGAGGAGCGTTTCCGCGCGATGAGCGACGAGTCGCCGCTGGGTATCTTCGTCTCCGATGAAGACGGCGAATGTGTCTACACCAATGCTGCCTACCACAAGATTTCCGGGCTGGATTTCACGCAGGCCCTGGGGACCAGCTGGAGCATGGCCATCCATCCGGACGATCGCGCCCGGATCGTTGCTGAATGGCGTGCCGCGGTGCGCGGCCAAGCACCGTTTCAAACCGAAGTACGGTTTTTGCGTGGTGACGGCAGCATCGTCTGGACCCGGCTCAACGCCGCGGTCATGGACGACGGTCCGGGCGAGTGCGGACGGGTGCAGACGGTTGAGGACATCTCCGCGCGCAAGGGCGCCGAGGCCGAACTGGCGCGGGCCGAAGCAGCGCTGTTCGCGGAAAAGGAGCGGGCCCAGGTCACCTTGAATTCCATCGGTGACGCGGTGTTGTGCACCGATGTTGCCGGCAATGTGACCTATCTGAACAAGGTCGCTGAAAGAATGACCGGCTGGCCCGCCAGCGAAGCGCTGGGTCAGCCACTGAGCAGCGTTTTTTGTGTCGTCGACGGGAGCACCCGCGAGCCGATCATCAGTCCTGGGCAACTGGCCATCGCCGGGAATCAGATCGTCGGCCTGGCCGCCAACAGCATCCTGCTGCGTCGTGATGGCACGGAATCGGCGATCGAGGATTCGGCGGCGCCGATCCATGACCGCGAGGGGCAAGTCACCGGTGCCGTGCTCGTTTTCCACGATGTCAGCGAATCGCGGGCCATGGCGGAGAAGATGTCGCATATGGCGCAGCACGATTTCCTGACCGGGTTGCCCAACCGGCTGCTGCTGCAGGAGCGCTTTGCCCGCGCCATTGGCCAGGCACAGCGGCACCGCAAGCAGGTCGCCGTGCTCTTCGTCGATCTCGACTATTTCAAGAACATCAATGATTCGCTCGGTCACGATATTGGCGACCGGCTGCTGCAATCGGTCGCCGCGCGGCTGACCGCTTGCGTCCGCTCGACCGATACCGTCTGCCGTCAGGGGGGCGACGAGTTCGTCATCCTGCTGGCCGAGATCGAACATCATCAGGACGCCGCGCAGATCGCCGAGAAACTGCTGGCGGCGCTGCACTCACCGCATTTCATCGATGGCCATGAACTGCATGTGACGCTGAGCATCGGCATCAGCATTTATCCCGACGATGCCGCGACCCCCGAGGCGGTGATGCAGAACGCCGACGCCGCGATGTATCACGCCAAGGCTAACGGTCGCAACAATTACCAGTTCTACATGAGCGAGATGAACAGCCGCGCCGTGCAGCGCCTGTTCGTCGAGAACAGCCTGCGCCGCGCCCTGAAAAACGAAGAGTTCGAACTGCATTACCAGCCCAAGATCGACATTGCCAGCGGCCAGATGAGCAGCGCCGAAGCCTTGATCCGCTGGCGCGATCCGGACCTGGGCATGGTTTATCCGGGACAGTTCGTGCCGATTGCCGAGGAGTGCGGGCTGATTGTGCCGATCGGCCGCTGGGTGCTGCGCGAAGCCTGCCGGCAGGTGCAAGCCTGGCTGGCTGTTGGGATGACGGCCGTGCCAGTGTCAGTCAACATTTCGACAGTCGAGTTCCGCCACGCCAATTTTCTCGACGGCGTTGCTGCCATCCTCGAGGAAACCGGTATGGATGCCGCCTACCTCGAACTGGAACTGACCGAAAGCATGCTCATGCACGAAGCCGATAGCTCGGCGAAGATTCTGGAAAAACTGAAGGCGATGGGTGTTCAACTGGCCATCGATGACTTCGGTACCGGCTATTCCAGCCTCAGCTACCTGAACCGCTTTCCCATCGATACGCTGAAGATCGACCAGTCCTTCGTCCGTGACATGGAAAGCAATCCCGACAATGCGGCGATCATCAACGCGGTCATCGGCATGGGACGCAACCTGCACCAACGCGTGGTCGCCGAGGGGGTGGAAACCGGCGAGCAACTGGCCTTTCTCTGCCTGCAGAACTGTGACGAAGGGCAGGGCTTCCTGTTCAGCTATCCCTTGCCGGCGGAGGAATTTGCCCGCTTGCTGTCCAACCGGGTGGTACTGGCGGGCTGCCCCGAGTGAACCGGCTGCCCGTCGGCCCGCTATGTGCGCCGGCGTACCGAGGCAGCGCGTCGCTTTCCTTATATTGCTAGGGAAGCCTCAGCCCGGTTCGCCGGGCGGAGGCCGCGGACGGGACATCCGGTTCTGCCCGGAACAGGAGCATCATCATGAAATCATTCAGCAAATATCTTTCCGCCGCCATTCTCGCCATCACCCTGGTGGCGGCCGGCGGTTGCGCGTCCTCCTCCAAGCAGGCGGGTACGGGCGAATATATCGACGACAGCGTCATCACCTCCAAGGTCAAGGCCGCCATCCTTGGCGATCCGGCGACCAAGGTGGCCGAGATCAATGTCGAAACCTACAAGGGGGTCGTGCAATTGAGCGGCTTCGTCACCTCGCAGGCTTCGGCCAATCGGGCAGTCGAACTGGCGCGCGGCGTCAGCGGTGTCAGTTCCGTGCGTAACGACATGCGCATGAAGTAAGCGGTCTTTACGACGGCCATCAACGATGGCCGTCGGCGGCGGACTAGGTTCCGGTTCCGCCCGGTAGCAGACGCGCGAATTCACCCTGGATGGCAGCGTAGCAGGCGCAGGAACGGGCTTCGAGGCCCGGGCGGTCTAGCAGGTTGACGCGGCCGCGCCCGTAGCTGATCAATCCCGCCGTCCGCAAGCCAATGGCGACCTCCGAGATCGCCGCCCGGCGCACGCCGAGCACTTGGGCAATCATTTCCTGCGACATCACCAGCGCCTGCGGCGACAGCCGGTCGAAGCGGCGCAGCAGCCAGCGGCAGAATTGCTGTTCGAGCGTGTGGTGGCGCATGCAGACCAGCGTTTGTGCCATCTCCGCCAGCAGCGCCTGGGTGTAACGCATCAGTGACCGCTGCAGCGGGCCGGCACGATGAAATTCCCCCTTGAGGATGCGCCCTGTCAGTTTGTAACCATGACCCGGGCTGTACACCATGGCCCGGCTCAAGGTGGTTTCACCCCCCATGAACAGTGTTACACCGACGATGCCTTCATTGCCGACGGCGGCGGTTTCGGCCGTCGTGCCATCCTCTATGTCAGAGAGCAATGAAACGATGGCCGTTGTCGGGAAGAACACATCGAGGATCTGGGCGCCTGGTTCGTACAGGCACTGGCCATAGTCCAGCGGCACCAGTTCCAGACTGACGCCCAGGCGCCGGCGCTCCTCTTCCGGCAGGGCGGCGAGCAGCTGGTTCTGGTAATGCAGGGGGGAGGTGGGCATCAGGGGGCGATCGGGGCAAATGGCTACTGGCGCATTGGCGGCGGCCGGGATTGCCATCATGACCGAAACGTCGGGCTGCATATGTGCGTTGGCTAACGCACAGGCGCCGGCGGTGCCGGCCGCGTGCCAACGGGAAATATTCCCCTTGTAGCGGCTTCCGGGCAGACCCGGCGGGCGCAGGCCAATAGACTGCAATTCTTGATCGGTACAGCATTTCCGCTGCCCTGAGAAAGGTCGGGAGAGCGCCCGGCGTACCCCCCTGAAACGAACGCCTTGTTGCCCGACGGTAACGCCCTTTCCTTCAGACCATCCCCAAGAGAGAACACATGTCTAAAAACCGCAATGAAAACCGCAACGAAAATTCCGAGTCCGCCGAAAGCATGAAAAACCTTTCCGCTGTCTATATGGATGGCGTCATGCGCCTGTCAGCCCTCGGCTTGAGCACCTGGCGCGATTCCTTTGAAGCCTGCAGCACCGCCCTGGCGGACAGAAATTGCGACCAGCCGAGGACCTCCATCCCGGCCGTACTCGGTCAGGCCGCCCTCGACAAGTCGGTCGAGTACTCGCGCAATGCCTATGAAATCATCGCCACAACCCAGGAACAGTTCGCGCGGACGCTGCTTGACCAGTTTTCGCAGATCAATATCGGAGCCAACATGCAGGAAAGCTGGTCGGCGATGGGCGACATGATGACCAAGGGTAGCCAGCAATTCACCGACATCGCTGCCGACAACGTACGTGCTGCCACCGATGCCGGTTCGGATGTGGTGACTAAAGTGACGCAGCAGGCCAAACGAGCGGCCTGAACCTAGCTGGACGAAACCCCGCTTGGCGGGGTTTTTTTTCGTCTGGCAGGCGCTTATGTACGCTGGCAGACAGAGAGCCAGCCGGATGGGCTGCTAGTCTGAACGGCATGCGCGCAGCCGCCGGCTGACCGCAGGACAAGTGAAGGAGCAGAATCATGGGCAAGGAAACGCACGGAACACGGGAAAACAAGAAGCAGCCGGTGCTGACGCCGAAGGAGAAGAAGGCCGCCAAGCAGTCCAAAAAAGATGAGAAGTCAGCTGTTCACGTACTGATCCCGCCGCGCTGAGCGCCGGCGGATTCCACATCAGCATGGAACTTCATCAGCACAGCATGAGCATGTTGTTTGCCCAGCTTGGCGAAGCCAACGATCATGGCAGCATCGAGCGCTTCATCAGGACCAACCGTCCTCTGGCCGGCAGCGTCCTGTTGCACGAGGCGACCTTCTGGAGCTCGGCGCAGGCCGTTTTCCTGCGTGAAGCCATCAGCGACGACGCCAACTGGGCAGTGATCGCCGATGAGCTGAATGCGGCCTTGCACGACCACTGAGCGGAAAACCTGCCTTAGCTGTTGGCCGGCGGTTTGCCGTGGCCGTGGACGAGGCTGACAATCAGCGTGATCACGGTCAGCGGCAGCACATAGCTCAACATGACGCCGGAGAAAGTCGGCAGGCTGTCGTGCTGGGTCGCGGCGAGCACCAGGTAGGCGGTATAGGCGGCGTAGTAGGCAATGAAGACGCCGCCTTCCCAGCGGGCGATTTCCCGGCCGGTGATGACGATGGGCAGACAGGCAAAGGCGACGGCCAGCATGACCCAGAGGTCGAAGTTGCGTGCCGCTGCGGAAACCGCGATGCCGCCATCGGCAATGATGCTGGCAAAACCCAGGCAGGCAAAAATGTTGAAGATGTTGCTGCCGACCACGTTGCCGATGGCGATGTCGCGCTGGCCGCGAAAGGCGGCGACCAGCGAGGTGGCGATTTCCGGCATCGAGGTGCCGACGGCGACCACAGTCAGGCCGATCACCAGATCGCTGACGCCAAAGACGCGGGCAACGGCGACCGCCGCATCGACCAGCCAGTCAGCACCGACGACGAGCAGGACGAGGCCACCGATGACCAACAGTGCCTGCACGCTCCAGTGGGCATCCCAGCGGCTGGCGGTGTCCGGCATTTCCTCGGCGAATTCGTCCTGGAGCGTCTTGCTGGCATGTCGTGACTGAATGACCAGGAAGGCGCTGTAAACAATGATCAGGGCGAACAGTAGCAGCCCTTCGCCGCGGCTGATGCTACCGTCCATGGCGAGCACCACGAAGAGCAGGCTGGCGCCGATCATGATCGGGATTTCCTGGCGGATGATCTGTTGGTTGACCGCCAGCGGCACGATTAGCGCCGACAGGCCGAGGATCAGCAGGACGTTGGCAATGTTGCTGCCGACCACATTGCCAATGGCCAGATCGCCCGAACCGCTCAGCGCCGCACCGGCGGAAACCGCCATTTCCGGTGCGCTGGTGCCGAAAGCGACGATGGTCAGACCGACAACCAGCGGCGAGATCCCGAAGGTGAGGGCGAGGCGGGCGGCGCCGCGGACCATGAGTTCGGCGCCAATGGTCAGGGCGACGAGGCCGAGGATGAACATCAGGATGTGTTCGATCATGTTTTTGTCAGTGAATAGTGATGAAATGTGGCCCGGATGGAGCCGTTGAGCGCTACGTTATACTAATCGACCCCTGCCCACGCCTGACTCGGAAAATGACTTCGGAAAATGTTGTAGAACCTATCTTGGCCGGCCTGAGCGACGAGTTTTTCATGCGCGAGGCGATCTCGCTGGCGCGCGCAGCCGAATGTCTGGGCGAAGTGCCGGTCGGCGCCATCGTCGTTCTCAATGGCGCGATCGTCGGCCGCGGCTTCAATTCACCAATTGGCGAGAGCGATCCGACCGCCCATGCCGAAATCGCCGCCCTCCGCGATGCCGCGCGAGCGCTCGACAATTACCGGCTGCCCGGCTGCGAACTGTTTGTCACCCTCGAACCCTGCGCCATGTGTGCCGGCGCCATCATGCATGCGCGTATCAGTCGCGTCGTCTATGGCGCGCGCGATCCGAAGACCGGGGTTCATGGCAGCGTCGTCGATCTATTCGGTGTCGAGCGCCTGAATCATCATGCGCAGATTGAGGGCGGGGTGCTGGCCGACGAATGCAGCGCCATGCTCAGCCAGTTTTTTGCCGAACGGCGAAGGAAAAGCCAGTGAAGCTGCTGATTTCGGTCGCCAGGCAGACCATGAGCGTGGTCGACGATGCCGGCGGGCTGCTGCGGCAGTACGCGGTATCGACCGCCAAGGCCGGTGTCGGCGAGGAGTCCGGCAGTTACCGGACGCCGCGTGGCGCGCACATGATTCGCGCCAAGATCGGCGCCGGGGAGCCGGAAAACACGGTCTTCGTCCGCCGTCGGCCGACCGGCGAACTGTGGACGCCGGAGCTGGCCGAGCAGCATCCCGGCCGTGACTGGATCCTTACCCGCATCCTCTGGCTGTCGGGCTGTGAACCGGGGCGCAACCGGCTCGGCTGCGTCGATACCATGCGCCGCTATGTCTATATCCACGGTAGTCCCGATCACGCCGAAATGGGCGTGCCCGGCTCGCATGGCTGCATCCGCATGCGCAACGCCGACATCGTCGAGTTATTCGATCTGGTGCCGTGTTACACGGCGGTGGATATCAGCGAGGACTGAAGCGCCCGGCCGTGCGGCCCGAAGCGCTGCTCGTGCAGATGCACGGCGCCGTCACGACGCTGCCAGGCGACCGTCGAGGCGCGCGTGCCGTAGTTTTCCGATTTGACGAAAATGGCCGAAAGCCGCCGCTCCCATTCCAGAGAAACGCCGGTTTGCGGCAGTTCGTCGTCGGCGACGATGCTGTCATCGGCGAGCAGCGTGAAGAGGGCGTTGTCGGCGGGCAGGGCGGGCAGGGCCGCAGCGAAGCGCTGGCGGGCGGTCAGCAGCTTGGGCCACGGGCTGTCGAGCTGGTGGTTGGACAGACCATAGACGCCCGGCGCCAGGAGGCGCGGTGCGCCGTCGCGGTTGGAGCAATAGACGAGTGATTCGCCGTCGCTCAGCAGCAGGTTGAATCCCGAATAATGCTCGCCGGCCAGTCCTTGCGCGTAGTCGCTGGCCGTTTGCCTGGAAAGCAGGAAATCGCGTGTCAGCATGCCGCGCGAGCACTGGCCTTGGGCCATCCCCGGCTCACGCACATTGGTGACGGCGGCGAAGCGGCCACTACGGGTAATGCCCAGCCAAGTGCCGCCGGCTTCCCGGTCAATGCCGCCGAAGACCGCCGGCGCCTCCGGCCAGGGCGCTGCTTCGGCAGTCGGTCGGGCGTAAAACTCGTCGCGGTTGGCGGCGACGACCAGCGGGTAGTCCGCATGGGCCCGCCAGCCGACGACGATCAGGCACATCGCTACGCCGGATTGACGGCGACGGCTTGAAGCTGCGGGCCTTCGCGCGAACCCAGGTGCAGGTTGGCGGCGAAGTTCGACTGGACGACGGCCAGCGCGGCAAAGCCGCCGTCCGGCGTCGGTGCCGCGCTCATCACCTTGCCACTGGCCTGGTCGAGGTTTTCCGGCGAGAACAGGTCATCTCCGGCCTGCAGCGGCACGCCACTACTGAGCCGATAGAGGTGACGCTTGACCTTGCCCAGATACTGGGTGCGGGCGACGACTTCCTGGCCCGGGTAGCAGCCCTTGTGGAAGCTGATGCCGCCAATTTTCTCGAAGTCGGCCATCTGCGGCACGAATTCTTCCTTGGTCGCCAGCGTCACCAGCGGGAAGGCGGCCTGAATGTCGAGCCAGCGCCAGACCGGCGTACCGGCCGGCCGCGCCTTGACCGTCAGCTTCTGCCACAGGCCGGCCGCTGCGGCTGCCGGGGTGGCGACGATGAAGCGCCCGGCATCGAGACGCAACACGGTGCTGCCGTTGGCGGCGCTGGTTTGCAGCGCGTCCTCTGGCGCCGGCAGGCCGGCATCGGCCAGTGCTTCGGCGGCTTGCGGGCCGGACAGGCCAAGCAGTACCTGTTCGTCCTCGGCCGCCAGCGTGACCTTGGCGCGCAGGACAAACATTTTCAGGCGCTTCAGGGTAGCTTCGAGAAGGTCGGCCGCCAGTAGCAGATGGTAGTTGTTAGCCGTGTGCCAGAGCACGAAGCTGGCCTGCATGCGGCCCTTGGCCGAACACCAGCCGGCGTGCTGCGCCTGAGCGTCAGCCAGATGATTGACGTCGCTGGTGAACTGGCTGTGCAGGAAGGGCTTGGCCTCCTCGCCGCTGGCCTCGATCAAGGCCAGGTGCGCGAGGGGGACGATGACCATCTGGCGGCCGGCAGCCTGAAGTTCTCCGGCGGCGTCGCCGAAGCTGCTGATTTCGGAAGTGTCGCCGGCAAAAACGGCTTCCGTCGATTCGAGAAAACTGCGCCAGTTGGGGTTCATGAGGGCTCCTGAGGGGTTTGCGATATTATATCGCCCGATTTCATCTGCTCGTTTCACACGGGCAAGACCCGCCTCCCGCCGACGAGTTCCCGTGCGTTTCCTGAAAAAACTGTTGCTTCTGATCCTGCTGCTGCTCGGCATTGCTGCCGGTGGCCTGTGGTGGTGGGTGAACCAACCGCTGGCGTTGCGTGGCTCGCCGGTCGACTTTCATGTGACAACGGGCAGCAGTTTGCGTGCCGCCATCGTCCAGATGCGCGCGGCCGGCATCCAGCTCCAGCCGACCTTGCTGCTGCTGGTGGCTCGTCTGCAGGGTGCCGACACCGGCATCAAGGCGGGTAGTTATTCGGTCAAGCAGGGGATTACCGCGCGGCAGTTGCTGGACAAGCTGACCCGGGGCAAGGTGACCCAGGGTGACATCACCCTGATCGAAGGCTGGACCCTGCGCCAGTGGCGGGCCCGGCTGGATGCCCATCCCGATCTCCTGCCCGACAGCCGCGGCTTGAGTGAAGGCGAGATCAGCCGTCGGCTGGGCCTCGAGCATCAACACCTCGAGGGCTGGCTGCTCCCCGATACTTATTTGTTCGACAAGCAATCCAGCGCGCTTGATCTGATTGCCCGTGCGGTGCGCGAGATGCAGCGCCGGCTGGCCGAGGAGTGGGAAACGCGTGATCCGGGCTTGCCCTACCGGACGCCGTACGAAGCTCTGATCATGGCGTCGATCATCGAAAAGGAAACCGGCCGCGAGGCCGACCGTCAGCTGGTCGCTTCCGTCTTCGTCAATCGCCTGCGTATCGGCATGCCGCTGCAGACCGATCCGACCGTGATCTACGGCCTGGGCGAAGCCTTTGACGGCAACTTGCGCAAGCGCGACCTGCAGACGGATACGCCCTACAATACCTACACCCGCCGCGGTCTGCCGCCGACGCCGATCGCCATGCCCGGCCTGGCTTCCATCCGCGCCGCCATGCATCCGGCAGAATCCAGTGCGCTGTACTTCGTCGCCCGCGGCGACGGCAGCAGCCAGTTTTCCAATACGCTCGACGAACACAACCGGGCGGTCAATAGATTTCAGCGAGGTGGGCAGTGAAGGGCAAGTTCATCACTTTCGAAGGCATCGACGGGGCCGGCAAGAGCAGTCACGTCGACTGGTTGGCTGAGCGTCTGCGCCAGCGCGGACTGACGGTGCAAGTGACGCGCGAACCAGGTGGCACGGCGCTCGGCGAAAAGTTGCGCGATCTGCTGCTCAATCAGTCCATGCATCTGGAAACCGAAACACTGCTGATGTTCGCTGCCCGCCGTGAGCATCTGGCGCAGGTCATCGAACCGGCACTGGCGCGTGGCGAATGGGTGGTCTGCGATCGTTTCACCGATGCCACCCATGCTTACCAGGGCGGTGGTCGTGGCCTTGAACGGAGCAAGCTGCAGGCGCTCGAGCACTGGGTACATGAGCATCTGCAGCCGAACCTGACGCTGCTCTTTGATCTGCCGCTGGAAGTGGCGCGCGAGCGCATCGCCGTCGCCAGTCGCGACCTCGACCGCTTCGAGCAGGAGCGTGCCGATTTCCATGAGCGGGTGCGCCATGCCTATCTGGAAAGGGCGCATGGCCACCCGGAGCGGATGCGCGTGATCGATGCCAATAACACCCTGGATAATATTCGCAAACGACTTGAAGAAATAATCGCAACGATCTGATAATGAACGTTATAAGTCTTCACGATCAAGTCTGGAAATCGCTGCAGGGGCGGCGGGCGCAAATGCCGCATGCCTTGCTGCTTCTCGGTCAGCGCGGCTTGGGTAAATTCGATCTGGCCCGCCAGTTCGCCGCCAGCCTGCTCTGCGAGCAGCCGCAGGTCGATGGGCTGGCCTGTGGTCGCTGCCTGGCCTGCAACTGGTATGCCCAAGGCAATCATCCGGATTTTCGTTTGCTGCAGCCGGAGGCCATGGCCGAAGAGGCGGAAGCGGAAGAGGGGAAGAAGAAGGCCAGTCAACAGATCACCATCGACCAGGTGCGTGGCCTCGACGAGTTTCTCAACGTCGGCACGCATCGCGGTGGCCTGCGCATCATCATCGTCAATCCGACCGAGGCGATGAATCGGGCGACCGCAAACGCACTTCTTAAAACGCTTGAAGAACCTGCGCCAAGTACGTTGTTTTTAATGGTTTCAAGTGATCCGATGCGCTTGCTGCCGACGATCCGCAGCCGCTGCCAGGTGGTACCGGTTCCCTTGCCCTCGGCCGCCCGGGCCGAGCAGGTGCTGGCCGAACACGGCGTAGCCGACGCCAAGCGCTGGTTGGCGCTGGCTGGCGGTGCCCCGGGACTGGCACTGGAATGGTCGGCCTCCGGTCAGACCGACTGGCTGGCGGCACTGACTCGCCGCCTGGCGGCTGGCGAGGCGGTGGAGCCGTTGCTACTGGCGGGCGAACTGGAAAAGGCGGTCAAGGACAGCAAGGGCCGCCTGCCGCTGAAGGCGATTGTCGAAGGTCTGCAGAAATGGCTGGTTGACCTGATGCTCGCCGGGAATGGTTTGCCGGTGCGCTATTTTCTGCCCCAGGCGGCCACAATCGCCAGCCTCGCTGCTATGATTCCGCCGGCGCGCCTGATTCAGTCGTATCGAGCGACCATCGTGCGGCGCCGGGAAGCTGAACAACCTTTGAACGCGCGCCTGTTTCTCGAAGGCATTTTTCTGGACTACCGTGCCCTGTTTGCCAATCGATAGCCGATGAGCGAAGCCAAATCCCCGCCGCTGCGCCCTAGCGTCCTGTCGCTGAACATCAATTCCAAGTCGGCGCTCTACGCCGCTTTCATGCCGCACCTGCGCGCCGGTGGCATCTTCATTCCGACCACCCGCAGTTACAGCATCGGCGACGAAGTCTTCATGCTGCTGTCGCTGATGGAGGATCCGGCCAAGCTGCCGATCGCCGGTACCGTCGTCTGGGTGACGCCGGCCGGCGCCCAGAATGGCCGGGCACAAGGTATTGGCGTGCATTTCAACAATGACGAAAGCGGCCAGGAAGCCCGCCGCAAGATCGAAGGTCTGCTGGGCGGCGTCATGCAGTCGTCGCGCCCGACGCACACGCTCTGATCGGCGCCATGCTGGTCGACTCGCACTGTCATCTTGATTTCCCCGGTCTCGCCGAGCGCCTGCCGGAAGTGCTCGCTGCCATGCAGGACAACGGCGTTGGCCTGGCCCTGTGCATCGGCGTCAATCTCGAGGATTTGCCGCAGGTACTGGCGCTGGCCGAGCGCGATCCGCGCCTCTACGCGACGGTCGGCGTCCATCCCGAATACACGGATGTCGAAGAGCCGACGGTCGAGCGTCTGGTCGAACTGGCCAGCCATCCACGTGTCGTCGCCATCGGCGAAACCGGCCTCGACTATTACTGGCAGAAGGACAAGCCGGAGTGGCAGCGCCAGCGTTTCCGCAACCACATCGAAGCGGCGCGCCGCTGCGCCAAGCCACTGGTAGTGCATACCCGCGAATCGGCGGCTGACACCTTGCGTCTGCTGCGCGAAGAGCGTGCCGATGCGGTAGGCGGCGTCATGCACTGTTTCACCGAGGACTGGGAGGTGGCCCGCGTCGCCCTCGATCTCGGTTTCTACCTGTCGTTTTCCGGTATCGTCACCTTCAAGAACGCGGCCATCGTCAAGGACGTCGCCAGCAAATGTCCGCTCGACCGTATCCTGGTCGAGACCGATTCACCTTACCTGGCGCCAACGCCGTTCCGCGGCAAGCCCAACCAGCCGGCCTATGTCCGTTACGTTGCCGAGGAGATCGCACGGCTGCGTGGACTGTCGCCAGAGGCTGTGGCGCAGGCGACGACCGACAACTTTTTTGCGCTTTTCCGGGACGTTCCGAGGCCCATGTCATCATGAAAAAACTGTTTTCACTGGCCGTTCTGGCGCTCTCCCTGTCCGCTCCCGTCAGTAGCGCCACCTACGATGATCTGATCAATGCCGCCCGTATGGGCGACAGCCGCGAGGTGGCGGCGCTGATCGGCAAGGGGGCCTCGGCCGATACCACCGATATCGAAGGCAATACGCTGCTCATGCTGGCGGCCCGCGATGGGCACGACCAGCTGGTTGATCTGCTGATTAGCCAGCGGGTCAAGCTGAACGCGCGCAATTCCGCTGGCGACACGGCGCTGCGCCTGGCCGCTTTTCGCGGCCACCTGAAATCGGTCGAACTGCTGGTGACGGCCGGTGCAGCGCTCAACAATCCGGGCTGGACACCGCTCGCCTACGCAGCCTTTGCCGGCCATGCGGAGATCGTTCGCGTGCTGATCAAGGCCGGTGCCGACATCAATGCGGCGAGCGAGAACGGCACGACGCCGCTGATCGCAGCAGCCCGCAATGGCCATATGTCGGTTGTCGAGCTGTTGCTGGCCCAACGCGCCGATACCAATCGGAAGCTGGAATCGGGCGAAACCGCGCTCGATATGGCGTTGAAGAACCAGAATACGGACATTGCCGACCGCCTGCGCAAGGCTGGTGGCAAATCCGGCCGCAGCGTCAGCATCGAGGTGCGCTGAACGCTGGCTAGGTCAGGCCAATGAGGGCCATCTTGCGGCGCAGGTAGGCGATCTGCGTCTGCAACGGCAGTTGCTTGGGGCAGACGTCGTGGCAGCCGAGCAGGGCCATGCAGCCGAACACGCCGTCGTCGTCGCCGATCAGTTCGTAAAAATCCTCGTCATTGCGCTGGTCGCGCGGGTCTAGGCGGAAGCGGGCGATCTTGTTGAGGCCGACCGCACCGACGAAATCCTCGCGCATCTGCGCCGTGCCGCAACCGGCGATGCAACAGCCACATTCGATGCAGCGGTCGAGTTCGTAGATGGCCTCGGCCAACTCCGGTTCCATGCGCGCTTCCAGGGCATCGGCATCGACCTTCGCGTGGTCGTGAATCCAGGTTTGCAGCCGTTCGCTGGTGCCGCGCATCCATTTGCCGGTATTGACCGACAGGTCGCCGATCAATTCGAAGAAGGGCAGCGCTGCCAGCGTGATGCGCGGACCGAGGTCGCGGGTCAGGGTCCGGCAAGCGAGGCCCGGGCGGCCGTCGATGAGCATGGCGCAGCTGCCGCAGATGCCGGCGCGGCAGACGAAGTCGAACTGCAGCGAAGGATCCTGCGTGCTGCGGATTTCGTTGAGGGCGATGAACAGCGTCATGCCTTCGGCTTCCTCGATATGGAAGCTCTGCAGTTGCGGGGTGCTCGTCGGGTCGGCCGGGTTGTGGCGGAGGATGGCGATCTCCAGACGGCGCTGTTCCTGCTTCTTGCGCTGGCGATGCAGGATACCGATCATGCGTTCTCCTCCAGACGGGCGTTGGCGCCGCGCAGGTGTGGCGGCAGCAGGTGGCGGAAGGGCATCAGGGCCTGCTGCATGGTGTGGCGGTCGGTGTCGCCGAGTTCGCTGCGGATCTGTTCGATTTTCGCCAGGCGCAACGCGGTTTCCGGGTGTTCGATGGCATCACGCGCGCCGTAGCCGCGCCAGCCGGGCGGCAATTCCATGCGGCGGATGTCGAGCGTTTCATATTCGAGGGTCGGCACGCGTTGTTCGGCATCGCGCCAGTAGGCGAGCGTGCGCTTCAGCCAGTGGGCATCGTCGCGCTGCGGATGATCCTCGCGGAAGTGGGCGCCGCGGCTCTCGGTTCGTTGCAGAGCGCCGTAAGCCACGCACAGGGCCAGTTTGAGCATTTTCTGCAGGCGCCAGGCGGTGGTCAGTTCCGGATTGGCACCGGGGGCTGAAGTGCGCAGGCCGATCTGCCGGCTACGCAGGAGCAGAGCTTTCAGTTCGTCGACGGCGGCAGCCAGGGCTTCGCCGTTGCGCACGATGCCGACCTGCTCGCTCATGATCGTTTGCATGCGCAGCAGCAACTGGCTGGCGCTTTCACCACCACGGCTGGCCGCCAGCTGGCTGAAGCGGCCGTTTTCCTGCTCCCAGCAATCGCGGACCAGGGCCGTCGACACATGCATGTCGCCTTCCGCCGAGGCGCAGAAATCGGCGATGGCCTCGCCGACGATCATGCCGGCAACGACGGTTTCGGCGACCGAATTGCCGCCCAGGCGGTTGAAACCATGCAGGTCCCAGCAGGCCGCTTCGCCGCAGGCGAACAGGCCGCGCAGCCCGCGTGCCGCTCCATGGGCATCGGTGCGGATGCCGCCCATCGAATAATGCTGGGCCGGGCGCACCGGAATCCATTCCTTGGCCGGGTCGATACCGAGGAAGTGCTGGCAGATTTCCTTCACTTCGCGCAGCTTGCCGTTGATGTGCGCTTCGCCGAGCAGCGTGATGTCGAGCCACAGGTGTTCGCCGAAGCGGTTGCGGGCGCCCTTGCCGCTGCGGATATGGGCCTCCATGCGCCGGGCGACGACATCGCGCGAGGCCAGTTCCTTCTTTTCCGGCTCGTAATCCGGCATGAAACGGTGGCCATCGACATCGCGCAGCAGACCGCCGTCGCCGCGACAGCCCTCGGTGACCAGGATGCCGGCCGGGAAGATGGCGGTCGGGTGGAACTGCACGGCCTCCATGTTGGCCAGCGGTACGACGCCGGTTTCCAGGGCGATGGCGGCGCCGATGCCCTCGTTGATCACGGCATTGGTCGTCGATCGGTAAATCCGCCCGAAACCGCCGGTGGCCATGCAGGTGGCCCGGGCGACGTAGGCGAGCAGCTTGCCGTTGCTCAGGTTGCGGACGATGGCGCCGTAGCAGCGGGTGCCGTCGTGGATCAGCGAGACCGCTTCCATGCGCTCATGGACCGGAATCCCGGCGGCAATGGTCTGGTCGCTGACGGCGTAGAGCATGGCGTGGCCAGTGCCGTCGGAGACGTAGCAGGTGCGCCATTTCCGGGTGCCGCCGAAGTCGCGGGCAGTAATCAGGCCGTGGGCGGCCTCCGGCTCGTTCAGGGTGATCCGCTGGCTGTCGATGATGACTTCGTGCGGCCCGGCTTGCACACGATTCCACGGCACGCCCCAGGCGGCCAGTTCGCGCACGGCCTTGGGGGCCGTGTGGACGAACATCCGGGCAACCTCCTGATCAGCAGCCCAGTCGCTGCCGCGCACGGTGTCAGCAAAATGCACATCCTCATTGTCGCCGGCACCCTTGGCCGTATGGCCCAGGCTGGCCTGCATGCCACCCTGGGCAGCGGCCGAATGCGAGCGCTTGGGCGGCACCAGGCTGAGGATGATGACCTTCTGGCCACGCTTGCGGGCAGCGAGCGCGGCGCGCAGGCCAGCCAGTCCGCCGCCGATGACGAGGACGTCGGAATGGATGATTTCCATGTCAGTGCCGGACAGGCGCGGTGCTGTGCTGGGGCGAAACGTAGCGTTCGCCGGCATGCGCGGCGTGATTGCGGCCGAGGTCGACGTAGACGGCGAGGGTGACCAGACCGAGCGTGATGAAAAAGGCGCTGAGACTGTGCTTGGCCCAGCGCAGGCGACGGCGGCTGCGGTTGGGTGTGGTGGCGGTGAACCAGCCCCACTTGATGGCCAGCCGGTAGAGGCCGATGCTGGCATGCAGTTCGGCGGCAAACAGCAACAACAGGTAGAGCGGCCACATGCTGCCGGTCCACACGCGGTCGGCCGATTCATAGGGGCCGATCAGCGCCGGCTGGGTCAGCATGTCGTAGAGATGGATGGTGGCCATGAAGAACAGGGCAAAGCCAGTCCAGATCTGCAGCCACCATAGCGAGGTGTCGTTGTGGCGAAGGTGGTTCTTGTGATCGATGAAGGCGCGGTACTGGCGATAGCCGGCCGGGAACTTGCGCATCGCCAGCCAGGAGTGGGCGATGAAGATCACCATGATGACGATGACCACGGCCGAGACCAGGATTGGATAGGGCTTGCCGAGGAAATAGGCGCCCTCGAAGAAGCGGGCAACGGTGTAGAAGGCCTCGTTGCTGATCAGGATGGTCGACACGAAGAACATGTGGGCCATCAGGAAGAGCGCCAGGAACAGGCCGGAGGCGCTCTGCAGCAGGTCGAAACGGGCCGGCCAGCGGCTCTTGCGCTGGCTTTGGCGAAGCGGCATTGCCGTTGGCGCGTGGATCACCCGTTGCCCGGAGGCATCCGCGGCGAGCAGTTCGTTGCTGCCCTTGTTATCGATCAGTGCCGTCATGATGTTGCATCCTTGCCATTTGCCTGCTTACCGTGTGGGCGAAGCGCTGGTGACCGGCAACGACGCGACGGTGGGTAACCGTGCTCGAACGAGGCGTCCAGCATGATTGTCTCCATCACCTTTTTGTTATGGATTCACTCTAGCACAGGGATTGCACGCACTCGGGAATATTTGTTGCGGTGCAGCAATATTTCACGGTTTGCTGCCGGAATAGCCACAATAGTGGGCGACCCGGTGACTTTCGGCGGCCGTCGAAAGCAAATCGGACAGCCGGTTGCGCTGCCATGTCCCTGTAACAACAATTCGCTAAATTCTGCAGTTTTGTTGCTCGCCATTGAAGGCAAGATGACCTCCTGGTTGCGCGTTGTACTTCTCGTTTTTGCTTGGGCGACCCTGGCGGCCTGCTCCCCCAAGCAGTTGGTCATCGGCGAACTGGCGGACGCTCTGGCGGGTCAGGGGCAGGCGGTAGAGGATGATCTGGATCTGGCGCGCGAGGCCAGTGCTTTCTACCTGAAACTTTCCGAATCGGTCTTGCGCGAGCAGCCGGAACATACGGCCCTGGCGGAATCGGTGGCTGGCGGTTTCACCCAGTACGCCTACGCCTTTGTCGCCTTCGAGGCGGACCGGGTGGAGGAACGCGACGTCAAGGAAGCCGAACGACTGCGTCAGCGCGCCGCCCGGCTTTACCGGCGCGCCCAGCGGCACGCCATGAAGGCCCTGGAAAACGCACATCCGGGCTTGCGGGCGGCGCTGGCCGGCCCGCCCGAGGCCATGCCGCAGCTGGCGAGGGAGGAAGTCGGGCTGGCCTATTGGGCGGCGGCGGCCTGGGGTGGCTGGATTTCACTCGGCAAGGACAACCCGGATCTGGTGGCCGATCTGCCCCTGGCCAACCGTCTTGCGCACCTGGCCTGGCAAACCGATGCGGACTGGGGGCAGGGCAGCCTGACCGGACTCCTGGCCACCTTCGAAGCCGCACGCTCTGGCGGCAGTCGCACCCAGGCACTGGCCTGGTTCGATCAAGCCATCGAGCAGTCCGCTGGGCGCAGTGCCGGTCCCCTGGTCGCCAAAGCCGAGGGACATGCCCTGCCGGCAGGCGATCGGGCGGCCTTCGACACCTTGTTGAACGACGCCCTGGCTCTACCCGAAACCGCCGATAGTCCCTTTGCCCTGCAAAACCAGGTCATGCGCCGGCGCGCTGCCTGGTTGCTGGAAAAATCCGGCGATCTGTTCTGATACCAAATCCTCAAGGAAACAAGCCATGCGTTTCGTCACGCTTCTGCTTACCGTCGTGCTCATGGCGGGCAATGCCATCGCCGCCGATCAATTTCGCATCGGTACCCTGGTGCCCAAGAACTCGCTCTACCACCGCCAGTTGATGGAAATCGGCGAAGCCTGGCGCAAGGCCGAGGGCGGCGGCAAGTATCTGGTTTATCCGGACGGCAGCCAGGGCGGTGAGACCGACATCGTGCGCCGCATGCGTATCGGCCAACTGCAAGGCGGCCTGCTGTCCGTGGCCGGGCTGGAGGCCATCGAACCCTCCATCGCGGCGCTGCAGCTGATGCCCCTGATGTTCCGCAGCTGGGACGAGGTGGACCATGTGCGCGAAAAACTGCGCGCCGGGATGGAGAAGAAGTTTCTCGCCAAGGGTTTCGTCGTTCTGGCCTGGGGCGACGCCGGCTGGGTACGCTTTTTCAGCAAGCAGCCGGCGGCCGCCCCGGCCGACTATCGCGGCATGAAATTCTTCGCCTGGGGCTCCGAGGCGGCCCAGCAGGAAATCATGAAGAGCCTGGGCTACACGCCGGTGCCGCTGGAGGTCTCCGACATCCTGCCGGCAATCCAGACCGGCATGATCAATGCCGTGCCGTCCACGCCTTATTTCGCCCTGGCCACGCAGATCTACACCAGCGCCCCCTACATGCTGGATTTGAACTGGGCGCCCATCGTCGGTGCCCTGGTCATCACGCGTAAAGCCTGGGACGAGATGAGTCCGGCCGCGCAGAAGGCGGTCCAGGCTGCGGGCGTGCAGGCCGGCGACAAAATGCGCGTCCAGGCCCGCAAGGAGGTCGATGAAGCCGTCGAGGCGATGAAGAAGCGCGGCCTGATCGTGACCACGCCCAACGCCGAGCAGATGAAGGCCTGGCGCGAACTGGCCGACAAACTGTACCCGCAAATCCGTGGCAAGCTGGTGCCGGCGGATACATTCGACGAAGTGGTCGGCCATCTGGAGTCGTACCGGGCAGGCAAGGGCAAGTAAGTCATGACGCTGCTGCGCGGCCTTGGCCGCTTCGATGCCTGGCTGGCGGCCGGGGCGCTGGCCCTGATGCTGCTCATCCCGCTGGCCGAAATCGTCCTGCGCCCCCTGTTTGGCCGAGGCGTCGAAAATGCGCCGGTGCTGGTGCAGCATCTCGGCCTGGTTCTGGCGATGTTCGGCGCCTTGGTGGCCGAGCGAAGCGGTCATCTCACTTCGCTGGGCGCCGGACTGGCTGCTGTCGAGCATCCGCATCTGAGTCGCTTCGCCAAGTTTTTCGCCGGTGCCAGTTCGGCCGTGATCTGCGGCCTGCTGGCCCAGGCAAGCTGGACTTTCGTGATCAGCGAGATGGAAGCGCCACGCCCGCTGGCCTACGGCATTCCCGGCTGGGTCATTCAGGCGGCGATGCCGGCGGGGTTTCTCCTGCTCGGTCTGCGACTGGGTTCGCGGCTGGCGGAAGCCTGGCCCTGGCGCATCGTGGCGGCCTTGCTGCTGCCCTTGCTGGGCTGGCTGGGCGCCGCCTATTTCGATGGCGAGACGCTCCCGCTCTGGCCCTTCGTCGTGTGGCTGGTGGCGATCCTGTTTTGCGGCGCGCCGATTTTTGCCGTGCTCGGCGGCCTGGCCCTGGCCCTGTTCTGGCAGGAAGGCCAACCCCTGGCGGCGGTGCCGCTCAGCCACTACCAGATCACGGTCAACCCCTCGCTGCCGGCCCTGCCGCTGTTCACCCTGGCCGGCCTGATCTTCGCCCGTACGGGTGCTGCCGGTCGCCTGGGTACGTTGTTCACCGCCCTGTTTGGTGGCGGTGCGCTGGGCACGGCGGTGGCGGCCGCGCTGCTATGTTCATTCTTCACCGCACTCACCGGCGGTAGCGGCGTGACGATTCTGGCCCTGGGTGGGCTCCTGCTGCCGCTGCTTACCCGCGCCGGCTTTCCGGAACGGCGTGGCATCGGTCTGGTCACCAGTGCCAGCGCCCTGGGTGTGCTGCTGGCCCCTTCGGTGCCGCTGATCATGTACGCGATCATTGCCAAGGTGCCGATCAACACCATGTTCCTGGCCGGCGTGCTGCCGGCGCTGGTGATGGTGGCCTTCCTGCTTTTGGCCGGCGGCTTTCTGAGGCGCGACCTTCTCGCCCCGGTGGCCCCGGTCGAAGCACCGGTGCGACTATCCCGGCGCCGGGCAATCCTGGCGGCAAAATGGGAAATACTGGCGCCGCTGGTGGCCATCGGATCCATGGTCAGCGGCCTGGCGACGCCCATGGAGAGCGCTGCCCTGACCGCTGCCTATGCCATCCTGACGCAGATGGTGGCCCATCGTGAACTGGACCTGCGCGGCCTCGGCAGCACGCTGGTGGATTGTGTGCAGATCATCGGCGGCATCATGCTGATCCTGGGCATGGCCCTGGGGCTGACCAACTTCCTGGTCGACGCCGGCATCCCCGACCTGGCGGTGGACTGGGTGCAGTCCGTACTGCCCAATAAATACTATTTCCTGGTCGTCCTTGTCCTGTTCCTGCTGGTCGCCGGCGCGCTGATGGAAATCTATGCCGCCATCGTCGTCCTGGTCCCTTTGCTGCTGCCGGTAGCGCTGGCCTATGGCATCGACCCGGTGCACTTCGGCGTGATTTTCCTGGCCAGCATCGAGATCGCCTTCCTCTTCCCGCCGGCCGGCCTCAACATCTATTTCGCCTCCGCCATGTTCCGCAAGCCCTTGCGCTATGTCGCCGCTTCAGTGTTGCCGGCGGTGGGCGCCATGTTCCTCGGGGCGCTGTGCATTTCGCTGCTGCCGTTCCTGGCTACCTGGTTGCCCGATTTGCTGGGGCGGTGAGGGGGAATCCGGCTTGGGCTGCCCATCGTCACCGGGCAGCCTATGGGCAGTCGTTATAAGGCGCCCCATCTGCTAAGATTCGCCCGGTTTTTCCAGGCCCCCTTCCTTGTCCTCCCTTCCGGAAATCTTTTCTCCCGACGGGCCGCTGGCCAAGGCCATCCACGGCTATCGCGTACGCGAGCAGCAGGTCGAGATGGCCGAACGCATCGCCGCCGCCATCGACAGCTGTTCGGTTTTTATCGCCGAGGCCGGCACCGGCACGGGCAAGACCTTCGCCTACCTGGTGCCGGCGCTGCGTTCGGGCGGCAAGGTGATCGTCTCGACCGGTACCAAGACCCTGCAGGACCAGCTGTTCAACAAGGACCTGCCAATGGTCCGCGAGGCGCTGAAGGCGCCGGCCAGGATTGCGCTGTTGAAGGGGCGGGCCAATTACGTCTGTCCCTACCATCTCGAACGGGCGCTGGCTGACGGCCGTTTCCTGACCCGCGAGGACGCCGCCGATGCCCGCCGCATCTCGGTCTTCGCCAAGGTCACCAAGACCGGCGACAAGGCCGAGTGCCTGGAGGTCAACGAAAACTCGCCGGTCTGGACCCATGCCACGTCGACGCGCGAGAACTGCCTCGGCCAGGACTGCCCGGATTACAAGGACTGCTTCGTCATGCAGGCGCGGCGCGAGGCGATGGCCGCCGATCTGGTGGTGGTCAATCACCACCTGTTCTTCGCCGACGTGATGTTGCGCGACGAGGGCATGGCCGAACTGCTGCCGGCCTGCAACACGGTGATCTTCGACGAAGCGCACCAGTTGCCGGAAGTGGCGACGCTGTTCTTCGGCGACACGGTGTCGACGGCACAGGTTGTCGACCTGGCCCGCGATGCCCGCGCTGAAGGCCTGACCCATGCCCGCGACTGCCTCGAACTACAGACGGCGTCGCGCAATCTCGACAAGGTGGCACGCGACCTGCGCCTGGCTGTCGGCATCGATGCCGGCCGCTTCTCCTGGGGCCAATTGCAGGAAAGGCCGGAGTTTGACCCGGCATTGCAGGCGCTGGAAGATGAAGTCATTGCCTTTGCCGCTTTGCTCGAAAGCCAGGCCGAGCGGGCCGAAGGCCTGGAAAAGTGCTGGCAGCGCGCCGGCGATCTGGCGCGGGCGCTCGGCGAATGGCGCAAGCTGAGCGACGACGGCTACGTGCGCTGGGCCGAAGCCTTCACCCATTCGCTGCAATTGAACGCAACGCCGCTCGACGTCGCCGAGATTTTCCGCAAGCAGATGGGCGGCCATCCGCGCGCCTGGATCTTCACCTCGGCGACGCTGGCGGTGCAGGGCAAGTTCCATCATTACTGCGCCGAACTCGGTCTCGGCGAGCCGGAATCGGCCTGCTGGCACAGCCCCTTCGATTACGGCACCCAGGCCGTGCTGTACGCACCGCTGGGCATGCCCGAACCGAATTCCTACGGGTATACCGATGCCGTCGTCGATGCCGCCTTCCCGGCGGTGGTCGCGTCCGGCGGTGGCGCTTTCTTCCTGTGCACCAGCCTGCGCGCCATGCGCCGCACGCACGAGTTGTTGAAGGCGCGGCTGGAGGATGAGGGCATCGACATGCCGCTGCTGTTGCAGGGCGAGGGCAGCAAGAACGACCTGCTGCAGCGTTTTCGTCACCTCGGCAATGCCATCCTGGTCGGCAGCCAGAGTTTTTGGGAAGGGGTCGATGTGCGCGGCGAGGCGCTATCGCTGGTGGTCATCGACAAGATTCCCTTCGCCCCACCCGACGACCCGGTGCTGTCGGCGCGCATTGAGCAGATGAAGCGGCAGGGGCGCAATGCCTTCATGGAATACCAGCTGCCGCGCGCCGTGATCAACGTCAAGCAGGGTGCCGGGCGGCTGATTCGTGACGAGACCGATACCGGCGTGCTGATGATCTGCGATCCCCGACTTCTGTCAAAGCCGTACGGTCGTCGCGTCTGGCAAAGTCTGCCACCGATGAAGCGAACCAAGGAGCTAGGCGACGTGCTCGATTTTTTTGCCCGCAGGAACGACCGTGTTTGACCGTGACGCCTTCAAGGCGGCCCTGGTGGAGGGGGCCGGGATCGATCTCGACAGCCTGTCCGTCAGCCATCCGGCACTGATCTCGCAGGCCGCCATCGCGCTGCCGCAAGCTTCGCTGCAGGCGATGGCCGATCTGGTGGCGGCCATCGAATCAGTCGTCGCCTTGCCCGAATACCGTCGCCGCGTGCTCGCCTGGGCACCGCCCGGGGCTGGCGGCGAACTGCCGGCGCGCAGCGTCTTTTTCGGCTACGACTTCCATCTGGTCGACGGCCAGCCGCGGCTGATCGAGATCAACACCAATGCCGGTGGCGGCATGCTCAATACCCGCCTGCTGATGGCCCACGGCGCCGTTGCAGCAGCCGAGCGCATCGAGCAGGAATTCGTCGCCATGTTCCGTGAGGAATGGCGGCTGTCGCGCGGCGATGCGCCGTTGCGGCGCATCGCCATCGTCGACGAGAAGCCGGCGCAGCAGTATCTGGCACCGGAGTTCGAGCTGTTCCGTCGGCTCTTCGAGCGTCACGGCATTGCCGCCGCGATCGCCGACCCGGACGATTTCACCCGCGTCGGCAGCCAGTTGCTGCATCAGGGCGAGGTCGTCGATCTGATCTACAACCGGCTCACCGATTTTTCCCTGGATACCACGGCCAATGCCGAGCTGCGCACGGTGTTCGCCGCCGGCGGCGTGGTCGTCACTCCGTACCCGTTCGCCCACGCGCTCTACGCCAACAAGCGCAACCTGATGCTGCTCTCCGATCCGCTGGTGCTCGATGAACTCGGCGTACCGGAAGCGACCCGTGCCATCCTGCTGGCCGGCGTACCGCGCACGGTGGCGGTGCGGGCGGCGGAGGGCGAGCGTTTCTGGGCCGAGCGCAAGCGCTGGTTCTTCAAACCGGCCGCTGGCTTCGGCAGCCGTGCCGCCTATCGCGGAGACAAGTTGACCAAGCGTGTGTTCGAGGAAATCCTGCAGGGCGGTTATATCGCCCAGGAAATCGCGCTGCCGTCGGAGCATCCGGTGCTGGTCGAGGATGAGTCACAGGTGATGAAGGCCGATATCCGCGCCTATGTCTATCAGGGCCGCGTGCAGTTATTCGCTGCCCGCCTTTACCAGGGCCAGACGACCAATTTCCGTACCCCCGGCGGCGGCTTCGCGCCGGTCTTCCCGGCATGAACGCGTAAAATGCAGCCCATGAAAGTATTCGGCATCGCCGGTTATTCCGGCTCCGGCAAGACCACCCTGCTGGAAAAACTGATTCCCTGTTTCACCGCCCGCGGCCTCAAGGTGTCGGTCATCAAGCACGCCCACCACGGCTTCGACATCGACCGCCCGGGCAAGGATTCCTATCGCCATCGCGAGGCCGGCGCCAGCGAGGTGCTGCTGTCCTGCCATGATCGCTGGGCCTTGATGCACGAGCGGCGCAGCGAGGGCGAGATCAGCCTGGACGAACTGCTCGGCCGCCTGGCGCCGTGCGACCTGGTGCTGATCGAGGGGTTCAAGCAGGAACCGGTGCCGAAGCTGGAAGTCTATCGGCCGGAGAACGGCAAGCCGCCGCTGTTTCCTGAGCGCGACGACATCGTCGCCATCGCCACCGATGCCGCCCTCGACACCACGTTGCCGCGGCTGCCGCTCAACGATGTCGAGCGCATCGCCGAGTTCGTGATGAACCATCTTCAGTTGCAGGAGCGCCCATGCTGAGTTTTGAACAAGCCCTGGAAAAGCTGCTCGCCGCCGCCCGGCCGGTCGAGGAAGTCCGGCCGATGCCGCTGACCGCCGCCGCCGGCCGCGTGCTGGCGGTTGTCCAGCAATCGACGGTGGCCTCGCCGCCGCTCGACAACTCGGCGATGGACGGCTATGCCGTGTGTGCCGCTGACATCAGCGCCGCCGGCGTCTGCCTGCCGGTCAGCCAGCGCATTCCGGCCGGCAGCATCGGCGGCACGCTGCAGCCGGGTACTGTCGCCCGCATCTTCACCGGCGCGCCAGTGCCGCCGGGTGCTGATGCGGTGGTCATGCAGGAGCTGTGCGAGCACGGCGAGGGCGGTGTAGTCATCAACCACCTGCCGCGCATCGGCGAGAACATCCGCCGCGCCGGCGAAGACATCGCCATCGGCGCCGAGATCCTGCGTCCGGGCATCCGCCTGCGCCCGCAGGACATCGCCCTGGCCGCTTCGGCCGGCCTGCCGGAACTACCGGTCTATCGCCGGCTGCGCGTCGGCGTCTTCTTTACCGGCGACGAGCTGTATCAGCCGGGCGAGCCACTGCCGCCGGGCGGTATTTACAATTCCAACCGCTACGCGCTGCGCGCGCTGCTCGAAGGCCTCGGCTGTGAAGTGCGCGATCTCGGTACCGTGCCCGACACTCTGGCGGCGACCCGCGAGGCGCTGCGCAAGGCGGCTGCCGACAACGACCTGATCGTCACCAGCGGCGGCGTCTCGGTCGGCGAGGAGGATCACGTCAAGCCGGCGGTCGAGGCCGAAGGCCAGCTCGACATGTGGAAGATCGCCATCAAGCCGGGCAAGCCGCTGGCTTTTGGTGAGGTCAGGCGTGAGGGGGGCAAGGCCTGGTTCATCGGCCTGCCGGGCAACCCAGTGTCGGCCATCGTCACCTTCCTGATCATGGTTCGGCCTTTCGTGCTGCGCCTGCAGGGCATCACCGAGGTGATGCCGCGCAGCTTCACGCTGCGCGCCGATTTTGACTGGCTGCGCCCGGATGCCCGCGCCGAATTCCTGCGCGGCCGGATGAACGACACGGGTGGTGTCGAGCTGTATCCCAACCAGGGCGCCGGCGTCGTCACCTCACTATGCTGGGGTGATGGGCTGGTCATGAACAAGCCGGGCCTGGCCATCAATAAAGGCGATGCGGTGCGCTTCGTGCCCTATTCGGAGTTGCTGTCATGAGCGTCAAGGTGCTGTATTTCGCCGGCCTGCGCGAGGCGCTCGGTCGTTCCGGCGAAACCGTCGACCTGCCAGCCGGCGTCGCCACCGTCGGCGGGCTGCGCGACTGGCTGGTCGGCCAGGGACGCGACAAGCTGGCCAGCGCCAAGAATCTGCGCTGCGCCGTCAATCAGGATATGGCCGGGCTTGATGCGCCGGTCAGGGAGGGCGACGAAATCGCCTTCTTCCCGCCGGTCACGGGCGGATAATAAACTTTTCTTCGCGTCATTCCCGCACCCCAAGGGTCCTTCCTACAGGGCGCGCAGGCGGGAATCCAGTTCGACGCAAACCGCTTTGTACGCAAGGAAATAGCATGTCCATTCAATGGTTCCCGGGGCACATGACCCAGGCCCGCAAGAAGGCCGGCGAGACGCTGGCCATGGCCGACGTCGTGGTCGAGGTGCTCGACGCCCGGCTGCCGGTCGCCTCGAGCAATCCGATGATTCACGAGCTGCGCGCCTTCCGCCAGCGGCCCTGCCTGAAACTCCTGAACAAGGCCGACATGGCCGATCCGCTGGCGACCAAGGCCTGGCTCGATTTTTTCGCCCAGCAACCAGGTGTCATGGCGGTGGCCATTTCTTGCAAGAAGGCCAGCGACGTGGCGCGCATTCCCGGACTGGCGCAGAAGCTGGCGCCGCACCGCAATGATGCGGTCAAGCCGCTGCGCCTGATGATCATGGGCATTCCCAACGTCGGCAAATCGACGCTGATGAACGCCCTGGTCAAGAAGAAGGTTGCCGCCGTCGGCGACCAGCCGGCGGTGACCAAGAGCCAGCAGCGCATCGACATCAGCTCACGGCTGACCCTCTACGACACGCCGGGCATGCTGTGGCCGAAGATCGCCCATCCGGTCGACGGTCTGATGCTCGCCGCCAGCCACGCCGTCGGCGTCAATGCCTACATCGGCGAGGACGTCGCCACCTTCCTCGCCGATTTCCTGCTGCAGGCCTATCCATCGCTGCTGACCGCCCGCTACGGTTTCGCCACCGATGGCCTGGACGGTGTCGCCGTCATCGAAGCGGTGGCCAAAAAGCGCGGCTGCCTGCTCAAGGGGCGGGGCGGCGAATACGACCGGGAGAAGGCAGCGGCGATCCTGCTGACCGACTACCGCAGCGGCGCCCTCGGCCGCATCAGCCTGGAAACCCCGGCGCTGCGCGAAGCCCGCGCCAAGCAGCTGAGTGAGCCGGTAGCGGTCGAGCCCGACACCGACACCGAATAAGCCGCCGCGAGCGCCACGTTGGCGGAACTCGCCGGGCATATTGGCGTCGTATCGCATCCAGGCTTCGGCCGCCCGATGTAGACCAAGAACAACCAGGAGAAATAGCGATGAATGCATTGTTCCAGCCGCTCCAGGCCGGCGCCCTGCGCCTGCCCAACCGTATCCTGATGGCGCCGCTGACGCGCTGCCGGGCCGAGGACGGACATGTGCCCGGCCCGTTGATGGCCGCGTATTACGCCCAGCGCGCCAGCGCCGGCTTGATCATTGCCGAGGCGACCATGGTCATGGAAGGCAATTCTTCCTTTTGGCACGAACCGGGTGTCCATTCAGAAGCCCAGGTGGCCGGCTGGAAAAAAGTCACCGAGGCCTTGCATGGCGCCGGCGGCCAGATCGCCCTGCAGCTCTGGCACGGCGGCCGTGCCTGCCATCCGCTGCTCAACGACGGCCAGCAGCCGGTGGCGCCAAGCCCACTGGCGATCACCAACGACGAAGTGCATACGCCACAAGGCAAGCAGCCCTATGTTGTGCCGCGTGAATTGCGCGACGAAGAATTGCCGTCCATCGTCGCCGGCTTCGCCCGCGCCGCGCAGAATGCGCTGGCTGCCGGCTTCGACGCCGTCGAGATCCATGGCGCCAACGGCTATCTGCTCGACGAATTCCTGCGCGATGGCGCCAACCGGCGCAGCGGCCCCTACGGCGGCACAATCGCCAACCGTGCCCGGCTGACGCTGGAAGTCCTCGACGCCGTCTGTGCCGTCTGGGGCAACGATCGGGTCGGCCTGCGCAGTTCGCCGCTGAACAGCTACAACAGCATGATCGACAGCGATCCGCTGGCGCTGACCACGTGGATGGCCAAGCGTCTCAATGAATACCACCTGGCCTACTGGCATGTGATGCGCGCCGACTTTTTCGGCCTGCAAAAAGGTGATGTGATGACCCCGGCGCGTGACAACTACACCGGCGTGCTGATCGGCAACATGGGCTATACGGCTGAAGAAGCGGCTGCCGCAATCGATGCCGGTCAGCTCGATGCCGTTGCCTTCGGTGTTCCGTTCCTGGCCAATCCGGACCTGCCGGCCCGTATCAAGGCCGGCGCGCCACTGAACGAGGCCAATCCGGCCACTTTCTATACGCCGGGCGCTGCCGGCTATTCCGATTATCCGGCCATGGAATCCCTCAGCGTCGCCTGAGGCGGCTGCCGCCTCAGCTCTCTGAGGCGGGCAGGGCGTTCAATTGGCTGGCGATAGCGCTGGCCGACAACGGGTTAGCGAAGCGCTGGCGCCGGCGCCAGCCACCAATCTCGTAATCGATGCCCAGGGGATCGACACCGAGCAGGCGGCTGCCCGCATTTTGCGGCGCCTCGGCCAGCAGCCGGCTTTCCTCGGCTGCGTCAAGTGCGCTGGCTGCCTGCCAAGCATCAGCGTCCAGCCAGCCCATGCGGCCGATGCCGCCGATGTAGCGAAGGCGTTCGACGTGCAGGCGGAAGAACATGAAATCGAGCTGCAGATATTGCTCGGCATCCGGCTGATAACGCAGATAGCGCTGCACCAGTTCGGGCGTTGGCTGGAAGGGCTCGATACGACCGACCAGCGTCGCCCGCGCGGCATCCTGAACGTTGGCCTGATCGGCTTCGACGATCGCCAGGCTGGCGCGCGGGTCAGCCAGCAGATTTTTCGTGTGTTCAGCCAGGGCGCTGATCAGCAGTAGCGGCCGTTGTGCTTCATCGACCACCAGCGGCACGGCGGTGCCGTAGGGATAACCGGGTAGCTGCGTCGAATGCGTCGACAGAATGGCGTGCGGGGCCTCGTGCAGCAGGTGGATGACGGCAGCCAGGGGAATCTGCATGGTCCAGCGATCCTTTCGTGTCAAACCCGCAATAGGGCGATTTTCAGGGGTGGTTGGCCGTCGTGGCTGGGAAAGTCTTCTTCCGGCGCAATCCACTCGAGTTCGCGGATCGTCCGCCTGGCCTTTTTGGCGCAGCGTTCGAGCTGGTCGGCCCAGACTTCACGGGAAATCGAGGCCGCATTGTTGCAGCAGATCAACGTACCGCCCTCGTTGGTGCACAGCAGGGCGAGTTTCATCAGGGCAGCGTAGTCGTTGACGATGTCGACGACGCCGAAGGTGCTCTTGGCGAAGCGCGGCGGATCGAGGAAAACCAGGTCGAAGCCATGCTTTTCCAGTTTCGGAAAGGCCGGCATTTTCTTGCCGCGGACCATGCCGGGCTGACCGATGCCGGCCAGCTGGCGCATGGCGGCAAAGGCATCGCTATGGACGAAGCGCAGGCGGATCGGCAGGTCGTTGAGGCGGGCATTGTCCTTGCCGACCTTGAGGTTCGATTCGGCAAAATCGACATTGACCACATGCGCCGCACCGCCCTTGGCCGCGGCAATGCCGATGCCGCAGGTATAGGCGAACAGGTTGAGTACCGATTTGCCGGCGGCTTCCTGCAGGACGCGGCGACGGCCGGCGCGCATGTCGAGAAAGAGCCAGGGGTCTTGCCCGGCGTGGCGTCCCTGGACCAGGTAGCGCAGGCCCATTTCGTGGAATTCGCGGGGTTTCTGGGCTTCCGCCAGGACCTCGGCCGGCAGCGGATTGACGACGCGCGAGTTGGCGCGGCTGCGGTCGTTGTAGATGCAGACCAGTCCCGGCAGTGCGGCGGCGTAGAAGGCTTCGATTTCCGGGCGGTCGTGGCCATCGAGAGCGGCATGGAAGGTCTGCACCAGCAACAGGTCGCCATAGCGGTCGATGGTCAGACCGGGCAGGCCTTCGCTGCTGCCGTTGAACAGGCGGTAGGCATTGGTGTCCTCGGCCTGCAAGCGCTCGATGAGTGGCAGGCGGGCGGTGAGGGCGGATTGCAGGAGATCGGTGAGCGGACTGGTGTACATGGCGGTTCCGGTGGGAGTGACAGCCATCTGCGCCGGGCGCCGGAAAGCCGGTAAACCATGCATTTTACCGGAGGTGGCGTCGGCCACAGCGGCTCATTCGCCACGCCCGGCGCCGCCGGCGCTATTCCTGAAGCGGATCCTGACGGACAAGCACCGACCAGATCTGCCAGTGGCCACAAGCGGAGCGGGCGCGTCGCTCATCGCCATCCCAGCCGCCATCGACGCACAGGCCGCTATCGGTTTCCGCTTGGATGGCTACGCTGTCCGGCGTCTCACCCGGCTGGCGCGGCCCCTGCCAACGTTGGCAACTGGCGCAGCGCTGGCGGGAGATGGCCTGGTTCAGCAAGTCTTCGCGTTGCGGCAGGCGGCAATCACCGGGGCCGCCGGAATGACCGGCCGGCTTTCGCGAATCCAGCCCTTGATGCCGGCCTTGACGTTATAGACCGTGGAATAGCCGGCCTGCTGCGAAAGGAACTGGCTGACCGCCTTGGTCCGGTTGCCGGTGCGGCAGATGACGATTACCGGCTGGTCCTTGCGGGCGTAGGGGCTGACTTGGTTGAGCCAGGCTGCCGGGTCGGCGCGACCGCGTTCATCGAAGAAGGTGTGCAGCTTGCTGCCGCCGACGATACCGGTTTCTTCCCATTCCGACTGCAGGCGGATGTCGATGACCGGCACCCCGTCCTGCATCAGTTTGGCCAGTTGGGCATTGTCGATGTCGATGACTTCGGCCTGGGCGAAGAGGCTGCACAGGGCGAGGGAGCAAGTGAGGAGAAGTTGGCGCATGGTCTCTGGTAAATAAGAAAACGCTGATTATAAGTCCCGTCTCACCGCGCTTGCTGCTGGCGCTTCATCATCTCGCGCATCTGCGGATCGTTCATCATTTCCTCCATGTTCATCTTGCCGCCGCCGGGCATGATGATGTCGCCCGGTTTCTGCCCTGGCTTGCACGGGCCAAGCCAGCGCGCTTCCTGGGTCATCTTCATTTCCTTCATGCCGTTCTGTGGCGGATTGAAGCGGGTGACCATGTCGTTGCGGTAGCTCTTGTCGAAATCGCCGGTGATCACGGCGTCGGTCGTCGCCGTCGTGCCACCGTGGCGGCAGACCGAATGCACCGTCACCTTGCCGGCGCCCGGGCGGATTTCCATGACCGGACAGTCGGCCTTGCCGCGCGTGTTGTTGCGGTCGCTCATGACATCGTCGCTGGCCTGGTCGATGCACATCTGCATCGGTCCCTGGCCCGGCATGCCGGCAGGCATGCCCGTCATCTGGGTGTTCACTTCCCAGAGGCCGGACTTGCGCTTCGGTACATCGGCAGCGCTGGCGGCGCCGGCAAAGAGCAGGGCCAGCAGGCAGGGGGCAAGGCGAATGGTCTGAATGGTCTTCATGGGGATTCTCCAAGGGCGGTGCATTTAATCGTAGCCGGCTTTGCCTTGGTCGTCATGGGATAATCCGCACTTTTTTCGGCGCCCGCATGGCACTCAAATCCACCATTTTCAAGGCCGAGCTGCAACTGGCCGATCTCGACCGCGGTTACTTCGCCGAGCATGCCCTGACGCTGGCCCGCCATCCCTCGGAAACTGATGAACGGATGATGGTCCGCTTGCTGGCCTTCGCGCTCAACGCCTCGGAAACGCTGGCTTTCGGCCGCGGCCTGTCAACCGAGGACGAGGCTGACCTGCAGGATCTCGACGCTACCGGCTCCATTGAGCGCTGGATTGACGTCGGCCTGCCTGACGAAAAGAACATCCGCCGGGCCTGCAACCGCTCGCGCCAGGTCTGCGTACTGGCCTACGGCGGCCGCTCGGCCGAGATCTGGTGGCAACAGACCGTGGACAAGGTCAAGGGGCAGAAAAACCTGCGTGTGCTGATGCTGGCGGCGGAGGAGGGCAAAGCCCTGGCGGCGCTGGCCGAGCGCGGCATGAAGCTGCAATGCACGATCCAGGACGGCGTGGTCTGGCTGGGCAGCGACCGTCAGCAGGTCGAGTTGCGGCCACAGGTGCTACTGGCCAGCGATTCGGCATAGAATTGCCGTCAGTTGTCCGACCAATTTCCCTTGAGGTGAATATGGCAGCAAATGACGATGACGAATCAACGGCAGTGGTAGTGGGTGTCCTCGCAGGCATCGCGCTGGCAGTGATTGCGGTGATCTATGGCGCCAGTGCCGGCAAGCTGGCGCTGCCCGATGCCAAGGCGCCGATGGAACAGGGCGCGGAGATCGCGCCGGTCGGCGAGGCGCTGGCCAAGGTTCATTTTGCCGTCGGCTCAGCGGCGCTGAGCGAGGCGGATCAGGCTGTGGTCGGCAAGACGCTGGACGCCTTGGCCAGCAACCCTTCGGCCATCGTCCTGCTTTCCGGTTTTCACGATCCCTCCGGCGACGCAGTGCGTAATGCCGAGTTGGCCAGGGAGCGCGCCGTTGCCGTGCGCGATGCGCTGGTGGCCGCTGGCGTTGCCGCCGATCGGGTCAAGCTGCGCAAGCCGGAATCGACGCTGGGTAGTGGCAGCGACGAGGAAGGTCGGCGGGTCGAAATCCGCGTCCAGTGAGAATTCTGTAGTGGGGCAAGGCGGGCTGCGGCCCGCCTTTTTCTTTTCCGGCTCAGCGCCGGACCAGGTTCCAGACGAACTCGGCACCGGCCGACAGCAGGTCGATGGCGTCGACGATGCCGGCGTTCTCCGGCTCTTGTCTTAGGCGTTTCAGGCGCGATTTTTCCCGCTCGCGCATGACGATGGCGTCGCCCAGGGCTTCCACGTCGGCCGTGGTCCGCCGGACTTCGGCAGTCTGCAAGCGCGACAGGGCCTGTTCGACCGCGCCCCGGTCGAGGATGCTGATCGGCGCTCGGCAGTGGCCGCAGGCATGCTCGCGGCGGATATCGACCGGAGCGCCGCAACCCATGCAACGGATGATGCCGACCTTGACCGCCAATTCATCGATTTCGGCCGGGTTGAGCTGGCGGACGAAACCCTTCTCGATCATGAACTGGGCGAAGGTGGTGAAGCGCCCGTGTTTCTGCAGGCAGCGGTGGTAATTGAAGCGGCCGCCATGCTTGGCCAGGTCGAGGCCGTGCAGCAGGCGTTCCTGGCAGCGCGGGCAGGCCAGCGGCTCGCGCAGCGGCAGGCGCTGATCGTCCTGATGTTTGTGCAGCAGCTTGAAGAGTTCGATGATGCCACCGGGCGTGATCTGGGCGCTTTCGTATTCGTCGAACCAGATGCCGTTGCAGTGGAAGCACAGGTCGAGAACCACTTCGCCATGCAGCAGGCGCTCAAAGCGGTGCTTGCTCATCGGTTGGCGGCAGGAGGGGCAAGCGGTCGGGCGCATACCGCGATTATGCCGGACGTATGGTGCCGAGGTTGAGCTTGACGCCCTTCTTCATCTTGCCGACGACGTGCATCTCGCAGGCCTTGCAGTCGAACTTGAGAATCAGCTTCTCGCTGCCGTTGATCAGCGTCATCGGGTCCGGCTTCAGATGCTTCACTTCCTTTGGGCACAGGTTGAAGCTGTAGCGCAGGCAGTGGCGGGTGATCATCAGCGAGACCATGCCTTTTTCGTTGCCGGCCTCGTAGGCTTCCTCAATCAGCTTGACGCCGTGTTTCTCATAGAAACTGCGGGCCTTGGCATTGAAGACATTGCCGAGGTAGGTCAGTTCGTCCTGCGGGTAGGGCACCGGGTTCTCTGCAGGCACAGCGCGCGGCGGGCGCGGGTGGCTGGCCAGGCGGGCGGCCTCCAGCCGTTCGCTGGCTTCCCGGCGCAGCGCGTTGAGGGCGCTGACCGGCAGGAACCAGGCTTGCGACAACTGCAGTTCGACCGGCGCGGCGACGAACAGGGTGTTGCCGAACTTGCCGAGGCTGTCCTTGATGGTGTTCAGCGCGCGCTCGGCGTTCTGGGCGATCTCTTTGGCGTGCGGCAGGTCGACGGTTACCGTGATGCCGTCCTCATCGCTCAGCGTCAGGGCGAAGCCGTCGGCTGTTTCGACGAAGCGAGGGGAGACGGCGATTCGCCGGTCGGCCGATTCCTTCTCCAGCGCCCGCTCGAATTCCTGGTCACGGTTGCGGAACAGCGTGGCGCCCTCGGTCAGTTCGGCCGGAATCTCTGCCGGATAGAGACGCTTGCCCTCGGCGCGGTTGATGCGCATGCCCTGCACATCGCCGTGCGCATCGTGGAAACAGACGCCGTCACCATTGTGGAAATCCTGGTCGGCATTGACGACGATCCAGCCGTCACCGATTTCGTCCACCTCGCCGATCAACTCGCCGACGAAGGCTGGCGAATCGAAGGCACCGATGTCGTCCTGGCGGTCGTTGGCGAAATAGTCGGTGTAGCCGCGATTGAAGGTCTTGTCCGGCTGCGGCGTGAAGCTGAATGTACTGCGGCCGCTGGAGGCGCGGACGTACTGCGGGTTGGCGGCGATGATTTCGTCGAGCAGCTTTCGGTAGTGGGCGGTGATGTTCTTGACGTAGGAAAGGTCTTTCAGCCGGCCCTCGATCTTGAACGAAGAGACGCCGGCCTCTACCAGCGCCAGCAGGTTTTCAGTCTGGTTGTTGTCCTTCATCGACAGCAGGTGCTGGTTTTCGGTGACTACCTTGCCCTTGTCGTCGACCAGCGTGTACGGCAGGCGACAGGCCTGCGAGCACTCGCCGCGATTGGCGCTGCGCCCGGTGTGGGCATGACTGATGTAGCACTGTCCGGAATAGGCGACACAGAGCGCGCCATGGACGAAGTACTCAAGAGCCAGTGTCGTTTCCCGGGCCACGGCTTCCACTTCGCCGATGCTCATCTCGCGCGTCAGGACGATCTGCGAGAAGCCGACATCTTCCAGGAAGCGGGCCTTGGCCGGGTTGCGGATATCGGTCTGGGTGCTGGCGTGGAGCTGGATCGGCGGCAGGTCGAGTTCGAGCAGGCCCATGTCCTGGATGATCAGCGCGTCGGCCCCGGCTTCGTAAAGTTGCCAGGCTAGTTGCCGGCCACCTTCGAGTTCCTCGTCGTGCAGGATGGTGTTGACCGTGACGAAGACTTTCGCCCGGTAGCGGTGGGCGAAATCGCAGAGGCGTCGGATTTCGGCGACATCGTTGCCGGCACCGTAACGGGCGCCAAAGGCGGGGCCGCCGATATAGACGGCGTCGGCGCCATGCTTGATGGCTTCGATGCCGAATTCGGCGTTCTTGGCCGGGGCGAGGAGTTCGAGCGGGTGTTGGCGGCGGTTCATGGCGGACTTAGTAGGTGAACCGCGCGGTGAGTTCCTCGATATTGAACTCCTTGAGGATGGCTTCAGCCCGTTCGCGGGCGTTTTTTCTCGGCGCACCGCGCTTGCTGGCGATGATCAGCTCGTTCTTCATCGAATGTTCCCAGCCGACCAGCTCGGTGACGGTGACGTCGTAGCCATGCGACTCCAACAACAGGCAGCGCAGCACGTTGGTCAGGTGGCTGCCAAGTTCGCGGGTGTGGATCGGGTGTCGCCACAGTTCAGACAGTGGCGTCTTGCCCAGCGATTCGTTCTTTCTGGCCCGCATCGTGGCGGCCACTTCGGCCTGGCAGCATGGGACGAGGACGATATGCCGGGCCTCCTTGGCCAAGGCAAAACGGATCGCATCGTCGGTCGCCGTGTTGCAGGCGTGTAGCGCGGTGACGACATCGACGTGTTCCGGCAGCTCGGCTGAGGTCAGCGAATCCTCGACCGTGCAGGCAAGGAAGCGCATGCGCGGAAAGCCAAGCCGGGCGGCCAATTCGCGCGATTTGTCGACCAGTTCCGGGCGGCTTTCGATGCCGATGATCTCGCCGCTGGCACGTTCCTTGATACAGAGATCATAGAGGATGAAACCGAGATAGGACTTGCCGGCCCCATGGTCGACCAGTGTCTCGGCTTCCGCCAGCAACGGTTCGATGAACTGGACCAGGTGATAGACCTGTTTCAGTTTGCGACGGCTGTCCTGGTTGAGCATTCCATCACGCGTCAGGATGTGCAGTTCCTTGAGCAGGTCGACAGACTGACCGGGACGGATTTCCTGGATCGCGGAGTTGGGATTCGGCTTCTTCATGGGGCGCAATTATCGCATTCAAAGATCTATGACTTTTGTGTCAACCGAATCGAAATCGCCTCGTTAATCGACACATGGTGCTAGCGCACCGAACTTCAACGGAGAAATAAATGGGTAGTCTGAGCAACGAATCCTTTGAGCAGTTTCTGGATTCCCTGAAAAAGGCTGGCATTGCAATTTCCAACGAGTCTGAACTGCGTGAACGCCTGGCTGAAGCCCAGCGTTGGCGCTATGCCTTCCAGACTCTGGCCGCCAACGGCAAGATCATCGGCATCAGCTTCGAAGACCGCTCGGAAGGTCGTAATGAAGCCGAGATCGAGCGGGCATTCAACGAATTCGCGTTTTCCGAAAAGAGCAGGGCGGTATTCTCTGCTAACCTGAAGCACTGATCGACGATTTACCGCCTTTCGCATAGGCGAAGGGCAAAAACGAACGGGCGCCGCAACGGCGCCCGTTTTGCATTCATTCCCGCGGCCGCGGGAATGAGCCTGGCGATCAGCGGGTGATCGGCTTGTAGCGAATCCGCTTCGGCTTGGCGCCTTCTTCACCGAGTCGCTTGCGCTTGTCCTCTTCGTACTCCTGATAGTTGCCGGTAAAGAAATTCCACTGCGAATCGCCCTCGGCCGACAGGATGTGCGTGCAGATACGGTCGAGGAACCAGCGATCGTGGGAGATGACCATCGCGCAGCCGGGGAACTCAAGCAGCGCGTCTTCCAGCGCCCGCAGCGTTTCGACGTCGAGGTCGTTGGACGGCTCGTCGAGCAGCAGGACGTTACCGCCGGTCATCAGCGTCTTGGCCAGATGCAGACGACCGCGTTCGCCGCCGGACAGATTGCCGACCTGCTTGCCCTGGTCGGCGCCCTTGAAGTTGAAGCGGCCGATGTAGGCACGCGACGGCATTTCAAATTTGCCGATCTGCAGGATGTCGCTGCCCTGGGCTAGTTCCTCGAACACCGTCTTGCTGCCGTCAAGGCAGTCACGTGACTGGTCAACGTAGGCCATCTTGACTGTCGGGCCGATGTCGACCGTGCCGGAATCAGGCTGCTGCTGGCCGGTAATCATCTTGAACAGGGTCGATTTACCGGCACCGTTCGGGCCGATGATGCCGACGATGGCGCCGGCCGGGACGGTGAAGCTGACGTTGTCCATCAACAGCTTGTCGCCGAAGGACTTGCTGACACCATTGAACTCGATGACCTTGCCGCCCAGACGCTCGCCGACCGGGATGAAGATTTCCTGCGTCTCGTTGCGCTTCTGGTATTCCTGGCTGGACAGTTCCTCGAAACGGGCGATACGGGATTTCGACTTGGCCTGGCGGGCCTTGGGGTTGGAGCGCACCCATTCGAGTTCCTGCTTCATCGCCTTCATGTGGGCGTCGATCTGCTTGTTCTCGGTTTCCAGGCGGGCTTCCTTCTGCTCCAGCCAGGACGAGTAGTTGCCCTTGTACGGAATGCCGTGGCCGCGGTCGAGTTCGAGAATCCATTCGGCGGCGTTATCGAGGAAGTAGCGGTCGTGGGTGACGGCGACGACGGTGCCGGGGAAGCGGACGAGGAACTGCTCCAGCCATTCGACCGATTCGGCGTCGAGGTGGTTGGTCGGTTCGTCGAGCAGCAGCATGTCCGGCTTGGCCAGCAGCAGCTTGCACAGCGCCACGCGGCGCTTCTCACCGCCGGACAGGTTGCCGATGGTGGCATCCCAGGGCGGTAGGCGCAGCGCGTCGGCGGCCAGTTCCATCTGCGCCTCGGTATCGGAGCCGGCGGTGGCGATGATGGCTTCCAGACGGGCCTGTTCTTCGGCCAGCTTGTCGAAATCGGCTTCCGGGTCGGCGTAGGCAGCGTAGACCTCGTCCAGCTTGGCCTGCGCCTGCATGACTTCGCCAAGGGCGGATTCGACTTCGTCCTTGACCGTCTTGGCGGGGTCCAGCTGTGGCTCCTGCGGCAGGTAGCCGATCGAAACGCCGGCCAGATGCTGCACCTCGCCGTCGTATTCCTTGTCCACGCCGGCCATGATCCTGAGGACGGTCGATTTGCCGGAACCATTCAGGCCGAGCAGGCCGATCTTGGCGCCGGGGAAAAAGGAAAGGGAAATATCCTTGATGATCTGCCGCTTGGGCGGCACGATCTTGCTGACGCGCAGCATCGACATTACGTATTGGGCCATGGGTCCGTCCGGAGGCTTTAAAGCCCGCCAGTTTACCGAAGAAGCCCGTTTCAGGACATCGTTGCCGTCAGCCTTTGCAAAAAACGGCCCAACCGGGAGATTCGGTCAGGCGACGGCGAGTTCGTCCGGTAGCGGGCGGCGCAGGTCGCGGTGCAGCAGCATGGCCGGTGCATCGACACGTGGGCAGATCTTGCGCGGGCCAAGTTCGGTAAAACCAAGTTCGCGCCTGTAGTAGCGTGCATGTCGTGGATTGACCTCGACAACTGCATCGCTGCAATTCAGTTGCGAGCGGGCGAAGTTGTAGGCAAAACGGAAAAAATTCTCGAGCAGGGGCGGCGAACTGAAGGCCGGATCGACCGCCAGTCGGGAGTATTCGCAGAGACTTCCCTTATTGACGCGGAGGGTCGAGATTTCCTCCGGGTAAAGCACTTCGCTGAGCAGGCCGGTCTCACCATCGAGGTTCAGGGTCAACGTTGCCGCCAGGTCATCGTCCTGCCAGGCCGCAAGCGTGACCCGCTTTTGCACATGCCGCTCGGCGGATTGGTCGCCGGTAAGGTAACCGCGCCATGCATACATCCGGCGGACCAGGTAATCCGATTCGCGTTGCTCGTGAACATTGCCGACGCGCCGGATGAGCAGACCAGAGGACCGGAAAACCGGCTGGTGTGCCAGGGACGGAACTATCAGGGAAGATTCGCTGGAAGTGTGAAGGACTGCACTTTGCATGGCGCGGAGTCTATGTTATGCCGGCTTAGGTATCAACCAGCAATTGCGTTGAGGGTCGGGATCGTTTCCGTTGCCGGACGGAGTTGGGGACGGCCGTCCGCCGAAATGGAATTGATATCGCCACACAGTTCCCCGCCCTCGTCGATGACCAGCTTGCCGTAACGGATCTTGCCGCTGACCTTGCCGGTGGCGTGGATGATCAGTTGCGAACGGGCGGTCAGTTCGCCTTCGAAGACGCCGTGAATCTCGGCGATGTCGATGCTGACCTTGCCGGCAAAGGAGCCCTGGTCGGCGATCCGGATGACGCGACTGTCCATCGTCGCCTCGACGCGTCCTTCGACGACGAGGGTGTCGCAGTCGAGAATTTCCGCGCCCTTCAGTTTGACATCGGGGCCGACGATCAGTCGGGCGCCGAGGAGATTCTCGTTGACCACCGGCGCGGGCGCCGGAGTAATTGTCGGCTCGGGAGCAGGGGCAGCGTTGCGGACCGTATTGTCGTTGGCAACCTCGGGCGTCGTGGGCTGGCTGCCGAGGACAGATTTGACGTCCTTACGGGTGATGACATCGTTGCGGTTGGTCAGGATCGGCTTATTGAACATGGGGGTCCTTGTGGCTGTTGGCGGGGCAAACGCGGATGCTCAATGCGATAACCGTGCCTAAAACAATAAATAACGTTAAATCAATAGATTAAGTGATTTATCGAAAGATAATTCCAGCATTTGGCGAGGCAAACGTCGCCATTTGGCGACAGATTTTTTCTTTGCTGACGTAATCGTTCTGCCATCACTGTTTCAGCTGTCGCCGATTGGCGACATATAATTTATGTAATTGAATTTTCAGTTTTTATTTTCATTGCGTAGAAGCCGTTGCGGCGCCCGTGAGACTTCTTGTTTTTTCGCGAGCGGCTAAACTCGGGTTTTCTTTCCAGGGCTGTTGATGATTTGGATTTCCTTTCGTCAGGGCATGCTGTTTGGTTTTGCCGTCATCGTCCTATTGCTCGGCGGCGTGGCGCTGCATAGCTGGATGCTGGTCGAAAGCCTGGTCGAACAAAGTCGCCGGGCTAGCGAGCAGGCAATCCAGCTGACCGCCAGCATTCAGGAACTGGCCGAACGCAGTGTCGATATCGAGCGCAGTGCCCGCCAATACCTCGTGCTGGACGATCCGCTGTTTCGCCAGCGCTTTGATGAACATCTCGCGCAGTCGCTGAGTCTGGTCGATCGTCTCGACACACTGGCCACTGAACCCCTTTCGCCGCTGCTCGGCGGCTGGCGGATGGTCGCCAGCGCTTTGCGTACCGGCCTCGAACAGCGCATCGACAAGGCTGAGCTGGCGCCCATCCTGGCCCGTCTGGGCGAGTTGAACGTGCTGCTCAAGCAAGCCGGGCAACGCTGGATCGAGGCGCAGAACCGTCGCCTTCTGGACAATCTGGAGGCCAACCGGATGAAACTCGGTGGCCAGATAATGCTTGCCCTTGGCGGTGCCTTGCTGGTGGCGCTGGCCATGGGCTGGTGGCTGGTGCGGCCGGTACGTCAGCTGGAGCAGGCGATCGGTCGGTTGGGCGCCAGTCGTTTCGGCGAAGCTGTCGTTGTCGGTGGGCCTGCCGACCTGCGTCAGCTCGGTCGGCGCCTGGACTGGTTGCGGCAGCGGCTGGCGGAACTGGAAACCGACCGCGAGCGGGCCCTGCGGCACATTTCACATGAGTTGAAAACGCCGCTGACTGCCTTGAAGGAGGGCGTCGCCTTGTTGCGCGACGAGGTGCCCGGTACATTGGGTGAGGGTCAGCGCGAGGTGGTCGATATCCTGCAGCACAACGTCGTCGGCCTGCAATGCCAGATCGAGAGTCTGCTCAGTTTGAACGCGGCGGCTTTCGAGGCCAGGAAACTCAATCTGCAACGCACCGATATGGCCAAGTTCCTGAGTAGTGTGCTTCGCCGCCGCGAGCTTCACGCCCAAGCCCGGCAGATTCGCATCCTGGTCGAGGATCGCGGGGTGGGGCAGGCCATGATCGATACGGAAAAGCTCTCGGTAGTGCTCGACAATCTGCTCTCCAATGCCATCGACTTCAGCCCGGAAGGTGGCGAAGTCCGCTTGCTGCTCTCGCGTCACGAAGACCTGCTACGCTTCGAATGTATCGACCAGGGGCCCGGTGTTGCGGCCGAGGATAGGCAGCGCATCTTCGATCCCTTCGTCCAGGGGCAGCGTGCCGCTCCGGCGCCGCGCCAGGGGAGCGGAGTCGGTCTTTCCATCGTTCGCGAACTGGTGCGTGCCATGGGTGGCGCGGTGGCATTGCTGGCGGTGGAACATGGCGCCCATTTTTATGTGGAAATTCCTGATGAAACTTGATTGTCCGGGAAGGCTGGCCGCTGGTGGCTGGCGTTCATTTTTTGTTGTCCTGATGTCCGTATCCCTGCTCGCCGGCTGTGCGCCTCAGCCGGTGAACCCGCGCAGCAGCGAGCGCAATGACGTGCCGGGAACTGTTCCGGCGCTTGCCTATTACCAGATGCAGGGGCGCCTGAATGCGGCCGAACTGGCCAAGGAACGTAGCGTGCTGGCTGTCCAGCCGGCGACGCCGAATGTCCAGATCCGCCAGGCGATGCTGCTTGGACACCCGCGTGTGGGTCAGGACCTTAACCGGGCGCTGGCGCTGCTTGAAGTGCTGCTCAAATTGACAGATCCATCTGCCGTCGAACTCCAGCCGCTGACGCGTCTACTGGCCGATCAATACACGGAACGTCTGCGCCTGGAGACGCAACTGGATCGCCTGGGCGGGCAATTGAAGGAAAGTCAGCGCAAGGCTCAGGAGGCGCAGGAGAAGCTCGACAGCCTGGCCGACATCGAACGGACCCTGACGCCGCCGCCACGTTCCGGCAAGGGAGTGCCCCAATGACCGTCGGAGCGCACGTCCTGGTCGTCGACGACGACGAAGACATCCTGCGGCTGCTGTCGATACGTCTGCGTGCCCGCGGCTATCGGGTGACGGCGGTGGGGTCGGCGGAAGAGGCCTTGGCCAGAATTGCCGTGGAGGCGCCGCGGGTGGTGGTCAGCGACGTCTGTCTACCGGGGCGCGACGGTCTGTCGCTGTTTGAGGAAATCCGCGCCACCCGGCCCAGCCTGCCGGTCATCCTGCTCACCGCCCACGGCACCATTCCCGACGCTGTCGCGGCTACCTCGAGCGGGGTCTTCGGTTATCTGACCAAGCCCTTTGACAGCCAGACGCTGCTGGCCAAGATCGATCAGGCACTCAGCCTCTCGGCGCCAGCGGGAGCGACGGATACGCTGCTTGAGGCAAGTGGCGGCGAGGACTGGCTCGAAGGCATCGTTTTCTGCAGTAGCCGGATGGCCGAACTGATGGCCGAAGCCCGTATGGTGGCCGCGTCCGACGCCAGCATCCTCATTCGTGGCGACAGCGGAACCGGCAAGGAGGTCCTCGCCCGTGCCATTCATCGGGCCAGCCCGCGCGCCCGTGGCCCCTTCGTTGCCATCAACTGCGGCGCCATCCCCGAACAACTGCTCGAGTCCGAGCTGTTTGGTCACGTCAAGGGCGCCTTCACCGGCGCCGCCAGCAGCCGCGTCGGCCTGATTCAGGCGGCCAACCGGGGTACCCTGTTTCTCGACGAAATCGGCGACATGCCCCTGTCGCTCCAGGTCAAGCTGCTGCGCGTGCTGCAGGAACGTGTGGTGCGTCCGGTCGGCGCGACGCAGGCCGAACCGGTGGATGTCCGTCTGCTCTCGGCCACCCATCGCGACCTGGATGCCGCCATGGCCCAGGGTATGTTCCGCGAAGACCTCTACTATCGGCTGGATGTCGTTTCGCTGACCCTGCCGCCACTGGACGAGCGCCGTGAAGACATACCGATGCTGGCGGCCCATTTCGTCCAGCTGGTGGCGGCCAAATACGGCAAACCGATTACCGGCTTCGCCCCGGAGGCACTCGAGGCTCTGGCGAGCGCCAGCTGGCCCGGCAACGTCCGCCAGTTGTACAACGTCGTCGAACAAAGTTGCGCCCTGACCTCGACGCCGCTGATTCCGCATTCACTGGTGCTGCGCGCCCTGCGTGTGCCGGCCATGGAGGCACTGAATTACGCCGAGGCCAAGCAGCGTTTCGAGCGCAACTATCTGGTGCAGATGCTCAAGCTGACCGACGGCAATGTCGCCGATGCCGCCCGGATCGCCGACCGCAATCGCACCGAGTTTTATCGGCTGTTGCAGAAACATGACCTGACGCCAGCGATGTTCCGTTCAGACGGCCCGTCGGCGAGCGCTAGCATCGACGAAAAGCGGCCCTGATCAAGTCGCCAGCGCCTCAGACTGTCGCCGGGCGGCGACTCCTGCTGGCGAAAATAGCGCGGCATTATTTGTTAATTAATTGATAGTTAATGTTTTTTAATATTGGCATGGGATTCGCTTAGGTACTGCGTCGATATCCACTGGAGTGCCAATATGTTTTCCCGCAATCTACCGGTCATTTTTTTGATACTGGCTGTCATGCTCGGCAGTATCGGAGTAGGCGTGTCGGCGAGCGGCTCGCCGCCAGCTATTGCGGCTATCGGCTATGCCGGTGAAACGCTCGATCAAGGACTGCAGGAACGTGTCGAAACGCTGTTGCGAACTGATATCGGATTGGGCAATGCGCGATTCCGTATCCGCACCGAGAACGCGGTCGTCATTCTTGCCGGAACGGTTCCCGACGAACTTGTACTGCGCCGGGCTATGGAACTGGTTGGCGGCATCAAGGGCGTTCGGGAAGTCCGCAACGCGATGGAGATCGCCGACCCAAAATGACCGGCGGGAGCGTTGTTTCGCGTTTGGCAACGGACTGGCTGGGATGGCTCCCGGCGTTGCCGGTGGCGCTCCCGCATCGACTGTACCGAACGCTGTGAGCCATTCCCCCTGCGCAAGAAAGCGCGGTCAAATCAGCCGGGCAAGGGCATGATGTCCAGACCTGCCAAGGGCCTTGCATTCCGTGTTTGCCTCAGTATAATGCGCGGCTCTGACAGCGCGCCCGTAGCTCAGTTGGATAGAGTATCTGGCTACGAACCAGAGGGTCGGGCGTTCGAATCGCTCCGGGCGCGCCTTCCGCGGGGGCTTTTTGGGGATCGCGTTGGGGGCATCTCCTTCACGCATTGTTGCTTTCGCTGCCGTCGGCTTTGCTCGACAATTTCTTCACGCGGTAGTCCATCTGGTGACGTGTTACCTGAAGCAACTGGGCGGCTCTGGAAATGTTCCCGTCGGCTTCGGCAACGGCTGCTCTCACCAGGGCGTCTTCGACTTGGGATAGCGTAGCTTTCCCCTGGCGTACCAAGTCTTCTGCCCAATTGTTCAAGGTGTCGATCTGAGGAGAAGGCGTGCCGTTCCATGAATTCTGCAAGGACTTCGAGACTAGCGATCCCATGTCGCTGAGGCCCATGATTTCCTGTGACTCGAACGAGCCGTCCACGCTGAAGAGATGAAAGATGTCGAGCGGTGAGCCGTCGTCCGCCAGGATCAGGCCCCGTTCGATGACATTTTCGAGCTCGCGGATATTGCCCGGCCATGAATAGCTGAGAATGGCCTGCAAAGCGCGTGACGTGACACCGGTGATGTTCCGGTCGTGGTACTTGGAAAACTTGTCGATGCAGTACTCGAGTAGCACCGGCAGGTCGTCTTTCCGTTCCCGAAGGGGCGGGATGAGGATGGGGAAGACGTTCAGCCGGTAGAAGAGATCTTCGCGGAAACGTCCTTCCTTGACCGCTTTCTGCAGATTTTCGTTGGTGGCGGCGATGACCCGGACGTTGATGCGCAGCGTCTTTGTGCTGCCCAGTCGCTCCTGGTCACCGGTCTGCAGAACACGCAGCAGTTTGCCTTGGGCGGTGGGGCTCAGGGTGGCGATCTCGTCGAGAAACAGGGTGCCGCCATCGGCGATTTCGAAACGCCCGGCGCGCGCTTCGGTGGCGCCGGAGAAAGCCCCGCGTTCGACGCCGAACAATTCGGATTCGATGAGTTGTTCCGGGATGGCAGCGCAATTGACTTCGATGAACGGATTCTGCGCGCGCTTGCTGTGCTTGTGCGTCTCACGGGCGAATCGGCTCTTGCCGACACCACTCTCACCAAGCAGGAGGATGGTGGCGTTGGTCGGGGCGACGCGGAGAATCTTGTGCAGGATGGCATTGAACGAGGCAGAAGCGCCAACGATGTCGTTTGCCCCGGGAGCGTTTTTGTCCGGCGCGTTTTTTTGCGCAATCGGTTCCTGTGATCGGCTCTTCGGCGACGAAGCCGGGGCAGGGCGGGATTTGTCGGGCTGCCTCGGTTCGAAATATTTCAGGTCGTCTTCCGGGTTGTCCCATTCGTTCGCCGGTTTGGCGATGGCACGGCACTGGGCCGCCCCCATCGACCGGCATTCCACTTCGCGAACGAGAACGCGTTTGCCCATGCAGGTGCTGAGAAAACCCGATGAATAGCCAACGCCCATCCAGCAACTGGGCTCTGAGCCGAGGCCGTAGAGTTGGAGCTGAGCCTCGCTCTCGACGCTGTTCTTCCACAGGAACTCGACGAAGCACTTGCCGCTCTTGCTGTCGATGTCGCCGCGGACGATCTCGGTGTGCAACATGCCTTCTAGGCTGTGCAGTTGGGCGCCGGCGATCCAGACGTCGGCCAGCGAATCGCTCGATCCCCGGATTTTCCATGCCAGTTCGGCGTCCCGGCAGCCGGCGACGTAGCCGATTCGGGTCAATATCCCGCGCGCGGCGTCCGGGCCGAAGGATTCCACCAGTTCCTGGCGCAAGGCGCTGAAGGCCTCGGCGTGGACCAGGATCATGCGCCTGTCGGTGAGCCATATGCGGCCTTCGGACGGGCTGAAATGCAACTGTTCGGCCAGGTCCCGGATTTCCGGCAGGCGCAGTTCGTTTTCCGCTTCGGGCATCAGCAGGGATATGCCGAACGTTGTTTTCAGGGCTTTGGCTGGTCCGTCCATTGGATCTCCTGTCGTCGAAGCGGGCGGCTTGTGTTGATGCAGGCAGTCATCATAGCCCAGGACGTCATGGGTTACGAAAAATGCGCATATGCCAGCCATTGCCCTAGATATAGTTCCGAAAAGTCGTAATTCTCTCCCGTACCGATAGTTGCGGATGTTCCTCATCAGTGCCGGTCGCTGATTTTTTAGTGCTTGATATGTAATTGATTATGCACTGGTTAATTGGATGGCTTGCGCGCTTGGCTACTGAGCATTGCACATCTGGCATATGCCTTGCTGTTATGGCTTGCCGCGATCCGGGAGATGCCGGGTACGAGAGCTTATCGGGCGGTCCGCATGGGCGATGCCGCGCAGTTCAATAACAGGAGGAGATGAAATGGCTGAAATTTCGAATTTGGGTTATCTGGTCTTTGGTGCGAGTGACCTGGACAAATGGGAGGAGTTCGCTGTCGGTATCGCCGGGATGCAAGTCGGCAATCGCGATGCCGGGCGTTCGCTGGCCTTGCGCATGGATGAGTACGAGCAGCGCATCCTGATCGAGAAGGACAGTCAGGACGATCTCACGGCCGCTGGTTGGCTGTTTGATACGGAAGCCGATCTTGAAATCTACGTGCACAGACTGCGCGACAAAGGCGTCAAGGTTGCGGCCGGTGGCGCCGAACTGGCGGCTAATCGTCGCGTCGAGAAGCTCTATCTCTGCGAGGACCCGAATGGCTACCGTCACGAGTTCGCCTTCGGGCCGGTCTATGCGCCGCTGGCTACTCCCTTCCGCTCGTCCGTTCTGGTCAGTGGTTTCGAGACGGGCGCGCTCGGGGTCGGGCATTTCCTGGCGGTCGCCCGCAACTACAAGGAGTCCGTCGCTTTCTACCGCGAAACGCTCGGCCTGAAGATCAGCGATTACATCCGCCAGGAACTGGCGCCAGGGCTGGTGGCCGACGCCGCCTTCTTCCACGCCCGCACCGGCCGCCACCATTCCCTGGCCACCTGCTTCATTCCCAATGCGCCGAAGCGCCTGAATCATTTCATGGTCCAGGTGAATGCACTCGATGACGTCGGCCTCGCCTACGACCGCTGCATGAAGGCCGGCGTTCCGGTGTACATGGGCATCGGCCACCACCCGAACGACCACATGGTTTCCTTCTACGTGGTGACGCCTTCCGGTTTTGCCATGGAATTCGGTTACGGCGGGCTGGTCATCGACGACGCCAACTGGGAGGTCAAGAGCTACTCACAGCTGAGCGACTGGGGGCACCAGCGCGGCGCCGCCTTCAGCGTCTGATCCGGAGGTGAATGCCATGTCTGCAAGTCATGCAATAGCTGAAGACTGTGTCTCCTTGGTCGATGACGTTCCGAGCGTCGATCCAGCCGATTATCTTGGCGCCATGCGTTACTTCTCGGCGGGCTGCTCGATCATCGCCTCGGCGGATGGTAGCGAGCGCTCCGGGTTGACGGCGACCGCCGTGTGCTCGGTAACGGCCGATCCACCCCGTTTGCTGGTGTGCATCAATCGCGATGTCAGGGCGCATGCGGTCATCGTCGATAGCGGCACGCTCAGCGTCAATGTCCTGTCCGCAGCCCAGGAACCGCTGGCCAAGCGCTTTGCCGGGATGCTCAAGGATGTTCGCGGCGAGGAGCGTTTCGACGAAGGCCACTGGCGGTCAGGTCAGCTCGGGGCGCCCGTTCTCGACGGTTCGCTCGCCAGTTTCGACTGCCGTGTCGTCGAAGCGGTGCCGGCCAGTACGCACACGATTTTCATCTGCGAGGTCATCGATGTCGCCGCCAACGGCGATGTCGCCCCGCTGCTTTTCTTCAATCGCAGTTTTGCAACGCTCGCCCAGCCGGGCAGCAACTAAATAACCAGTGGAGTGAGACAAACCATGAACGATATCGTTAGCAACATCAATTTGAGCCAGGAAATTCCCACCGCCGAGGAACTGGTCCGTCGCGCCAACGCGATGATTCCCATGCTGCGTGCCCAGGCCGATGCCACCGAGCGCGCCCGTTGTGTGCCCAAGGAAACGATCCAGGCTTTCCGCGAGGCCGGCTTTTTCAAGATCCTCCAGCCCAAGCGCTGGGGTGGCTGGGAGATGGGGCCGCTGGTCTTCTGGCAGGTCCTGATGGAACTCGGCCGGGGCTGCGGCAGCGCCGCCTGGAACATGATGATCCTCGGCGTGCATCAGTGGGAAGTCGCGCTGTTCGATCCGAAGGTTGGCGATGATGTCTGGGGCGAGAACAACGAGATTCTCATCTCTTCCTCTTACGCACCCTTCGGCACGGCGACCAAGGTCGATGGCGGCTATGTCATCAACGGCAAATGGGGCACCTCCAGCGGCTGCGACCACGCCCAATGGGCTTTCGTCAGCACCTACGTCTTCAATGAAGAGCAGCAGCCCACCGACCGCCTGGTCTTCCTGCTCCCGCGCAGCGAGTACGAGTTGCTCGATGATTGGCACGTCTTCGGCTTGGCTGGCACAGGCAGCAAGAGCTTGTTGGTCAAGGATGTCTTCGTCCCCGACTACCGGGTGCACAGCACGGTCGACGCGCACTACATGGAGCGGCCGCTGCCCTTCCGTGTTCCCTTCCCATTCGCCTTCTACTCGTCGGTGCCGGCGGTGCTGATCGGCTTCGCCCAGGGGGCGATCGATGTCTATGTCGAGCAAATGAAGGTGCGCACCAACATCAACGGCGTGGCGCAGGCGGCGATGAGCCCCTATGTCAAGGATCGGCTGGGCAACGCCGTGTCCAAGGTTCGCAGCTGCCGCATGCGCCTGGCTGCGATCGCCGAGGAGGTGATCGGTTATGTATCGCGCGGTGAGCCGATTCCGGTCGACAAGCGGGTCCATTACACGGTCGATACCGCCCGTATCGGCCGTGAGTGCGAGGAAGCGGTGCTGCTGCTCTACAAGGCTACGTCGGCCCGCGGCATTTTCATGGGCAATCCCATGCAGCGCATCCTGCGCGATACGCTGGTCGGCGCCAACCACATCACGCAGAACGCCGACGACAACGCCGGCGTTCTCGGCGGCTACCTGCTGGGACAAGCCGATGCGCTGCCGCCGTTCATGTACGGCTATCCGGGTCAGGTCTGACCGAAGCGTTTCCCGAGAGAACGGGTTCCGGAGCCGTCGCTGGCGGTTCCGGGACAGTCACGGCACTCATTTCCCGATTGGAGAAAAAATTGATCGACAGGCGCTTTGTAGAAATTGGCGACGGGCTCAGCCTGCACTACGCGGAATGCGGAGAAGGTCCCCCCGTCATCTTTGTTCACGGCAGTGGGCCCGGTGCCAGCGGCCACAGCAACTTTGCCGACAACATGCGAGCCTTTGCCCGGGCCGGCTTCCGGGCGATTGCGGTGGATCTGCTGGGCTACGGCGATTCGAGCAAGCCGACGGACAAAAACTACACTCTGGATTTGCACGTTCCAGCCCTGAAGCAGTTTGTGGACAAGTTGAAACTTTCCCGCGTGTCCCTGGTTGGCAATTCGTTGGGGGGGGCGGTGTCGATGCGCTTCGCCATGGACTATCCGGAATTTATGGATCGTCTGGTTCTTCTTGCTCCCGGTGGTCTGGCTCCCCGATTGCGCTACCTGCGGATGCCGGGGATACAGGCCATGATGTGGTCGCAACTCGGTCCCGGCGGGCCGACTTTCAAAAAGCTGCAGGGGGTCTTCGACAAACAGCTTTTCGATCCTTCCCAGCTTTCCCGGGAGTTGGTCGAGCAACGCTTCCACGTGGCGCTGACCCAGCCGCGCCAGGTGTACAAGACTCTGAAGGTCGACAATCTCGTCTCCCGCCTCGGCGAAATCCATTGTCCGACGCTGGTCTTCTGGGGCACCGACGACAAGTTCTGTCCGGTCGATACGGCCATTCCGCTGACCCAGGGAGTGGCTGATTGCCGGACGATCCTGATTGCCCGCTGTGGCCACTGGGCGCAGGTCGAGCATCCGCGACTGTTCAATCGTGAGGCGATCAGCTTCCTGTCCGGCGATGCCGTCAAGGGCGAGAGCGCCGTTGAGGCGCTGGGCAATCGGTTGATTTCTGCAGCGGCTTGAGCATACGAGAGAAAAAATGGAGCCAACCCTGATTAATGACTTGGGCGACGAGCTGTATCGCGCCCTGGTTTCGCGCGAAGCGGTCGAACCCCTGACCAACCGCCATCCGGACATCACCATCGAGGATGCATACCGCATCCAGCAGCGGATGATCTCGCATCGCCTCGACAAAGGTGAAAAAGTCGTCGGCAAGAAGATCGGCGTCACCAGCAAGGCGGTGATGAGCATGCTCGGCGTCGGCCAGCCGGATTTCGGCTACATGCTCGACGGCATGGCTTACCCGGAAGGGCAGGCCATCGACAGCAAGACGCTGATCCAACCCAAGGCGGAAGGCGAGATCGCCTTTGTCCTGAAGCGGGATGTCATGGGGCCGGGCGTCACCGCTGCTGAAATCCTGGCGGCGACGGAAGGCGTCATGGTCTGTTTCGAGATTGTCGACTCGCGTATCCGCGACTGGAAAATCAGGATTCAGGACACCGTCGCCGACAACGCCTCGTGCGGTGGATTCGTGCTCGGCAGCAGCCTGATCGATGTGCGCCAGGCCGATTTGATCACCTGCGGCATGGTGCTGGAGAAAAACGGCGAGGTCGTCGTCACCGGCGCCGGCGCCGCCACGATGAATTCCCCTGTCAATGCCATGGTTTGGCTGGCCAATACCCTCGGCCGGCTCGGCATTCCCCTGAAGGCCGGTGAAGTCGTGCTCTCGGGGGCGCTCGGCGCCATGGTCCCGGTTGGCGCCGGGGATCAGCTCAGGGTCAGCATCGGCGGACTCGGCAGTTGCGCCATCCGGTTTGCTTGAATTCACAACCCCAATAACTCATTCGCGGAGACAAACATGGCGAACAAAATCCGTTGCGCGCTGATTGGTCCGGGCAACATCGGCACCGATCTGCTGTACAAGCTCAAGCGCAGCCCCTATCTGGAACCGGCCTGGATGGTCGGTATTGATCCAGAATCGGAAGGACTCAAGCGCGCCGTCGAGATGGGACTCAAGGTCACTGCCGACGGCGTCGACGGACTCCTGCCGCACGTGCTGGCCGACAATATCCAGATCGCCTTTGACGCCACCTCGGCCTATGTCCACGCCGAGAACAGTCGCAAGCTCAACGCCCTCGGCGTGCTGATGATCGACCTGACGCCGGCCGCCATCGGGCCCTTCTGCGTTCCGCCGGTCAATCTCAAGGAACTGGTCGGGCGCCAGGAAATGAACGCCAACATGGTCACCTGCGGCGGCCAGGCCACCATCCCCATGGTCGCCGCCATCTCCCGGGTGCAGAAGGTCAAGTACGGCGAAATCGTTGCCACCATCAGCTCGAAGAGCGCCGGCCCCGGCACGCGGAAAAACATCGACGAATTCACCCGCACCACCTCGGGCGCCATCGAGCAGGTCGGCGGCGCCGCCCAGGGCAAGGCGATCATCATCATAAACCCGGCCGAACCGCCGCTGATCATGCGCGACACCGTGCACTGCCTGACCGAAGGCACGCCGGATCAGGCGCGGATCACCGACTCGATCCACAGCATGATTGCTGAAGTTCAGAAATACGTGCCCGGCTACCGCCTGGTCAATGGCCCGGTCTTCGACGGCAACCGCGTCTCCGTCTTTCTCGAAGTGCAGGGCCTTGGCGACTTCCTGCCGACCTATGCCGGCAACCTCGACATCATGACCGCGGCGGCGGCCCGTACCGCTGAAATGTTCGCCGAGGTAATGATCAACGGCATGCTCAAGCTTGAGCAGCGCATTGACGCGATGTCAGCAGCCTAAGGAGAAAAAGAAATGACCCTACGCGGCAAGAATATTACCGTCCATGACATGACCCTGCGCGACGGCATGCACCCCAAGCGCCACCAGATGACCCTCGAGCAGATGATCGCCATCGCCTGTGGCCTCGACGAGGCCGGCGTCCCGCTGATTGAAGTCACCCACGGCGACGGCCTCGGCGGTTCCTCGGTCAACTACGGCTTCCCGGCCCACACCGACGAGGAATACCTCGGTGCGGTGATCCCGCGGATGAAGCAGGCCAAGGTCTCGGCCCTGCTGCTGCCCGGCATCGGTACCGTCGATCACCTGAAGATGGCCCGCGAGCTGGGTGTGCACACCATCCGCGTCGCCACCCACTGCACCGAGGCCGACGTCTCCGAGCAGCACATCACCATGGCCCGCAAGCTCGACATGGACACAGTCGGCTTCCTGATGATGAGCCACATGAACAGTGCTGAAGGCCTGGTCAAGCAGGCCAGGTTGATGGAAGGCTACGGCGCCAACTGCATCTACGTCACCGACTCGGCCGGCCACCTGCTGCCGGACGGCGTCAAGGAACGCCTGTCGGCCGTGCGTGCGGCGCTGAAGCCGGAAACCGAACTCGGCTTCCACGGCCACCACAACCTGGCCATGGGCGTCGCCAACTCCATCGCCGCCGTCGAAGCCGGTGCCAACCGCATCGACGCCGCGGCGGCCGGCCTGGGGGCCGGTGCCGGCAACCCGCCGATGGAAGTGCTGATCGCCGTATGCAGCCTGATGGGGATCCAGACCGGTGTCGACGTGGCGAAGATCACCGATGTCGCCGAAGACCTGGTGGTGCCGATCATGGATTTCCCGATCCGCATCGACCGCGATGCGCTGACCCTGGGTTATGCCGGCGTCTATGGCTCCTTCCTGTTGTTCGCCAAGCGGGCCGCCGTGAAATACGGTGTGCCGGCGCGCGACATCCTGGTCGAACTGGGCCGCCGCGGTATGGTCGGCGGGCAGGAGGACATGATCGAGGATACGGCCATGACCATGGCCCGTGCCAAGGGCATTTGAGCAGCCTGCCTGTCGATCACGTTGGCGGTTGGAGCATCCCGGCAACGGGGATGCTGAGTGTTTTCAGAGCGCGCTGCGCCGCGCTGACTTGCCCGCCCCGGCTCTGCACGAAAAAATCAGCCGCCAATCGCAGCCTATATTCCATCCCCTATGAAGGGGATGAGGGTAAAGGCTCAATCCCCTTATGCTGGGATTCTTTCCACTACCTGCGCTAACTGTCCTTCAATTTCGTCAAGATCGATGGGGAATTTGAGAACAGCATCGTGCATTCACCCGTAGACCGAACCCTGGCGCGCAATTTGACACGCCTTTGTCAGGAAATCGGGATTTTTACGATCGCGAAATTCATTGAGAACGAAGCCGCGCGGACGATGGGTGTCGCCTACGCTCAAGGATTTCATCTCGCCAGGCCGGCGCCGCAGATGTTCTGACTGGGTGCGTCGGTGGTGATTGCGACGTTCAGTCGGCCTATATTTGCAGACAGGTCTTCTTCCATGACGGTAGGGTTACGGAGGCGAGGCTCTTGATCGGCTAATTCGCCGCTTATTCTGGATTATTCAGTATGTCCAACCCCTGCAACCAAGGAGTAAACAAAACTCTACTTTTCCCCGGGTGCCTGCTCCCTTTCTCCGCACATCGTCCTGCGCGAACTCGGCCTGACACATGACATTGAGCGGGTGGATATCAAGGCCCATGTCACCGCGGATGGCGCCGATTTCTATGCCATCAATCCCAAGGGCTACGTGCCGGCCCTGTTGCTTGACGACGGCCAACTGCTCACCGAAGGCCCGGCCATCCTCCAGTACCTGGCTGACCTCAAGCCGGAGGCCGGACTGTTGCCGCCGGCTGGCACCGTGGAACGTGCCCGTGTGCAGGAATGGCTGACTTTCATCGGTACCGAATTGCACAAGAATTTCAGTGCGCTCTTCGATCCTCAGGCCTCGAACGACTGGAAGGCTGCAGCGAAGGCCAAGATCGGGAGTCGCTTCGCTTTCGTCGACAAGGCGCTGACCGGTCGCGACTATCTGACTGGTGGCGATTTCTGCGTTGCCGACGCGTACCTTTTTGCCGTCGTTAACTGGGCCGGCTTCCTCCGCATGGATTTGTCGGATTTGGCGGCACTGGCGGCATTCCACAAGCGCGTTGGAGCCCGGCCGGCGGTGGTGGCGGCGATGACGGCCGAGGGATTGCTTAAGTAAGCGTCAGCAGCGCTTTGTCTGCACGAGGGCCGCCAACTTGTCGCCATTGAAGCTTGCTGTGGTCCGCTTCTTCGCCTCCCGGCGCCATCGTACCAAGGGTTCTTGCATGTCAGAACAGCGATAACCGCACCTACTTGCGCCCCTGGCTCTGGGTTTCACGACTCTGCGTAACCGGGTGATCGTCTGCTCGATACACACCAACCTGGAGGAGTAGCCGCAGGGTTTCGAGTGCCTGGCGTCTGCGCCGGCCTGTCCTCGCGCGCCGAGATTGCGGATGCACTTGAAGGCAGCGGGCTGGGAACTGGCCATCTTGTTGAACCAATAGGAACCGGGGAGGCATAGCCTCCCCAACTCCCCACGAAGGCTAGACCCGCTCGAAGACGCCGGCCGCCCCCATGCCGGTGCCGATGCACATCGATACCAGGCCGTACCTGCCGCCGGTGCGCTGCATGCCGTGCAGCAGCGTTGCCGTGCGGATAGCGCCGGTGGCGCCGAGCGGGTGGCCGAGGGCGATGGCGCCGCCCAGCGGATTGACCTTGGCCGGATTGATCTCGAGGTCGCGCATGACCGCCAGGGCCTGGGCGGCGAAGGCTTCGTTCAGTTCGATCCAGTCGAGATCATCCTGCTTGACGCCGGTCTGCTTCAACACCTTGGGAATGGCGGCGATCGGCCCGATGCCCATGATTTCGGGCGCCACGCCGGCCACCGCAAAGCCGACGAAGCGGGCCAGGGGGGTGAGGTTGTACTGCTTGAGGATCTTTTCAGACACGAGCAGCACGGCGCCGGCCCCGTCGGACATCTGCGAGGCATTGCCGGCGGTGACGGAACCCTTGCCAAAGAATACCGGCCGCGGCTTGGCCAGCCCTTCGCGGGTGCAGTCGGCACGCGGGCCTTCGTCGGTGTCGACGATTCGCTCGCGCAGACGCACCGCGCCGCTGGCGGAGTCGGGCAGGTAGTTGCGGATGGTGTGCGGCGTCGTCTCGGCCTTGAAGTGGCCGGCAGCGATGGCGGCGATGGCCTTCTGGTGCGAGGCCACGGCGAAGGCATCCTGCTCATCCCGCGAGATGTTCCAGCGCTGGGCGACCCGCTCGGCGGTCAGGCCCATGCCGTAGGCGATGGCGATGTTCTCGTCGGTGTCGAAGACGGCTGGGTTGAGCGAAACCTTGTTGCCCATCATGTTGCTCATCAGGCTCATGGTCTCGGTGCCGGCGGCCAGCATCACGTCGGCTTCGCCCAGGCGGATGCGGTCGGCCGCCATGGCGACAGCCTGCAGGCCGGAAGAGCAGAAGCGGTTGATGGTCACCCCCGAAACGCTTTGCGGCAGGCCGGCCAGCAGCACGCCGATGCGGGCGACATTCATGCCCTGTTCGGCTTCCGGCATGGCGCAGCCGACGATGGCGTCATCGACCAGGGCCGGATCAATGGCCGGCACCTGGGCCATGACGGACCTCAAGGCATGGGCGAGCATGTCGTCCGGGCGGGTGGTCTTGAACATGCCGCCGCGCTTGCCGACAGGCAGGCGTGTGGCGGCGACGATATAGGCGTCTTGAATTTGTTTGCTCATCTGAGATCCTTTGGTAGTTGTTAGTTGCTAGTAGGTTTGAGTTGCCAGTTTTTTTGCTAGTAACTGGCAACTGACTACTGGCAACTAGTTCCTAAGCGGTTTGCCGGTTTCCAGCATGTGCACGATGCGCTGGACAGTTTTATCTTCTTGCAGCAGGGCGAGGAACTCGCGGCGCTCGACGGCGAGCAGCCAGTCCTCGTCCACCAGCGTGCCCTGATCCACCTCGCCGCCGCACAGGGCCACCGCCAGGGAGCGGGCGACCCGGTAGTCGTGAGCGGAAATGAAACCGCCTTCCTTCATGTTCACCAGCGTCATTTCCAGCGTGGCAATGCCGGGACGGCCGGCGACCGGGATGTTGCGGGCGCGCAGCGGCGGGCGGTAGCCAGCCTCGGCCATGGCACGGGCGCGACGGATGGCGATGTAGAGCAGCTCGTGGGGGTTGAAGACGATGTCGTCCGCTTCCCTGGCGAAGCCGAGTTCCTGTGCTTCCAGGGCGCTGGCGCTGGTCTTGGCCATGCTGACGGTCATGAAAGCGTTCTGCAGGAAGGGGAAGGGATCGTTACCGGCCTGGGTCGCCGCGACCTTGGCGGCGCTCAACGCGAATTCCTTGCAGCCGCCACCGGCCGGGATCAGCCCGACGCCGGCTTCGACCAGGCCGACGTAACTTTCCAGGGCCAGCACGCGGTGCGCCGCATGCATCACGAACTCACAACCGCCACCGAGCGCCATGCCCTGTACGGCGGCGACGGTCGGCACCTGGGCGTACTTGATCTTGCCCGTGGCTTGCTGGAACTTGTTCAGATAGGCGTCGAGGAAGTCGATCGCCTTGTCCTTGCAGGCGTCAGCCACCTGCTTCAGGTTGGCGCCGACGGCGAAGGGCGCTTCGTGCCACAGCACCAGGCCGGCGAAATCCTTTTCGGCGCGGGCAACGGCTTCCAGCACGCCGTCCAGCACCTCGCCGCCGATGGCATGCATCTTCGCCTTGAAGGAGACGATGGCAATGCTCGTGTCGACCGGGTGGGTCCACAGGCGCACGCCGTCGTTTTCCCAGATTGTGGTGCCGGGGTTGGCGGCGGCTTCGCTGAGGACGGTTTCCGGATAGAGTTGGCGGCCATACACCGCCAGCGTGGAGCGCGGCTTCAGGGTGCTCTCGGCGGCCGACCAGGAGCCGGCAGCCTCGTGCACACCGTCACGCTCGAAGACCCAGGCCGGCAGCGGCACGGAGCTCATTGTCAGGCCAGCGGCGATATCCGCCCGGATGGCGTCGGCGATGGTCTTCCAGCCAGCCGCCTGCCAGGTTTCGAAGGGGCCTTGCGCCCAGCCGAAGCCCCAGCGCAGGGCGAAATCGACGTCGCGGGCGTTGTCGGCGATATCTTCGAGATGGACGGCGATGTAGTGGAAAACGTCACGGAAGATGGCCCAGAGGAATTGCCCTTGCGGATGGCGTGCTTCACGCAGGCGCTTGAAACGCTCGGCCGGGTCCTTGAGCTTGAGGATTTCCTCGATCTCCGGCGCGACTTCGCCGACGGAGGGCAGGTAGGTGCCACTGCTCGGATCCAGTACCTGGATGTCCTTGCCCACCTTCTTGAAGATGCCGCCCTTGGTCTTCTGACCGAGGGCGCCCTGGGCAATCAGTGCCGACAGCCAGCTCGGCGCCTGGTAGTAGGGGAACCACGGGTCATCGGGCAGCGTTTCGTGCATGGTGCGGATGACATTGGTCATGGTGTCGAGGCCGACCACGTCCGCTGTGCGGTAGGTGGCGCTCTTGGCGCGACCGATCTTCGGGCCGGTCAGCGCGTCCACCGTGTCGAAGCCGAGGCCGAGGCGCTCGGTGTGATGCATGACCGCCAGAATCGAAAAGACGCCGACCCGGTTGGCGACGAAATTGGGGGTGTCCTTGGCGCGCACGATGCCCTTGCCCAGCCGGGAAACCAGCCAGGATTCCAGGTTGTCCAGCGTGGCGGCGTCGGTGTCGCGAGTGGCGATCAGTTCCACCAGCGCCATGTAGCGCGGCGGATTGAAGAAATGGATGCCGCAGAAGCGGTTGCGCGCTGTCGCCGGCAGGGTCTCGGCCAGACGGTTGATCGACAGGCCCGAAGTGTTGGAGGCGATGATGGCGTTCGGCGCGATGTGCGGGGCGATCTTGCGGTAAAGGTCGTCCTTCCATTCCATCTTCTCGGCGATGGCCTCGATGATCAGATCGCATTCGGCGAGTTGCGCCAGATGCTCCTCGTAATTGGCCATGTCCACATGAGCCACGCGGCCCTTGCTGGCGAAGGGCGCGGGCTGCATTTTCTTGAGGCCGTCGATGGCCTTCTTGACGACGCCGTTCTTGTTGCCTTCCTTGGCCGGCAGGTCGAACAGCACCACCGGCACATCGGCATTGGCGAGATGGGCAGCGATCTGGGCGCCCATGACGCCGGCGCCCAGCACCGCGACGCGGCGGATCAGGAAATTCGGTCTTTGCATTAATGTCTCCATTGACTAAAGGTTTCGCCGAAATTCGGCGAAACGTGAAACTCCGGTTGTGACTTACATGTTCGGGTAGTTCGGCCCGCCGCTGCCTTCCGGAACCGTCCACACGATGTTCTGGGTCGGATCCTTGATCTCGCAGGTCTTGCAGTGAAGGCAGTTCTGGGCGTTGATCTGCAGGCGCGGATTTTTCTCTTCCTCGCCGACGATTTCGTACACGCCGGCCGGGCAATAGCGCGTTTCAGGGGCGCCGAAACGGGCAAGATTGATGTCGATCGGTGCCGTACTGTCCTTGAGTTGCAAGTGGCAGCGCTGGTTTTCCTCGTGGTTGGTGGCCGAGAGGAAGACCGAAGACAGTCGGTCGAAAGTGAGCTTGCCGTCCGGCTTGGGATAGGTGATCGGCGAGCAGGCGGACTTCTCCTGCAACGCCGTGTGGTCGGCGTGGTGACCCAGAGTCCACGGTGCCTTGCCGCGGAACAGGAAGGTGTCGATGGCACCCAGCGCCAGACCGGCCCATAGCCCATGCTTGAAGCCCGGACGGATGTTGCGCACGGCGTGCAGTTCCGGCCATACCCAGCTCTGTTCGAGGCGGGTGCGGTAGGCGGTCGCTTCGTTGCCGGCGTCGGTCTGCAGCAGCTCGAAGACAGCTTCGGCGGCCAGCATGCCGGACTTCATGGCGGTGTGGCTGCCCTTGATCTTGGCGACGTTGAGGAAGCCGGCGGTATCGCCGATCAGCAGCCCGCCGGGGAAGCTGAGCTTGGGAATCGACTGCAGCCCGCCTTCGGACAGCGCCCGGGCGCCGTAGGCGATGCGCCGTCCACCCTCGAAGGTGGCGCGGATGGCCGGGTGGGTCTTGAAGCGCTGGAATTCCTCGTAGGGCGACAGCCAGGGATTCTGGTAATCCAGCCCGACGACGAAGCCAACGGCGACCTGGTTGTCTTCCAGATGGTAGAGGAAGGAGCCGCCGTAGGTGTCGGCAGCCAGGGGCCAGCCAACGGTATGCACGATCTTGCCGGGCTGATGGCGGGCCGGATCGACTTCCCACAGTTCCTTGATGCCGATGCCGTAGGTCTGCGGCTGGACGCCGTCACGCAATTGAAAGCGGTCGAAGAGCATCTGCGTCAGCGAGCCACGGCAGCCTTCGGCGAAGATCGTCTGGCGCGCATGCAGTTCCATGCCCGGCTGGTAGTTGGCGGTGGGCTCGCCGTCCTTGCCGATGCCCATGTCGCCGGTCGCCACGCCCTTGACCGAGCCATCCTCGTGGTAGAGCACTTCGGCGGCGGCGAAACCGGGGTAGATTTCGACGCCCAGGGCTTCCGCCTGCTCGGCCAGCCAGCGACAGAGATTTCCGAGGCTGATGATGTGGTTGCCGGCGTTGTGCATCTGCGGCGGTGTCGGCAGCTTCCAGGCCTTGCCTTGGGTGAGGAAGAGAAAGCTGTCGTCGCCGGCCGGGGTATGCAGTGGTGCACCGCGCTCGCGCCAGTCCGGCAGGAGTTCGTCCAGGGCGCGGGTCTCGAAGCAGGCGCCGGAGAGGCTGTGGGCGCCGACTTCCGAGCCCTTTTCCAGGACGCAGACGGAGACTTCGGTGCCCGACTCGGCGGCCCGCTGTTTGGCGCGGATCGCGGCGGCCAGCCCGGCAGGGCCAGCGCCGACGATCACCACGTCGTATTCCATGCAATCGCGTTCGCTACTCATGGCGCTCAGCTCGTTGTGCCAGGTTGCTGTTCGCGCAGGACCCGCTTGTTGAGCTTGCCAACGCTAGTTCGGGCGAGCTGGCCGACGAAGCGCACGTGTTCGGGAACGCCGAACTTGGAGATATGGCCGGTTTCGGCAAAGCCGCGGACATGGGCCTTGATCTCTTCCGCGGAGACCTTGCCGGCGAAATCCGGCTTGAGAACCACCAGTGCGTAGGGGCGTTCCCCCCATTTTTCGTCCGGCATGGCAATCACGGCGGCTTCGCTGACTGCGGGATGGCGGCCGATCAGGTCTTCCAGTTCGAGCGAGGAAACCCACTCGCCGCCGGTCTTGATGACATCCTTGATGCGGTCGGTCACTTGCAGGTAGCCCCGCGCATCAATGTGCCCGACGTCCTGGGTGTGCAGCCAGCCACTTTCCCAGAGCTGTTCCGAGGCTTCCGGATTGTTCAGGTAACCCTGCGTCAGCCACGGGGTGCGGACGACGACTTCGCCGGTGCTCGTGCCGTCCCTGGGTGCCGGCAGCATGTCACCATCCACCGTCTGCAGGTCGACCAGCGGGATCGGTCGGCCCGTCTTGGTGCGGATGGTCGCCTGATCGCCGAGGGAGGCTTCCAGGTCGCTGGCTTCCAGTTGGGCCAGCGTCAGGATCGGACAGGTTTCCGACATGCCATAACCGGTGAACACATCGATTCCCCGTTCCAGGGCGGCGCCGGCCAGGGCGGTGGTCAGGGCCGAGCCGCCGATCACCACCTTCCAGCCGGAGAGATCGATTGAAGCGCCTTCCGGGCTGGCCAGCAACATGTGCAGGATGGTCGGAACGCAATGGGAAAAGGTGACCTTTTCCTGGGTGATCAGCTTGAGGATGCTGGCCGGCTGGTAGCGTCCCGGGTAGACCTGTTTGACGCCGGCCAATGTGGCGACGTAAGGAAGCCCCCAGGCATGGACGTGGAACATCGGCGTCAGCGGCATATAGACGTCGTCCCGATGGAAGCGCCCCTGGTTGGGTGCCAGGCCGAGCGCGCCGGAGACGGCCAGGGTATGCAGCACCAGCTGCCGGTGGCTGAAGTAAACGCCCTTCGGCAGGCCGGTGGTGCCGGTGGTGTAGAAGGTGGTGGCGCGGGTGTTTTCGTCAAAATCCGGGAAGCTGAACTCGTCACTGCTGGCGGCCAGCAACGATTCGTACTCGGCTTTGAAACCGTCGGGGAGGGAGGTGTCATCGTCGGCCAGCAGGATGAAGGTATTGACCGTGGTCAATTGACCGCGGATCTGCTCGAGGACAGGCAGGAATTCCCGGTTGACCAGCAACACGTCGGCGCCGGCATGGTTGATGGTGTACAGGATCTGATCCGGTGACAGGCGGATATTCACCGTCAGCAGCACCGCGCCCAGCATTGGCACGGCAAAAAAGCATTCCAGATAACGATGGCTGTCCCAATCCATCACCGCCACCGTTTTTCCCATTTCTACGCCGTGGCGGGTCAAGCCATTGCCCAGGCGCTGGAGGCGGCCGGCAAATTCACGGTAGGTATGACGACGCTTGTCGGCGTAGATGATTTCCTGGTCCGGTGCTACCGCCAGTGGGGTGTGCAGGAGTTGCTTGATCAGCAGGGGGTAGCCATAGGCGGAAGGCGTGCTCTGAATCAGATTGTCTTGCATGATTGTTTGTCTCCGTACGTGAACGTTGTTATCTGGAAATTGGTGCCTTAAATGAATGTGCCGATCGGGCCGAATGATTTGGCTGGGAAGCGATCGGAAACAGGGGCAAATTTCTCCGTTTGCCGTCAATACATCTTTGAATTCCTTTTGGATTCTACGAACTGCGTAGCAGTAGCGGCTTGCCGGTCATGCCTAATTGATTGCACAATCGGCCAATATTGAGCACCGATGTTCTATGGAGAGCGATTGATCAAATGCCAGAAATTACCTCGATCACGGTACCCATCAGCTTCGTCCGCGACCTTCTGGCGGCCGTGCACGATCCGCTGAAACGTCGGGGCCTTATCGAAAAGGCGGGGATTGCTCCGCTCTTGCTGGAAGAGGGGTCAGCACGGGTGACGGCGGAGCAGTTCTCGATCTTGTATCGCCTGGTGGCCCGCGAGCTGGACGATGAACTGCCGGGTATGTTCGCGCGGCCGGTGCGGGGCGGGGCGTTCAAGCTGCTGTGCCTGAGCATGCTCGATTCCACCAGCCTGCGCATCGCCATTTACCGCTTGAGTCGCTTCATGCGCCTGGTGGTCGATGATTTCAGCGTCGACCTGTCCGTGCATGGCGACCTGGTGCGTGTTGCCCTGATGCCGAGCGGTACCACGCCGGTGCTCAAGGTCTTCGCCCAGGAAGTCATGCTCAAGCTCATCCATGGCGTCGTTTCCTGGCTGGTCGGCCGGAAGATGCCCGTGGCCCGGGTCGATCTTAGCTATTCCCGGCCCGAGCATGCTTCCGTCTATGTCTTTCTCTATCCGGGAGCGGCCTGTTTCGACCAGGCGCAGACGGCGCTCTACTTTGAAGCAAAGGATCTGGAGGCACCGGTGCGCCAGACCAAGAGGAGCTTGACGGATTTTCTCAAGCGGGCGCCGGCGGATTGGCTGTTCGTATCGTTCGCCGAGCACATCGTCAGCCATCACGTGCGCGAGTGTCTGGAGAAACATCTGGATCGGCCGACGGCCATCGCCGATGTGGCCAAGGCCCTGCATTTTTCCGTGCGTACCCTGTCGCGGCGGCTGGATGCGGAAGGGGCGACCTTTCAGGGCATCAAGGACGAGTTGCGGCGCGATGTCGCCATTCAGCGCCTGACCAAGACCGATACGCCGATTGCGGTGATCGGTGCCGAAGTCGGCTTTGATGACCCGACGACTTTCCATCGGGCCTTCAAAAAATGGACGGGCAGTACGCCGGGGGCCTACCGTACCAGCACATGACTCGCTTCTTGCAGTTTGGCGGATTCTGCAATTACTTCGGCGTGGGCTGCCAACAGGCGGCGGGGTGTCTTGCCGTAAGCTCGCGAGCTGCTAATTCTCCTGGTTCGGATCGTGAAGCGTTCGTGGTTTTCTTTGGCCGTCGGCTGCCTGTTGGCGCTCGTGATTAACAGTTTCACGGCCCGGCCGCTGTTGGGGGATAGCTTCCACCCGCAACGCTTCGAGCAAGCAGCGGGATCCGGATCGATGAGTGAGTCCGCCGCCTTGATCGGTCGCCGTGAGTCGCCAGGCGCCACCCGGCTTGCCCTGCAGGCGGCTGGCCAATGAGCGCCACGGTCATCCTGCCGAACGGCATCCAACTCGCCTACGAATCCTTCGGCGACGAGGAGGCCCCGGTCATTTTGCTGATCATGGGCCTCGGCTCCCAACTGGTCCGCTGGAACATCGAACTGTGCGAAGAACTGGTGGCCATGGGTTACCGGGTCATCCGCTTCGACAACCGGGATTGCGGTCGTTCGAGCCACCTGGATGGCGCCTTTGTGCCGGCCATCGGCGGTGGCACGCCATTGGCCGTTCCCTATGCGCTGGAAGACATGGCCGCCGATGCCGTCGGGCTGCTCAACGCCCTTGGCATCGTTGCCGCCCATGTGGCGGGGGCATCCTTGGGTGGGGCGGTGGCGCAGCTGGTTGCCGCCGGCAATCCTGAACGCACCCTCTCGCTCACCAGCATCATGTCGTCGAGTGGCAATCCGGCATTGCCGCCGCCGACGCCCACTGCCGCGCAAGCGCTGTTTGCTCCGCTGCCCCGGGAATTGACCCGGGACAACGTCGTTGCCGATGCCATCCAGCGCTTTCGCACCATCAGCAGCCCGGCTTATCCGACCGATGAGGAGCGTCTGCGCTGGATGTTCGGGCTGGAATATGACCGCGGTTTCAATCCCCGTGGCGTGGTCCGCCAGTTGGGCGCACTGATCGCCAACGGCGACCGGCGTCCCCTGCTGCGGACCATCGCGGTGCCGACTGTCGTTGTCCACGGTCGCGAGGATCCGCTCATCCGCGTGGCCTGCGGCGAGGACGTCGCCCGCAGCATTCCGCGAGCACGCCTGGAAGTCATCGACGGCATGGGGCACGACTTGCCGCTGGCCCTGACCCACCGCATTGCCGAAGCGATTGCGGCGGCTGGTCAGGCCTGATCAGACCTGAATTTTGCGGGCCGCGGACGCGGCGAGTTTGGGGCGAATCTTGCGCTGATTCTGCTCAGGATCACCCCCCGAATCTGGCGGCTAGTCCGCTGTGAACACGCCCGCGGTAATTTCAAGTGAGCGCAGGCGCAGCGCCGGATCGAAGATATCGCTCACCACGATAATCTCGTTGGCCTCGGTCGCCTGCTTCAAGGCGTTGAGGCCGGCACACAAGGTATCCGGCCCGCCAATGACGGCAGCGCCGAGGAAGTCCGCGATAGCCGAGCGTTCCTGCGGGTGCAGGCTGGTCAGAAAGTCGGCGACTGGCGCTGGCAGGCAGCGACGGTCGCCACGCAGGATGCCGAGGACGCGCTGGTAGGTACTGCTGGCCAGGAACTCGGCTTCGTCGTCGGTCGGCGCAGCAATGACCGGCACGCCGATCATCACGTAGGGCTTGTCGAGTTTGGCCGAGGGGCGGAAATTGCGCCGGTAGATGTCGATTGCCGGCAACAGCATGGCCGGCGCGAAATGCGAGGCGAAGGAATAGGGCAGGCCGCGTTCGGCCGCCAGGCGGGCCGAGAACAGGCTTGAACCAAGCAGCCAGATCGGCACTTCGGTGCCGTTGCCGGGCACGGCGAGCACCGTCTGGTCCGGCAAACGCGGGCCGAGCAGTTGCTGCAGTTCGCTGACCGCCCGCGGAAAATCGGCTTCCGTTTCGATGCGGTCGCGGCGCAGCGCCCGCATGGTCTGCTGGTCGGTTCCCGGGGCGCGACCGAGGCCGAGATCGATCCGCCCGGGATAGATTTCGGCCAGCGTGCCGAAGGCTTCGGCAACGACCAGCGGCGCGTGGTTGGGCAGCATGATGCCGCCCGAACCGACGCGGATGCGGCTGGTCGCCCCGGCAATGTAGCCGACCAACACAGCCGTTGCCGAACTGGCGATACCCGGCATGTTGTGGTGTTCGGCCAGCCAGTAGCGGGTGAAGCCGAGTTTCTCGACATGGCGGGCCGTATCGCGGGCGATGACCAGCGCCTCGGCTGTCGTGCCGCCCTCGCGGATGGCCACGAGGTCGAGCATCGAAAGTTTGGTGTCGTGCAGGGTATTCATGCTGCCTCCTCAATCTGTTTTGCCGGATCGCGCCGGCTCGCTG